>CAZEGI010000009.1:0-39996 GCA_964512105.1 uncultured archaeon
CGAACTGGACAATCGCGCCGGCGCATAAATAGCAGGGCATTAAAGTTGAATAGAGCACCGTGTCCCTGTAACTTCCAATCCTGCCCGCGTTTCTCAGGCAGTTTATCTCCGCATGCTCCATCGGGTCGTTCTCCTGCACGCGGCGGTTGTGCCCCCTGCCGATGATTTTTCCGTCCCTGACCAGAACCGAACCTATCGGAATCCCGCCCTCACGCAGGCTTTTTCTTGCCTCCCTGATAGCTTCCTGCATAAACCTATCCATTCTCCACCTCGAACAATAAATTTTCCAACTCTGACAGATTCTTTATGCTTTTTTCCGCATCTCCTGCTCCGGCCCTATCCAACCATATGCCCCTCATGCCTGCGCGTTCCGCCCCGCGAATGTCAACATCCAGATTGTCCCCGACCATCACTGAATCATTGCACGAGACGCCCATTCTTCTGGCAGCGAGTTCGAATATCTCCGGATTCGGTTTCAGCAATCCGACGTCGCACGAAAAAATCATCGCATCCATGTACTCACTCAGTTCATAATTACTAACGGAATAATTGGAGCCGCTCCGATCCGTATTTGAGATTACACCCAATTTGTATTTCTTTTTCAGTTTTCCAAGGACATCGAAGGTTTCCGGAAACGGTCTGATTCCATCCAACCTCGACAACCAGATTTTTGTCAGCGCATTGACCCGTTTCTTGTCCGGCTCCAGATTCAGTTTTTTTAGGATGCCTGCAAAGAATTTTTCTTCATCAAAATTCCTGTCGAGCATGAGCTTGTTCCTTGCGTCTTCTATGAAAACCCCGTAGAACTCGGATTTATTTTTATCAACTCCGAGAAACAGGCGCATCTCCTCGACCCTGTCCTTGGTGGGCGAGTAGATAAGCGTGTTCCACAGGTCAAAGAAAATCGCCTTTGGCATTTTATGCGGAAATCTCCGGAAACAGTTCATCGATCTTCACTCGTTTCTGTCCCTTCGAATTCCGGTCGCGGATTGTCACTGTGTTATCCTTCAGCGTGTCGTAGTCTATCGTGATTGCATACGGAATTCCGATTTCGTCGGCCCTTGCGTACCGTTTGCCTATGCTTCCCGAGCCGTCATACAAAACGTAAATCCTTTTTTCCTTTAACGTACTGAAAATTTCCATTGCCTTTTCCGGGAGGCCGTCCTTCTGTACTAATGGAAATACTGCTGCGATGTACGGGGCAATTTTCTTCGGAAATTTGAAATACGTTCTTTCCGCTTCTTCCACATAACAGGATTCAACAACGCAGTACAACGGGCGGTCAATGCCGTATGCGACCTCAACAACGTGCGGAATGAACTTCCTGCCTTCAAGGTTCACCTCCATGCTCTCCCTGCTGTGCTTTTGGTGCTGCGTTAAATCGTAGTCGCTCCGGTCCGCGATTCCGACAAGTTCGACTCTTCCGAAGTTTTTGCTTTCGAATTCCACGTCCCATGTGTCTTTCGAGTAGAACGCGCGCTCGTCGTCCTTGTGCTGCCGGAGTTTCAGCGCATTTGGGTTGATGCCCATAACAACGAAAAGTTTGAACGCCTTTCCGAGATGGTAGGCCATCAGTTCATTCTTTATGAATTTTTTATCAACCGCATCACCGAGCGTTG
The DNA here is from genome assembly GCA_964512105.1 of uncultured archaeon. Lineage (GTDB taxonomy): Archaea > Altiarchaeota > Altiarchaeia > IMC4 > CAZEGI01 > CAZEGI01. Next base: position 1,620 of record CAZEGI010000009.1, read on the forward strand.
TTTCAATTTCTTTTTCGTCTTTCGTAACCATCCTCAGTTTTAGACCGGAAACTTCGGAAAATCGCTCTGCTTTTTTACTTTCTGGGTCAACAAAAAACTGCACCTCTGCCTGGTTGAACTCCCTTAACCGTATCATTCCCTGCCTCGGGGAAATTTCGTTCCTGAAGGAGTGACCGATTTGTATGACACCGAAAGGAAGTTTTTTCCTTGCGATTTCCCACAAACGCTTGAATGCAAGGTAGGTCGTTTGAGCGGTTTCGGGTCGCAGGTATGCGGTTTTTTTGTCCTTTCCTGCCCCGACAACGGTTCCGAACATGAGGTTGTAACTGCTGAGCGAACTTAATTTGCTTTTGCATTTCGGGCATGAGATTTTGTTTTTTTCGATGAGCTCCTGCAGTTTTTCCGAGCTTAGGCCTTCGGTTTTTACCTTTGCATGCGCCTCGATGAGATGGTCTGCGCGGTATGCCTCCCCGCATTTCGTGCATTCAATACTGAAGTCGGAAAAACTTTTCACGTGACCGGATGCGATCCACACGTCTTCAGGGCTTAAGGTTGGGCACTGAACTTCAAAGCAGCCCTCGTCTATCACGTAATACTCGCGAAGCAGGTTTTCCAGGTTCTCCTTTATCCTCGAACCTATCGGACCGTAGTCATAGAACCCGCTCAACCCGCCGTAAATTTCGAACGACGGGTAAACGATGCCCCTGCGCTTTGAGATGTCGAGAATTTTTTCGTACATTTTTATTTTTTCTCTTCCGTTGAACCCTCTACAGCACCTTCCGTGCCCTCCACCTTCTCGTGCTCTTCCTCCAGCAACCTGTGAAGTTCCTCCTTCACCCTTTTCTCGGTTTTTACCTCCTGCTCCAGTCGTTGCATCTCCAGTTCCCTCTTCCGCTTTTCCTCTTCCTCGCGCTGTTTCTTCAGCATTTCAACCTCTGTCCGCTCCTCTTTGCTTCTCATGAGCATTGCGACTAAGGCAACCAGCACGATTACGCCCGCAACGCTCAAAACCAGATTGCGCTTGAACCTGTAAGCAGCGTAATCCCGTGCCTTGCTCTCCGTGAGGATTGAGTAGGTCATGTTCCTGCCCTGAGTGTAGTTAATCGCCGAATATATCTCGAGGGCCTTCTCAGCATAGACAACGGCATCGTTGTATCTTTCGTTATCAAAGTAATTCTTGGCGCTTTTGAAATACGCATCCGCAGTTTCCTTCTGTTTTACCCCCTTGGATATTTTCTCGAATAGCGTATCGCACTCAAGACTTCTGTTGGACCATATGTCGTCGTATATTTTTTTGGCGCTCAGGGCAAAAGCCTTTGCATTTTCGAAGTCTGCTGTTCGGAAATACTCCTCCGCCTTTTTTAGATACTCGTCTGCCTGTTTTTTCTTTTCCACCCCCGCATTTATTTCATTCAACAGTGATTCCGTCTTGGATATGCCAACGAAGTTTTCTATCTCCTGATAAATGCTCAACGCCCTGCGCGCGTACGTCAGTGAATCGTCATAGTCCGCATGCGAGAAATATCCCTGGGCCTTTGAGAAGTAATCCTCTGCCTGCTGCTTTAATCTGAGCTCGCCGCATGCCGACTTTATCTTGCTGAAGAGGGCATCGCATTCCGAAATAAAACCCCAATACAATTTCTGCTTGGCTTTTTTCTCTTCAGGATTTTTTATTTGGGATGCGGCGGCGTAGAATTGCGTGTATATGTCCCTAGCGTTCATCACGCTTGCTGTTGCGTTTTCACATTTCATCGCGATGAGATAATCCTCCGCGTCCTGGTAATACCGCATCGCAAGTCTCCGCTGCTGGTCCTCGTAGTCGCCGATTAATTTGTTTATGTCGTTAATCAGGTTCTGGGCTTTTGTCGAACCTTCGGTATCCCTGATTTTCTGGTACAATGTTTTGGCATTTTGTGCGTATACCAGCGACTGCGTGTTGTTTCCGGTGATGTAGAAGTCTACGGCCAGGTCGTAGCTCGCAATGGCGTTCTTCCTGATTTCCTCGATTTTTTCCTCGGAGTTTTTTATCAGCGTCGCGGTTTTTGTTATACCGTTTGCATCGCTGATTTCCACGAATAGCTGCGAGGCATTTTTGGCATATTCGACCGCACTTACATAATCGCCGGACAGGAAGAACGACTGCGCACTATCGTACGTCCTTTCCGCCAATTCTCGCTTGGTGCTCGTTATCAGCGCGATGTTTCTTGTGGATGCTTCCAGCAGGTCATTGGCCTTTATCGCACCCCTGCTGTCCTTCAGCTCGTCATACGCATCCTTGGCGTACTGGGCAAAGAGCTTTGCCTTTTCGTAGTACGAAACCTTCTCGGAATCGAGTGTTTGCTCCTCGGCAGCTATGAAGTAATCGCCGGCAAGGTCGTAGTATGTGTCTGCTTTTTTTTGCGGAGTTATCGCCTTCTCTATCTTGGATAGCAGCTCGTCGCACTTTATAACGCCATCAACATCGCCCAACTCGGAATATATTTCCCGTGCGTTGTGAACGTCCCTCAGCGCATTTGTATAATCGTCCTTTTCGTAGTATGCCTTGGCCGCCTCGTAGTAGCTATCTGCCTCCGATTTTGATACCGCGGAAACGTTCAGTGCAAGATAGAACACGACGATTGTCAGGAATACGGATAAACGTTTGGACATTTTACTTCATGCTATCCTCCACAATCTTTACCAGTTCCTCGTCTGTTTTCTCCCACTTCTCCATCATCTTCAAATCCGCTTCTCTCTTCTTCTTGTATCCGACGAGGAGCAAAACCGCCAACGCTACGATGGCGGCAATTATCTTCCACGTGTTGTTCTCCTCGGTCGGCACGACGATCGATATCGTGGTTGGGGTCGTAATCGAAGCAACCGTTGTCTGGGTCATCTCCTTTATTTTCCGGTCTATGGCCATTATCAGCAACCTGACGTTCTGCGCCCTCTCCCGCTCGCCGATTTCCACGTAAAGTTTTTCCGCCTTCTCTGCGTAGGTCATGGCAAGGTCGTAATCCTCGGTTATGAAGTAGTTTTGTGCCTTGTCGTAATAATCGTCCGCCTGGTCCCTTTTACCTGCAACGGTTTTTTCCTCTATGCGTTTGGACAGTGCATCGCATCTCGCGATTCCGACCGTCTCGTTAATCTCGAGGTAAATCTTCTTGGCCTTTGCGATATATGCGACGGAGACGTTGTATGCCGACTCGATATAATAATCTTCGGCCCTTGCGTAATAACCGTCCGCCAGTTGTTTTTTGGCAAGAACCTGATTAACCTCGAGAACCTTAACGCCCCGTCCCACGTTCATTGCGATATCTGTGTAATTATCGGCATCCATATCGGAGAACGTTGCAGTCGCAACAGTGTCATTTTCCTCCAGTGCCTGTCGCCACTCGAATGTTAGGGACTTGTCAAATGCGTAAACGTTTTTGGTAGTTGCTATGATGAGTTCATTGCCACCGTCGTTATCCAAATCCAGGAATGCAAAACCAGTAACATCCCCGGCAATCTGATATGTCCATTTCTTGGTGCCGTCGTTATCCACAAGGTGGACGTTGCCATCCGCCGAACCCACCATGAGTTCGGAGTAACCGTCGGAATCGTAGTCCATTGGGGTTATCATCCTAACCTTCGCTCCAACGGAATACTCCCAGTTTGTCTTCAGGGTGATTGTGTGAGCTCTAACAACCCCGAACAGGGTAATAACACTATCTCTGACCAGTGCAAGTTCAGATGCCTTATCGCCCATGAAATTCCCCACCAGCAAACGCAGCTCTATCGTCCTGTTTATCGCGCCCGCATCGTAGGTCAAAACCGCGTTACCGTTTCTGTCAATGGCGTAAAGCCTGTCCGATGTAACCACGACGTCGTTATAACCGTCGCTATCCAGATCCACCACGTTTAACTCCTCCGCGGGATTCTGTATTCTGAAATCCCATTTTTTGTGTCCATACGGGTCGAAGAGATAAACCTTCTTCAGCGTGCCCAGCACAAGCTCCGGAAACTTGTCGTTGTCCATGTCCCCGGCTGAAACCGCATTGACTTGCGCATCTATATCGAACTTCTGTTCAGGTATCGGCCTGCCCTTATGGTCCAGAACAGTTACCTCGCTGTTGGTAATGCATGATGGAACGCACATTGTTATCCCCGAAGCAACAACCGTTTCGAGGTAACCATCCCTGTTTAGATCCGAGATGAAAAAAGAGGTTATCTTGTTGCTCGCCTTGAAGTTCCATTTTAGGGTTCCATTGCCCCCGAGCACGTAAATCGAATCATCAAAGCGCAGTATGACCTCGCTACCGCCGTCGCTGTCCAAGTCCCTGGCCTGCATCTCTATGATGCCGCTGGCCGGATAATACCATTTCGGAACCAGCAGTGCATCCTCGGCGTTCGCGATGCCCGTAAGCAGAGCTAATGCGACCACGGATACAAAGAATTTTTTCAACATTTTATACTTTGGTTAATGATAAGAATGGTAAATTAAAAGCGGGATTGTCAGTTTATAACCTCTTCCTGTACTCCTTTGCAGCAATCTCCGGCGGCATGGTGTTTATTATTATCCCGGAACCCAGCTCGAAGCCACCGAAGATTGCAACCCTCGGACAGAGTTCGAGGTGGAGATGAAGGTCGGCGTTTTGCGGGGATGTATGAAGGTAGAAATTATAAGAGGGTTTTCCGAGGATTTTATTCAACGCATTTATTGTCTTCTTCAGTGACAGGGCAAATGATGATAATTCACTTTCATTTAATTCCTTCAGGAATCTTATGTGTTTCTTTGGCACGATCCATGCTTCGAATGGGAATCGTGAAGCAAACGGCGCGATGACCGCAATGTTCCTGTCCTCGAAGATTTTCCTTTCGGTTTTTAGTTCTTTCTTGAGAACGTCGCAGAGTACGCATTTTTTGTTTTTTTGTCGGTATATCCGTGCGGCTCGCGCCTCATCCGCAATTAGTGTCGGGACACTCGGGAGCGAGATTATCTGCGTGTGTGAGTGGGCTAATGAAACCCCGGCATCAACGCCCTTGTTCTTGAAGACCAGGACGTATTTCGTGCGGGGAAGTTTCATTAGTTTTTCTATTCTTTCAGAATAAATTTTTAAGATTTTTACGATAACATCCACACTCAAATCCTCGAGGTTCTTGTCATGCCTGTTCGTTTCGATGACAAGCTCATGCCTTCCGTATGCCGGCTTTGACTCAAACCCGTAATCCAGCAATCCGTATTCCAGAGAGGTTGCGGAATACTTGTTTGGAATGATACGAACAATCCACTTGCCGTTTTTCTCAACCCGTGAGATTTCAGCCGGCGTCAGCGCCTCGTTCCCGGGGCAGAACACGCATATTTCCTTCTTTTGGGGTTCTTTTTTTTGCGTAAAATCATGCGGTCTTTTTCCGCGGTCCTTTGCAATGATGACCCATCTGTCGAGAACGTAGTCCTTCCTCAGCTCGTTCATGGATAAGTATTGGTTGCAGAAAATAAAAATTGATTTACCGCCACCAGCTGAACCTTCCCTCCTCAGGGTAAACGTAGGGGCTTTCGTATTCCGAAGTTTGGCCGAGGATGTTCGGCGATTTCACGCCCGTGAGTATCGCAATGACCTCAACCCGGTTGGCCAGATTCGGGTTTACGCGCGCACCCCATGTGACGTTTGCACCCGGGTCGAATTCCCTGGTTATGAGGTTTCCGATTTCGTTTGCCTCGCCGAGGGTCAGGTTGTCGCTTCCGGTTATGTGGATGAGCGCGCCGGTCGCGTTCTTGTAATCCACGTCCAGGAGCGGGTGCTCGAGGGTGTTTTTTACTGCGACCTCAACCCTTTCGGGACCATCGCCGTCGCCAACGGAAATCATCGCAATCTTGCCACCACCCATAACAGCTTTGATGTCTGCAAAATCGAGGTTTATGAGCGACGGTTCCATTACGGTTTCCGTTATACCCTTCACGGCTCGCGCAACAACCTCATCCGCAACAGAAAACGCTTTATCTATCGGTAGGTTCGGGACGTATTCCACCAGCTTGTTGTTGTCTATTATCACGACCGTGTCCGCAACCCTCCTCAGGTTTTCGATACCCACTCTTGCCTTGTTCATGCGCTCGCGCTCGAGTTTGAACGGAAAGGTCACGACCCCCACAACAATCGCGCCCTGGTCCTTTGCGATTTCCGCAATCACGGGGGCGCTTCCTGTTCCTGTGCCCCCGCCCATCCCACACGCGAGAAACAGGAGATGCGTATTCGCAAGCAGTTCCGTAAGTTCCTCCTTGCTCGCTTCCGCAGCCTTTTCCCCGAGTTCTGGATATCCACCCGCCCCCAAACCCCGGGTAAGTTTCGAGCCGATGAGAACCTTGGTTATGGATGGGTCAAGCTTCCCCAAATCCTGCCTGTCTGTATTACATGCAATGAGTTCTGCACCCTCAATGCCGATGTGATGCAAACGAGAAATCGTGTTGTTGCCGCCACCGCCTGTTCCAAGAACAACAATCCGAAGTTTGTCAGCCTCGCTGGCATCCTCATACAAACGTTTTTCGAGTGTACCGTGCTGAATCGCGGCGTTGACGATTGAATCCATTGCCACCACTGGTAGAATATTAAATTTGAATATAAAAATACAGCTGACCTTTTATTACATAATGGTCGTAAAACGGAAAGTATACGGTCCGGATCTTGCTTTAGGCAGACTAAAGGACGTAGGCGATGTGGTTTCTGGGATGGATGATGTTGCAAGGACGCTAACATCCGGACCATTGCAACTAACCGAGTATGCGGAAAAATTCGGGATATCTCTAAGGGGGCTGGACGTTCCGAAGGGGGTGGGAATGGATTTGATTGCTCTATATCCGAGCGTCAGCACACAGCAGGATGAACGCAATGAAATTCACACCATATGTGTGGGGCTTGTTCGCTATCCCCAAGACCCAGAACCCGAACTTGTGATAACCCGCGAAATGGACAGGCAGGATACGGTAGACCCTGAATTTATACCGGCAATATACTCGTACTGGGAGTATATAGATATGCCCGAACCGAATTTTCCGCATGGGGTGCGTGCAGAGGGTTATAGAGATGTATCCGCATGGGCCAAGTATCATCTCGTCATTCCAAAAAATCATGAAGAACCCTATCTGGTGATAAACCCGCTCCAGTATTCGGAGATAACTCCCAAGGCGCAACAGGATTTCGAGGCGGAATTAAGAGCCATGATTGACGGTGGTGGTCTAAAATCGGGTGAGAGACACAGATTGCAATGGTGTTTAAGAAATCTCCGAAGCCCGTATCTGTATGCGGACAGGGACGTTGCATTGGCGATACTCGGCCTTGAGGTTGCGACCGCACTCGGAGTTTCAACGGTATGCACGCCATACACTGAAAGCTATGCTGAGAGAAGGGACGTTAAAATAAGGGATATCAACGAAATCCTGAGAAGCGGGACACATGGGATTAGAATAGTTGACGGGATACGCCCATGAGACCCGTGCTTTTTATACTACTCATCCTTAAATTATACTTGGTGAACTAGACCGGGCCGCTGGGCGTGGCCTGTCACCCTAAATCGCCCTCATGAGGGGGTTGAAGTCCGGAACGAGGCGTATCAACCGATTGTCGGTCTGTATTCCCAACGTTGAATCTTCGTCTCGCAGGACTGTTCGCCGCGCGAACCGGGTGAGGTCCGGAAGGAAGCAGCCCTAAACGTGATGAACGGTGCTTGCGAGGTCACGGGGATGAGGCGGGATGCAGGCTGCCGGCAGTTTGGAAGGTACTCCGAGTTCCGGACGTGTTCGCCACAAACTTCTGAAAGTTTGATTATCATGGCGTATTCACTTCGTGAATACACCTGCCGTTAACAGAATTATTTCGCCATAAACTTTTAACAAAAGGTCGATCAAAACAGGTGCAGCGTGCACTCGTTTCACTCGCTTAGCTGCACTTCTGAGAAATCAAAGGCAATCTCAGTGCGATTGAGCGAACGAAGTGAGCGAAATGCACATGTTTTGATAAAACTTTTCTTAAAAGTTTTACAGAATAACCGTCGACATTAACTCAAGAATTATTACTGCAACAACCACTCCGAGAATGAGTTTTGGGTCGAGCTGCGGGCCGCCTTCCTCTACGTCAAAATAACGTATAAGGCCTGCACCGCCCCATGGCCCCTGTTTTTCCTGGTGTCTTAATGACGGCATTTTTCTGAAAATTCTTTAACTATATATACTTAGCATTTAAATATTATCTGAGGTGGCTTGAATGACTTTTGAGGGTCTTTTTACAGCGATTGTAACACCGTTCGATAAGAACATGCGGATAAATGAAAGTGCTCTGAGAGACTTTGTTGATTTCCAGATTGAGAACGGCGTGGATGGTTTAGTCCCGGTTGGGACAACAGGGGAATCCGCAACCCTGACTCCAGAAGAGCACAAAAAAGTCGTTGAAATCGTGATTGACCAGGTGGATGGCCGCGTAAAGGTTCTTGCGGGAACAGGGAGCAACTCGACGGATGAGGCACTGGATTACACAAAGCACGCGAAGGATGCGGGCGCGGACGCGGCACTCATGATTTCGCCGTATTACAACAAGCCGACGCAGGAGGGTTTGTACCAGCACTTCAAGTTCATTGCAGAAAAAGTAGATATCCCGATAATTCTGTACACGGTGCCGGGAAGGACGGCGGTGAACATAAATCCGGAAACAACGCAACGGCTTTCGAAAATAAAGAACATTGTCGGAATCAAGGATGCATCGGGAAGCTTGGAGCAGGTCACGAAAGAAATCGAACTCTGCGGAAAAAACTTTGTCGTGTTATCCGGAGAAGACGCATTGAATTACCCGATAATGTGCCTTGGCGGAAAGGGTGCGATATCCGTGATAAGCAACGTTGCCCCGAAACTTACAAGCGAGCTGATTCATGCGGCGCTTGACGGAAAATTTGAGAGGGCAAGGGAACTTCACTACAAACTTTTTGCGCTTTCAAAGGTGATGTTCATCGAGACCAGCCCGGGCCCCGTAAAGGAAGCTTTGAACATGATGGGTTTCAAGGCAGGGAAGCCGAGGTTACCGTTGGTGCCGGTTAGCAGGGAGAACGCGGGGAAGATAAGGGCGGTTTTGAAAGATTTAAAACTGGTTTAATTTTCTTTATTTAATTTTTCACTTCCATTAAGTATATTATGGCTCATAAGTTAGCTCATAAAGCCATATCTCTTCCCCATGCGAAACTGATGGATGTGCAGCCCGAAGATGCGGATTTTCGCGGTTTGCGCGGCCAAGCACGCTACAAAATTCTGGAGCAGCTATGCGAGAGTGCAGATGCCAGACTCATAGACCCACGCCTGCCGGATGCGTTTCACGACCTCTGGTGCGGCAGGAGATATAACTACGAAGCTCTGGAAGGGCGTTTTTGGGAAATTGCAAGCTCAGTTAGTCTTACCTCACGTGGACCCTTAACGAGGGATACTATCGATAAAATAATAACACCAGACCTACCTGCACTTGTGCAGGAACGGGATTATCAAACCTTAGCACTGGCACTGCTTGGCATTGGACAGGTTCTCATTGAAGGGCACAATCACTGGAGGGGCAGACAGTGCCTCGATGATGCAGTGTCCGCACTAAACCGTTCTGATATCCTCATGAGAGGGAATCTGGAAACTCTTTGCAGCGTGGGCGATGCATATCTAATGCCGGGTGCCGTTAGAAGACGCATGGGTGGTCGAACCCGTATCGAAGGTGCCCAGATAAACTATGGCAGGGCAATTCACCTGATGGGTATAGATCCTGGAGATATTGGTTTGATCGTCCCGGATGACAATTTAAGGGCCACCCAAGGCGACCAAGAAACAATCGCAGTTTACGGGCCATGGGCACTTAATGGTTTAGGCAGACTCCGTGTATGGCAGGCGGATTACCAAGAGGGGAGAGGGCATGGGATTCATGCTGCAAAGGACAAAGCAGACCAGGCAGTTCGCTGCTTTGAAGGAAGCCTAAGAATCATGGGTTTGCCTGGACATCTCATTTGGCAGGACTTGAATGTTGATGAGGTGAGGCCGAGATTGGAATCAGAAGGTCGCATAAGGAATGTTGGTGTGGCATACCTCACGATGGCACGTGCGTTAATGCAAGAGCCGGATCCGGATCATCCAAGGGCTTATGCGACCGCAGTCGCTGCTGAAGCGCTCGACCCGAGTGTCCACAAGGCTGCTGAGGAATATCGAAACCGCATACATGCTATCGACCCTAACATAGAAACCACTGTCAGGATATGCCGCGAAGAGGCACCTACGCGGAGGCCCATATCTGATGCAGATGCCGTAGCTAAACGCCTTGAAAGAGCAAGGAGTCAGGTTAGACCTATGGAACCGCCAGCTCCAAAACCTGAACCTAAAAATTTCGGTGAAGTTAGGGGCGCTTATAATGCAGCGGATGTTGGAAAGTACATGAGTGGACTTTCCACCGGCTACGCCACAGTCAGTGCTGATGATGTCAGAAGAGAAGCCACCGAACTCGCACGCGATTTGACATGCGTCAGGGACAATACATCCACTGCGGAGGACTACATTGGCGGATTATATGACGCACTTAGTGGGCATTGGGAGGAAGGTACCGCAGTGGCTCCGGAAAACCTGCCAAGAGTACTGGGGGGATGGGTCGCTCCCCAAGCAATAGCGGCATCCAAACTCTTTAGCGGGTCGGTTCGCGAAAACGCCCAAGCGCTGGCAACACAGTATGAAACATTCGTAACCTTGCAATGTGATGAATCCTTAACCCCTGAAAATCCGGGGACCGATGGCGCCAGAATACTGGGCGAATACCGGCAGATAGCAGGAAGAATATTCAGCCTTACCGGCGACTGGTATTAATAAGACGAATTTAATAGATAACAGGATGTTTTGCAAAAACTGCGGTGCGGAAATCGAGGAAGGGGATACGTTTTGTCCAAAATGCGGGAGGACCGCAAAAAAACTGGCTCAGGAAAAACCGGATGTGAAATACGCATCCGACGAGATAAAACCGAAAGAGAAACAGGGTTACGGCATTGCGAAGCTGGTTTTTGTTGTACTAGTGATAGCGATTATAATTTATCTTATTCTTAAATTTTTATAAGATAAAAAATAAAAAGAATGCCAGATTAGCCAGCCCGCCTTGACTTACGTTACGAACTTTCTCGAAACGTCGCGTATCAATGAATCGCAGTCCTGCTTGATTTTTTCCAAACTTGCGATGATGCGCTCGCGCTCCTGAGCCACGTCCTCTATGAGCTCGTACGGCTCGATTGCGGTCTTGAAGTCGTCCAGCTCGACCATCGTGTATTCGGACTGGTTCATTTTTCTGGTAACCTTCCTGCAAACCTTCTCCAGCCACAGGTTCATCTCCAGCTTGACACGGGAGCGAATCATCTTGTCGCTGTCGAGCTCGGATTTCATCAGTCGCACGATGGGGGCCATAGAAAACGCATAATCCTTGCCCTCCTCGCCCAAACGCTCCTCTTCGCCCTCGACGGGTGCGGGTTCCGCGGGAGCAGCCGCCACTTCCCCAGTAACTTCCTCCTTCACTTCCTCTTCCTTCTTTTTAGCCATTTTACCACCTTTTGAATTTAAAGTAAAGTATTGGATTTAGGGGTTAAAAATGCATCTTATATACCCGCGCCATCATATTTTAACATGAGATTGGCCGTAGCCGTCCTGCCGCTGTTACTGCTCTCTCCCGCACTGGTAGGGGATTTTTTGCTGGAACTTTATCGGATAGCACATCAAAAGATACCTATGCACTATCTACAAATTGCACATGGGATTCCAGAACCCTAAACTCGACCTTCGGTTTGCTTGGATATGGCAGTGATTTTAATTTCTCGACTGAACTTGGGGTTTACTGGGAGCGTCCGCATCCTGGGCCTTTCCAGTGGAATATTGTTGAGGAAACATCCGGCGTTTACAACTTCACATGGGCAGATTGGTATGTAAACCAGACGCAGAATCTCGGGATAAACATGCTCGCGACCATATTTCCGTACGCTGTGTGGGACCAGAACGTGTGTCATGGAAGTGACAACTCCTGCAACGGCTCCGGTTTTGAACCCCAAGGAAAAACATCCGGCAGAGGGGAAGGGGGACCTGAACCGCCCTTTAATACCATTCCTATAAAAAGATGCAAGCCATGCAACATGACCGCTTACCGTAACTTCGTGGTTGCAATGGTCGAGCGCTACGACGGTGACGGAGTCAGTGACATGCCCGGGTTGTGCGTCCCTATACTTTACTACGAAACGCTGAACGAGCCAAGCATGAACGAAAGCCTGTCCTTCTTCAGAGGCAACGTGACGGATTACGTGGACATACTGAACGTGACTTACGGTGCGGTCAAGGAGGCATGCCCGGGTTGTCAGGTTCTGTACGGTGGCGTTGCGGGCGATTTCGACGAAGCATTGAGTCACTTCAACCAGACGATAGCGCGGGGTGCAGCGAATTTTTTCGACATTGCGAACATACATGCCATAAGTGCCGGCGAATACGTGAGTTTAGGATTCAAGGATAACTTGGATGCCCTTGGGGTAAACAAGACCATCTGGATGACGGAGGTGAGTTTCTACAGTTTGAGCCCCGAAGGCAGACCGTATGTAAGCCTCGAAGAGCAAGCAGGTATATTCACAAAGGGATATGCACGCGGAATGAGCGACGGCCAATACAGAAAGTTGTTTTACACTTCACGCACCGGCACGAGCAACAACGACACACTTGACACTGAAGCATTGGTTGACGCAAACGGGACCAAGAAACCGATTTACTATGCTCACCGGGTATTCATAAACAAGTTGAATTACTTTGATTCTGTACAGACGCTCGGTGGCGGATGGTGCCGCTTCAATGTGTCTGGAAATCTTGTGTATGTCCTGTGGAACCATAGCGGTTCACTCATTCCTGCGGAAATTACCGGCACGGTCCTTGTGACCTATCTCAACGGAACAAATGTCACAAAGGATGCATCGGAAGTGACATTGACGGGTGAACCCCTTATTGTTGAAAGCGTTTCGCAGGGCGGTATAAATGTCACGGGGGATTGCATCCCGGAGAGCGGCGTCAGGATGGAGAACGGAACAGTTCCCTATATTTATTATATAGGAAACACCACCTACCGGCTGTATTACTGCGGTGCCCTCGGAGGCATGTGGAGCGCGCTCTCAACTGACAGCGGACTTAATTTCACGGGGGCACAGAGCACGGGTCTGGACGGCTGCGACCCCTCGGTCATACGGTTGAGCAACGGCTCATATCGGATGTACTACAAGGTGCAGGACCCCGGCAACAACTCGATACACAGGATATACAGCGCCATGTCAAACAACGGATTTAATTTCACAAGCGAGGGTCTGAGGTTCGAGTATATGAACGCGCCGGACAACGGCTTTACATCAGTGCCGGATGCTGTCCAGTATCCGAATGGCAGCGTCCGGTTGTATTACTGCAATGGTCTGAATATTGCGAGCGCCTTCTCCAGCAATGGCGTTAACTTCACGCGCGATGATGGAATCAGACTACAGTATGCCCTTGACCCCAGCGTGATTCAGCTTCCGAACGGGACATACCGCATGTATTACGTTACATCCGTAAACGAAACCCCTTCAGGCTCGATACTGATGACGGACACGATCCGCAGTGCGGTATCCATTAACGGTTTGAACTGGACCAAGGAATCGGGTGTGCGGATTGCGAGAAGCAACAATGCGTATGATTTCAACGGGGTGCTTGACCCGTCTGCAGTCGTACTTCCGGACAACAGAACCAGGGTTTACTATGGTGCCATGGATGAAAACAATACATACGGCAGGATTCTGAGCATGCTGTCGAATGATTCAACGACATCCACGACTTCCACGACCACTTCGACAACAACCACGACAATCCTGTCAGGAAACATGACGCAATCAAACATTCCTCTAAAAACCGGATGGAATCTTGTAAGCATTCCCCTGACTCCGGGCGAGGAAGACGGCGGAGAACCGCCTCAATCCCCGTGCAATCCGCTTATGTCGGGCGACGACCGGCCGGTTATTCAGCAGTTTTTCACAAACCATAGCGATTCCGTAAACAAATCCGAGCTGATAGCGTTCCTAAGCAACCTCGAGGCGCAGGCGCTTGCTGGCGCTATCGGACCTGCTGCACAGAAGGTTTACTACTCCCTGTCGTCCAACGGTTTAAACCTAAGTTCCGAAACCCCGATAATAAACTCGACCTCGGTTCCGGATGCGATACGGTTCCCTGACGGCACGATACGGATTTACGGAATATCCGGGGATTCGTACAGAGTCATGAAACTGCTGGTCGAGGATTTGACAGAGCCGATAAACTACAATGCTTTTGACGATGCCATGTGTCCTGTCGGCGTGCCCGCGGAACTTGCGGTATTCCGCTCCAGCAACGGGATAAACTTCACTCAGGAGATCTTGAAGATAACGAACCTTTCGTTCGATTTTGGATATGCGGATCCGTCCGCGATGATACTGCCAAACGGCACGGTGAGGATTTTTTTCATGGGCGCGAACAAAAGTTTGAACTGGTCATCAGCTGACCCCGCTTCTGCACCACTACATCATATTTTTTCAGCCGTATCAAACAACGGCGTTAACTTCACTCTTGAACCCGGATTCCGCATGACAGGCAGCCAGTATACCGACCCCGACATAATCAAGATTGGTGAACAATACAAACTTCACTGGAACGGCGGCAGGCTGGCCACTTCGACCGACGGCATGAACTTTACCGAGCAAGCAGGCGGACTCGGATTTTATGTTTTCTGCGTTGATGTCGCTACCTGGCCCACGGGCGGCTATAGAATGTACTTCAACGGTAACGAAACGTACGTTTCCAATGGACAGAACGTCACGCCTTCCGATCTGATAACATCGTTCTCGACCGATGGGGCAAACTGGACTCGCGACCCAGGTATGCGCATGGGCGGGAGCGGCTGCGGCTCGTTGATAACGATAAACAGTTCGTCATACATACTATACACGCTGCACTGACCGAATGATAAAAATAAAAAAAGAAAACCCGGATACCCGTTGGCGGGCTTTCTTACATGAACTTCTTCAGAACGATGATCGCTGCGAGTATCGCACAGACCAGGTTCAGCGCGGCCGTCTCCATTGCGTTCTTCATGTATCCGTCGAGTGCCAGAAGCAGGACACCGAGGATGTACGGTCCGAGAAACATCGCCCTCATCTTGATGTCCTTCTTATCACCCATGGAACGCACAATCTGGAGAATCCACGCTATCACAATCAGAACCAAACCTATCAGGACATAGTCCATGGCATCACCTCCTTAGTTAGAGATTGTTTTTTGGTTATAAAAGCGTGCATTTATTAGATCTGCCTTCCCAATAGGATATAGGTGAGAACATGTTGCGAGACAGACAAGTTCCACAGTCAGCGACTGCCGTACCTTACGACAGGCAGATGCTGTGTGCGCTTTATGTTCAAGGCATATGCGACAGACAACGGGAGGCCGGACGTGGCGACCAACCATCCGGCGTTGCTGTCCAAAGATCCTCTGGGGAATACGAGTTCAACTGGCAAGTCCGGTGCGTTGTCCATGATAAGAACACGGGTGACATAAGGGTGATGCTTTATAATCCGCAACTTCTTGTAAAATCGCCAACAGTTGCAGAATTCGCAGAATGGCAGAGGGCCACAGACAGTTATGTGCAAAGTGAAAGCGTAAAAAAGGTGGATGAACAGACCAGGCAGGCTCGCGAGGCCGGTCGCGGGAGCCCTGCAGTAGACCTAAGCGCTATCCGAAACGGGTTGTACAGAGAAATTGGTGTCGATTACGAAGCGATTCGTCCCATTCTTGGTCTGGAAATGACTACCCAACCAAAAGCCGATATAAACCCAGAATCCGTGAATGGGCGTTTTGTTCAGGGGCTGATAGATGAACAGAGAAGAGCCGTGGAACGTGGTCATCAACCGCCCCAATTTGTAGTTGAACGTACATCCGGTGAGGTTGAAAGGGACTGGTCAATTACCGGCGTTAGTGAAGGAAGGGTAATAATCCAAAAGAGGGTTGGTGGTGAATTACTTGAAAAAAAGCCCACGCTTGCTGAATTCGTAGGATGGCAGAAACGACGGATGAACCTTCCGACTACGCAATAACCAGATTTTTATTCGAACGTAAAACACTGCTCCCTTCCTTTCACAATTATGCAGTGCTCCTGCCAGGTGTCGTTGGCTTCGCTCAGGTTTTTCAAAGTTTTGGTGTCCTCGTCGAAGGCGAATGCCGGTGTACCCGTTCCTCTAAGGCCTTTTTCCCGGATGACGATAGTGCTGTTCAGGTTGTTCATGTTCCTTGCCATGTCAATGACCAGGCCTTCAACCCTTCCGATCCGGTCATCGGTGTATTCGTTGTTCTCCGCCATCTCACCTTTCAGGTTTTTGATTTCCACGCCGTGAGTTTCCAACTGGGTGTTGAGCGTGTTGATTTTTTCGGATAACACATCAATCCGGTTCGAGATTTCAATCAATTTTTTACCCATTTCCAGATACATGTAAAACGTTATCAGGGCAAATACGACAACCGCCAAAACCACCCAAGACACCAGTTTATCCTTATTGTCCATCTTTATCGGACTTAACCAAAATTCATGGTTTTGCCGAATTTCTCATAGCTGAACTTCTTACCCTCGTTCAAAAGTCTTCGCATAAGCTGCAAATCTTCGGAGTGCGACGTAGTCTCGAGGGTAACGCGCCCATTATCACCTATAACCCTAAATTTTGCCATGCCACCACCCCACTAAAAGACATTATAATATAGGAATGTCGCCTTAAAACCAAGAAAAAGGTTAGCTGGGAGAGGGATTTGAACCCCCGTTGGTCGGTCTCTTCGAGTTCCATCAAAGAAAGTTTTTTTCTTTCTTTGAACCCGAGGGCCTTTCTTTCTTTTCGAAAAGAAAGAAAGGGGCTCTCTGCAGCCGACTGCCTGACCAGGCTTGGCCATCCCAGCGAATGAGCGAATGTGAATGAGCTGTGGATGGGTGACGGAGCTTGCGTAGTCGCATCCATCCCAGCAAACTTTTAATAAAAGTTTCCGCAAAGTGCAAAGCACTTTTACGCTGATCAAAACATGTGTGGCGTGCGCTCCCGATGGTCGCTTAGCCACACTGTCATTTTAAAGATATAATATAGAACTATCTATAAAAAAACGATTTTTTAATGTATAATACTTATTCCTATGATACATTCATGTGTGATTAAAATGCTGGTTGTTGTGACTGGAATTCCGGGTGCCGGAAAAACGACTGTTGTTAATGCCGCGCTTGAAAAACTGGGTAAGCTGAACGTGAAATACGAGATGATTAATTATGGGGACGTCATGCTCGAGATTGCGAAGTCGAAGAAGCTTGTGAAGGAACGCGACGAGATGAGAAAACTTGCGCCAGACAAGCAAAAGGAGATACAGAAAAAAGCCGCACAGCAGATTGCGAAGATGGCCGCAGGCAGGAACATTATACTGGACACTCACTGCACGATACGGACGCCGAAAGGTTACCTTCCGGGTCTTCCGGAGTGGGTCATACGCGAGCTCATGCCTGACCGGTTTGTTCTGGTTGAAGCGAATGAGGATGAGATTCATGCACGAAGGACGGGAGATGCTTCCCGGACAAGAGATGCGGAATCTGCGGAAGAAATCGCGCTTCATCAGGAGGTGAACCGGAACATCGCGGAGGCGTATTCTGTGCTTACGGGAATGACGGTTAAGGTGATTTACAACAGGCAGAACAAGCTGGATGACGCGGCAAACGCCATGGTGGAAGTATTAAGATGAACCGGTTTTTTGTGATTTTTTCGGTTTTGGTGCTTATGGTTTTTTGCGCTGCTGCGGAGGATTCCGCAATATACGAGAACGTGCAGGAACTGAACGAAACGCAGAAAATTTCAGCGCCCGGAACCGCGGATTTCAAAATCTCCTTCGGACCGATAGGGATTACGGCTGCCGGTGAGACGATTGCGATAATATCCGTGGGGATTGCGATGTTCAGCACGGTTGTGAGGCTTGCGGTTCTCGACAGGTCGAAGATGCGGGAGATGAAGGAGAAAATGAAAGAGCACCAGAGCGAACTCAAGGAGGCGACCAAATCGGGGGACAAGAAGAGGGCGCAGAAGGCACAGGAGGAGTTCATGAAACTCACGATGGAAAACATGCGGTACTCGTTCAAGCCGATGATATTCACTTTTATACCGTTCATCATAATATTTGGATGGTTGCAACGCGAGTACAACCAGGTTGGGCTGGTTGCGAACCTGTTCGGATACGGAATCGGGTGGTTCGGATGGTATTTCGTATGCGCGATGGTTTTTTCAAGTTTGATAAACAAGTTATTGAAGGTAACGTAAAATGGTCATGAGAAGATTAAGAGGACGGGCAGTAAAGAAAACAAAGGTAGCAGTCCCGGGAGGACGAACGGTTACGCACTTTAAGGAAAGAAAAACAGGCAAAAACGTATGCGGAAGATGCGGAAGACCATTGGGCGGAACACCCAGCGATGCGCCCGTGGGGGTTGGAAAGCTAGCACACAGTGAGAAGGCCCCGGCACGTAAGTACGCAGGGATACTGTGCGGAAACTGCGTGGAATCGCTGGTGCGTTATGTTACACGATTTGAGGTCAAGTTCAATTATCCGGAATACAGGGAACTGCCGCTCACAAGGGACCTCACCATCGAGAGGTTTCTGCCTGCCGGTTGGTGGGATACGGTACAGAAGCCACGCGCTGAGAAGAAGAAAAAACCGAGGAAGCTGAAGGTCGAGAAGGCGGAGAAAAAGGCGAAGGAAAAACCGGCGGAGCCGAAAAAGGAGAAAAAACCGGAGAAAAAAGAAAAGGTCAAGAAAGAGAAAAAAACAAAAACCAAAAAACCTGAAAAGAAGAAATGATAATAACCGTCGGCGGTTCGGTCGGTTCGGGAAAAACAACGCTTGCCCGCGAGCTGTCTGAAAAACTCGGATTCAAACACGTTTCTGCAGGGGAGATAATGCGGAAAATGGCCGAAGAGGCCGGCATGGATTTACTTGAGTTCTCGAAGTATGCGGAAAAAAACATCGCGGTTGACAAGAAGATTGACGAGCGGCAGCGCGAGCAGGCCAAAGGGAATTGCGTGGTTGACGGCCGGCTGTCCGCGTATTTTCTGGATGCGGATTTGAAGATCTGGTTGACCGCGCCGTTTGACGTCAGGGTAAAGCGCATAATGGGCCGTGAGGATATAAAGGAGAAAGAGGCAAGAAACAGAATCCTGAAGCGCGAGGAGAGCGAGAGGATAAGGTACAAGAAGATTTATGACATAGATATTGACAACCTCGCAATTTACGACCTTGTGATAAATACAGGTAAGTGGCAGGTTAAGGAGCTTGCGGATATCGTGAGTGCGGCGGTAAAGGGTATTGAGATTTCTTGAACGGATTGCGGTTTATTCCGGGATTGAGAGGATGTTGTCTGTCGTGAACTTGTTTACGCGCTCCTGAAGCGTCGCCTTCAGCGTGCGGTAACTATACCCCTCAACCCGGTTGAGCTGCTCCTTTATGGATGACCAAGGCCTCAGCAACTTTGGCTCCCGGTTTGCGTATTGTTTTATGCCCTCGCGTACAAGCTTCCTGTATCTTGCGATTCTCTCGAGGTCCTGTTTCATCTCATCCGGCCCGTATCTCACCCTGTCCGGATTTTCCAATGCGATTTTTTCGTATTCCGGAAGCTTGGCTTTCGCAAGTTTTTCGTATTCCTCGAGCAACTCGTCAGTATCGCCGACCCTTTTCTGCAGACCGTATTTTTTTATCCAGTAGAATAACGCGACTACGATTTCCCGCAGCATGTCGTCCACGTGCTTTTCGGTTCCGGGTATGTGCTCGAAAAAACCGAAATCCGCCTGGCTCATCCTGTGGAAACCGTATTCCCTCCATATCTGGCACAACACTGAAGTTTCGATGTCGTAGCCGTTCGAGAACTGTATGCGGTTTATCGCGCGCCGGCTGAAAACGCACTCACCGCTGAACGGATAAACCAACTGCTCGAAGCCGTTGAATATGCCGCGCTTTGACAGTGCCTGGAAAAATGGTTTCCCGAACAGCCTGCTCAATCTTCCGCCAATTTTGAAGTTATCCCCGTTCCTGTGTTTCCGGATGTATGCCGCCTTCGTGAACACGATGTGCTCGTTCTCCTCGTGGAACGGCTTCCATGTTTCGAGGATCGGCTTGCACAGCCCGCTTATGTAATGCCCTTTGAACGAAACGATGTCGGAATCTATGAGGCAGATGATGTCGCCGTATATGACCGGAATCGAGAACCAGAGGTTTGCACCCTTCCCCCTCCGCATGCATTTGATGTCCGCTTCCGTGAGTATGCCGCGGTCGAGCAGGATTTGATGCATCTTCGGGTCGACCTGGCTCATGGTCCTTATGCTGAAGTCGTGCCTGCCCTGAAGCGCCTTCTGTCTTTCCTCTGCGGAAGTTTGTATAAGCTCGACCTCTCGCCTGAAGGTCCTGCAGTATTTTGTGGCGGTGGTTATCAGCGATTTTATGAATTCGAGATCCGGATTGTCGTTGATTGACGAACCTTCCGCGATAAGAAGCTCGTCTATAACCCCGTTGTCTATGAGGTTGCCGCACTTGCGGATGATGCGGGTTACGGTTTTGTCGTAAAGCGCATCGTCCTTCCTGAAGGTCGGCATGATTACGGAAATCGCAACCGGACGCTTTCCGGACTCGTCCATCACGTACTTCTCGAGCTTGAGGTCAACGATTTCCTCTGCCGTGATTTTCACAACATCGTCGTGGCTTAGCAGGTTCACGCTCAACACCATCCGCCAAAAAAAGTTCTAATTTTATATATACACGCTTAATAAATATGTCTCAGGATGAAATTTGGATTCAACGTATCAAACGGCTGGATGGGCGAACCTTACAACCTGCGCCTAAACAGGATTTTCGAGATGCTGGCATCGGCAAAAGCGGAGTGCGTCGAGGCACAGCTGAAGAACGTGTCCGTGATGACCGAGGGCGGTGCGATAAACCGGAAGGGGAAGAATTATTTTTTCAACCTTGCGGCCTCGTACGATTTTGAGTACACGATTCACGCGCCGTTTCCGTACTATGCGCCGGTCTATTTGGAATTCCTCCGAGGGAAGAGGCACAAGCGCTCGATAAATATACTGAAGTCGTGCACGGATGTTGCAAACGAACTGGACGCGAAAATTGTTGTCGTGCATCCCTCGCATTCCCTGGGGTTCCCGAGCGACCAGCGAAAATACCAGGGCAAGATTATCAGGAGGATAACCGAGAACCTGAAAGAGGTCGTGGATTACATCGAGAAAAATGGGTATGACGTGAAAATTGCGCTGGAAACCATGTCGCCAAAACCGGAGAGGATGGTTGTTGGCGATAGGCCAAGGGAAATCATTAGGATAACGGATGCGCTCGGCAGCGAGCATGCGGGGATAGCGTGGGACATGTGCCACACGTACAAGCAGATGCTGACTTATAAGTACAAAGTGAAGGATTTCAAGCCGATTGCCGAGCGGACGATACACATACACCACAGCGACTATTCGCCGCTGATGGAGAGATGCCACTGCCCACAGGGTTTTGGAGTTTCCGGAAGAGGGATGACAAAACTGCTGAAAGGTTATAACGACATGGTCATATCCGAAGTTTCGCCGAAACTTTTCCTGTATCTGGACCCGATGAAAACGCCCGAGGAATGGCTTAGGATTGTTCTTAGAAACACGAAAAAAACCTTCATGAAAAAATCAAATACTCCGCCTAAAGGCAGAGTATAACTTACAATGATGGCGACATATAAGGTGTCGCTCATCAGACGAGAGGTTTAAACCTCTCGCTGAAAATGCAGATGGCTAAAAAACAGCGGGGGTGTAATGCAAGGTAGCAATGTGACTGTTGCATTCTTGCATTTTTGTAATGGACGCGCTGATACTTGCGGCGGGGGACGGCACACGTTTGAATCTTCCGAACACCGCGAAGGTTCTGGTGAAGGTCTGGAACGTTCCATTGATAGAGCACGTACTGTGGCGGCTGCAGGGCGCGGGCGTGACCCGGGCGGTGATTGTTGTTGGCCATCTTGGAAACCAGATAAAGGAAAAGCTCAGGGACAACTGGCGCGGCGTTGAACTCGTTTACAGGGAAACGGACTGGTACGGCGACGGCGTTCTGAAGTCCGTGGCAAAGGCGAAGGACGCCTTGGGCGACCGGTTTGTTTTGATTTTCGGGGATACGATTGTCGGCACTGACACGATGCGGGACCTGGTGAAAAAACGCGCTGACCTTGTGTTCGGGGTCGTGAGGAGCGAGCATCCGGATTCCGCTGTCGCGCTGATAAAAAACCGTAAGTTGCAGAGGGTCGGAATGCACTCGGAGATGCAGGAATGGAACGCGGTCCTTACGGGGGTGTGCGTTTGTGATAAAAAAGCGTTCTTCAGGGCAGTGAACGCATGCATGCGGAAAGGAAGATTCGACAGACCGCACGCAATCCAGTGGATGATCGAGCACAAGTACAAGGTTGCTTACTACGACATGTCGGACCGCATGTGGCTGGACATCGACACGAGACTTGACCTCGAGGATGCGGAAGAGGAGCTGTTCGACCGTGCCTGGACCCGGAGGTTGAGCCCGAGGAATAGGGATTTTTTCAGGAGGGTCTTCAACCTTTCCATATCCCTGAGGGTGAGCAGGCTAGTTGCGAGAACCAATATAACCCCGAACCAGCTGACAACGCTCGGCATGCTCGGATTCATAGCTGCGGGAATCCTGATGTCCGCACAACATTTCGTTCTCGGCTCGATAATCGCATATTCGTCCGCGATAATCGATGCGATTGACGGAAAAATCTCAAGGCTGAAGAACCAGCAGTCCGTACGCGGGGCGTTTTACGACTCGATAAGCGACAGAATCAGCGAGTTCTCGGTTATAGGCGGTTTGACAATAGGTTTGTTCAAGATTTACAAATCAAACTACCTTCTGCTTTTGGGATTCATCACGCTGTTCGGCTGGACGGTAAGATTTTACATGAAGGAACTTTTTTCAAACAAGATTGATGACCGGACGTGGAGCCATTTTTACATACCGAGGTGGATGGACCTCCGAGCAAGAGACATAGGGATTTTTGCGGTTTTGGTGTTCTCTGCGTTCGGATTCCCGCTGCTTGGCCTGCTGTATTTGGCAATATTTTCGAACGCGTTCATGCTCATGCGGTTCTTCCAGTGCATGCGGTTTCTAAAGAAACTCGATTCCGGAAGCGGTTGAATTTTTTATTTTTATTCTTAAGTTGGGTCGAGGAATCCGGAATAAATCATAATCAAAATTTTTTACATCTGCATTTGGCATTTCCTGAAGCATGGCACCGAAACCGCCACGGAACACGGTCGCGAGTTGTCGCGGGTAAGCCGATTTGTCGTGCGATTTTTCCCCACGCGGAATATGATTATGGATAAAGGTGTTACAAAACGCTATAGTCAATCCATTAATTTCAATCAACGTATTCCAAAAGTTTTCTATAGTGAACCCTGAGGGAATCGTTGCGCCGGAATATTTTTCTCCGTATGATTCGCAGAATTTCTCGTTTATGGTTAAATTTTCCAGAAGGAATTCCGAGTTGAACGCATATTCGCCGGAAAGTGGGTAAAGGCATTTCCCCATGGTTCTGAACCCGATTTTTTTGTACCATTTTTTTATGAATTTTGTCGTCCCGCCGAACCGCAAGGGTGTCAGTTCCTTACCGGATTTCGGGATTCGCATGTAAACCGCTTTGTAGAAAGTTTCCTTTGCTTTTTCTTTTCCATACTTTTTCAAGATTTTCACAATGAGTTCAATGAATCTTCTCGCGAAAAAATTGCACGTTATGTCTACCGGTGTCGGCGGTATTTTTTCGAGATGACGGAACGGCGGTAGAATGTCCGAATCCAGACAAATCACAAAATCGAAATCCGCATGGAATGCGTATTTCACTGCCGCTTCTAAGGCTTCGCCTTTTCCGGTTCCGGGATTCTTCACGACCGTGAGCTGCGCATCCAGCATCTCCTTCACTGCATCCGTTGAGGGGTTGCTCGACCATCCGTCCGCGAGAATCACCTCCTGCACGATTCCTTCTTCGACCAGGTCCCAGATGTCGCGGATGTTCGCAACAACGCTCGGCTCGTTGTAGTAGGGAAAAATGAGCGCAATCCTTATCTTGTCCTTATCCAGGATTTTTTTCCATTCCCTGGTTTTTGACAGTTCTGCCCGAAGTTTTCCGAGAAGGTCGAGTATCTCTTCAACTTTTTTCGGATTCCTTGAAGCGAGATTTTCTATCACCCTCACGTCCTTTTCGGTTACTTCGTTTAAAGCCCGTGCGCCCTTCTTTTTTTTGTAAAATTTTTTGAAGGAATCGAGAAAGTTTTTGTTTGCTAGAAACGAACAGAGTTCGGATTCCGCATACAGCTCAAAAGAATTTACTTTTTTTGCGGAGAATTTTTTCTTTTTTTCAATCTTGCTCTTTAGGGCAAAGGCTCTTTTGACGTATCCTTTTTTTATTTTTTTGAAAGTTTTATCATCTATCCGGAGAAGAGAAACGTAACGATCTGAATATTTTCTCGAATTGGTGATTCTCTCGGGAGTATCGAGAATTATGTAGTTTTTGTTGTCTCTCTCAACAATTCCGGATATTTCACCCTCGTAAATCATTGTTAAATATTAAACACAGTAATTAATACCAAGATGTTTCTCCTGATGGATGAAAAGGGTTGTACATACCTTACAACCGCCGAGAAGGACCTGCACACGAAATACGGTTTCGTGAAAGCTGGGGAAATCAAAAAAACGAAACCCGGCGAACTTGTAGAATCGAACATAGGGAAAAAATTCCGTGTCCTTCACCCGAACTTCATTGACTTCATGGAAAAGGCAAAGCGCGGGCCACAAACCATATCCCTGAAAGACTGCGGGCTTATAGCGGCATACACAGGAGTGACTTCGGGAAGTAGGGTGGTTGATGCAGGAACAGGCTCCGGATTGATGGCGATGTTTCTTGCACATATTGTCGATCCGGAAATTCTTACGACCTATGAAATCCGGGAGGACTTTGCGGAAATCGCGAAAAGTAATTTTGAGAAATTTAGTATAAAGAACATCAAATTGAAATTGAAAAGTATTTATGAAGGAATAGAAGAAAAAAATCTTGATTTAGTCGTGCTGGATTTGCCTGAACCATGGATAGTTGTTGAGCACGTAACAAAAAGTCTCAAGGTTGGCGCATATCTTGTTTCTTATTCTCCTTCGATAAATCAATCAAAAAAATTTTATGAGGAATTGAAAAAATACAATTTTACTTCCGAAACCCTCGAATGCGTTGTGCGGAACTGGGACCTAGAAAAGTTAAGGCCGCATACCCGCATGCTGGCGCATACCGGTTTTATAACGATTGCGAGATTTCTGGGCTAATAAACTTTGTAGATGTTATCGTGGTGGTCGAAGTCATAGAATACCACTTTGTTTTCTGATTTGATATACCTGAATGTTAAAACAAATGAGCTATCAACGTGTACTCTTTTCAGATGTTGTAGTGGTTTCCTTAGATTTTTATAATGGTTAACATCTTCGCAAGTTAAAATCTCTTGCATTTTGTCCATTATGGCGTTATATTTACTAGGTTCTTTCTTGGATAACTTCTCCAGAATCCTTTTTAGTTTATCTTCTACCGAGAACTCACGCATTCTCTATGTCTCTTCTCAGATCCTCTATGCTTTTATAAGTAATAAATTTTCCTTCTTTCTCGATTCTCCTTAATTTCTCTACATATTCTGGTCTCAACTCTGGCTCAAGAAAATTTTCCTCATATTCACTCACTACCCGGCCGATTGCCTCTGATTTGTTCCTAAGGCCGTACTTTGCCTTCAATATGTTCAGAACCCTGTTTGTATGTTCATCTATATTTATGACTGCTTGCACCATGTTACATCACATATATAATTATATATGCCGGATATATAAATAGCAGTTTGGCTCTTAAGTGTAGATTATCGGATGAGGATGCTTGCGCATACCGGTTTTATAAAATTCTGGGGGCTAAAGCCCCCAGTTTTATACACCAAAACCGCTGATTTATCCGACCTCTTACGACCACCTATTAAAATAGGCGGTTTTGAGTGTATAACTATTGCGAGGTTTCTGGGTTAAATCGGTTCCAGCGGTACGGATATGAGGTTCCAGCCCTGTTTGAAGGTCATGTTTGATGTTTCATAGGTTGTGTTCCTTCCGACAACAAAGGTGCTGAACTTCGTGACCTCTGCCCAGACGTAGTTGCTGGCCGTGTTTACACCCGTGTCGAGCACCCAGGACATTGTGCTGCTGTCCAACTTCTGCCATTCGTTCAGGGTCGAGTTGTACCTGTAAATGCTGAGTTCGGACTCGCTTATGCCTGCAACTTCGAGTTCAGCATCGGTGTAGTATATCCTTATGACTGCGGAACTCAGTGCGTTGGTAATTTCGGGGCTTACAGTTATGCTGACATACTTGTCAAGGCCGGGCGCGTTAAACATAGAGCCGACCGAAGTGTTCGATGAGAGAGTTATGGTAACGTTTGCGTTGGAGACGTTTCCTGTGGTCGTTATCTGTACCACCGTATCCCCGCTAGATGCGTCGATTGTCGCTGGTGTGCCGTTGGTTGTGTTCGTGACAGTTGTTTGGGTTATGTTATCCACGATTTCGAATGATGCTGACCCTGTATCGTTTGCATTTCCGCTTGTGTCGTTGGCCACTATTGTTACGGAATAATTGCCTATGCGATTGGTTCCTGAGAAATAATTGCGGTAGGTGGGTGATGTCTCGCGCAGGGTTACTGTCTCAGTCGTGCCGTTGGGTAAGGTCACTCTTGCAGTGACACTGGCTATCTCGAGGTCATCAACGTTTGCGGAGATGGTCACAGGTATGCCTGCCACTGTTCTTGTGGGTATTACTGTTATGCTAGATACACTCGGTTTTTCAGTGTCGGTAACCCACCCGAATGACTTGTTGAATGGATAATGATCAATGGCTCCTGAACCGCCGCTTATGTTGCGGGGCTGATTGCCATTGCTTGGATTGCCGGTACAGTTGTGTCCGCTCCAGTAGTTGCCGCCGATAACGGATCCCATGTCCCACGTGTTGTTCAGGGTATCATATGCTGGGGTTGTGCTGTTTATCAGATTGTTATGATAAAGGGTATTGTTCGCCGACCCGGTGATGTAAATCCCATACTGGCTTAATTTCACGGTGTTGTTTAGGATAAAGCTATTTTCGCTGTAGTACAACCTGATTCCATAAGTATTGTTGTCAAGAATGTTTCTGGACAGATAATTGCCGTTACTTGAGTACAGGTATATACCAGTATCCGAAGTTCCGGATTGGTTCTTTATTTCATTCCTTTCCAGCCGGTTGTTATCCGAGTAGTATGCATATATGCCGATGTCTGAGTTTGATCTTACGGTATTTTGGTTGAGGTTGTTATTTTGCGAATCAGAGAGGTAGATACCATAATTATTGTAATTTAGGGTATTATTGGATATTGTATCATTGTTGGAGTAGTAATAGTAGATTCCATAGTAGCTGAAACTCACCCTGTTGTTTTCAAGTACATTTCTTGAGGATGACGAACGGATGTAAATGCCTCGGGAGTAGTTGAGGATGGTGCAGTTTCTTATCGTTACATTTACATAAGTATATGAGTATATTCCATATCCTACGCCCGTTCCATTAATGACCGAGTTGTTGCAGTCCAGAAACACGTTAGAGGTGTTTATTATTATTGCGCCGTCCGTATCCGGATCGTCCAAACTCAGGGTTCCTCCGTTCAGGATCGTGTTTGAATTTATGTACATGTCGGTAAGTTGTGGCAGGGTGAGATTGCGATAGGTAATCTCACCGGCAGTTACGTTCACCTGCGTCTTATTCGAGCGAAGGTTTTGCGAGTATACAGAATCCGCAGTTACGTTGTAAGTTCCTGTGTCAAGTGCGACTATTTCGTAAAGTCCTAATGAATCCGTGTAATCTGAGCCCGAACTCGGACCACCACTGACCGACACATAGTGCGAGTATATGGGGATGCCACTCGGGTCGGTAACGTAACCCGTGAGTATGCCTCCCGTTCGCATAGTGATGTTGATGTTTGTCGTTTCACCATGGTTTACCACGGTTATGTTGTATGTCCACAACAGGTTCACGCCGGATGGCGGTGTCACTGACACATTGTAGTTTCCTGCAGCAAGCCCTTTTATCATGAAATCCCCGCTGGCGTTGGAATAGTTGCTTCCCGACGTTGGCCCAAGACCTAAGACGATGTGGGCATTATAGACGGGCGTCCCGTTTATATACAGAATTTTCCCGGATATTATCCCCTCATGCTGGAGCGTTATGTTTAGTTCGGTAGTATTCCCTATGGTTGCGCGAACGGTGGTGGTGTTTGCTAGGTAATCCGTTCCGTATGGGGACGCTGCGGTAATTGAATAGTTGCCGTTTGAAGGTATCGTCAGGCGATAGTAGCCGCTGGCATTGGAGGTATCACTGTCCCCGGAATGTGAAACAATAGAATTCGGAATGGGTGTTCCGTTGACGTCCTTCACGTAACCCTGGATCACTCCGGCGATTTGGAAGTTGGTGTAGTTGTACGCGCTTGTTGTGTATGCATCATGAACGCTGTTATACTGTTCGGAGTATTCAGTGTTGTAAACATGGACATCCCTGAGATAATACGGACCGTTTACTCCGTTTCCGTATATGGTTTTTCCGTCGAATATCAGCGTCATCGTCCTACTTTGGCTGGCATTGAGCGCCGATGTGTTGCTCGCCCATTTGATTTCACGGTTGTTACTGTCCACGAGTCTTGCGTTTATTCCGTATGTCCCGTTATTTTCTGCGACTACGCCTACGGTAACCACCAGCGCGTCGTACATGCTGTCGTTGTTCACATCAACACCGCGGTCCGAATAGTTTTCAGTAAACTCGACAAAGTATCTCTCGAAGCTGGTGTAGTTGTAATCACGCGTGGTATGGGGGTCCGTTTCGTAGTCAAGCTGATTGCCGCTTTGGTCGTAGAGGTTCACATATTTCAGAACGTATGGTCCGTTTACCCTGTGGCTGTAAATCTCAATACCATCGAAGTATACCTGGATGTCCCTTAATCCTCCGGTGAGATTTGTATCATTTTTGGCGGACACGATGTAACTTCCGTTGCCGTCGTACAGATATCCGTAAAGCGTGTAACTCCCGTTTGCAGTAACATTCACCCTTGCAATGACTTTGAGGTAGTCGTAGAAGGTGTCATCGTCAAGATCGACTCCCGAATCCGTATAGTTACTTACGAATCCTGCAGATGACATCTGGAATTCATTGTAACGGTAGGCTCTTGTGCTGTACCTATTTTCGAGGCTTGTGATGAGTGTGTAGTTGCTGGAATTTCTGTACACCTCGATGGAAATGTTGTAGGTTGTGTTCGAGATTCGGGCCCTCCAGATGTCTGCCCCGCTTATGTTTACCTGGATGTTTTTTGTTGCATTGTTAAGCGTTTGCGTGGTATTTGTTCGGGAGATGTAGGTGCCGTTGCGACTGTCCAGTATCACGTAGATGTCATAAACCTCATAGGTGCTGTTCGTGTTTGTGGATATATTCATATCAACGACCAGGAAGTTGTAAAGCGTGTTATTGTCGGTGTCTAGTCCGTATTCAGAGTAGTTGATGTTGAAGTAGGTAAGGCGGGACAGTTCGAACTGAGTGTAATTGTAGGAATTTGTTTGATAACTGCCCCTCGCAATCAGCGTCTCATTTAGTATTGTCTGGAGCGTATACGATATGTTATAGGGGCCATCAAGACCCTTCTCGCGAATCTTTTCTCCTCCGAAGTCCAGCTGTATGTTCCCCGGTGATGCAAGCGTACCGTATCCATTTGCATCCATTATAAACTCGCCTGTTGCAGTGGTCAGACGTCCTGAAAGACCATAAGTGCCTGAAGTGCTGACCGTAACGCTCACGTTGACAGTGAGGAAATCGTAAAGACCGTTGCTGTTCGTATCAATAAGATATACGGTGCTGCTGGTTATTGACGCACCCGAAGATTCGAAATCGGGCGCATTGTATGATGAGGTTGTGTAGGGTATGCCATCCACAAATAGAGGGTTTTCCTGTGTCGGGTCGTTGTTTGATGGCTGCGTTCCGTTTCCATAGATGCTCACGCCCTTAACGGTATATGTTCCGTTTACATTATTTGCATATATCGAGCGCCGTCAAAACGCAGTGTTACCGTTTGTGTGCCTACATCAAGATATGAAGAGTTCCTTGCAGAGCCTATGTAGTTTCCTAGGCTGTCGAATAGTTGACCGTTTATGGTGTAATTGTCAGCAGTGGATATGTTTAGCTGAACAACAATGCTAAGGCAATCGTATTTGCCGTTTGCGTTGGTGTCCGTGCCGGAGTCGGTGTAGGTGCCTGTTGTTGCAGCTGTGCCAAAGTCAAATTCCCGGTATTGGTAGTTTGTCGTATTGTACGGGTTGTCCTTGTATTCGTATTGTGTTCCATTTTCGTCTTCCCAATAGAGTTCCACCAACTGCAAAGATCCGTTTAGACGATTTCTGTATATGCAACTGCCGTCGAACATAAGGGATACGTTGCGTCTGCCTGCTGTGAGATAGGAAACATTGAGCGCAAAGCACCTGTAACTGCTCGATGTGGAGGCGAGGTATGCGTAAACGTAGTATGTGCCAGCCGTGCTCATATTCACTTCCGTATCAATTATGAGGAAATCCGCCAGTCCGTTGCTGTTGCTGTCCAACTTGCGGTCGCTGTACAAACCCGTGAAGATGTTCGGGTCCACACCGCCGCGACCCACCCAGCCGGTTGTGTTGTATCCGTGCCTTCGGAACACGAGCTTGACTGCGGAAACATTGACGGAAGCATGGTCGTTTGTGTAGTTCACAAAGAACTGCTTAACAGTAGTCATGGGCTGGTGGTTTCTTATCGTTTCAACGACCTTGTTTCCACCTGCAACTGTTATTGGATTCCTATCCAGCTCCCACCACACGTCGGCCATTGACCATGCCCACCGATTGTTGTTCAGGGTTACCGTGTCTGTGGTCATGTCGTGATTCCAGCCTGCACTGCCATGCGGAGCGCCATCATTGCGTGCAAGACATGACGCAAAGTTGGCCCAGTTCTCGCCAACACCGTTTTCTATGGTTCCATCGCCAGGTCCGTCGGGGCCATATGGAAAGTTAGCGCCTGTTGGCATCACCCTGTGCGCGTATTCGTGCGAGGTGCTGTGGTAACCCCAGCCTGAGCCGCCGAAAGTCGTGTGTAATACACATGCAACGTATTTGTGTTCGAGCTGTAGTAAGATGTGTTACCTACATAGTCATCATCTCCGACCTCGCAGTCCATCCTGAAATTAATCTCAAAGTTAACGGGGGACTGCATCCAGTACAGGTAGGCCTGCGTAACCGCATGGTATATGCTGCCGCCTTCCACGGCGTTAAACTGGAGGTCCTTTCCGGAATAGTCACGCTCGCGAAGGTTCGTGTCCACAGCGACATTCTTGGCTGACGGCTGTGCGTTTGGATTTACGGCAGTATTCGCCCCCCACTCGTCGTCGGTGATGACCCTTACCTTTATGTTATTCGCAGCTCTTGTCGGGGAAAACTGCATGGTGCCGTTTATTATCGTGTTTGCACCGTACTCTATGCCCTCCATGTTGAGGTTTATCGCATACTCGCCGTCGTCGTTTGTGAAGGTTGTCCATTTTTTGGTCCATGGTGATGACGCCTGCCAGAGTTCAACTTGCATCCGCCTCATCGGGTTTGTGCCGCTTTCCGTTTCCTTGACTTGACCAGTGACCTTGTATGTTTCACCCCGGTTGTTGTTCTCGTTGGTCTCGTCTATCTCGCTGTTCGGGTCTGCAATAACCTGGAACTTGTAGTTCCCTATATCAAATGCTGTGAAATCATGGGTTACGGTCTTAAAACTGCCGGCAGATATCGTGCCTACATTTACTATCTCATTTGAGAATGTGTTTCCAAAGTAGGTCTCCAGTACCCTCACGTTTACATTCTCCGCATCGCTTTGGCCTTTGTTTCGGACCTTGGCCGTCATGCGATACCTGTTCGTGCCGGTCTGCGATATGACAATTTCGGTGGAGTTTACGTACAGATCGATGTCATGGATTTCCAACGCAAGTTCAGCCCAGTCAACGCCAAGACACCAGCACCCTGTTCCTGTTGTGTCTATGTAGACAAGAACCGTGTTCACGCCTTCAACCAAATCGCTTTTGTCAATCGTGAAGGATACGGTACTCCACTGGTCGGTAGCCCCGGTCAGTATGCCGATATAATTACTATTCAGAAGAACAGTATCTATCTCGGGCCTGCCATCGCAACCTGTGGTGGGGTTGTCGCAGTCGTACGCCCTTACTGTGAGGGTCGCTGACAGAACAGCAGAAATGTTGAGGTCCTGAAGGTCTATAAGAACGGTATGAAAACTAGGTGGCCAGATACAACTTCCACCAGTGCCGGTAAACCCCTTGTATTTCTTTATTGTGGATTCGGTGGTCATGACAGTGACCTTTTCATTGGATTTATCAGCAAGAAACTTTACCGAAGAATCTGCCCTGTAATCCCTGTCGTCAGCGGCTGCGGTGTTGACTCCGCAAAATAAAAGCCCGACAATAACAAAAGCCGTTAAGATGTTCCTCAAAAACATTGCCACCACCAAGAATCTTTTATATATACTTTTAGGTATATAAATCAAGTTTCATACCTATGCATTGGTTATTTTCACAGACGCATTCCGACACAGCGAGGGACGGGCCGCACATCTCCTCCACAATTCCTTCCGGCGGATATACATGCATAAAATTCACGCACGCACATCTCGAGGATGCAGGAACGCAATCTTCGTTTTTTTCGCAATAGGTCCTGCTTTTTAGGTACTCCAGTTTAGGGTACTTTGAGAGTATTCTGCCGGTCGCTTTCTCAAGAGCGATTTTAACCTGAAGCTTCTGATATGAATATGTCACGGTCATGGATGCGGCGTCCTCCGAAAAACTGATATCCGCACTTGGATACGTTTTCAGAAATTCCATGACCTCTTCGGTCTGGCTTGCGGTGGAAATTGCATTATCCCGCGTTATCGTGACTTGTTCGATGCATCCGCTGATTAGAATCAGTGCTGAGATAAGAAGAATCATTCGGCATACTTGTTTTTTCATTTTCAATTCTTCATCAATATCTTATTTTTTTAAAGTATTATTAGTACCTCCGCTTTTTATCCTTTCCGGAGATAAATTCTTGCAGATTCAGATAAGTTTACTAAAGTCATCATAAACCTTGCTCCGATGTCCGATAAACAAAACGATTACCTTCTTTTCTCCATGCCATATCTCATAAATCACCCTGTAATCGCCAACACGAAGCTTATAATACTGCGATGGAGTTATACGTTCACCCTTGTTTTGCGGATTATCTTGCAAACCCTTGATTTTACCCTTTACCCGGTCCTTTAAATCCGAGTCAAGTTTTTCGAGAAAGGCGTTTGCCTTAGGATGAAGAAAAACCTTGAATTCCATACAGGTTACTCCAGAGGCACTAATTTCTCAGGTTTTTCTCTGGCATCTTTACTCCTTGAATTTAGCATGCTAAGAAATTTACGTGTTTTCTCTTTCTCCTCATAATACGCAATCATCATCTTTATAGCGTCGCTTCTGGAAGCGAACTTCCCCTGCCTAACTTGCAGGTCTATAGCATCAACCATAGTTTCGGGTACTCTTACATTAATGGATATCATAACAACACCTGTAAACATATATGTTTACGTATATAAATATCAATCTTTTATCCTTTCCCCCGCCCTTCTGAAAATCCCGATCAGCGTGAAGGCCTCCTTTCCGGAGATGAACGCACGACCAATAAGCTGCCGGAATGTTTTTTTTGCGATTTTCCTGTTGTAATCCTGCTTCTGCACCTTGTCCACAAGGGCGTCGTATTTTTTCAGCAGCACTTCCTTTTCCTTTGGCGTGATGGAAGTGAATTTTTTATTTTTTGATTTTTCATTCCTCATTCTAAAGATTTCATAAAGAACGATTGCAACAGAATGCGATACATTCAGCGTTGGATATTCGCTTGATGCCGGAATTGTAATGAGTATGTCGCACTCCTGTATTTCTTCGTTATACAATCCGTAATCCTCCCTGCCGAAAACAATCCCCACCCTGCTTTTCGTTTTTATCGCATTTGCCAAATCTTCGGGGAATACGGGTGTCCGCATGGCGTTGCCGTCACCGGCGGAAATTGCAGATGTCGCAACAAGAAAATCAAACTTTTTTTTAAGTTCTTTGAAATTTTTTATTACCCTTGCACTCCTCAGGATATCCAGACCATGCATAGAATACGCCCGCGCTTCGCTTCCGATTTTTGGAGGGCTTACCAGAACGAGGTTCCTGAAACCGAAGTTCTTCATGACCCTTGCGACTGCACCAATGTTCCCCTGATATTTGGGCTCCACGAGAATCACGGAAAAGTTTTCCATCTTCGTTACATTAATACCTTTTTATTAATTATTAACCATGCTTGTCGGAACCATATACGGCGAGGTAAGGCAGACGCTGTTCGACATACTTCTCGAGAACCAGGGTGTAGGGAAGGGCTCGTACGTGAAAGTTAATCATGAGACGGACGGCTGGGTTCTCGCGCGCATCGAGTCCATGAGAAGGTTTATGGATGATCTGGAAGAGGTCGCAGTGGCGAAGGCCCGCACTATCGGCTATCGCAGGGAAGGCAACATAATGCTGCCAAAAACCCCTTTCAAGCCGAAGGAGAAGGTTTACTCCGCAGACAGGAAACTTATCGTTGACACACTCGGACTGAAGGAAAATCGCTCAGGAAATATTTATCTTGGAGTTCTGGATGGCCAGGATGTTCCGATCTTTCTGGACATAAAAAAAACCGTCTCCAAGCACGTTTCGGTTCTCGCGAAAACCGGGGCAGGAAAAACATACACGGTTGGTGTCCTGCTCGAGGAACTGCTGAAAGCGGATGTCCCGATAGTTATAATAGACCCTCACGACGAATATTCCACCCTGAAGCGCGAGAACAACGACTCGGAGATGAGCAAGTACGGTGTCACTCCGCGGTCCTACGAAAGGCAGATTACCTCATACACCGTGGGATTCGAAAGTCCGGGCTCGAGACAGCTCGTGCTGAACCCGAAGTTTGATTTGTACGAACTCATTGACATAATGCCAATCCGGCTGAACGACCGGCAGAAAGCAGTGATTTATAACTCGCTCCAGCGCATCGGGCATGAAAACTACACCCTCGACGAACTTATCGAGGAGGTGAAGGCAGACAGCGACAAGGCGAAGTGGAAGGTGATAAGCGGTCTTGAAACCCTGAGGGACAGCGGGATTTTTGACGGCAGGCCCGTTTCGAAGCACGAGCTTGTGCGCCCTGGGCACGCGAGCATAATCAACCTGAAGAACACGGACCCGCACATACAGCAACTCGTGGTCGCAAAAATCGCACGTGAGTTGTTTGAGGCGAAGAAGCGCGACGAGCTGCCGAATTTTCTGTTCCTTATCGAGGAGGCGCACAACTTCTGCCCGGAGCGGAGTTTCGGGGACGCGATATCTTCCGGCATACTCCGGACCATCGCCTCGGAGGGGAGGAAATTCGGTTTCAACCTTTGCATCGTAACGCAACGTCCCGCAAGAATCGACAAGAGCGTTTTATCACAGTGCAACACGCAGATAATACTCAAGGTCACCAACCCGAATGACCTTCGCGCCATCGGGCAGTCCATCGAGGGTTTCACCCCGGACATGGAGGAGGACATAAAACAGTTGCCAACGGGCCACGCGCTCGTTGTCGGCGGATGCGTTGAACAACCGATTACCGTTGAGGTCAGGATACGGGAAACGCTCCACGGCGGTAGCATAAAAGCCGGAAAGGAACCGCTAAAAAAACCCCCCAAACGCGGAAGCGTGAGAATTTCATTTTCAAAAAGATTAAAGATTGCAATAAAAAAAATTTTCCTGAAGTAAGATGGACTATTCGGAACTTGTTGGGTGCTATCAGAAGCTGGAAAGGACGACGAAACGCCTCGAGATGACGGACATAATCTCGGAGTTTATACGCAAAGTTCCGGAGAAGAACCTGCCGGTGGTTCTGCTCTTCCTGCAGGGGAGGGTTTTCCCTATGTGGAGCGAAAAGGAACTTGGAATTGCAGGCAAGCTCATGGTAAAGGCGCTATCGCTTGTTTCCGGAGCAACCGAGGACGCGATTGAAAAATCCGTAAAGGAAACCGGAGACACGGGCTTGACTGCGGAAAAAATTCTTGTGAGAAAGCACCAGACAACGCTGTTCACGCAAAAACTCACGCTCGAAAAGGTTTACGACAATCTTGAAAAACTTGCAGAACTCACAGGGAAGGGCTCGCAGGACAAGAAGATGAGTTACATAAATGAACTGCTATCTTTTTCAACACCCGCGGAATCAAAATACATCGTGCGGACGATTCTCGGCGAACTGCGCCTCGGTGTCGGGGAGGGCATCGTGCGGGACGCGATAGCAAAATCGTTCGGGGTTGACGTGAAACTTCTGGATAATGCGTATTTCCTGACCTCCGATTTCGGAGAGCTCGCGATAATTGCAAAGAGAGAAGGCAATGCCGGCCTGAAACGCGTCGAGCTTAAACCCGGAAAGCCGATGAACGTGATGCTCGCGCAAAAAATCGACAGCATAGATTCCGCAATTCAGGAAATCGAGAAAATCGCCTTCGAAGTAAAGTATGACGGCATGAGATGCCAGATTCACAAGGACGGGAAAAACATAAAGCTGTACACGAGACGTCTTGAAAACGTTACGAACCAGTTTCCGGAAATCGTAAAGTTTGCGAAGGAGATTAATGCGAAAACCGCGATAATAGAGGGCGAGGTCGTTGCAATAAAAAACAAATCAGACAGGCGACCTAGACCGTTCCAAGACCTGAGCAGAAGAATCAAACGTAAATACGACATCCAGAAAATGGTTGACGAAATCCCGGTTGAGATAAACCTCTTCGATTTGATTTTCTTGAACGGAAAAAGTTATCTGAAAGAAAAATTTTCTGAAAGAAGAAAAGAGCTAGAAAAAATCGTGAAACCCACGGAATTCTTCCGGCTTGCTGACCAACTCAAAACAAAGAAAAAATCCGATGCGGAAAAATTCTACAAAAAAGCGCTCGAAATGGGGCACGAGGGCGTGATGGCGAAAAACCTCGACGCACCATACCAGCCCGGCTCCCGCGTCGGTTACATGTACAAGATAAAGCCGGTAATGGAAACTTTGGATTTGGCGATTACGGGCGCGACGTGGGGCGAGGGAAGAAGGTCGCACTGGCTGGGTTCATACCTCCTCTCCGTCCGGGACCCGCACACCGGCGAACTTCTTACAATCGGGAGAATGGCCACTGGACTTACGGACACGCAGCTCGAGGAGATGACTGAAATGCTGAAGCCCGATGTTCTCGAAGAATCTGGAAAGGAAGTGAAACTGAAACCGAATGTTGTTGTCGAGGTTGCATATGAGGAAATACAAAAATCCCCGACCTACGATTCCGGCTATGCTCTGCGCTTCCCGCGGCTTGTGCGCATACGGATTGACAAGGGCGTTGATGATGCGGATACGCTTGAACGCGTGGAGAGCATAATGAAAGGCGAAAAGAGATAATCAGGATTTAGATACTACCTGCGTATTCGTAATCATAAAATGGCATATAAAATAGAGATTAACCGAGAGATGTGCATCGGTTGCGGGGCGTGCACAAACACATGCGACAATTTCGAACTGGGCAACGACGGAAAAGCTAGGGTGAAAAAAGAAAAGATCGATTTGATAGGTTGCAATAAAGACGCTGCAGACGGATGCCCGGTCCAATGCATAAAAATCAGCGTAGCGAAATAGACATGTTTAGGATAAAAAAATCCGTTCTGGAGTCCGCACTTACTGCTTCCCGCGAGTTGCATCCGCGTGAGTTTTCGGGGCTACTCCGGCAGGAAAATGGCGTGATAACCGAGATTCTTCTTGTTCCCGCAACAACCTTCGGCGAGGGTTTTTCGCAGACGCGTTTTGACATGATACCGATAGACCGTTCCGTTGCCGGTTCGATACATTCGCATCCCGCGGAAAATTTCAAACCATCGAAACAGGACCTGCACTACTTCGGAAAAATCGGGAAAATTCACCTGATTGTAAAATATCCGTACGGAAGCCCGGCGGATATTGCGGCTTATGATAGAGAAGGCAATAGAATCGAATTGATGGTGGTCGACTAAGACTCTTTCTTATAATGATTATTATAATAAAAATCCCTAATCTATTCTCATCGCCCGCGTGGGGTAGC
>CAZEGI010000010.1:0-9841 GCA_964512105.1 uncultured archaeon
GTATGAATAATTATCCGATTTGGTATTTAAAAATACAGGGAATCAAATGAAGCAGTGCATCAATAAGAAGCTAGGGTATAGGAACGGTTAGATGTCATGCCATGGGTTTGTTACTTACGTAAAAATAAGTCATAGGCTTGTTATTTATGTAAAAATAATTCAACCCCGCCCAGCTACCTACTGAATCGCCGATGATAGCTCGAATTCTCCAGCAGTAATTGCTGCCCGGCTTAAAATCGTATATAGAAGGCTGGAGTATTAACTCCTTTGTTTCCCAGTTCAACGAATCATTTGCGGACATATCGCAATTATGGAAAACTTGTATCTCATAGGATACGTTATTACCTTTCTCGACAGGGTTCCAGTAAAACCTCACCCATTCTGGGTCTATCACCTCACCGTTATACGGGTATATAATTACAGGCACATCAAAAATGAACTCCTTTATGTAGAGGTAAGAGAGGTATAGGAGTGTAGCAATTACGATGAGATATACTATGTTATACCTGTCAAACGAGTGCAGTTTAAATTCCATTTTTGAATTCCTTACGTTTTTTTGTGAATGCATACACAAGTAGCAATGCTACTGTTAGGGCAGAAATTGCACTTCCAACCAGTATATAGTTCGGGCCTTCGTAATTAAACTCAACAATGTGTTCGCCCTTAGGAACAATAATGCTGCTAAGTCCGGGGCTTATCTCAAAATTTTTGACTACTTTACCGTCCAACGTGGGAACCCAGCTTCGATAATACGCGGTTTTGAATATTAGGAATGCCGGACGGTTTGTTTTTACCGTCACGATATTATGCTCCCTCTCGTCAACTATCTCCTTTGCCTCTGATTCGAGATCCATGTATTCGATGCTACTTCGGAGAGTGTTCATTTTTTCTGCAGATGTAATAGAGGATATGTTGCCCCACATGACAAAACCACCACCCTTCTCATAGTTTTTTATGAGCACTAAATCCAAAGGATCCAGCGACTCGGGATTCAGTACCATCATCCCAGAGAACATATTTATGTTCATAACAAGGTCCCCTCTTGAGAGGTATTTTGACCTGACAAAGAAGGGCATTTTTTTAGGAGCAGAGTGCAGTTTGTATCCCAACAACCATGCAGAATTCAAATCCCACCAGCTTTTATCATCTGCGAAAACTAATACAGGCAAGGATTCTACAAACTTGAAATTACCAAAATCACCATTTACTTTGTAGAGCGTAAAGAACTGAGTATCTCTTAGTAAAGTTAGATTGCTTGAGAGATTATAGGGATCGGATTCGGACGATATTTTTGACATATATGACTTGGACAGTAGGAGATATCGAATGTTGCATATTTCTATGATATTGTAACTTTCAGCTATTTTCCTCCTAAACCCCTCATCATTTAGTCTTCGATTTAGACCGCCAGTTATACCTGCGAAAGCACCGTTTATGACGTTTGTTTTATTCGTAAGAATCGTTACATGAGTCAGGTAGAAAGACTCGAAGTCATTCACGGGTATGCCGTACATCCTGCCGTTGTCTTTTTGCATCCGTAGAGTGTTTAGACAATCGCGAAAGCTCAAATCAATAGATGATGATGAATAACCCGCATCCTCGGCACCTAGAACTGTGAAAGATTTTACACGCACTAAACCTTCGGAAAATTTTAAGCGGTCAGCATAAATCGGAACAAAAACTAATATGCAGATTATCAAGGTGGCAACTAATGCTGATACCTTTATGGATTTTTTAAGGAATATGAATGCTTTCACGGAGATGAACTCCGCAAGCTTGTATAGTGCAAATGCTGACAAACACATAGCAAACAGGTCCATAATGGCTGAATAGTGGTGATAATCCAGGTCCTTTTGAAGTGGCATATACCTCAGGAACCATATGTCATCTGGACCAAGGGCCATAAGTACTGAAAACAGAAAAGCTAAAACAAAGAACGAATTTCTGAAAGACTTGATGTCCCGTAGCATTACAACAAAGCCCAACAGGATGAATAACGTGAAGATGGGGGGCCTATATGGATTGTCAAATTGCGGCAGGTACTCG
The DNA here is from genome assembly GCA_964512105.1 of uncultured archaeon. GTDB lineage: Archaea > Altiarchaeota > Altiarchaeia > IMC4 > CAZEGI01 > CAZEGI01. The sequence continues at coordinate 2,047 of CAZEGI010000010.1, forward strand.
TCATATATGCCGACGGCTTTTCCGGAATCGAACAGATGCCCATGAACCAGATTTGTTAGAAATTGCTCACTGGTATAAACAACGTGCGGGAAATCTGTCCTAGTGTTTATCGATAAAAATCCATAATACTGGATTTCCCCAGAACCAAGGAAAGGTAATAGGTAGAATGCCAGTAGTAAGATTAGTACAAGAAGAACGATAACTGACCTCTTGATCGCTTGTATTGAATCTGTGAACTGCTGCGTTATTATAAATGTAAATAGGTAAATTCCCAGAATTAAAATGGAAAAATAACAGATGTATGGGTGGCTTAGGTACATCAGCGCCATAAGAAACGGCAAAACAAAAAGATTCTCTTTTTTGTAAATGATGCCGTGGAGTTTACCCACGAAAATTGGGAATATGAACAGAGCAGCCATCTGCTTGATGACACCAAAGCGGAAATACGCGTCGAGTGTATGACCCATCGGGCTTATCGGTGCAACCGAGAACAAAGCGCCCATACCGCAAACCAAATCCGGAAAATCGAATTTTTTTAGGAGATAGTAGATGGGGAGAGGGTACAACGAGAACAGGAGTATAATCACCAACTTGTGGACAAAAAGCAATGAGAGTGTGTTGAGGGTAAGTAGGTGAGTAAAAACAACTATGAAGTAATGCAGCGGTGGCCGGAACAGGAATATCGGCGAACCAAGACCGTATAGATAAGACCATCCAAAGATTTTGTGCTCTTGCAGGATTATGTTTTCGAGTTCTTGCTCCTCTACAAAATGGAAGTGGTCATCACCACCGCCCGCATGGCCGGGTTCTAGGAGTGGCGAAAGCATGTAAAAATTAAACAAAACCCCGAACAGTATGCAAAAAATTGATAACTTTTTATGAAGGATGTTCAACCAATTATCAGGCATTGTGCGAACCTCGAGTATAATGTAGATATTAAATTAGGTGTATGATTAAAAAGGTCGGTTCTGGCTTATATCTCGCATAACCCGATATTCCAAACTAAAAAGCTCTGCACCATCACTTTGCTGAAACACTCTTTCAACAATTTATCGAAAGTATCCGTATCCCATGACTGTACGTGCTCAGGGTCGTTCCCCCAGCGGGATATGTTTTTGCCCATGAAAAAATTCGATACCCTGAAAAACGGCTCATTTGGAACCGTTATCAGGCAGTAACTCCTTGAAACCCTTTTCATCTCTTTTAAAGCGCGTCGGTAGTCATGCAGATGCTCTAGGACTTCTATGGCCATGACCATGTCAAACGATTTGTCCTTGAAGGGGAGGTGAACTGCGTCCGCGTTTACAAAAGGTACTTCGGGCTTGTTTTTGACCGCTTCTTTTAGGATGTACCTAGATTTATCAATGCCAAAGAGCGAGGTAGCAGATGAATCATTGAAGTAACTTAAGAGAGTGCCAGGTCCGGCCCCCACATCAAGTAGTATGCGGGGATTAGTTGCTTTAACAATCGAACATATCTTTTTATTGAACGATTTTGATACAAAACGCAGGACTGGATTCCTGGATTTATATCTTTTATATGTATAAGGTTTCATATTACTTAACCTGGCTACCTAAAGTTATGAACTCCTCATCCTTAAAATTATTTAAAAAATTGGATATTATCGAGCAGAATTTTTTACCTGTATTTCTGGTGCGGATGTCATAGGCATGCGTTCCCTCAAGTTTTGTGAATTCCCATGAATGGATGTAAATCACGGGAACAATACCGCGTTTTAACAATTGTTTTGTTCCAATGGTACTCCAGAATGAACCGAAATTTCGCATCCAGATCCAACCAATAGGTAAACGCGTTAAAGGCATTACCCCTAAGGGGAATTCAAGTACATCCAAATCTTTGATGGGTTGGTGGGGGTAGATTGGATATCTGAGGTTATTGTAGTAAGAGGGCAGATATGTTGGATGGAGTGAACTATCATACTTAAAACCCAACGAATATAAATTTTTTATTAATTCCAAGGAAAACTGCAAATTAGGGGCCCTAAAACCAACTACTTTATCATTAATTGTTCTTTCCAATATTTGTTTGGATTGAGATATGTCCTCTTTTAGATTTAGGTTACTGTTTCCCCTGTAGAAGTGGCAATAACCATGTGATGCTATCTCGTGACCTTTTGAGTGTAGATATTTGACATGTTCTGGTTCTCTTTCGGCGAAATATCCGGTCACAAAAAATGTGACCTTTATGTTAAACTCGTCAAGTAATTTCAACAATTGAAGATTCCCTTCCCTGCTAAAATCGGTGTTTCCTTCCCCTTTTTTTGGACCATTACCGATCAGGGGGTTCCACTGTTCGCAATCAATTGTGAGTGCTATCATTCTTACAGAATCACATTTTCCTACCCACTATTATAAGGTCATGGGACAGAATTGAAGAACCAGGTATAGGTTCAATCAAATGTTCTAAAAATTGGATATGTTGGGGTAATTTTACGATATATTTTACATTCTCGACCATGATATTATTATCTGTCAGTACAGCAGATATCTCTCTTGAGGAGAGTAGTGTAAGATTACTTGAATGAAACCTTTTTTTGAATATACTATCCGCATTTAATGTCTGGATAATTATTCTGCCCCCTTTTTTTGTAACTGCTGCCATCTCCTTAATAGCCACATCTATATTTGATAGATGTTGGATTAAACCAATAGAAACCACTACGTCAAATTTAGATTTTTTTATTGGCAGGAAGTAGGTATCTGCATTTATAAGATACCCCTTGTCTGTCTTCTTGTTTTTAATCTGATTGAGAGAGTAATCGATACCGAATATATTGTAGAATCCACGTTGCGACAACAATTCAAAAAAGACACCCGGTCCGCACCCAATATCGAGTATATGTGAATCTAGATCTTTACTTGGGATACAGTTAAGTGTTGTAGAGAAGTTTTTGTATTGATAATAGCTATTAATCCAACCAGACATCTTATGGACTTCTCTTGAGCTGGCCAGATTGTCAAAATTTGATTTCCAGTAATTTTCAATTTTCATTTTTACTATCTTCCCATGGACATTCTTATGTAGGGCCCGATTAGATTGCACAGCGGTACTGGTAATGCCCCCCACAATTTTGAGTAAATCGCGTATTTTTTTGTTCGCGGGTCTATTATGTTAGGATGCTTGTAGAATTTATAATACCAATCAACCTGTTCGATAGTTCCCCCCCATTTTCTTTTGAACTCAAAGTTTCCTGAGTTAGGCCTGCTTGTACCGAAATCAAAATACTTGAATTTTTTACAATTATTTTTTATAGCTTCCCAAAAAATGAGGCTTAGTCCATTTAAGTGTTTATATTCTGGTTTGGATAGGCCACTGTATGCTATAACCCCTTCATTGTAGAAGAAAAGGATGAGTCCTGCGATAGTTTTATTACCATATTCTGCTAAGTAACCACCTAGATATTTAGGGTAGAATACATTGAAAAGTTCATTAAAGAATTTGAAAGGTAATGGTGGTGTTCCTAATTCATGCATATTAAGTTTGTGACATTCGTAAAACTTTTTCATGTCCCCCCCAGTTTTTATCTCTCTTGTTACAACCCCTGATTTTTTAGCTCTTCGTATGTTCTTCCGCAAGTACTTAGTTAAATTTTCGAATATTTTCTCTTCCCCCGGTAAGAGATTTATTAAAAATGACGGATACTCCCATGGTTTAAAAAATCCAGAATCTGCCGGCGAATACTTTTGAGATAGGTTATGCATCTCTATACTTTTTACATTAAGCTGTTTGCCTAATTTCGTAACCTCTGCCAAAATTTCTTTTCCGAATGCCGGCTCACCCAGAATACCCACCTTATCAGCATAGGGAACAGATATCAGCCGATTACCAAAAATTCTGCTTTTAACCAGGAAAATGGGGCATGCCGCCCTTATGCTGCCTTCTTTTTTGACGTACATATAGTAGGGTACATAACTACTTACCCTTTCCAAGAAATCTCTCCATTCGAATGTATGGTATATTGTACCGCCATTTTCCTCGACAAAACGATTCCACTCATCCCTGTCAGAGCTATGCGCCAAGTTAACTGCAGAAACTGGACTCATTCTATTATCTTATCCTTTAGGTCGGTGGGTATCTTTTTAACAAGCATCTCGCCCAACAGCCCCAAGGATATGAAGTTTACGCCAAGAAGCAGTAACAATACGCCTAGTATCAAAAGTGGCCGGTCGCCTATACGCTCGCCGAAGATAAAGTGGACATACGCCAGGTGTGCGGAGATTGCAGACCCCGCAAAAAAAGCGATCAATCCCAACGTTCCAAACAAGTAGAGAGGAGCTTCCAGAAAATCGTTCAAGAATTTGAAAGTCAGCATATCCAAAAATCCTTTGTAAACCTTCAGAACACTGTATTTTGATTTACCGTATCTTCTCGGAAGGTTTTTCACGGGGATTTCGGTTATTTTTTTGTAACCATTCCAATGAGCAATAGCTGGGATATAACGATACATGCCGCCATACAATCTCAAATCTTTAACAATCTCCCCTCGATATGCCTTGAAAGGGCAATTGAAATCATGAAGGTTAAGCCCAGTGATGACGGATGTTAGCTTGTTAAATATTCTGGAAGACAGTGAATAGAAAAAATTGCCTTCATGTTTATTCTTCTTCCAACCAGAAACAATATCATAACCTCCATCCGCATTTATTTTATCGAGCAGCATTGGTATATCCTGTGGATCGTCCTGCAGATCGCCATCCATGGTTATTACAACATCGCCCTTCGCACTCATGAAGCCGATGGAATACGCCACCGATTTTCCGAAGTTTCGCTTTAATGATATGATTCTCAGATTTTTATCATCAGGATTTAACCCCTTCAGTATGAGAGGTGTATTATCAGTGCTTCCGTCGTCCACAAAAACTATCTCGTAAGGTTTATCAAGAGAGTTCAAGACATCCCTCAATTTGGGGTAGAGTAGGGGTATGTTGCTCTCTTCGTTAAAAACGGGTATAACAACACTGACTTGGGGGTTTTTGGCCATAATAGCATATACCTATTTAACGAATTTAAAGTAAAAGAAACCAACAATTATCAGGATTACCGCACCAACTGCGAGAAATGTAAGTGACGATCTTCCGTACGTACTTTCCTCTATTCTGACAATCCCTCTCGCAATCGCCGAGAAGTGCTGGTTGTTGTCTTCATAACTGATTCTTGCGGTTATTGGATACACTGCACCAACAAGCGCACCCTGGGACGACAGCATTATGGGGATTGATTTCTCCTCGTTAGCATTTAACGTTTCATCGATGTTGGTATTTGTCGCAATAAGTTCATCCGGCAGTATCAGTTTTATTTTAAGGTTATGTGGTTTATCACCACGGTTTCTTAAAAGAAGCATCATTTCCACAGGCTTTCTTTGGATGCTAACACTATCCATTACTCCGTAAACCGCGGATATCGTAGGTGTTTTGTAGTTTATGATGATTGAGGTTACTGACGAAAACGGATACTGGTTTGCATCTGTGTAATGGATCAGGATACTCACAACATAGGTTCCGGGTAAAATGGAGGTGTCATTTATTTTCACAGTGAATTTGTCGGTTCTCTGTTCCTTTGGCTTGAGTTCGCGGTAGAATATGTTGCTTGAGGTGAACCCATCGGGGAGGACGAGAGAAAGCTGGACATTAAAGGCCGACTCATCACCATTGTTTACTATGGCCAATGGAAATTCGGATGTTTGTTCCTGGATTATGTCGGGGGCAGAGAGTGTGGGTATTATCTGGATGTAGGTTGCGGATGTGGATGTTACCAAGAACAGGATGAATAACCCGTACATTGATACTTTGAAGGTTTTCATTTTTTCACACTCCGGTTATTGATTCTTCTTCACTTCCCCTGCTAGAATTTTTTTGATTTTCTTTTTAATGATGGGTATATCACTTACAACGATATCCCAAGTTAATTCAATGTCTACACCAAAATAACTATGGATGAGCTTATCTCTGGTTCTCGCCATTTCACTCCAGGGCACCTCGGGGTGTTTCTTTTGAATTCTTGTGGTAGATTTTTCGTAGCTTCTCCGATTATTTCAAGCCTTCTTAGAACTGCATCTTGGATTTGTACAGAATTAAAAAAATCTTCTTTCGAAATGCCTTCTGTGAACTCTTCGATTCTCTTTATACTTTCCAAAATATGCTTTAGGAAGATGCCCGCATCTTTTTTCATATTATTCTGACCTCCTCCCTAAGAATTTTCTCTCTTATCAGAGGGTGCAATGAATTGTACGTTAGCAGATCAACTCTCCTACCAAACTCCTCCTCCAATTTGATTTCCAATCCGGCAAGGTCAAGCAAACTCTTTCTACCCTTAAGCTTAACCAAGATGTCAATATCGCTATCTCTTTTAGCCTCCCCTCTTACAAATGAACCAAATAATCCCGCCTTTATGACACCGTTATTTCTAAGTATTGGAAGTATTTCCTTCTTCACTTTTTCGATTTCTATCTTACGCTTTATCATTTTGTGTAGTATATCACTTATATACATAATTATGAATCTGTTTTATGAACTTGTTGAAATCGTCGAGTTCATTAGCAACAAAATCGTGCAGCTTCCTGCTGTCAATCTCGATGTAACCATGAACCAATCTGTTTCTTAGACCTACCATCTCTAGAGTTCTTTTAACAAGGCTCTCGTTCAGCACTTTTCTCTTTCCGAGTATGAGAAAGATGTCCCTGTACTCTTTAGGTTCTTCAAACCCAGCAGTTGCTATGATATGATTACCTATATCGAGCATGGCTTCTATCGAAACCTGAAGCAGTCTCTCCGCCGTAGAAATGTGCTCAACGCTAGATGAAAACTCCTTGCGGCTCATCTTTCCATATCTCTTGAGGTAGGTTAGGTTTGAACGTATCTTCTCGACCCTGCTGTTGATAACCTCTTCATCGAATTTCATATTAACCACTGCTCGAGACCGCCCTTCTCAGGTATTCATAAAAATTCTTTCGGAGATTATTAGTGCTGAGATAATCGGAGATAGTTTTAAAACGAAAGTTTGCTTTATCTGACATGGATCGTGAGTATATAAGTTTTCCCTCCGTTAGTATGTGCATTCTCAAGGAGGGTGACGCTTTATCCAGTTCTACAATGTCTATATCCTCCCTTCCGAATATGGTTTGTAGTTTATTTGTTATATCTAAAAAAACCTCGAGAGAATATTTTCTGGTGGGCGGCATTATTGCGATATCTATATCACTAAGTGTTTTCATTTTATCGTTGCTTAATGAACCGTAGATGTAAAATAAAGAGATATCATAACGTCTACATAAATCACTTATTTTGCCGGTGAGTTTCCCAACGGTACTCATATCAACCTTTTTTGGTTGCTTTATTGTATCAATAAGGCGCATTTTCATTAGTTATGTGGCAGGATAATTAATAAAGTATATGATGATACAGGATTACAGAATAAGGAGCGGTAGCGATATCAAATTCCAGCCAAGTTTTAACGGTATGTTTGAGGAGGTGCCGCCGGTTACCATGGCTTCCGCCTCGCGTATTCCGTTCACGTACACGTATGCGGTGCCGTTGTAGCTTCCGCCGCAAAGGGTTACCGTGTCGTCGCTGTCGTCTGGGTCCAGATCCAAACCCGTTGCCGAGTAGTTCTGTTTTATGCTCGTTACAGTCGAATCAAGGACGGTTCCGTTTTGCGAAACCAGTGCGAGGACGAGCATGTTCGTATCTATGGATATTTCCTTCTTGTTTACGGTGTAGTTCGTGTTGCCGATTGTGGTGACGGTTGCGTTGTAGTATGCGAAGTTTACGGTAACCGA
>CAZEGI010000010.1:9941-25295 GCA_964512105.1 uncultured archaeon
AAATTCCGGGGTAAACCGCACGCGTGCTCGACAGCAAAAAATCATCCGACGTCTCTGCATAGTAGTGCGTTCCGTTTGAGCGCTCTTGTCCCAAGGGCTCGAGAAGCGTGTTGCCGTAGAGCGGGCCGTCGCTTATGATACGGACGGTGTTTCCGCCCCGGTATGCTAAACCGACGAATTTTCCTGCAAGTTCTCCGGACGCGTTTGAATAAATCCGGAGCTTTACATCAGGATTCGTCCCTGCACCGTCGAGGTAGGAGTTTGAGAGCGTTTGGTAGCTCAGGATTACGGTCTGGTTGGTTTCAGTGTTTAGGATTTTCGCATCTGTTATTGAGGCGGCTGCCGGTTCCAAGAGGAGCACCAGCATGAGGAACGCGAATCCGGTTTTCATTGCAACCACCTCTTCAGTTTGTCGTACAGAATGATGAGTTTGTTCATGAAGTAGTTTATGTTGCCCTGGTTTGGAACGGTTACTCCGCTCGGGCCTGCTGGAGAAACCAGTTCACGAGTCACTGCAAGGTTGTCAGAGTATACGATTTGATTGTCAACAATGACCTTCAGGTTTACGGAGTAGTTTCCGATTTCCGCTTCATGTCCGAGAGCGTCGTAACCGCCAGTCGGGATTACCGTAAGCTGCGCTACTCCATCTGGATTTGTTGCGGTTTCCGCGATTGCGTAGTTGGTCACGTCAAAATCCGTGTACTGCGGAAGTGCGAAGGTGTTGTAGCCGTTGGTTTCCGTTACGCGGATTGATGCGCTTACAGGCTGGGTTGCGTTTCTGACCGTTATTATGAGGCCGGTAGGTTTTCCTGCTGTCAGGTTCAGGGTGGCGTTTACGGTCCCGTTTGTGTACACGGTCAGGTAATGAACTTCACCGCCGGACCATTTCTTTATTTTGTCATATACTTTTGGAATGTCAAGCACGAAGAAATTTATGTCTCCGCGGTTCGGAATTCTCGTGTATGCAGCTGCCGGATTTAAAAGTCTTCTTTCCGAGAGGGTGTAGTTTGTTTGCAGTGAGGATGCGGTTTCATTATAGAAGAAAACCTTCACGGAAAGCGAGTAATTGCCGACTGCCTGCTCGTTTATCCCCAAACCGCCTGTCGGGATTACTGTGAGTTTTGCATTTCCGGTTGCATCCGTAACGACTTCTGCGATTGCGTAGTTGGTCACGTTTGAATCCGTATATTGCGGGAGTGCGAAGGTGTTGTAGCCATTGGTTTCCAAAATTTGTATTTTCACGCCCGAAAGATTCGCTCCAGAATAACCGGAAACCGGATTGAGTTGTGCATGGATTGTGAGGTTGTGCGGTTTGCCTGCCTGCTGGAAGTTGGTTGTCAGGTTGTTGTCGATTCTCACGGTGATGTTCGCGCTGGTAACGGTTATCTGCACCGTGTCCGTGTCCGAGAGCGATGAGTTGTCGGTAACGTTAAGGGTTAGGGTGTAGATTCCGTAAGACGTAAAGGTGTGGTTCACGTAAATTCCGGAAAGGTTTTCATCGGTGTCCGGAAAACTCCATGTGTAGTTTATGATGTATCCATCGGGGTCCTGCGACAATGATGCATTGAAGAAAATTGTGTGGTTTGCTATCACAGCACGGTCGGAACCTGCATTCGCGAACGGCGGGACTCCGGCTGCACTCCTCACGAAAACAATTACTGTTGCTGTGCTATTCATGGAGCCGTTCAGAGAGCCGTCAAAAACCGTGAGGGTTACTTCGTACGAGCCGGACTGCGAATAGTTATGTTCAGGATTTTGCTGTGTTGAATTGGTACCATCCTTAAAGTCCCACAGGTATGCGAGAGTATCATTGTCAGGGTCCTGCGATGTGGAATTGAACCGGATGTTTTCGGATAGGTTCACGATGAGCGTGGTGTTTCCGTTCGCTGTCGCATTTGCCACGGGTGCGGTGTTTGTGACGTTTATTGTTATGATATCGGTATCCGAGAGATTTACGGCATCGGTCACGTTCAGCGTCACGGAATGGATTCCTGCGTAGGTGAATAGGAAATTGGTAACGTTCTGTTGCGCAGGAATTATATCGCCGAGCGAGTCTGTCCATGCGTGGCTTGTGATGTCGTTGTCCAAATCCGTCGAGTTCGAAGTGAGATTCACCCGGACGCCGAGGTGTATGCTTACTGTTTTTAGACCATTCACGTATGCGATTGCGTTTGGCGGATATTTTCCGTTCAGGAGTATCACAATTTCCGAGGATTTGTTCGATGATGCGCTGAACGGGTCCGTTACCGTGAGGGTGACGTTGTATGTTCCGGGAATTGTGTAATTATGCGCTGGATTTTCCAGAGTGCTGTTCGCGCCATCGCCGAAGTCCCAGTAGTAGGTAAGGGCATCGTTATCGGAATCCTGCGAGGTCGAATTGAACAGGATATTTTCGGATATGTTCGCCACTGACGGGGTTGTTGTGAAGTTCGCTACCGGTGCAGTGTTTGTGACATTTATTGTTATTGCGTCCGCTGCTGTCAAACCGTCGTCGTCCGTAATGTTCAGGGTTATCAAATGCAAACCCGTAAGGTTCATCTGTACGGTAATGTTTTCGCCTGTCGAGTTTGCCTCGTTCAGCGAATCGAACCACTGGTAGAATATTATCATGCCGTCCGGGTCAAGGGAGGATGAGCCGGATAGGTTCACGAAAGTTCCTGCATGCACGGTTATATTCTTCTGCCCGTTTGCCTTTGCGTCTGCCACTGGCAGGATGTAAGCGACAGAGAAGGTCGTGGTTTCCGTATTGTTGATGTTTCCAAGTGAATCGTTTGCGAAAATTCTTACGGTGTAAATTCCAATCCATGTGGTGTTGCTGAAGGTTCCGGAGTAAAGGGTGGATGTATTCTGCAGGGTTACGCGCTGTGATGACGAGGACCATGTAACATTCGCATATGCAACTGAGATTCTGGAACTGTCGGTTATTGTGACCGTGATGTTTACGGATTGTGTTTTATTCACGAGGGACGGTGTTGCCAGCAGATTGCTCACGTTCGGCGGTGTTGAATCTATTGTTAAGGTTCTTACCGCGCTCTGGCCGGTGTTCCCGACGGCATCCGTGCAGTTTACATGCCATGAATATGTACCATCGGACGACGTTGCAGTTATAGTTGTTGGAGTATTATTTCCGACAGAATTGTTTGTTCCTTTTAATGAATTATTTATGTATAATGAACATGTGAGTGTTGTGAACAGGTTGTCCGTCGCGGTAAAGGAAAAGTTTACGGTTCTTGATGATGTATTAAAATAATTTGCGGGTTCACTGGGTTGAACATTTGGTGCCGCCGTATCCACAGTTAGCGTTCTTGATTCGCTCATTCCCTTGTTTCCGCGCGCGTCGGAGCAGTTTATGTGCCATTCGTGACGGCCGTTGGAAAGCGTTGTCGATGTGAGTGTGGAAACCGTATTGTTGCTTACCGAAGCATCGCTTGCCTTTGAAGTTCCGTCAACATACAGAACGCAGCTTAGGGTTGCGGTATTATCAACAACCTTGTACTGGAATGATGGCGTGTTGTCGGACGTGTTTGCGTAGTCCGTCGGCGAGTATAAGGTGACTACCGGCTCGGAAACGTCGTACATCGTTACGTTAATCTGCTGGCTGCTTCCGACGCCCGGAACCTGCGCCGAGTTAGATCCGAAAAAACCGCTCAGCGTGGCATTCACGGTAAGCGTTTCGCCCCGGCTGACGTTGAGCGTGAAATCCGTGTCATACCAGCCGTTCTGCTGCGTTACTCCTGACCACAGAAAACCCGAAGAACTTCCGGTTATGGTTATTGAAGCTCCGGAAACGGGGCTTCCGGACGATTGGACAGAACCGGAAACCGCATAGCCCGGAACGACCTGCGCGTTGGACAAAGAGATTGTGAGAACAATCGCCAATAACGGCAGTAGCTTTTTTATCATCCTATAAGATATTAAGAAAGTAATATAAAACATTCCGCATTTAATCTTGTCTGTTGTGAGTTATATTACAAAAGTCTTATAAACTCCTCGACAGTTAATCCTGCTCCATCGATAATCGCACTCAGTGTTCCTGTGTCTATTGATTTATGCAGTGGGACTACCACCTGTGCGAATGGATTGTCTCTTCTCAGAATCACATGAGAGGATTTCTGACGTCGGGGATAGAATCCTACCTTTGCAAGAACATGGATTACCTTTTTTCCAGACAATCCACGAGGAAGTTTATTCAATGTGCAGAGACCTCTACATCGAGTATTCTCTTACCTATCTCCTGTGGGATAGGGATACCATCCTCAATGAGGCATTCGATATAATCGATAATCGCCCCTCTTATGTTTTTCAAGACCTCTGGTTTTGTTTTGCCCTGAGCAACACAACCGCGTAGGGTTGGGCAAGTAGCCACATAACCAGACTCCTGTCCCTTTTCCAGTATAATAGTATATCTCATTTTTGTTCAGTATATTGTATAAATCTTGTTTTTTATATTTAAAACCCTTTCCGCATTTAATCTGGTCTGCCTATACTTTCTTATGTCTATTTATTACGGGAGGAAACGCGAGAGCACGGATGCCGAGCTTTTGCAGCAGCGGCTTACAAAAATCAAGGGGATGGGAGAAGATGACCTTGCTAAGGAAGTTGTCGCGCTACTGGCCGACCCGCCAAAGTATCCGCCCTACGAATCTGCAAGCAAAAAAAGACCCACCTTTCCGGGTGTTTCGGATGTAACCGACCCGGAGCAGAGAAGTGAGATTGCTGCAGTGGTAGGGAGAAAACTTTCCGAGTTTGAACTTATGGACGCCCTCGATGATGTGGGGAAGGATTTTTTCCTCAGGAGATTAAGTAGGAGAACCGTACGGGAGGTTTACACAGAAAAAGAGCCGGCACATCTTGCAGAACACTACCTGAGGTACGGCGTGAAGGCAGTGCTCTTGCCGACGAGGTTATTGCGCTCGAGCCGGAAAGCATGCGAATCGCAACCCTTGAGATAATGATGGAGCACACGTTCATGGAAACCCTGCGGGAGCAGATGATGTATGAGAACAGACCTGTGGGTGATGAGCAGACGATGGATGGAGGCAGACCTGTAGGACTTCGGGTCGAATCGCTCAGGAGAATGATTACCGCACCGGATGAACGAACCCGGAGGTTGGGAATAAATCTCGTGCAGGGCGACCTCGCGCATGGAAAATACCGGCCTATACTTCTTGGGGTCATGCATGCGCAACCTGAAACCGGCTCGGAAGTTTCTCCTATAACGCCGCAGGAAGAGCATGCACTGCTCACGACCATTGTTGGCAGGGGTTACCGGGCGGCTTACGTTTCCGCACTAAACCATGTCGTCGCATGCCCCCAGTATCTGCCGGAACATGCAGTGGAATTGATTAGTGATGTTTACCAGCAAAGCCGCAGGGAATATGCGCGTGATGACGCATCCGGAAATACAGAATATCTCTTGGAACTTCAGCGGACATGCACGGAGCGTCTTGCGTATTACCTCGACCAGCCGGCAGCGATAGAACTGCTTAGGGAGATTCAGGGGGATTCAAAAAACGAACTTGCAAGGAAATTGGCAACATCACTGGTTTCTGTGGCAGATAAGGTGGATTACGGAAAAGGCAGAACTCTTGAGGGCGCGAGGATACTGAGACTGGTGGCCTGAGATTATTTGCGCCTCTCCTCCCAGACAATCACGATTACCACAAGAATTGCGAGAACGAGCAGTATCACGATTGATTCGGGAGACGGCTTGGTGGTTACCTGCTCCTCAGGTGTTGTTGTTTGCTCCTCAACAACTGTCGGGATTTTCACGTCTATCTGCACGCCGCTTCCCTCAACGCTCCCAAGACCCAGACCACTTGCGGATTTGTATGTCGCGCGGACATTTATGGTTTCTCTCGGGTTGACCCTAATGTTGGGTGTCGTTGTGTACCACCCATCGGCTTTGGAAACGCCACTCCATAATTGTCCGGAAGCCGAACCTATCACCACAACCTCGGCGTTCTTTATCAGATTTCCGTTCTGGTCTGTTATTTTTCCGTAAACCTCAAAGCCGGGCAGCAGAATTTTCGGCTCAACTGTTGTTGTTACCGCCGGCTTTACGACAATGATGGTCGTTTCCTGTACGGTTGTCGGGATGGTTGTAACACCGGGTGATACTGTGGTTGTGACCGGAATTGTTGTTGCAGCTCCTTCCATGGATAATTCAACGTCTATCCTCGCACTGTCGTATCTTGCGGTTCCTGTTGATTTTCCGCTTGCTGCACCGTAGGATGCCTCGACCGTTATTGTTTCACCGTCTATTACTCTCAGCGAAAGGCCGCTTCCGTACCATCCCTTTGAATCAGAAATGCCGCTCCAGAGCTGCCCGGACTGGCTTCCGCTCACGACAACGTTCGCGTTCGGAACAGGATTTTCATTCACCGTTATTTTGCCGTAAACCTCATAGCCGGGCATGGGTGCTGCCAATGCCTGCGTTGCCAACAGCACCAACAAAATTGCAATCTTGAACTTCATTTTCATCACTCAAAAACTTAGCGTAACATCCTCCGTGGCGTATATGAAATAACCTAAACCGCATATCCGCAACTCGTTGAAATCGTCCGTTTCCCCTTCCCTGCCGCGGTTCTTATCAAACCTGCTGGCTTGCGGATTCCATTTCGCTACGGTGGTTATCTTCCCGGCGTCCCTCAGTGGTTTGAGGAATTCTTTCAGATCCGGTATCTCCTTTGGAACACCCACGAGGTTCCAACCGCTGTTCAGGGCAACCGTGTTTGCGCCTGGTGCTCCTGTGAACCGGATGCAGCAATCCTTGAGCGCGTAGGCATAATAGCCCCGTAGGTAGTCGAGTGTTTTCAACCTGTCGATGTTGGGGTTGTTCCTGTAGGAAATGAACTCCCCTGTGGATTTATCGAGAGCAACCACGGAATCAACGCATCCTGTCGCGAACGCATCATGCATGACCGCGTCAATATCCGGATTGGCTAATATGAAGGACGGCGCGATGTGATACCAGCCGGCACCGTGATCAAAGCAGACCGTACATGAACCCCCACCGCCTTCGGTGATGGTTACGCTTCCGTCAAGGTTCGTTGTCGCTATCTGGTTGTTATTCGAATCACGCAATTCCACATAAGTCAGGGTCAGCGGGCTTGTTCCAACTGCCGATGCAGTGAAGGTAATCACTGCGAGGGTTCCGCTTCCGGAGAGGCCGGCAGTTCCGCTGCCGAGTCTCGTAGTTATGAATGACACGCTATCGCTTGATGCATTCACTCCGAAGTACGTGTCCGCACCGTCGCTCCCCAAAAAACCACCCTCCTGCATGTCTGCATATTGTACCGGGTTACCGTAGGAAAGCGTGATGTGCGCACCGAACAAATCGGTGGCGTTTTCTACTTTTATTTCAACGGTGAACTGCTGGTTTAATCCAACTGTTTGTGCGCTCGGGATTACCTCAACGATCGTGCCACCACCGGAAATCGTTGTGGTTGTGGTGGTCGTTGTGGTTGTGGTAGTTGTGGTTGTGACGTTCGGGAAAATGCTGCCGTCCGGCGGCGATATGAGCGAGCCATTGGGCGGTTCCGTGTCCGGTGCCCCGCCAACCACATACAGCGCACTGCCGGTTCCTCTCGTGCCGTAATCCGCATTCGATGCCTCCATCGTGATGGTGTAGCTTCCGGCGGGTGCTGTGTCCGATGATGTTACGGTTAGTGTTAACGAGCCGGTTGAGTTCGGATTCAGTGTCAGCGAAGCCGGGTAGTCCGCAGACCAGCAGCATGGAGAGAGCGGCAACTCGATGAGGTTCATATCGAAGGTAACATCAGTACAATCGCTCGTGTCCTTGTTTTCCACCTGTACGGTATACTGCAAACTGTCACCGGGATTGCCGGATTGGGAATAAGGAGTTATGGAAACGGCAGGATTGTTGTGCGTGCACGCACAGGCATTGCACGATAGAACCAGGATTACAAAAACGCATGCGAATTTTTTATCCATCTTCGTTTATCCATTAATCTAATGTATTAATATACTTTATATATGTTTCAAATCGAGTACGCGGTTTTTCCGAAACAAAAAACTCTGCACGCCGTTTGAATCAACAATCTCCACGTTCCAGCTATACTGCCCGCTTGGAATTCCACTGAGCAGGAAATGGTTTATTCCGTTCTGGACATTCGTCTCCATGCTCACCTGCTTGAATTCCCCGTTGACATCTATATACAATGCGGCCTGTCTGCACGGACAGCTGGGCAGGGCGTATGACAATTTGACCACGTTTCCGGTTGTAGTTATAGTGCTCGGCGGTTCGGGAACGCCCAAAAAAATGAGTATGAGCAGGGCTACAAACGCGAGCGCCCCGACTGCTAGATGTTCGGTTTTGAATTTTGTGGCCATTTACGGGTACACCACAAAGGTTATGTTCCTGTCCGCATAAACGAAACTTGAGGATGTTGCATTAACCTTCTCGAAATTGTAGCGGTAAACCTTACCATACTGGAATCCGGAGTAATCTATGAATATTACATTGAACTTCACAGACCCGCCGACATTATATTTGGTTTTGGTTGGTGAGAATCCGGTAGTTTCGTTAAGATCGGTGTAGAGCGATACGGACACGTACTGTTGGTCCAGGCCGATTTGGAATGTATAATTTGTGCCGCGGAATGTCTTCTCGGGCGGAAGCCCCTCTTCCAATGCACCAAAAACCCTACCGTTGCTCTTCATGGAAACCCGGAGGATTTCGTCCTTGTAGGTTATGGAGACGTTCGCGTTGTAACCGTCGCCCACCTCATATCCGGAAAAATTGCAGTTGAGAACCGCCTTGTATGGCGTCTCGTATTCCAGCCGTACGTTGCTGGGTATGAGTGCGATGCATGCCCGCTCATTCGCCATGACGCTTATGTTCTCAAGGATAACGGCCTGTTTCGCATGGTTTGAAAGGACCAGCGTTAGAGTGTTGTCGGTCTTCGCTCCAAAATCAAGGGGGATGACCCTCGTGAATCCGAGCATCCCTGTCGGTGGCGTAGGTTTAAGAATCTTGAGTTCCACAAAAACGACGGCAACGAGGATGAGTACCATCACCACCAGGATGTATTTGGCTATGAACTCTATACCGGCTTGTCCCTTTCGCCATTTCATCTTTAGATATTGGTTTTAATAAATATAAGGAACTGATATCAGGTTCCAACCGCTGAACAAATCCAGACTCACGCTCTGTTTTGGCGTAACAACCGCCTCCCTTATTCCGTTGGCGTAGACGTAGAGAGTTCCGGTGTAAGTTCCCTTGTCCAGCGTCACGGTATCGTCCGCATCGTTCGGGTCGTCATCCACGCCCAGAGCGGAATAATCCTGACTTATGCTCGTTATCTTTGAATCGAGAACTTCGCCGTCTTGCGTTACCAGACTCACGACCACGAGGTTCTCGTCCACGTTTATGGCGCTTGCATAGGTGAGATAAACGTCGCGCGATAAGGTTATGCGTGCCTTGTGCGAAACCCAGTTCACGGTTGCGTAAATATTATCACCGCTTATGGATACGTCCAACGCGTACGAGCCGTGCGTTGCGTCCTCGCCGAGATTGTCGCCTGACCATAAACCCGTGCCGTCGTAACCCTTCAGCCATCCGTCCTCTTCCGGATTCAGCTCGATGAAAACATCGCTCGCATCGGGAACAAAACTTCCGTTCAGTGTTTCGGGATGAGAAACATCTGAGATAACGGCATACAAAACTCCCGGATACACGGCCTTTGAACTTAGCAGTGCGAATTCGTTGGATGTTTCGGCGTAATATTCGGTGCCGTTCTGGTATTCCTGACCGAGGGTTTCCAGCAGGGTGCTGGTTGCTATGCCTTTGCTTATTACTCCGAGCGTTGTGCCGAATTTATAAAACAAGCCAACCCACTTTCCCCTAAGTCCGGGTGTGTTGGAATAAACCCTCAGCTTCACGTCCGGGTTGCCCCCACTATCCACATAGGAGATGTTGGTTGACTGGTATTCGAGCGTGACAACGCTTCCGTCCGCAACGCTGATTAATTTTGCCTCGTAATTTTTTCTTGTCTCGGGGGATGCTTCCACCTCTGCCTCCTTTATGCCATTGACGATTATGTCCAGAGTGCCGCTCTGGTTTGCAATGTTGAACGTCACGGTGTCGTCACTGTCATCTGCATCCGTATCCCAACCACCACCGGAATAATCACATTTGGGGCTCGTGAGTTTGGAGTCGAGAATCGTACCGTTCTTTGATATTCCAACAATCACGAAATCTCGATCCACCGGTATTTCGGATATTATCGCACAGCCGCCCTCAAACTTGCAGGGTATTGAAAACGCACTGGATGAGGCGTAATTGACTGTTACCAAAACCGTGTCCGAAGTTTGGGATATGTTCAGGGAATATGAACCGTGCTCCGAATCCTCTCCGGAATTGTCGCCGGAACCGTAACCTGAGCCGTCATCACCGACAAGCCACCCGTCTTCCGAGGGGTCTAGTTTTACAAACACGTCATTCGGAAGGATGTAAAACGCATCGCTGTTCGTCTCCTTGTGGGGATCATCGGAAATGACTGCATACAGAATTCCCGGATACACAGCTTTCGCATCGTGCGGTGAAAAGCTCGGGGACGTTTCCGCATAGTACATGGTGCCGTCAAAAAATTCCTGCCCCAATGGTTCAAGAAGCGTTTCTCCGGATGTGGGGCCATCGCTTATTACACGAGCGACGTCGCCGACCTTGTATGCAAGACCAACCCATTTCCCAGAAAGTTTTCCGCTGGCGGTTGCGTAAACACGGAGTTTCACGTCGGCGTTTGTTCCAACGTTGTCTGTATATGAGAGGTAGGAATCCTGATAGGCCAGATTGATGGTTTTTCCGTTCGCATCAACGATCTTCGCATCGGTTATGTAATCGGAGGATTTCTCAACAATAAGCATCGGTAGTACCATCAGGGCCACAACAAATGACCACACCTGAACATCGTGTTTGTGCTTCATTTGTTAATAATATGTGCGGGGATTTATAAGAATAGATTAAGCCGGAATTAATCAATCAGATTCTGCATTTTCTGTATGATTGCATCCCCTCCGACCAGCGAATGTCTCAGGACGTCAATCAGCGTTTTCGCGGGCATGATTTTTATCCTGCCCTCGTACTTTTTTTCCAGCAGGACATCTTTTTTATTGCTTTCAGGAATGATTACTTTTTTCAGTCCGGCTTCCACCGCGGCCTCGATTTTTTGCGTCACGCCGCCGACCGGGAGAACCTCGCCCCTCACAGTGAGAGAGCCGGTCATTGCAACGTCCTGCCGCACGTTTATGTTCTCAAGCGCAGACATCACAGCAACCGCTACGGAAACCGATGCTGAATCACCTTCAACGCCCTCATAGGTTTGCAGGAACTGGATGTGTATGTCGTGGTTTGAAATGTCCTTACCGCTGAGTTTTTTTATGAGTGCGGAAACGTTGGTGACCGCTTCCTTTGCGATGTCGCCGAGTTTGCCTGTGGCCATTATCTGCCCGCTCTTTCTTCCCAGCGCCGGAGCGACCTCCGCGACTATCGGCAAAACCGTACCGCCGTCACCCATCAGTGCCAGACCATTCACCCTTCCGATTTTGCTTCCCGTTGTGATGAGGATGTTGTACTCTTTTTTCCTGTCGAGGTAGATGTCGCCGACCTGCTGCTCAAGCGTCCTTGCGGATTTCTTCCCGAGAAGAACGTCTTTACGCGTAACGTACTTGTGTTTCTTCTCGTTTGCGATGTCGCCGGATGCACGAATCAACCCGCCAAGCTCCCTGAACTTGAGGGTCATTTTGCCGTGCATCCCCGCCTTTCTCTTCGCCTCGCGTATTATCTCCCCGACAGCATCCTTCTCGAAGTGCGGGATTTTTCCGTCTTTTACTATCTCCTGCGCAACGAACTGCACGAGTTTTTTTCTTGTCTCGTTCGTGTCGTTAATCGTGTCCTGCATGTAAACCTCGTAACCGTAACCCCTTATTCTTGACCTCAAAGCCGGATGCATCTGCTCAAGGACGTGCAGATTGCCTGCGGCAACGAGGATGAAATCGCACGGAACCGGATCCGTCATTACCATCGCCCCGGAGCTCATCTCGCTCCTGCCGGTGATGGAAAGTTTTTTTTCCTGCATTGCTGTAAGTAAATCCATCTGGGATTTTCCGAGCACGCCGATTTCATCCACGAAAAGAACGCCCTTATGCGCTTTGTGAATGAGTCCCGCAACAACACGGGTGTGTGCCGGTGTTCCGAGCCCGCCGGTTTGGAGCGGGTCGTGTTTGACATCGCCCAGCAGAGCCCCTGCATGAGCGCCCGTTCCGTCAAAGAACGGAGCAACCTTGCGCTCTGCGTTGTCCACTATCAATCTCGGGGCGTTCGTTTTGTATCCGCCGAACATCATGCCCCGGATGTTCACGCCGAAGAGCAGCATGAATATTATCCCGAATGCCATCATCGCCGCGATTATCAGTCCGTCCCTTATGATGCCGAACATGTACAGAAACAACGGTCCAAGGAAAAAAATCATCATCAGAAGCGGCAGATTCGATTTTTCGTTCTTTGCGGCCATTCCGGCTTCCTGATCCCTTTCGGCCTTTACGATTTTTCTCCCCTCGCCGGCAGGTACGACTTTTACCTTCGGGTTGTTCTCGTCCTCGTTATTCGGAATTGAGAGGATATCGACCATCTCCTCGCACGGCAGGAGTTGTGCCATGGCGTTTGCAAGCATGCTCTTGCCGGTTCCCGGCTCGCCTATGAGAAGTAGATTACGCCTTTGCTTTGCGGCCTTCTTTATTATGTCAACCGCCTTGTCCTGCCCGATGACCTGGTCTATGAGTTTTTCCGGAACCTTTATCTGGTCGGTCGTCTCGAACTGGTCCCACCTCTTCATCTGGCTTACATCGGTTGCAGGTTTAACGCTGTTTTTCCGTTTGCTGTTCTGCTCCTGCTTTTGTTCTTTTTTTTCTTCGGGCATCTTGTAAAAGTATAAGAGGTAATATAAAAAGATAAAAGTAAGTATCCTTTATTTTTCTTCATTAAATACCAAGTTATTTTATGCGCGGAAAAACGATACGGAAAATAGAGTCGCGCGTTCCGACGCCGGGTCTCATGGAGGTAAGCGGTGGATTCGATTACAGGAAAGCGGGATTTTCTCCACCAACCTTGAACCACGGGCTGGGGATACGTGTTGGCGAATTCATGACCGTTCCGGACTATGAGGAGGCAACCGCCAAGAAAACTCCAGTGCTTGTTCCACTCAACTCGAACACGAGCGGGAGTTCTGCGGAATACGGCGCTGAAAGAAAAGCGCTGGAAATCGCGCGGGGGCATGAGGTTGTGGTTGCGCCATGCATAAACCACTGCGGTGCTCTCGGTCCAGATGTCCTTGCTGGCGTGGTTGAACAGTACGCGAAAACGCTCGCAGCGCAGGGTTTCACGGATATACGGTTCATTACTGACGGCGACACTGAAAGTGTCCTGAGGAGTTTGGAAACATGCGGAAAACTTTATCCGCAACTCGGGGGAGTACGTTTAACGGCATATGCCCTAGATGATGATGCGGTTATAGAAGGCCTTAACAGAAACAGCGAGTTTGACACGCATGCCGCGGATTTGGCCCTGCAGCGCATTCAGGCAAGGGAAGATTTAGTGAGAAGAACATCCGGTGCAAGAATCGCATTCATACCGATGGCGGGTGCTGAGCAGCACGGCCCGCATCTTCCTGTCCGCGTTGACATGGAGAATGCGGAGCGCGCTGTAAGGGACGTTGTTGCGCGTCTTGAGCGCGAGGGTGAGCAGGTAGCGTTCATCTCACCTGTAAACACGACCTTCTCCGGAGGAATGCTTGCCGGCACGATGAATTTCGACCCGAAGGAGGTTGGTTTATCGGTCGGAAAAATCTGCGAGGAACTTGCAAGGAAAGGTTTTTCGGATGCGGTTTTCGTTTTGGGGCATGCGGGAAGCGAGAACATGGCCGCCGTGAGGGACATAGAAAGGCAACTGAACGCGCAGATGGGCCACACGGGTTTCAGGGCGCATTTTTTGATGGTGTGGGACTTCTCGGACTGGATAAAGAATTTCGGCTACTTCAGGAATATCGTGCAGCCTTCGGATTCTGAATTCCACCGTGTTGTCGGCAGGATAAATTACACAACAGCCGAAATAAGAAAACATGAGAAATTTCCGGGGGGTTCGGAAAAAAAAGAAACAGATTACCACGCGAGCAGGGACGAAACCTCAATGTCCGCAGCATCCGATCCGGATACTGTTGACTGGAGTGCGCTGCCCCAGGAAAGCGCCTTGACCGGAGACGAGCGAACCTACGAGCGCGTCAAGAGAATGAATCCGGATGCCTACCAGATTACCGTAATACCGATAGACCATGAGTGGGTTGTGCCGCACATAACCCAAGATGAGCGCATGGATGGAAGAACAAAGGGTTTCATGGGCTGGCCATGGCAGGCAACAAAAAAACTCGGGGAAATGCTGAGACGCCA
Organism: uncultured archaeon; assembly: GCA_964512105.1. Lineage (GTDB taxonomy): Archaea > Altiarchaeota > Altiarchaeia > IMC4 > CAZEGI01 > CAZEGI01. The sequence goes on from CAZEGI010000010.1 coordinate 24,405, forward strand.
AACCGAGGACGGCATCGTTGCTTATTATTTTGGCGGGCCACAGGACGAACGACAGCGTGAACAGTATCCAGACGCGGAACCAATCAAACGCGAGGGGCATGAACCAGAACCCATGCAAATCGCAAAATCCGTGGATGACGGGTTGGCCGATGTTCCGGGTAAGGTAGAGAAACTTGATGAAGGTCTTCCGGAAAAAACCGAAAAGAAAATCGTCGTTTTGCCGGTTGCGAAAGGCGCTTCGGAGGAATTCCAAGAATTGTGTAGAGACAGAACCGGTGCGAGTGGCGTGGTCGTGCCGCAGGAACTGCTGGATTTACGGTGGAACCCTGCCGAGCCGGAAGTCAACCCGCAGGTTTCACTCACGCACCTCCAGAAGGCGGTGCAAACGGTCATAAACCACGGCGCGAAAACCGTTGTGCTCGCTGTCGAGGACACGAGCGAGGAAAGTCTGAGCGCGATACGCATGTCCATGCGTTTGATGCTCCACCGGAATCCGAACTTGAGGCTCGAGGGCGTGAACGTTGCTGTCGTTCCCGCGGACCAGCTTGCAGGTCCGGAGTTCAAGAGATTCCTGTTCGCGGCACAGAAGTTCAACCGGGAGCACGAAGGCGGTTAGGACAAGCGAAAGGTATTTAACCACCAAACGTAAGGAATAATAGCATGGAACAAAAAACCACCATAAACGAGGGGATGTTCGCATTCCTCGCTGCGTTTCTGGTGTTGCTTTCGGCAATGTTGGATTTGACAGTAGCGGTAACGATAGCGGTGGGTTTCCTTTTGACTCTTGGTATTGTGAGGATTACGACTGAATAAGCAATCACCACACAACTTCGACATCATCCGTGCGGAATTTTTGTTTTACAGTGAGTACGCGGAGGGGAGTGCCCCTGT
>CAZEGI010000010.1:25395-37547 GCA_964512105.1 uncultured archaeon
TCACCACACAACTTCGACATCATCCGTGCGGAATTTTTGTTTTACAGCGGTTTCTTCCAACTTTTGTTTTATTCCGGCCTTGTGCATCAAAAGTCCGAGCACTGCAATCATTACTCCATTGTCACCGCAGTATCCCTTTGGGACATCAAATTTTGCTCCGTGTTCATCACACATGTCTTTCAGCATTTCCTGCAACCTTTTGTTGTTGCCGACGCCGCCTGTGAGAAGAACTTCCTTTGCTTTCAGGTGCGCGAGCGCACGTTCCGTAACTTCTGTAAGCATCGCGAATGTTGTTTCCTGCAGAGAATAACAAACGTCCTCCAAAGTTTCGCCTTCCCTGAACTTATTCACCGCATTTGTCAAAGGTCCGGAAAAACTCAAATCCGTGCCCTTGACCACGTAGGGTAACTCGATGTATTTTTTTCCCTTTCTTGCGAATTCCTCGATTTTCGGGCCAGCCGGATGCTTCATCCCCGTATCCCTGCCGAATTTGTCCAGCATGTTTCCAATCCCGATGTCAAGAGTTTCCCCGAAAATTCTGTACCTACCTTCCTTCAGCTTCAGAATCTGCGTGTTTCCGCCGGAGACGTACAAAACCAACGGGTTCTTGAATCCGGAAAGCTGCCTTGCAATCTCTATGTGCGCGATGCAGTGGTTCACGCCGATAATCGGAATTTTGTGGTAAAGCGCAAGCGTTCTTGCAGCGGTTGCAGCTGTCCTCAAACAGGGGCCCATGCCGGGTCCTTGGGAAAACGCAATGAGGTCAACTTTTTTAATGTCAATCTTGGACTTTTCCAGCGCCTCATCAAGAGCCGGCTTCACGTTCTGCGCAAGATACTGCGCCGCATCCCTCGGGTGTATTCCGCCGTCTGCGGGGGAATAAATTTTCTTCACGTCCGCCAGGAATTCTTTGTCTTTTACTATGCCGACACCCATGGTGTGTGCGGTTCCCTCAAAACCGATGCAGATCATTCTTTCAAGTCGCGTGTGACTTCTTTAATAATACATAATGATTATTATTATACAAAATGGGCATCGGCATACTATCCGGGACGAAGGTCGTGGTCGGTGATAACGATACGAAATCCCAGCTTAAGGAACGCGGATTTGGCGAGGATGAGGAGAAACGACTGGTCGTGTCACTGATAGAAGCGCTTTTTCTCGTTGACGAAGGGAAACTCGACGTGATGAAGGACGACAGGAAACTTAAGTTCGATGACCTGCTGAAACTCGGTACAAAAAACGAAAAGGAGTTTTATTCGAAATTCCTGGTTTATAAGGACCTGAGAAAGCGCGGATTGCTCGTGAGAACAGGATTGAAATTCGGCACGGATTTCCGTGTTTACGAACGCGGGAAGACCATAAAGACCGGACACTCGAGGTATCTGGTTCACGTAATCCCGGAGGAATACACGTGCTCATTCCCGGAACTTGTCCGCGCTCTGCGCCTTACCGAGAACGTGAACAAGAGCATGATTTACGCGATTGTGGACGAGGAGGGCGACGTTTCTTACTACCTTGTGGACAGGGTGAAGCTTTAGTATGGTCCAAAAAATCAGGACAAGCAAATTGTATGGTTTGCTTAAGGATACAGAAAATCACAGCGACTCAATCACCTGCCTGATGCGGTATCCAGGACAACTCCTCGCATTGCGTAATCTGCTTCCGCAACTGATTGCTGCCCAGCGTATGGAAAATCCACACGAACCCGTAGAAATCACGATATACTCACTCGCATGTTCTACCGGAGAGGAGCCCGCTTCCATAGCCGCTGTTGTGGTTGATGAGGTTGAGAAACGGGGGTTGGGTACGCTTGGAGATGACCTAAGGGTGAGGGTGATAGGCATAGACGGCAATCCCGAAAACATAGCGAAAGCCAGACGAAAGCTGAGCAGCGGTTTTAGCATAGGCGATACAGACGGCAAAAATGAACCTGAAAGTTTGGAATTCGTAAATTCGCGTCTCGGTAGGATTAACGAACTTGGGATGGTTGAGGTGCGGGTGGGCGATATTACAGGCGACCAAACACTCCGCAGCATTGCCGGCGGGAATGTGATATTCGCAAATTCAATGTTTTATCAGGTATATCTTGGTAGAGGAAGCCAAGCAGTTGGTTCATTCGTCGAATTTTGCGGATCCGCGCTAAGAAAAGGCACGGTGGTATTCATGACAGAGGATATGCTTAACGGCAGACCGGAATTCAAGTGTAGTATAACCATGGAAAGACCACTTGCCGGCAGGGAACTACCAGGTTACATTTACGTGAAAGTATGAAATCCGTGAACCTCGTTGTTCTCGGAACACTTGCATTCGACAGTATCCAAACACCATTCGGAAAGGTTGAAAATGTTTTAGGGGGTTCAGCAACATATTTTTCACTTGCTGCACGGAATTTTTCCGAAGTGGGGATTGTCGGGGTTGTCGGAAAGGACTTTCCGCATGAGCATCTGGAATTTCTGAAAAATAAAAAAATAGACCTTCGCGGAGTGGAAAAAACAGAAGGAAAAACGTTCCGCTGGGAAGGTTACTATGAATACGACATGGACCAAGCGCATACATTGAAAACGGAACTGAACGTTCTTGAAACGTTCGAGCCGAAAATTCCGGATGAGTATGTCGGATGCGAATATCTTTTCCTTGCGAACACGGATCCGGAAATTCAACTAGAAGTGCTGAAAAGAATCAAACCAAGACACTCGTTCTGCGACACCATGAACTTCTGGATTGAACACAAGAATGCGGAACTAACGGAACTGCTGAAAAAAGTTGACGGCGTTTTCATAAATGAGGGAGAGGCGCGACAATACTGCAAAACTCCGAACCTCATACAGGCCGGGAGAAAACTGCTAAAACTCGGGCCGAAAAAAATTATAATAAAAAAGGGTGAGAGCGGTGCGTTGTTCTTCTCGGACAAGGAATTTTTCGTTGCTCCTGCATATCCGCTGGAGATTGTGAAAGACCCGACCGGTGCAGGGGATTCGTTTGCGGGCGGAACAGTCGGACATCTCGCGAAGCATCAGGAATTCACGGATGCGGCGATAAAAAAATCCATGGTGTGCGGAAGCGTTGTTGCATCGTACGTGGTTGAGAATTTCGGGGTTGAAAGCTACAAAAAACTGAAGCACGAACATATTCAGGAAAGGTACGATACGTTTAAGAGGATTGTTGCCTTCGACCACGAATTTTAGATTCTACGTTTCTGGGGATGATATCGCTGAATTCATCACGGGTTTCTCGTGTCACGTCCAGCCATTTTCTCAGGTGTCCGCCATCAATGTCTATCAGGTAGTCCGGCAGGACTGAAACCCAGCGGGGCTTCGGAACGGGAAATTCCCACGCGAGTATGTTCTCAAAATCCGGTGGAAACGGAATTATGCCTTGCTCGGAATTCATCCCCACGATTCCTGCATCGTTCCACTGTATCAATTGTTCCAGGCATCTCTCCTCGTAACCAAGCAGGAGTCCAAAGTGCGTTCCTGCCCGTCTGCGCGTGTTGGCATGAGGAACCCCACGGATATATTGTCCCAGCGCGTCGTGGTTTAGAACGCAATTAAGTTCGAAGAAAACGATTCTTCCGTTGCTGAAGGTGAAGTTTACCTCTGGGTGCGTTAAGGTGAACCCTGCTTCGCATAAATAAGCGCCGGCCATCCACATTGGTCCCTCGTATTTGTCCATCATGTATCGTTCGCATTCGCGTATGGCGGATTTAAACCTTTCAATGAGTTCATCCGAGTTTGGGGCGTTTGGATTTCTGAGAAACTCATTTCTCACGGCAAACATTGTACCATACATTCTTCTTAGTTGAGCAAAATCCTCCGGGGGCATTTCCACTTTTTTCATCCCGAATCGCGGAAAAACCGCTTGGCCGTTTTCATCCAAGGGCGGATGCTCACTGTTGAAGAGCAATGGTGGGATTATCCCATCGGCATTCGGCCTTGCAGCCGGCGGCGGTCTGAAGGTTCGCACTTCGGCGACGTTTTCGGGAAACAGGGTGTGCCCCAAGCGGTATATCTCGTACAGACGATGAAAACCGTAGGTTGCTGTAGAGAACAAAAAACGCTCCCTACGCATGGGTATCAGTTCTCCGTTACAATCGTAAAAAATCCTGCCATAATTTTGATGAAACTCCTTTACCATCTCTGAACCGGAAAAGTCCAAAGGTTCGGAAAGCTCGAATATGTGGCCCTCCTCGCCTGTGATGATTCTCTTCGGCCCGGGAAGTTTTCCCGATTTTATGGTTCTTATTGCCATAACTAAATCAATACACGCAGTCCGCGAATAAATGCAGAAAAACTAAAGGTCGAGGTCGAAGACACTGCTCCTTCCAGACATTATGTTCGGCAGGACGCCCTTGTCCCTCAGAATGTTGTCGCATCTCCTGCAGTACCTGTCCCCATTGAAGTCGAGGTCTATTATCGAGTCCGCATACTGCATCACGCACTTTGAGCCCAGACATTTTTCCAGACCGAAGACGCGGCCGATTTCGTACAGCGCAACTTTCCTCATCCTGCTCAGGAACTGCTGGCGGTCGACGTTCCATTTCAGGCGGTGCAGTGACATTACCGCTGTTGCGGAATCCGGGTCAGACGCCCCGAAAACGAAGTTGCGCTTCGGGGTGAACAGGTCAACCTCCGTAACGCCGAGAATCACGTCCTTCCTGCCCCGCATCCTCTTCGCCTCCTTGAGCAGGACTTCCGCATCGTACTGGCCACGGGATTCGTTGAGAGAGCCCCGCGGTAGTCCTGTTGTGTACAGCACGGAAACATCCGCAATTTCGGTTAAAATTTTCTTTAACTCGTCCACATCGTGCCCGGGAACGCTCCCGAACGGCAGTATCTGGATTACGCGTTTGGTGATTTTCATGCTCCCATCCATAAGGTATTGTATTACCCTCTTATATACAATCGGGTTAAAAAACAAATTTGGGTCAGATTTTGTATTCCTTGCCCTGCTTGGGTATTAAAACACCGGCACCTTCGGGCACGATTTTTCTGAAGAGTTCCGGTTTTTCCGTATGTATCGCGAACAGCTTCTTCGGGTTTGCGGTTGCAACGATCTCTCTAAGGTCATTGCTTGGGGCATGGCCGCTGCAGTGCGACTGGAAGAAGTCCAGTTTGAAGTGCTCGACCCAGTTTTTCAGGCGCTCGAAGCTCACAGCCATGTCCTCGTTGAACGGCTCGGAAAGCGAGTAGATGAAAGTACTTCCACTGACCGGCTTGATGTCGATTAATTCTTTCATCTTGTAGAATGATGAGCAGAAAACCGCATTGTCCTGTTTAATTTCATCCGCTTTTACCGTATTTTCCAGGCCCAGAAACTGCCTTTCTTCCGGAGTGTAATCCTCGTCCGCATAGGTGCCGGAACCTTTTTTCGGAATGTACAGAAGGATGTTTTCGTCATCCGGTGCTGGCGCGTTGAGTTCAGGATTCTGCGACAGGAATTTCAGCAGGAACGCATCGCTGAGGTGCACCATCAGTTTTCTGCCGTTTTTGCGGGCAACATCCAGAAATGTTTTTACTCTCGTCAGGTCCTTGAAGTTGAAGTCCGCTACGACCATGCCCCCGGTCTTCATGGTTTTTTCGTTGCATTCCGTGAACACCCGTTCCTCGGTTCTTCCGTCGCTTGGCTGGTCTATTCTCGTGCCCTCGCACAGCATGTAATCAATGTCCTTAGACGAGGTTTTTTCAAGAAACCCGCGGGTTAATTCACCATGCGTTCCGTGCAGGCGGATGTCGCCGGTGTAGAGGATAGTGCCTTCTGAAGTGTGGATTATGAATCCGCATGCTCCGGGGATTGAGTGGTCAACATTCAAGGGAACTATTTCGAGGTTGTCGAGTTTTATTTTTTCACCGCTTCTGAAAGTTTTTACCTTTCTTTGCACCGGCTCCTTACGACAGTCTTTCCGCAGCAGCGGGCGTTCCTTGAAGTTCAGAATTTCCGACTCGATGTTTCGCGTCTTGGCCTCGTCCAGCGCCTTCAGGATTAGTAGGGAAGTTTCGCTGCAATGCAGCGGTATTTTCTCATGCAGGAATGAAACGTAATTTACATGGTCCGCATGTGCGTGCGAAATGAAGACTGCCTGAACCCCGCACTCTTCGGGCTTTCTTCCTATGACACTCAGCAAGTCGCTCCTGTAGATCCCCTTAAGGTCCGGTATGAGCCCGAGTTCCAGAAAATCCCCCAGGCCGTTGCCGGGTCGTGGCGTTAGATACTCCTCAAAGTACAACCCGCGCTGACCGAAACTCATCCCGAAGTCCAACAAAATGCGGGTTCCGGAGTCCTCAAGCAGGAATTTGTTCCCGCCGATTTCGCCAACACCGCCGTAAAGCGTCAGTGCCACCATGTTAGTATTTTAGGATTCACGCTATTAATTTAATATGGCACTCGCAAGGAAGGAAAGGGAGAGATTGCCTGACCTCAAATTGAGAGAAACCGGAAGATTGACTGTTGAGGACATGCGAAGAATAGAGCAGGAGCGAGGCTGGGTTGATGAATATAACGAAGAAAAAAGACTAATGAGAGGAGGTGGAGGTATAGAGAAAAAAAGCGGAAGATATGGCGAGGCGAGAAGAATTTTAATGGAGGATGTATTAAGTGTAACGAATGCAAGTGAACAAGAACGGGAACTTCTGATTAACTCTTTCGTTTTAGACGATAAAGAAGCTATAGAGTCCGCATGGAGCAGTTATCTGGAACTCGCAGGCATCGAGATGGCACGCGAAACACTGCGAATTATAGCACGTGAATCCAGAAGAATTGCAGAAGAGGTTAGGCGGAGAGGTATGAGAACGGATACATGGAATAACGCACTTCAGGCGATAGCACCTGTTGCAGAATGGAGATTAATGAAACTTGAGTAATCATTTAAAGTATTTCTTACGCTCGCTGAATTTCTTCTCTATGCCCTCAAGCTGCTTTGAGAATTTCTTGCACTGGGACTTCACGCCTGCAAACTTCCCCGCATTTATTTTAACTATCGCCTGCGTCATCTCGGATCTCAGCGCATCAATGTCCTCTGCAATCCTGAGGTCGTTTTCCAATGCAGATGCAAGCGATTTCTCGTCTATGCCATGAACGTTGCAGAACACTGAATAACCAGCCATTCCGTGATTAATCTTATCAGTAATTCTGTCGAAAAGTTTGAGACATTGCTGCATGTGCTTCGCGTCATCCTTCTTTCTAGATTTTATGGCCTTGCCTAGCGCCTGGTTCCACCTGTGCCGCATCTCTCCGAGAATCAGAACATAAGAATCGCAAACGCGCCTGGTCCGCAGCTCGAGGTCTTTCTTGTCGCTGACCCTGTCCAGAAAAACGCCCTTTATTTTTCCGACAAGTCCCGACTTGGACTTGATTTTGTTTATGGTGTCGCGTATGATCGGCATTTTGTTAACTATTTTATTACGTTTTTATAAACGCGATATCCATTATTAGCCATGGTAAGTGAAGTCCGTGCCGCCCACATACTCGTGAAGGGCGAAGGAAAGGCAAAGGAGCTGCTGGACAGGATAAAAGCGGGCGAACGTTTCGAGGAACTTGCGAAAAAATACTCCGAATGCCCGTCAGGAAAACGCGGCGGGGATTTGGGATGGTTCGGTCGCGGCAGAATGGTGCGGGAGTTCGAAAATACCGCATTTAACGGGGAAAGGGGGAAAGTTGTCGGACCGGTAAAAACGCAGTTCGGCTGCCACCTGATAAAGGTTATTGACAAAAAATAATTCTTTGAATTTTTGCGTCGCAAAAATTCCTTTTCTTTCCGTAAACGCTTTCTTTTGCAAAAAGAAAGGGTTTGGGGCCAGGGGGATTCGAACCCCCATCGGCGGGTCACTCCGACATGTCAAGGCATTGCTTTTGGCTACCTCTGACCCATCCTTTCGTCATCGCTTTTTGAGCTCAGCGCTCCAGTGTTTTGATTTTGTTCGTCCCTTTTCTTTTTGGGGATGAAACACCTTTTTCTTTTGGAAAAGAAAAAGGGGTTCTCTGGAGCCCGCTAGGATGCCAGACTACCCCATAGCCCCATGTTGGTTTTTAAGAATTTAGCGGGTAATATTAATGTATTTATGAATAAAAAAATCCGAAATGATATGCGAAATCTGCGGGGAATACATTCTTGAAGGCAAAAGGGTAAAGGTTGAGGGTTCGGTGGTCATTGCGTGCAGCAACTGCGCGGGCTGTGGAACTGTGATTGGGGATGCGAAATATGAAAAAAAAGTTCCCGTCTTCAATACACCCGCGAAGCCCATGAAAGAGGAGTTCACAGTTGAAACGGGGGAAGAACTCGTGGAGAATTACGCGCAGATCATAAAGAACAAGCGCGAGAAAATGGGGCTGAAACACAAGGATTTCGCAAGACTCATAAATGAACCGGAGTCCGTGATTCAGCGCATCGAGTCCGGGAAACTCGAACCTTCGCCATCCATAGCGAAAAAATTCCAGAGCAAACTGAACGTGAAACTGCTCAAAAAATCGGATGTCCTGGAGGTTAAGATGTCGCCGCCGAAGGATACAGGACCATTGACCTTGGGCGACGTTGTAAAGGTTAAGAAAAAAAAGTGAAGCAGGGGTTAAACTTTTTCTCTCCTGATACCAAGCTCATCTAAAACGCCACCAAGTTCATCATAAACTTTACTTGTTTTGAGTAGGTACTTGTCTGCCCCGATTCTGGCCCGGTCTGCTTCAGATAATTCCAAAGCGGATAACATTACTATCTTTATATCGGGGTTTATTTCTTTTAACTTAGCTATTAGTGTTTCACCATCCATGGTCGGCATTGCCCTGTCTGTAAAGACAACATCAAAGGGGCCCTCGCTTCCAAATTTCGAAAGAGCTTTCGGACCATCATAAGCAGGAATGACATCTAAACCATGGTCCTCTAATCTCATCTGGATGAGAAGGGCAAAATTACGTTCATTATCCACAACGAGCGCCCTTGCGCTCCCGCCTGTTCTTTCAGCATCCATGAGTTGAACTCTGCTTATTGCGCCTCCCTTGTGCAATTTTACACTGGTTTTGGTTGGTTGTTTCATGGTTAATAACACGCAACTAGAGTATAAATGGTTTCAGAATTACCTTCACAGATTCCTTCGCTTCCGCAACGAGTTTGAAACCCTTCTGCGCTTCCGTCAGCGGAAGAACGTGGGTTATCATGTCCCTGACTTTTATTTTTCCCGAAGCGATTAATCTAAGAGATTCGGAAAGGTCGTTTGGTGTTGCGCCGTATGATGTCATTATTGTCACTTCATTGCGCCAAAGGTCGTTTATCGGCAATGGCAGTCTGAATTCCGGTTTCGGAACTGCGAAATAAAGGATAACACCGCCGCGGTCAACGCAATCCAACGCGCTCAAAACTGCGGATTCCGCTCCCGTGCAGACAATCACGCGATCGAATTTTTCGTTTATTTTTTTCCCTGCCTTGAATGTTTCGTCTGCTCCGAATTTCTTTGCGAATTTCAGGCGGTATTCGTTCACGTCAACCGCAACTATTCTTTTTGCGCCTTTCGCCTTTGCAAGTTTTATGTGGAGCAGGCCGGAAATTCCGCTTCCCATGATGAGGGCGCTTTGATTTTTTCCTACTCCCGCTAATCTTTGGCCACGAATGACGCACGCCAGAGGTTCGATGATGGTTCCCTCTTCATAGGAAATATTTTTTGGCAGAATGTAAACACCGGTTTTTACATTCAGCGCCGGAACCTTCACATATTCTGAAAAACCCCCGGGGTAAAAATTCGTAGTGTGCAGGGTCTCGCACGCAGTGTGATGCCCGGATTTGCAGTAGTTGCATTTGTTGCACGGCACGTGATGCGAGACAAAAACGCGGTCACCGGGCTTGTATTTTTTTACGCCTTTTCCGACTTCGACGATTTCGCCGGTCATCTCGTGGCCGAGGACGCGCGGGGCTTTTTTTAAGCGGTACCATTCCATGACATCGCTTCCGCAGATTCCCGATGCGATTACCTTCACGAGAATTTCGCCTGCATAAATCCCGGGTTTCGGGATTTCCTCTATGCGGACGTCATTGTTGTTGTAGTATGTTGCAACGCGCATCTTCTTATTGACTTCGTGTTTTACATTAAACTTATGATAAGCGAAGGAACTTATTTCTGTATATTTTTTGGACAGCAAGCAATATGAAGTAGAGTGAAACAAGAGCCATCGGAATATCAACTATCATGTCTGAAATAAACCAACCCCAGTCGTTCCAGAATTTTCCGGATCTAAAGTAGCTGTCCAGAGTTGGCGGACCTCTTAAGGTTATATCTACACCAACCGCCTGGGAAAGCAAAGAGAGGGTCTGCAGGTTCCAGAAGATTGCAATAAAAAACATGGAATACCATAGGGGCTTGGCTGATCTCAAACTGAAAAAAGCAAATAACAATCCATAAGCTAAAGCATACCAGAAAGTCTCCGAAACATTGAAAAATGCTAAGGGCCCCTTTTCAACGACATCTGCAAATACGACTGTCAAGAAAACAAAAACAATTACTGCCAGACCGTAAGGCGTCCAGAACTTATGAAATCTCCTTTTCAAAGAGCCCTTTGTAGCCAGATATATCCAACCGCAGAGGAGAGGAAGATGCATCACGCTGTTCCCTATGTAAAAAACAGCGGACCTTTGGGTGTTCCAGAGGAAAAAAAGGGACAAAACGCCCATCAAGGCAAATATCGCCATCGGCCAGACTAGGATATTATTTTTGTTCATATTAGTTGTAATTTGTTTGAAGTAGATAAGATTAGAGGTATATGTTGTCGTGATGGTCTAATTCTTCGAATATGACTTTTTTCCCCTGTTCATTGACGGAGAATAACAGGATGAAGCTCTTGTTGATATGCACTCGTTTTAGATGTTGCATTGGAGACTTCAGATTTTTGTAATGCTGCGGGTTTTGGATTACCTCCTCGATTTTTTTGTATATTATCTCAAGCTGTTTGGGGTTCTTTTTGGCAATTTTGCTAAATTTTTTGTCTAAGCTGTCCTTAATGTCAAAGGAATACATTTTAATTCAGGCCATATCTCTTCCTAAAACCCTCAAGAGTCCCTACTTTAATGGTTTTCTCTTTAGATATCCTCTTCATCCTCTCAATAAATTCCGGCCTTAATGCGGGTTCCAATATTTCTTGTTCGTATTGTCGGGTCATAATGTTTATAGCTTCGCTCTTATCTCTCAGGCCAAATTTGGCTTTTACAATATTCAGAACTCTGTTCGCATGGTCATCTATGTTTATTATAGCCTGCACCATAATATCACCTTAATATAATATTAATACGATATTAACATATAAACCTTCTGTTTTTACGCCCGATCAGAACTATTTTTTCTTCCCCTTCTTTTCGTTGAAAATCGCGAACGCCTCGTCCGGGGTTGCGTTCTTGTGGACGACCGCGCGGACCGCCCGTATCATGGCAACCGGGTCCTCGGACTGGAAAATGTTCCTGCCCATGTCGACTCCTACGGCACCTGCCTTTATCGCGTTGTGCGCCATTTCAAGGGCTTCCTTTTCGGGAATTTTCTTTCCGCCTGCGATGACGATTGGGACGGGGCATGTGTCCACGACTTTTTCGAAGCCCTCGACGTAGTACGTTTTTACGATGCTTGCTCCGAGTTCTGCTGCCATGCGCGACGCGAGCGACATGTATCGGGCGTCGCGGGCCATGTCTTTTCCTACTGCAGTTACTGCGACAACGGGGATTCCGTATTCTTCTGCCTCGTCAACCACCTGCGTGAAACCGAGGATTGTGTCGCGTTCAAAGTCCGCTCCGACAAGGATTGAGAATGCGACACCTGCGACGTTCAACCGGATTGCGTCCTTCATTGAGGCGATGATTCCTTCATGCAAGAGTTCCTTTCCTATGATGCTCGTTCCTCCTGAGACGCGAAGAACTATTGGTATCTCGGTCTCGGGACTTATGTAATTGCGCAGTGCGCCGCGCGTCAGCATCAGCGTGTCCGCATACGGAATCAGCGGATTCACCATGTCTGAAAATTTTTCAAGCCCGGTTGTCGGACCCATGAAGTAGCCGTGGTCCACCGCAAGCATGACGGTTCTTCCGGTTTTCGGTTTTATTATTTTTGACAATCGGTTTTTCTTACCCCAATCCATTTTTGCACCTCCATGAGGCTATAGACCTCATACACCCACAACGAATTCATGGGGTT
>CAZEGI010000011.1:0-15172 GCA_964512105.1 uncultured archaeon
GAATATGGCAATTATGAATGGAGAGAAACTGGCGGAGTGTTTTGTGGCGGAGGAGAAAATGTTACCCCAACATGTGCAGGATGCCTCGCCAACATGGGCAAATGGGTATGTGACAGTGAATGCAAAAACTACTGTATGGGTAGCAATTCTGTCAGATTTAGTCAGGCAAGAACTGGACAATGCAATGAGAATTGTCATATAAGTCCTGACGGCATAACGCGCTGTTTTGCCAGCGTGGACAGGATATGCTGCTACTGTGATAGGGAAAAGCAAGAAGGGGAGTGTATAAGCCCGTATGTTAACTGCATGCCGCAACCACCGGAAGGGCCCTGGTGGTAATCAGCGTAAGCACATTTGGTAACCCTTAACAATACTCGTTTTTGTTATCAAACCCTCGAGTTTTCCGTTTACCACAGGGATTCCACCGATGCCTTCCCGTATCATTATGGCCGCGGCCTCTGCGGCATCACTGTTCCCCGTGATTGTGATTGGGCCTGGTTTCATCACGTCTTTTACAGTAAGCATCAGCAAAACGTTCCTATCGGGGTGCTCTTTTTTCTTCCTGAATATCGCAATGCTTAGGTCCATTACCGTAAGGATTCCGACAACCTTTTCCCCGGCCAGAACCACGACAACCCTTTTAATCCCGAGGGATGCCATTTTCTTCATCACGTCTCTGACGGGGGTGTAATCATAAATCATTACCGGGTTGAATTCCATCAGGTCCTTTACCCGGAATTTACCCTTCATGCTGTCTGCAAAAAGTTTCACGATACTACCCTTGCTTATTATGCCGACCAGCCTTCCGTTAGAGAGAACTGGCATGCGATCTATGGGTTTGGGGGATGTAAGGAACTTTTCGAGAATGGTTGCGAGGTCATCATCGGGGGACGCTGTTTCAACAACCTTTTCCATGAAATCCTCGACCCTGCACTTGTCCAGGGGTTTATCCGGAGTGCCTGATATTCCCTTGACAAAACTCTCCTTGCTTATGATGCCTGCAAATTTTTTATCTACGAGAACAACGGCGGAGCTGACTTTTTTCTGCAGAAGAAGGTTGCCAACATCGAGAACGCTGTCGTGGGGGTTTACGGTCAATACCTCGCGCGTCATTACGTCGCTTACCTTCATCATACGCCTCTCTCCTGAAGCCGCTCCTTCAGGTCAGCAATCTGAAGACCCCTCATCGGCTCCCCTAAACCTTTAGAGACTTTTGCAAGAAGTTTTGGGTCGTCGTAATGCAGGGTTGCTTGGACTATGGCCTTTGCTATTTTTTCCGGATTCTTGCTCTTGAATATTCCAGAGCCGACAAAATTTCCGTCAGCCCCGAGCTGCATCATCAGCGAGGCATCTGCGGGTGTTGCGATTCCACCTGCGGCGAAATTTACAACCTGCAACCTTTTCAGTTTTTTTACTTCCTTTAACAGTTCCACCGGAACCCTGTACTCGGCAGATTTCTTTTTTAGTGCGCCGTTATTCATTCCGCAAATCGCGGCAATCTCGTCATTGAGCATGCGCATGTGCCTTACCGCCTCGACCACGTTTCCTGTTCCGGCTTCGCCCTTTGTGCGTATCATGGCTGCACCCTCGTTGATTCTACGCAACGCTTCCCCAAGATTCCTGCAGCCGCACACGAACGGGACTTTGAATTTTTTCTTGTCCACGTGGTTGTTTTCATCGGCCGGTGTCAAAACCTCGGACTCATCAACCATATCAACACCCAGTGCTTCCAAAATCTGGGCTTCAGCAAAGTGGCCGATTCTGCATTTTGCCATGACGGGTATTGTGACTGTATCCATAATTTCGAGAATTTTCTGCGGGTCTGCCATCCTTGCGACGCCGCCTGCAGCGCGTATGTCTGCCGGAACGCGTTCAAGAGCCATTACTGCAACGGCTCCTGCAGATTCCGCAACCTTGGCCTGCTCCGCATTCGTGACATCCATAATGACGCCCCCTTTCATCATCTTCGCGAAGCCTTCCTTCAGGAGTTTCGTTCCGGTTCTGGTTTTCACTTCGGTATATATCTGGGATTATTTAAATAAATGATTTGATAACAGGATTTATTCCAAGTTAGTTTATATTATAGAAGATGACCATGCGATTTCATGCTGCTTTGATAATCTTAATTTTAATTGCATCTGGTTTCATTCTGCTCAGCGTGGATGCGGTTTATTATCCGCAGAGCACAATTAGCGACGCTGTGAAGGGTTATTTCGATGTTGGAAGCGGACCATGTACATATGATTGGGAATGTAATGAAGGTCAGTGTCTTAATGGTTGTTTTTGTGCAGATGGCGTATGTTGTCTAATGCCCGGAAGAACTTGTCTGAACGATAGTGATTGTTGTTATAATGCCGTATGTAGTAACGCTTCTATCTACCCCAATAAGTATTGCCACTTTTGCTCTGGTGTGGGCAACACGTGTCCATTCGGCGGTGGCGAAAACATATGTTGTGCCGGTTTGTGTGGTAACGGTCGTGATCCCAATGGTGCATGCGATTGTTTGTACAATTATACAACCAATGATTACAGGTGTACATTCTTAGGTTGCCCAGATAATGACAGTGACGGATTCAACGCGACATGGTGCGGTGGTACCGACTGCAACGACACAAACCCAAACATACACCCAAGGGCAACAGAAATCTGCACCAACAACATTGATGACGACTGTGATAACCTTACGGACTGTGCGGACTATGATTGTTACCAGTGTACAAACTGCTCAACCGGAAAATGTTTTGATGGGGTATGCCGCCTGGACAATGATGGAGATGGTTATGTTCAGGTGCCCGCGGGTTACATGATGTATTATGGATGTATGGACTGTGATGACACCAACGCAAACATACACCCCGGTGTAGCGGAAGTATGCAACAACAATAAGGATGACGACTGCGACTTGGACAAAGACTGTGACGATGATGAGTGTATTGGTAAGACAGGGCCAAACGGGGGCGAATGCTGCCGTAGAAACGGGGTTACGGGGGTGGGGCTCTGTTATTCTTTTTATGGTTACAGTGACACCTGTGACCAGTGTGAAACATGCGGCTCAGACAAGGAGTGCGAGAATTTGCCAGACTACACTGACGACTGCGATGGTAGCTGGGACGAAAACGGTAAGTGTCCGTTATGTGTTAACGGTGTATGCACGCAGGATTACTCAGGAACCTATTATGAACGTCTGAGTGGTTCCACTAGGCGCGGGGATAACTTCTGTGTTGACCCTTCCGAGTATGGATGGTGTTATCAGCTGAATGCAAGATTCAACAGCACCCCGAGCATGCCGCTGGTGAACGGTAACTACACCGTAGAACTTAAGCGCGATTTAAATTACGTCAGCGTCGTGGTGCTCAGCAATTCAAGCTGGTTTCATGGTTATGTTGATGTATACAGCAGTTGCGCGACCGTGTGGGTGGACGGTTACGGCTCAAGGTTAAACCCTGTATCCTTGTGGGGGCAGAACCAGACAGCGCTTGTTAACATTGGTGTTGACCTAAGCGCATCCAATGTGACTTCGTGCCGGATTTCGCTTTCCCTTACAAGGGATTGTTACTATGGCATGACCTACACGTTGGATTACGCAACAATAAACGCAACCCTGCCCGCGCTTACGGAAAACAATTACAACCTCTCGATAACCCCTGCGGTATGGGTTGTGAACCTCACGAACACAAGCAACTCAAACAGCATATGTACAGACACGAAGAAAACGTTCACCATAACCAACACCGGCACCGAAGTCGTTGCTGACATAAATGCAGAACTCACCGAGGGCATGCAGAGTTACTATTTGATAGACAACCCGATAGACAACTTTAGACTGTATCCGAACCAGAGCGTGAACTTCACGCTCTACCTTTTCATAGACAGCAACACAGCAAGCTCGAGCTCGAATCTTTTGGTAACCTTTGTCAACACGCGGAACGTTACTGTTCAGATAAATTACACGACCATCTCTGGCACATGGGCAGAAAAGCCGAATGTGTCATCATACAACTGGAGTGTCATACTTACGGGCAGGGATAAGATTACCTATGGATTTTACGGTAACTATTGGTACCCGTCCAATGGTTACAGTTTGATACAATTGAGGGTTCCGAGGGCGTACAACCTTTCTGAGCTGGAAAATGCATCTCTTGCCTACAACACGAGGTCAGACAACTACGCTTATTCGTGGTGGGGCTATTCTTACTGGTACTGGCCTTACTATCTGTATTTTCCATGTGCTGGGAGTTTTGAGTGTACCTTTGATAGTAGCTCTGTGCAGACGGACATCTATCTGAACAACCACTGGGCGATTGCTGCATGTAGGGCTCTTGATGGGGGTTATGACTATGAGATACCAAACAATTACAGCACAAGCAATAAAACGGTAAGTTGGTGGTGGTACTACGGCATCACATATCCATACTCCTGGATTTCAAATGCATATTTCTTCCTCGCAAATAAAACAGTAACGGACTACATCAATTACACGAACAAGGTGACGACAGCCATTTCCGTGTATCAACCAATCAAGGGCACTTCGGAAATCGCTGTTGGTTTAAGGCTGAGGAGTTTTGACAAGGTTGCGTACTGCTCGGGACTTGCGTGCAACGTCACCCAGCAGAATGAAACCACATGCTCAGACGGAACAGACAACGACTGTGACGGGTTTACGGATTGCTGGGACCTTGACTGTTGTGCTCTTGACAACAGTACTGGTTGTTTGGGAACGTTTTACTGCAAACCCGCAGAGAACTGTAGCAATGGTCTGGATGATGACAATGATGGAATGACGGACTGCAACGACACTGCAGACTGTTGCGCTCTCCCAGTGTGCTCATCCGTTGGGGTGTGTGTTGGCTACAAGGTTTACGATTACCTGAACACCACACTCACGAACCTCACGACCCTGCTGGACGGAAACGCGCTTCCTTCCGTACCCACCGGTTACCCAAGAAAAACTAACCTGCGTGGAACCCACAGATTTGAAATAGTTAACGCAACAGGATACAGATTCATCAAGTGGGATCACTATTTTGATGCGGATTTCTACCTGAACCGAACTTACCTAACCAAAGGCAGCACCTGGCTTGCAGCATCCGGTTTCCAGGGTAACGCGACCTTTTACGTCCCTTATGTGAATGACTGTCTTTACCTATTCGAGTGCAACGGAACTTCCGGATGTTCAACAGGCGGAAGTTACGTTTATCCGTTCCGGATAACAGCAAACGCGCCTTTCGACTGCATCGTGGAAAACGTGACCGGAACCTCGGTCGAGAACCGTCCAATACTACTGTTGAGACCCGGATTCAACATGATTTCCTTGCCGGTTTTACCTGGAAACCTCAGCGTTCTATCCGCGTTATCATCGTTGCAGTTCGGTATCGATTACGACGCGGTTTACCGCTACAACACCACCGAGCAGTTCGAAGTTTTCAGGAACGTCTCCTGGCTGAACCAGTTCACTGAGCTGGAGCTCGGGAAGGGTTATTACATATACATGCTCCGCGCAAAAAACCTCACCATAACCGGAACCCCGCTAACGCAGCAGCAAACCGTAAACCTCACGGGCACGAACAAGTGGAACCTCGTCGGATGGAGCTCTCTCAGCACGAAGAACATCGCATCATCGGTTTCCGGCTTGAACCTTGACACGGATTTCAGCGCAATAGAACTTTACAACGCATCATCCGGAACCTTCATCGGCTACTACGACACGGACGAAGCATACAACACCCTGCACGAGTTTTCGCCGTATAATGGGTATTGGTTTTACGTTTTGAGGAATGCGACGTGGGGGTATGAGACTTAAATCAGGTTAAGATCCAATTCTCTGGCTATGGTCAATGCTTCATTGAATTCCCTGTCCGTCAATCTTCCTGAAATTTCTTTATGCTCATGCGCTTTCCATTCAGGGTGGTATTGATCCATAACATTCACCCTCACATTTTCCAGATTTTCCGCAATCCATTCCAGCACGGGCCGGGAGCAGCACTCGATGTGGTTTGGCAAAACCAGATGTCTAACTATAATTTCGGCTTGCTTTCTTGCCAACAGGTGGTTTCTCGTTATTATTTCCCAATAATTTTTAACATTCGATAATTTTCTAGCACATTTATCGTTTCCATACTTAAAATCTGTGAGGTAAACATCAATTATGCCGTCAAGCAGTTCCATGGAATCTTCGGTGAGATACATGTTCGAGTTCCAAACCTGCGGAATATTCCTTTTCAATTTTTCCAGAACTTGGAGGATGTAGTATAAATTTGGGGTCGGGTCGCCACCAACCCAGTTTACGTTCCTTGCGTTCTGTTCTTCAATCATTTTTGTAAGGGTTTCGGGTTTAATATAAACCCCTGAATCGGGTGATTGTGAAATGTCCCAGTTCTGGCAGTAGACGCAGTTGAACGTGCACCCGGAAAAAAACACCGTGTACGAAGGCACTAACTCGGGTTCCTCGCCCCAGTGTATGAATTCCGATGAAATTTTTGCTTCAAGAACGCCGCAGTGCCCTTTCCCGCCATTTAGCCGGTTTACGCCGCACCTTCGCTCGCAGAAACGGCAGCTCCGCATTATCTCATTTGCTTTTTTTATTTTGTCACTAAGATTTCCGCACGAGAGGTAACGTGCTTCTTC
This sequence comes from uncultured archaeon, assembly GCA_964512105.1. GTDB lineage: Archaea > Altiarchaeota > Altiarchaeia > IMC4 > CAZEGI01 > CAZEGI01. The sequence continues at coordinate 6,625 of CAZEGI010000011.1, forward strand.
TTTTTTGTCAAGTATTGCGAAATATCTCCCAAGTGCTTTTTTAGCGTCCTCGTCCCTCAATACCAGCATCGAGTCGGGTCTGAACATCGGTAATATATAAGCCGTGAAAAAATATGAATTACAATGGAGCCGGTTTTGACGTATTTCGTTTTGGGTTTGTTCATGGGGCCTGCGGTCGCGATTGCGTACGGGATCACGCAGTTCAACTCTGGTTTTGTCATAACAACGCTTTCGCTGATGTATCTAGTATCAATACCGGTGATGTATGCAATCCTGCAGAAACTGAATACTCAGCACAGATTCAAAAACAAGCTTCTTGAAAAGTTCGCGGAAAACATGGATAAAAAGAAGGAGGAGCTTGCGGAATGGTTGGACGAAATCGCAGAGCACTTTAAGAAGCGTTTGGGTGATGTTGGCTTTTACTTCGGGCTTGCGACGTTTTCGTTTATTGTGGGTTTGTATTGGGCAACGCTTGTCGCTTTTTTTATACGCGTTGACACGAAACGTGCAATAATCTCCGTTGGTTCGGGCTCTGTCCTTGCGGTGATTTTCTGGTGGTACGTGATTATAAAATCGATAAGTTTCATAACGCCGCTACAGTTTGCTTTGCTTTTTTTGGTGCTGACGCTACTGTTGTTTGCTTACAGTGAAATCAAACAGAGGGCCACGATAAAATCAATGGCGTCTTTCGTTAGGAACAAAATAGAGAAGGTAACGAAAGAGACGGAAAAATCAAAAAAAGAGATACTCAAAGGTATCAATACCTGACCTCAAACTCTTCGAATTCACTGCTCGGCTTTTCCCATTCCGTTTCGACGTTTGTTACGTTCGCATGCGGCGGGCCCTGATAACACCACTTTATCATCTCCTTCACTTTTGTTTCCTCGCCCTCGAAGACCGCCTCGACCCTGCCGTCCGGAAGATTCCTAACCCACCCCGTCAATCCGAGGGCGGTTGCCTTCTCCGCAGTGTGCGCCCTGTAGTAAACGCCCTGCACGCGGCCCGAAATCCATACGTGGGCTTTTTTCAGCATTTTTTAAGAACCTCCACAACCTTCCTTGCAAGATTCCCGACCGTTTTTACACCGATTTGATCCTTCATCGCGTCGCCGTCCTTTTCAACCGCAATACCTCCGAAGTGCGCGGTCTCCTTGTCTGCAACCACAATCATCTCATGCAGCAAAAACCACCTCATGATTTGCGATGCGACGAACTCCTGGCCGCCGTTCCTGCTTCGTCCTACTGCAATTGCACCGCCGACTTTTCCGGAAAGTTTTGACCCTGCCCTGCGCAGTGGCAATGTGCGGTCAAACAACACTTTCAACTGTCCCGAAATGGACGAGAAGTAAGTAGGCGAGCCGATGATAATCGCATCAGCGCTTTCCATCGCTTCGAAAATTTTAGGAACGTCGTCCTTTATCGGGCATCTGTGCGGCTCCGGCTTGCATGCATCGCAGGCGGTGCAGTAACCTATTTTCATTTTTGAGAGCGCTATCAGTTCTGTTTCAAAACCCGCATCCTTGCAGATTTTTAACGCGTGCGCAACTAGTTTTTCCGTGTTGCTGTTTTTCCTTGGAGACCCACTTATGCCGAGAACTTTCATTTTTTACACGAATTGCTAAGAACATTATAATGAAAGAAATTATAAAAGCGTATGGTCATGGGAACGTACTGGCGACCCATAAAACGACGCTGGAGTTCACGAAGGAAACTCACCTGACACCACGCGGAGACTGCATTGTTGCAGTTGGTGCTGATAAGGGCTTACTTGAGCTTTCTGAAAATTTCAAGAAATCATTGAAAAACGAGAAAACCAGATTGTCGATAAAAATAAAATGCGGGAATCTTGAGGAAACCATTACCGCGTGCGGACATCCGAATCTGACACTTACACATCCGACTGACATGGTCGTGAGGAAAAGCGATTTCATCTGCCCAAGAACCCTTGCGATAAGGGCGGACAAGGCCGCATGCGATTTGAACAGGAAGTTAGTGAATAAATTAGAGGATGGAAATGATGTTGAGATAATCATAAAAATTTTGGAGTGAATATTTAATCGAATAACTCCAAGAATGTACCATGACTGATGAACAGCCCGAACCAAAACAGGTTGGTGAACTCAGCAGACGTAGGAGAAGCTTATGGCCGATAATTATTGTTTCTGTTGCTGCCGCGGTTGGGGGACATAAGGTTGCAACATATAACCCACAGCTTACCGAGGAACATGTACGGGCAGTTCAGAAAATTGTAAGAAGCGATGAATTTCAGGATAGATACGGCGATTTCCTGCCAGAGGTTATCGGTCACGAGGAGAATGTTATCCTTCTGATACCCAAGGGCGAATACCTAATAAGGGCAGATTTCGAAAGAAACGCACCAAGAAGAAGGACCCCTAGCTCGAGTATTGATGTTCCAATCATCCCCGGTGTTATAACCAAGGTTGAGATACCAAAAGGGTATGTTTTGACTAAGTATGAAAACGTACCTGATGATTTTTACGTAGAGAGTTTGCATTTAGAGCCGGGAACCGTACTTCTTGGTCCGCCCAGGTCAGGGATCAGAGCGCTTCCTTACGAACTCGACACCCCCGAAAAGGTCAAGAGAAGTGTCGAGGAAGACCTTAGGGTGTGGTTTGTGGATTGCGGATTACCGATAGTGCTAAAGGGCGTAAGATCCACACATACAACAGGCACTGTTATTGAACCGCGTGAGTTCAGCCTGTGGCAGAGATGGACAAGACCAAAACTGCAGGAGCGGGAGCCGGATGAAATTCGGCATGACCGGCAATTCGTATATGATATACCCCCGCCGGGCGGAAAGGGCACTGTTGACCGCAGGATAACACGACAGACAAGAAGGATGAGGTGCTGAATGGAAATAGAAGATACATATGCGGAAGCCTTTGAGGGATATTATTCACGAATTCTCGTGACTGCAAAAAGCCGCAAGTGGCTGATGCATACGGTGAATTCCGCAACGGCCTACGCGACAAGCTGCATCGGGTGCGGATGCGAGGCGGGGGTTGAAGGAATCGTTGAAAAAACCAAAACCCCGGACAAAAGATTGGGCGCCCTGGTGCAGTTCTGGGTTCCGGCATGGGGAAAGGATGCGGTAAAAAAACTCGAGCATGAGGTGATGAACCGCATCGGGCAGTGCGTACTCACGGCACCGACAACCGCGGTTTGGAACGCCACGCAGAGTAAAGAAAAATTGCCTGTTGGGAAAAAACTTGGTTTTTTCGGCGATGGTCATCAGGTCGAGCGGAAGCTGTACGATAGAAACGTCGTCATAATACCAAGGATGATGGGCGATTTCATAGTGGAGAAGGAAATCGGCTATGGAACCGGCATCATGGGCGGGAACCTGTGGTTTTTCTGCGAGAGCGAGGACGCTGCCCTGAAAGTTTCGGAACGCGCGGTCGAGGCGATTTCTGACGTTGAAGGTGTGATAACAACCTTCCCTGGCGGTGTTTGTGCATCCGGTTCAAAGGTCGGTTCAAGGTACGATTTTTTGTACGCTTCTACGAATCATCTTTTTTGTCCTTCGTTGAAGTGTAAAATTTCCGACACGCGTGTTCCTGCGAATGTTGAATCTATTTCTGAGGTAATAATAAACGGGATAAATGAAAAATTGGTGAAAAAAGCGATGCGCTCTGGAATCAATGCAGTAAAGAACATGCCAGGTCTCGTAAAGGTTTCTGCTGCGAATTTCGGCGGAAAGTTGGGGAAGTACAAAATTCATCTGAGGTAGAGTGGACAAAATTTCTTTTATTGTATCATGCGCTGAACGTGCCGCTATTCTTGAGGTTGATGCGCACAAACCAGGGAATGTCAGCAAAATGCACAACTTTGATGACACAACATACGAGGATTTCATCAGGGGGGCCAAGGCACTTAGAGCAGGGATTGAAAATGCGGCCAACAATGGTTTTCTTGCAGGTCTGGGAAAAAAAGATTTAAGCGAAATCGAAGTTGGAGGATGCATAAAAAAAATAGTTGAAGACGTAAAAAAATCCCATGCCGGCGGAAACACGCATCTTGGAATAGCGATGCTTTTCGTTCCGATAGCGGGTGCAGCAGGCATGTGTATTGCTGAAGGCGACGGATTTGTGGAACTGAGAAAAAATCTTGTGAGGATAATGGATAACACTACGGTTCAGGATTCTGTGAATTTGTATGACGCGATAAAAATTGCGAACGCCGGCGGTCTCGGAAAACATGAATTTGATGCAAGAAAAGAAAGCTCAAAAGAAGAACTTAAGGAGAAGAATATAAACCTGCAAAAGTTGATGGAGCTTTCATCCGGCAAAGATAGAATCGCGGAAGAACTTGCATCCGGAATGCCGATAATCTTCGATTTGGGGGTTCCCAGCATTAAGGGAATTTTCGAAGAAACAAAAAACATCGAGTTTGCAATTGTCCAGACCTACCTGTTCATGCTATCGAGGTTTCCGGACACGTTGATTGCCAAAAAAGTCGGGAAGGGGAAGGCATTCGAGATTTCAGAGAGGGCGGAGCGGATAATGAGGGCCGGCGGTGTTTTAACGGAGGGTGGAAGGCATGCGATTGAAAATTTCGACAAGTACTTGAGCTCGTTCGGGAGCGAGCTGAATCCGGGAACTACCGCCGATTTGATAGCAGCGTCGCTGATGGTCTGCCTGCTCGATGGCCTTGAACCATGATTTATCTGCAATCCTTGGATTGAGATTTGAATTTTGATGAAATCCGCAATTTTTCGTGTTGGATTTAAATATTGATGCAGATATACTAAACCAAATGATTTACGATGTCATAGTAATCGGCGCGGGTCCCGCAGGACTGTGTGCAGCGATATACGCAGTGAGGAGAAACCTGAAGACATTGGTCATCAACAAGGGCGTCGTAGGCGGACAGCTCCTTCTTGCAAAGGAAGTCGGCAACTACCCAGGTTTTGAAACCATATCGGGCCCGGAACTCGCAAAGAGGATGCACGAACATGCAAAGAAAAACCAGGTCGAAATCGTGCAGGACGAAGTGATAAAAATCGAGGTTGACAACAACAAAATAAAAAATGTAAAAACCATCGAGAATGAATACAAGAGCAAGGCCGTGATTATAGCGACAGGATGCACGCACCGGAAACTCGGGGTTGAGGGCGAGAAGGAATTTACGGGTAAGGGCGTGAGTTACTGTGCGACGTGCGATGCGCCTTTTTTCAAGGGCAGGGCAGTGGCCGTTGTTGGCGGGGGTAATACGGCGGTAAGCGATGCCTTGTATCTGTCAGACATCGCGAAGAAAGTTTACCTGATACACCGCAGGGACGAGCTCAGGGCTGAGGAGGTCGAACAGAAAAAACTCAAGGAGAAAAAGGTCGAGTTCATGCTGAAGAGCGTAATTGTCAAAATTGCAGGAGACAAGATGGTAAACGGTATTCTTGTGAGAAATCTTGATACCAACGAGACCAAAGAACTTGAGGTAAGCGGCGTTTTCATCTCGGTGGGGAACAAACCGTCCCCGGAGTTTTGCGAAGAGTTGGGGGTCAAAAAAACCGATAAGGGATACCTTGAAGTAAACCAAAAACAGGAGACCAACATCGAGGGAATCTTTGCGGCAGGCGATGTTACTGGGGGGGTGTTGCAGATTGCGACTGCCGTCGGCGGAGGATGCGTTGCTTCTTTGAGCGCCTACGAATACGTGAAGAGGCCGTACTGGAGTAAGTAGAATGCTCTCTGAATGCAGGGCCATAACCCGGAGTATAGAAAAGTCCATTTCGAATCTTAAGAACAAAGGTGATGTTCTTTATGTAGGTGCGGATGGTTTGCCAACGACGCGCCTTGACAAAATCGCTGAAGATGCCGCACTCAAAAGCATAAGGAAACTTAAACTTCCGTGTCAGGTTTTGAGCGAAGAGGCAGGTCTGGTAAAGATTTCCAAAAATCCAGAATACACGCTGGTTCTCGACCCGATAGACGGAACTTACAACGCGGTTCTTGGGATTCCGTACTATGCGGTTTCCATTGCAAAATATGAAAATGATGAAGTAACCTTCGGGTACGTGAAAAACCTCTGCAATGGAGATGAGTTCTGGGCTGACAAAAAATCGTATTGCAATGGCAAGCGAATAAGGATAAACGAAACCGAAAAACTGAGCGATGCGGTTGTGTGCGTCGGCAGTCGGCCCATAACTCCGCAGCAGTATGCGGAATACAAAAAATTATTCCTCGGTTGTAAGAGATTGAGAATCATGGGGGCCATCGCGCTGGATTTATGCTACCTTGCGAAAGGCACGTTCGACGTGGTTGCGGATTTCCACATAGGCATGAAGACGGTAGACTACGCCGCTGCGATGCTCATAATAGAAAAATCCGGCGGGTTCATACGCACGCCGGAAAACGAAAAACCAAAAATCGAGTTTAACTTGAAAAACCGCTCCAATCTGGTTGCTGCGACGAACGAGAAACTTTTCAGAGGAGTTATAAAAACTCTTGCTTAGAATATGCTGTCCCGTCTCCAGTGCCTGTTCGACTTCGGGCTGCTCCTTACCTTGCGGTTGGTCTTTGCGAATACCCAAACCGGCGCGCGTTTCCGCACGCGGTTCTGCTTGGTGAGTATTGCCTTCTTTCCAGGCGTTTTGTTTCGTGCCATTTTGAGTTTTAATAAAATACATTCAGGGTATAAAAGTGCGTATGGCGTATATTAAAGCAACAAAATGGTTGCAAAAGTCAAAGAGGATGCAAGAGACAGACTTGGAAAAATCCGGTTGTTCGAATTACAGGAGACAGGAACACTGACCGAACAACACGTGAGACGTGCATTCGAAGAAGCAAAGATTTCCAGATGGATTGTTGATAAAGGAATTGTGCCGCATATTGATGAATTCCGAGAACTTGTCGCTGATGAAACAAGAACTCCGGACTATGTTGCTGATGAGATCAGAGACAGGGGATGGCACGATTATTTTGAATCAGCTACAGGCAGAAGAAAGACTGCGAGAGCAGTTGCACACCTGAAATATATGCTCTCACATCCGGAAGAGTTCCCGGTTGAAGAGATAGCTCAAGAACCTGTTGCGAGACCAAAACTGAAAGGCAGGGTAATTTTCGCATTGTGCAGCCACTGTGATGAAACCGACTGGAGAAGTATAGAGCACGAAATTGTGCCTGAACTTCCCCCAATCACAGGCGCAAACCAGCATCCAACTGTTATTTTCTTTTTAGAGGAAGTTAGAAAGGATGCGTTTTTCAACGGGAGGATTGACGAGGACGAGTTCCGCAGATTACATAGACTCACTACGTCCTTTGAGCAGAGTGAATTCAGCAGGTTGGAGCGAGGTATTGTTCCGACGAGATCCAATTTAAATCCGTTTTGGAAGGTACTAAACCCGTTCTGGCAGGCACAATATGGATTCATCGCAGGTCTTGTAAGACAGGGTTACGTTGTTGATATAAGGAAGGAAGAACCATCGTATGACGCCGCATGGCGGAGTTATCAGACGGATGTCTTTGTAAAGGAAGCGGTTAGATTTGCATTGGATGGTGATATGGAAAAGGCGATCCATTCGATAAATGGGTGTAGGAGGGCATTCGAAGAGTCCGACGGTGAGAGAGACCTGCACGCCGTTCCGGCCCAGTTGGGAAGAGTGATTAACGATGTTATGGAGAACCACGAAAATGGCAGGTACAGGGAGGATGAAGTGACTGTTATAGTGATACGGGGTATTAACCACTATCCAATCGCAGACAGGATATCTATCCCAGAAGGATGGGGTAGAATAGTGAAAACCCATGAAGGGCTACCACCAACGGCACTCACAGACTGTGTTGTTGATTACAACACTTCAAAACGCCACGGGGCACCCGGTGCCATCGACCTGCACACCGCATTGCATCAGGATATCATGACTGCAACTCTGAGGTCGCTCTTGGGGAGCGGCGGTATTCAACATAGTAGGGCACAAATAACAGCGAAGGGTATAGCAACACGCCTCACGGCAGAACAGATTCACAGATTGTTTAGCTCGCTTGGAAACCTGCCACAAAATCTCGTGCTAGGCGAGCGGGTGCTTGAATTGTACTACCGGCTGAATGCAAATTTTCCTGAGGTTATTGGTGATGAGAACAGACAGTTATTTGAAAGGGCAATTGGTGTGGTAACGCATGGTAGGATGTATACGCCACGGAGTACAGATATATAAAAATCATCTCCCCGCGATTATTTTTATCACGTCCCCGTCCTTCAGCTCGTGGTCCTTTCCGATTTTCTTTTTTGTCCTGCAGTCTATCGCTCCGATGAATTTTTGCCCGAGGTCGGTGTGGACCTTAAACGCCATCTCTATGGCCGTTAAACCTTTCGTTATGAGATACGCATCCGGAAGCACGTTGCCTTTCGAGTCAGAAAGCTTGTTCTCGTTTTCGACGGGGTAAACAACGATCTGGTTCAGGATGTTGGTTGCGGCTTCGTTCAGGCACTGCTGGACTCCTGTCGAGCCAAACTTCTTTAGAATTTTTTCCTTTATGAAACCCAGTGCTTTGGTTTGTTTTTCGTCCAGATTTTTTAGGGTTTTAAAATCA
>CAZEGI010000011.1:15272-35828 GCA_964512105.1 uncultured archaeon
GAAACCCAGTGCTTTGGTTTGTTTTTCGTCCAGATTTTTTAGGGTTTTAAAATCAGAATCGCCAGCGAGATATTCTATCAATCCGGCCTTGTCTGCTTGCCTCAACGCAAGTTCCGCATCCGAGCATGTCGGAATCATCCTGTACTTGTCTTTCAGCCTTTCAAAGTTCCCCTCGTCAACGTCGATTTTGTTTGCAGCGATTATTATCGGCTTTGAAATTTCACGGAGCTTGAAGGAAAATTCCTTTAGCTGGTCGTCGGACCAGTCTGCACTCTCCGGAAGCCCCGCCTCCCTTATGGTCTGATGTATCTGGTTCTCGTTTATTCCCAAACCTGCCAGCTGCCCTGCAACCTCCTTTACAAAATCGCTTCCCTCGTACTTGCTCTTGCTTGTGATTTTCCCCCAGTTTCGCTTCAGTATGCCGAAAAACCACAGGTTTATTTCTTCTTCCAGAAATTTTATGTCGTATTCCGGGTCGTGGCTTGCTACGACTTCGCCCTTTTCGTTGGTTTTTCCGGAGATGTCAACGATATGCACCAGAGCGTCGGCCTGACGCAAATCATCAAGGAATTGGTTCCCGAGACCCTTGCCTTCATGCGCCCCGGGAACTAAACCGGCAACGTCAATGATTTTTATCGGGATGAAACGGTTCTTGTTAACGCAGATGGAGTTTTTCGGGTTGCATGTTACCCCAAATTCTTTACATGCGCATTCTGTGCGGAAATAACCAACGCCGACGTTCGGGTTTATCGTGGTGAAAGGAAAGTTCGCTATTTCGGCATCCGCCAATGTTAGCGCCTTGAAAAAAGTGCTCTTCCCGACGTTTGGTTTGCCCACGATTCCGATTTGCATTTTACAATACTATTTTTAAGTAAACGACTAAATAATAAAGCAATGAAATCTTTCTGGTTCCCGGTTTTGGATTTGAACGTGAACGATTTGCTTAGAGGGAACCATTTATTGCTGCTTTTGCTGAGACTGCGAGTGTAAACTAGTTCCGGTTTACGGCTCGCGTGTTGTGCAGTTTCCTATTAATATTACAAATTACATGGGTAAACACGATGGACCAATTTGAATACGACAAAAAAGTGAAACCGAATGGAATTCCGAAGAGCGTTGTGATTTTTGACACGACGCTTAGGGATGGCGAACAGACGCCGGGCATTTCGTTGAAGCCTGAGGATAAGATTGCTATAGCCAAGGCCCTGAACGATTTGGGTGTGGACATAATCGAGGCAGGTTTTCCCGTGTCCAGCGAAGGCGAGTTCAAGGCTGTAAAGAGCATCGCAAGGGCTGGCTTGAAATCAACGGTGTGCGGACTTGCACGGTGCGTTGAAAAGGACATTGATGCGGCAATGAACGCAGATGTCGATTTGGTGCACATCTTTATAGGGACTTCACCGATTCACAGGAAGTATAAGTTAAAGCTTAGCAAGAGCGAAGTTTTGGAAAAAGCGCGGGAGTCGATAGAGTATGCAAAAAAACACGGCTTCAAGGTGCACTTCAGCCCGGAAGACGCGTGCAGAACCGAACTGGATTTCCTTAAGGAAGTGTGCAGGATGGCGCAGAATTGCAGGGTCGAGCACATAAACATTCCTGATACGGTGGGCGTCATGACGCCAGATGCCATGCGATGGCTGATTTCAGAGTTGAAAAAAGTGATCAAAATACCGATAGCAGTGCACTGCCACAACGACTTAGGGATGGCCGTAGCGAACACGATTTCTGCAGTTGCTGCAGGCGCAACAATTCCGCATGTTACCGTGAACGGTTTAGGCGAGCGTGCGGGGAATGCTGATTTGGAACAGGTAGTGATGGGGTGCAAATTGATTTACGGTGTGAAGTCGAACATCAAAACGAAAAGAATATTCGAAACGAGCAAATTGGTTGAGCGGTTAACAGGTGTGAAGGTCATGCCGAACTTTCCGATTGTCGGAAACAATGCGTTCGCGCATGAATCCGGAGTTCATGTCCATGGCGTATTAGCGAAAGCCGCAACATATGAAGCGATAAAACCGGAACTTGTTGGTGCAAAACGGAGATTATTGGTAGGAAAATTAGTCGGGGCCCATGGCGTAGGGGACAAACTTAAAGAGTTAGGCGTTAGGGTTGATGCAAAACAGGTTCAGGAGATAACGAAAAAGGTCAAGGATTTGGGTGACAAAGGAAAGCGCGTTACGGAAGAAGACCTCATTGCGATCGCTGAGGACCTTATAGGCGAGGAAATCCGCGGCAAGAGGATTGTCGAACTTTTGGATCTGGAATTGAATTCAAAACTCGGAAAAAATCCGACAGCTACTGTCGTCATGATGGTTAAGGGCGAAAGGAAAAAATCGACAAAGAACGGAGTCGGTCCTGTTGATGCCACCTTGAACGCGATAAGGAATGCCATAGGTGATGAAGACATTCACCTGGACGAATATCACCTTGATGCTATAACAGGTGGAAGCGACGCGCTTGCTGATGTCACGATACGCGTGAGCAAGGGCGGGAAGTCAACCATGGCGCGCGGCGTTCACGAGGATGTTGTGATGGCATCCGTTGTGGCGTTTATTAATGGGTTGAATAGAATATTGAAGTAACATTGTTTTCCAAAGTGATTTAAGTGAGATCCGAATCCATGACTAAGGGGTTGGAAAACGCTCCGCACAGAGCATTGCTTCACTGCTTGGGAGTCCATGATTTTACAAAACCGTTAATTGCGATTGTAAACTGCTACAACCAGTTCGTTCCTGGGCATATGCACCTTCAGAAGCTGGTCGAACCTGTAAGAAAGGGCATCATTGCTGCAGGTGGTGTTCCGCTGGAGTTCAATACCATCGGCGTGTGTGACGGAATCACTATGGGGCTTCAGGGGATGAAGTATTCGCTGCCTTCGCGCGAGTTGATTGCAGACTCGATCGAGATAATGCTTAAGGCGCACCCCGTGGACGGCGCGGTTTTCATGGCGGCCTGCGACAAAAATGGACCCGGAATGCTGATGGCCTCTGCAAGGGTTAACATTCCATCAATATTTCTCAGTGCGGGTCCGATGTATTCGGGGAAATTCAAAGGCAAAAATGTAGACATAATTTCCGTGTTCGAAGCGCTTGGCGAGTTCAAAGCAGGAAAACTAAAATTGTCAGAGCTCGAAGAACTTGAGAGAACTGCATGCCCCGGCGCCGGTTCATGCGCGGGTTTATTCACAGCCAACTCGATCGCATGCATGATAGAAGCTCTGGGAATGTCGCTGCCCGGCTGCGCGACCGCACATGCGGAGGACAGAAAAAAATACCAGCTAGCTGAGCAATCGGGCAAACGCATTCTTGGTTTGGTAAAAGAAGGCGTAAGACCATCTGACATAATGACGATTTCCGCATTTGAAAACGCAATCAGGGTGGACATGGCAATCGGGGGTTCAACAAACACGACACTACACCTGCCCGCTATAGCAAACGAACTGGGGATCAGGATAGACCTCGAGGTTTTCGATTACATAAGCAGGCGAACTCCAAATCTGACAATGATAAGGCCGTCCGGAAAACACACGATGCTTGATTTCGACAGGGCGGGTGGAATCCCGGCGGTTCTGAAAAGACTGCAGGAACAGTTGAACATCGATTGTTTGACTGTCACCGGAAAGAACATAGGTGAAAATCTGAAAAATGTGAATGTAAAGGGCGACGACGTGATAAAAACCACGAAGAAACCGTACAGTAAGGATGGCGGAATTGCGGTACTTTACGGAAACCTCGCGCCGAATGGATCGGTAGTGAAGCAGATCGCGGTGAATGAAAAAATGCTGAAGCATTCCGGGCGTGCGCGCGTTTTCAATTCCGAGGAGGAAGCGAACAAATCCATTCTCGGAAAAAAAATCAAACGCGGGGATGTTGTTGTCATACGCTACGAAGGGCCGAAGGGTGGTCCGGGCATGAGGGAAATGCTGAACCCAACTTCCGCAATAGCAGGTTTGGGTTTATCAGACTCCGTAGCGATTATCACGGATGGAAGGTTTTCCGGTGGAACGCGAGGACCATGCATCGGACACATTTCACCGGAGGCATTTGAGGGCGGACCTCTTGCAGTGGTTGAGGATGGAGACACGATAAAAATAGACATCCCGAACAGAAAACTGGATGTTGACCTCTCTGACAAGGAAATCAAAAAAAGGCTTTCAAAGTGGAAGCCACCAAAAAGAAAGTTGAGCGGTTACCTGAAAAGATACTCGCAATTGGTTGGTTCTGCGGACAAGGGTGCTGTGTTTGAATGAAACGTGTAATTCTAATTATCAGGGATGGTTGGGGCTACAGTGAGGAGGTTAAAGGCAACGCCGTAAGACAGGCGAACGTACCGAACGACACCTATTACATGAAGAATTATCCATGGACCCTGCTGAAGGCGACAGGTAACGCGGTCGGTCTGCCCGAAGGGACGCAGGGCGGCTCTGAACCAGGACATTTGACGATTGGTGCGGGCAGGGTGGTCTGGCAGCCGCTCGAGGATATAAACAGAAGGATTCGTGACGGGAGCTTCTTCGAAAATCCAGTGCTTATGAAGGCGATGGAAAACTGCAAGAAAAAAAATTCATCGCTTCATCTCATGGGTTTGTTTTCGGACCAGGGGATTCACGGGACGACGGAGCATTTGTATGCGCTGCTGAAATTGGCAAAAAAGAATGGTATGAAAAAAGTATTTGTACATTGTTTTTTGGATGGAAGGGACGTTCCTGAGAGGAGCGCGGAAAAATTCTTCAAGGGACTGGACGAAAAAATAGGGGAGATTGGTATCGGCAAGGTTGCGACGATTGTCGGGAGATACTACGCGATGGACAGAGACAACAATTATGACAGGACAAAAGAGGCGTACATGCTGCTGACTCGCGGGATTGGAGTAAAGGAAAAAGACCCGATAATAGCGATAAAAAACGCATACAAACGCGGCGATAAAACAGATTACTACGTAAAGCCGATTGTGGTGGTTGATGGCAAAAATGGGCCGATTGCAACAATCAGGGACAACGACTCTGTGATATTCTGGAATTTCCGCTCTGATAGAACGAGACAGTTAACATACGCATTAACCAACGAGAAGTTTGACAAATTTGACAGGGGTAAGAGATTAAAGTTATGCTTCATATGCATGAGCGAGTACGACAAAAATTTAAAACTGCCCGTCGCATTCAAACAGCAGAAGGTCGAGAACAATCTTGCGTCGGTATTATCGAAAGAAGGCTTGAAACAACTAAGAATCGCGGAGACTGAGAAGTATGCGCATGTGACCTTCTTCTTTAACAGTCAGATAGAAAAGCCCTATGAAGGCGAAGATCGCATTCTTGTGCCTTCGCCGAAGGTTCCGTCATATGATTTGAAACCTGAGATGAGCGCCTACGAGATAACGGAAAAACTGTTACCGGAAATAGAAGAGGAAAAATACGACTTCATTGCAGTCAATTTCGCGAACGGCGATTTGGTTGGACACTCGGCAAAACTCGATGCAGGCATAAAGGCATGCGAGGCCATTGACGAATGTGTCGGAAAAATTGTGAAACTGAGTTTGGAAAAAAACTACGTCGTGATAATAACCGGCGACCATGGAAACATCGAGATAATGTTCTATCCAGATGGCGAACCCTGCCCCGCGCACGGCACCAATCCTGTGCCCTTTATACTTATCAGTAATGACGAAAAACTGAAAAAAATCAAACTGAAAAGGAGTTTGGGTTTGAGCAGCGTTGCCCCGACCATACTCGAGATTATGGGGCTGAAAAAACCGAAGGAGATGACCTCGGAATCGTTAATTGCGAAGTGATTTATTCTTAAATCGGGATATAATAGTCATGTATCCATTAGAGATCATCGAAGCACTCTGGTTTATCCTGCCGGCGTACATCGCGAACTCAACGCCGTTGCACATAACCCGGGTAAGTTCGTTGAGGAAATACAATAAGCCGATAGACGGTGGAAGAACATTCAACGGGTTTAGGATTTTTGGCGACAACAAAACCTGGCGCGGTCTGATATCCGGAATCTGCGGCGGGGTTTTTGTAGGTGGCGTTCAGATTCTTGTTCAGGACAATTCGCCTTTTTACGTGCCCAGGATGACTTTTACTCTGGCATTCGTTCTCAGCGTTGGCGCGCTCGCCGGTGACCTGGCGGGAAGTTTTGTAAAACGGAGGAACAGACTTGAACCGGGAAGTCCAGCGCCACTGCTCGATCAGCTCAATTTCGTTTTTGGCGCGCTTTTGCTTGCATGGCTGATGAAGATTAAGATTCCAGTTGATTACGTCGTAATCCTGTTGATAATAACGCCCGTGCTCCACTTATTGACAAATTTCATCGCATGGGCTTGGAGGTGGAAGAAACATCCCTGGTAACTGAACCGCGGAGGGGTTTTACCCCTCCCCAGTTTACAGGCACAACAAACTCTGAAGAGTTTGTGTACACAGACTGCAATGCAGTCTGTTGTATCCTGACCTACCCCCATATGAGGTCTCTGACCCCACAGTTCTTTCTTTGAACCCGAGGGCCTTTCTTTCTTGGTAAGAGCGCAGAAATCGAAGATTTCTGGCTCCCAAAAGTGCTTTGCACTTTTGCGGAAAGAAAGGGGCTCTCGCCGAGGTTGAGATTTGAACTCAAACCGTCCAAAGGACGACAAGCTGGCTGTCTCCCTAAATTAGTTTTCTTTGGGGATACAAGACCTTTCTTTTTCTAAAAGAAAGGGTTTGTTTCCAGGCTTGCGCATTAACCAGGTTCTGCCACCTCGGCATTGCGAACGTGAGTGAGCAATGCTGAGGCGCCTGACCGTAGGTCAGCAGCGCCTCGGCGTGATGAATGCAAGTAATGCTGAGGCAGGCGACAACAGTCGCAACTGCCTCGGCCATTATAGTGAGCAACGCTGAGGCGTCCGACAGCAGTCGGATGTGCCTCGGCATACGATGGAATTACTTTATATAGAGATGTTCTTAATATTTGCAGTAAAAAATGAAAAATACGGAAAATTCAGGGAAAGAGGACAAAAAACCGGACGAAGAGAAAAAAGAATTCACGCCCGTAAGGATTTCACCATCAACCGTTGTGATAGGCATACTGCTGGTAATCGTAGTCGCAATGGTTCTCCGCGGCGATAACGTAAAAAGCCCGGAGTGCCCGAAGTGCAGCGAATGTGAAACCTGCACAGGAAAGTTGAGTGGAAGTTTAAGTGCCCTGTACCTGTATCCAGAAAAATGTAAGGATTGTAATTTAAGTATGGTCAAACAGCTGAGCAATGACCTTGGTCTGGATATTGGAATCTTTCTGAGCAGAGACGTTTCAAGGCCGAGCGTTCTTGTCGCAAACAAGGACAAATCGTATTTGGGAATAGCAAACAGCAGGTTCAATATCGCAAATATACTGTGCGGAGTGGCGAATTATACAAAAGCATGCGTAGTTATCGATGACGAACTGGCAAAGGCAAAATCGTGCCTGAGCGAGTACAAAATAAATCCTGAGAATGTGGTGTTTTACTATACGAGCGACTTGTGCGAAAACTGTGACCTCATGGTCTCATGGGTTAAGGAACTTGAGAAAGAGAGCTATAACTTTACTGGAATAGACATGAACAATACGATGCAGATGACTGTTGCAAAGCAGTGTTTAAACCAGTTGATAGACGTTAATGGTTATGTGCCACAATTCGTGTGCCCGACAACAGGGCAGACGCACATTG
The DNA here is from genome assembly GCA_964512105.1 of uncultured archaeon. Taxonomy (GTDB): domain Archaea; phylum Altiarchaeota; class Altiarchaeia; order IMC4; family CAZEGI01; genus CAZEGI01. The sequence goes on from CAZEGI010000011.1 coordinate 22,956, forward strand.
GCAAGTTTGATTTTTACGACGACCTGAAGGAGTTTGCGGATAAGTGCAGGTCATGAGCCCTCGATGTAGATTCCGGGCTTCATGGGCAACGCGTACTTTGATTTTCCTTCGGGGTCGTGGGTTGGCTCCTTTTGGATTTCAACCCTGCATGAAAATTCCCTTTCCAGGAATGCCTTTGAGCTTTCCAGCAACTCTAATTCTTGTTGCTGGTTGAACAAAAACTCCGGAAGCTCTTCCTTCCGGGTTTGCATGAGTTTGGCGGCTTCCTTTCCGTGCTTTCTGATTTCGAGATCTTGCATGAGCACGCGGATTGTTTTACCTTCTTTTATCGCCTTGTACAGCGAGTACTTCCATTGGGGTGCGATGTATAGATAGATGGTTTTCGGTTTGATTTTTGAAACCTCGAGTATTTTCTGTATGTCCTCCATGAGCTGCCTTATCACTTCCTCTCGGGATTCGACCTGCGGATTTAACATTCCTTCGTCGCAAACCGGGTATGACGCATTGGACACAAACCCCTTCTCGCCGGATAACTCCCACAGTTCCTCTGCAAGGAATGGTGTGAAGGGTGCCATGAGTTTTATCCACTCCTTTGCGAATTTTTTTACGACTGCTGCGTTTGGCTCACATCTGCGTGAGTACCATATCCAGTCATTCAGAAGGTTGAAAAAAGCGAACTGCAATGCCTTTCTGGTCTGGAATTTCTCAAGTGCTTCGGTAGAGTTCTTTATTCCCGTATAGAGCCGGCTCAAGAGCCACAGGTCGATGTCTCGCTCCTTCATTTCGTTTTTCAGGGTGAATGCATAATTCACATTTTCGTAGAACTGCTTCAGTTTTCTTGAAATGCTCTCGACAAGGTTTTCCCTCCAGTCGAAGTCCTGCCATGGTTCTGCATTGCTCATGAGAAACAGCCTTACCGTGTCTGCGCCATGCTTCTCGATGGCCGTTTTTATCAGGATGACGTTGCCCTTGGATGAACTCATCTTCTGGCCGTTGAGGAGACCCATGCCAAATGTCGCTATTCCCTTTGGCCACTTTTCCGGATTGAAGAGCGCGGTGTGGTGATACATCATGAAGGTCAGGTGGTTTGGAATGAGTTCGAGGGCAGAACACCGCCAGTCCTGCGGGTACCAGTAATCAAAACTTTCCCTGATTTCCTTCAGCTTTGATTCTGAGATTTTGGTTTTTTCGGAAATTTCTTTTATGGAACCCTCATTCTTGAAAACAAAGTTGAAAAATTCCTCGGTCAGCTGTTCCGGCTTTAGTTCTTTCAGAAGATGCGAAATTGTATAGTAGGCCATGTATATAGTCGAATCTGACAGGGGTTCAATCATGAAGCGGTCATCGAAAGGCAACCGGGTTCCCAAACCGAAATTCCGGACGCACGGCCATTCGTGGAGCCAGTCAACGGTGTGCAGGTAGTCAGATTTTGTACGCTCGGGTATCGTGTTTAATTGCTCGATTGCCGTTTTTGTAACTTCCTTCCAGTCGGAATTTGCGTAATCCAAAAACCATGAGTCTGCCTTTGCAACAATCACGTTGCCGCCGCACCTGCACATGACGTGTTCCGAAAATTCCAGCATGGTATCGGCTTTCCCTTCATCAAGCAGCTCCTGCTTCACCTTTTCCTTTGCGCGTGCGACTGCCATACCCTTGTATTTTCCGCTGTTCTCGTTCATCACGCCCTTGTGGAATCCTTCCTTGTAAACGATTTGCGTGGCTTCCTCGAGTTTTTCGGTATCCTTCTGGCTTTTTATTCCCATGTCGCTGCAGATTTTCAGGGCAGCTATGTCCCCAAACGCATCGGTTTTTATTATCGGGATGACTTTGATTTTCTTTATTTCCTCGTGATTCAAACCGTATTTCTTGCACAGTTCCTTGTTATCCTGCAGGTCCTTCAACCCCATCCAGTCGTATGGGGCGTTGGAAGGTACAGACGTAACGAGACCGCTGCCGACATTCGAGTCGCAGAACTCCGACGGCAGAATTATTATTTCGCGCTCTATTCCCGGGGCCATGCAGTATTTTCCTAAAAGCTCTGAGCCTTTTACTTTGCCGATAATCTCGACATCCTTGCCCTGATGCTTGAGTTTTTCCGCACATTCATTGCTTATTATCCAGTTTTCGTTTTGAACCTTTGCTTTGACGTATTCCGTATTGGGATTGACCCACATGTTCGTCTGTCCAAAAACGGTTTCGGGTCTTAGGGTGGCAGCGATGATGAACGAATCCCCGAACCGGAACTTGAGCAGAACAAATTCCTGAACCTCCGCGTTTTCACCCTCAAGAAGGTCGTGCGTGGTTACGGGGTTCTTGTCCTTGAGACAGTACTTGACCGGATGCAGGCCTTTTTTTACCAGACCCCTTTTGTGTAAAGTCTTGTACTGCCATGTCACGAACATGTTGTAGTGCTTGTCGTTGGTCGTGAACTGCCTACGCCAGTCTATTGAATAACCCAAGGCTTTCATAGATGCAAGATAATGGTTCTCGATAAAGTAGCGCGCGAAATCCATGGGCTCCTTCAGATTTTTTATCTCATCATCCGTGAGACCGTAAACGCCCTTTAGCACGCGGAGCTGTTTTTCCTCGCCTTCCTTCAGCCTTTTCAGAGCACCTATTATCGGCGTTCCGGTGACGTGCCAAGCCATCGGGAAAAGAACGTTAAAACCCTGCATCCTCTCGAAGCGCGTGATTATGTCCGGAACCGTGTAAGTGCGGCCGTGGCCGACATGCATTCCGCCCGAAGGATAAGGATAAGCAACAGTTATGTAGAATGCCTTCCTTTTGTCGGGTTCTGGCTCGAAGATTTTTGCATCCGCCCATTTTTTCTTCCACTTTTCCTCGATTTCCCTGTGGTCGAATTTTTTCATTTCAGATTGTTTGTGAATTTTCTCATCCTTTCAAGAGCTTCCTCGATGGTTTCCCTTGAGACCGAATAACTGCAGCGTATGTAGCCCTCACCGCTTTCACCGAAGGTCGAACCCGGAACCGCGGCGACGCCCGCCTTATTCAGGAGTCGCTCTCCGAAGTTTTCCGATGTCAATCCGGTTTTCTTTATATTCGGGAAAGCGTAGAACGCACCCTTGGGCATTATGCAGCTCACGTTCTTCAACTCGTTCAAACCCTTGACAAGTAACCTTCTCCGCTTGTCGTATTCCTGCACCATTTCCTTAACGTATTTTTCGCAACCGAATGCTGCAAGTGCGGCATACTGCGATATCGTCGGGGCGCAGAGCATCGTGTACTGATGGACTTTCATCATGGCCTCTATGATTTCGGAGTTGCCTGCGGCGTAACCAACACGCCATCCCGTTGAGGCATATGCCTTTGAAAATCCGTTTATGGTTACAACGTTTTTTTCCATCCCCTTGAATGAACCGATGGAGTAATGTTTCATCCCGTCATATATCAGCTTCTCGTACAATTCGTCAGAAACAACCATAAGGTCATGCTCGATTGCGATGTCCGCGATTTCCTCAAGGTCTTTTTTTGTAAGAACGCTACCTGTCGGGTTATTCGGCGAGGCAACGATTATCGCACGGGTTTTTTTGGTTATTCGTTTTTTGATGTCCTCCGGCCGGACTCTGAAGTCGTTTTCCTCGCGCATCGGAACCGGCACCGGCTTTGAGTGTGCGAACCACACGCACGGCTTGTAGGAGACGTACGACGGCTCCGGAACCAGAACCTCGTCACCCGGATCGAGAATTGCGCGGAACACCAAATCGAGGGCCTCGCTCGTTCCCGTGGTCACGAGAACCTGCGTTTCCGGATTTACGGAAATTTTGTTGTCTTTTTTTAATTTTTTTGAGATTTGTTCCCTGAGTTCAAAAAGGCCGTAATTCGACGTGTAGGTCGTTGAGTCGTTCTCTATTGTATCTATTGCCTTGGATTTTATCGGGTCCGGAGTAGGGAAGTCCGGCTCTCCGACGCCCAGACTCACAACATCCTTGCTTTTCTCTACAAGGTCGAAAAACTTCCGAATACCAGAAAACGGTATTTCATCAACACGCTTTGAAATCATTTTCTAACAGTGTTCTAAGGACTCAGCGCCAGCCGTTTGTTTTCCTCGTCGAAGAACAAGGCACCGTCACGCTTGAACTCCCGCATTATGATTTGTGTGTTTGTGCCGAGAACCTCTTTTTTCGGAGCCAGTTTTTCGGTAACAAAGTCGCCTATCTGGTCAAGATTATCGACCTCGACGATAACTGCCAGATCGTATTCACCAGTAACCACGAAGATGTCCTTGACCTTGGGGTCCTTTGAGATGTCCTTGCATATCTTTGCGAATCCCGTCCTGCTTTGCGGCACTACCTTGACGTTTATTATCGCGTGCGCTTTTTGGAGACCAAGTTTCTTCCAGTCCACAATTGTCTTGAAACCGCGGATTGCGCCTTTCTTCTTCAGTTCCCTTATCTTCTGTTCGACCTTTTCCTCGCTAATGCCAAGCATGGTTGCCATGCTTTTTGCGGATGCACGAGCATCGTTCTCAAGTAACTTTAAGAGTTCATTTTCCATTGTTACCACCGTGTAAAGGTAATAAATTTTGGGTAATAAAAAGAGATGTTTTGAAGAAATTAAAGCAATTTCTTCTTGTAAGCCAACTCGGCGTTCAAAACGCTTGCTCCCGCTGCCCCGCGGATGGTGTTGTGCGACAAACAGGTGAATCTTAGTACACCTTCCCTCTTCTTGGCAATCCTGCCGACTGTTGTCGCCATTCCGTTTCCAACCATCCGGTCCAGCCTCGGCTGCGGCCTGTTCTCTTCGTCGCGGACGACTATCGTAGGGTCCGGTGCAGACGGCAGTTTTAGTTTTTGGGGTTCGCTCTTGTATTTTTTGAGAGCGTTCTTTACGTCGTCCACTTCGAACTTCTTTTTCAAGCCCGCGACAACCACTACGATGTGACCGTCCAGGACTGGAACCCTGTTACAGGATGCGCATATCGAGAATTCCGCATTCTTTACTTTGCCCCCGGAAAGTGCACCCAGAATTTTTAGTGGTTCTAACTCGACCTTCTCCTCCTCCCCGCCGATGAACGGTATAAGGTTGTCAAGAATCGCCATTGACGGCACACCATCGTAACCCGCTCCGCTCAGTGCCTGCATTGATGTCACGTTGACCCAGTCTATGCCGAAGCCATCCATTATCGGTTTCAATGGAATCACGAATGCTATGGTTGTGCAGTTCGGATTTGTCACTATGTAACCGTTCCAGTTCCTGTTTTTCTTCTGCTTTTGCACCATATCCAAATGCTCTGGATTCACATCTCCTATCAGCAAGGGAACGTCATCGTCCATCCTGTAGGTTTTTGTATTCGAAAAGAGGGGAACTTCCTTTGCAAATGATGCCTCTGCCTCGCGTGCGATCTCTGCGGGAATTGCAGAGAATATCAGGTCGAGTTTGTTTTCCCTTACAGACTTTACATCGATAAGATCAACTTCCATGTCTGCGATTTTTTCAGGGATTTCTCCTGCAAGGTACCACTTCGCTGCTTCGTTGTATTTCTTTCCCGCGCTTCTCTCGGATGCCATTACTGAAGCCACCTCGAAGTAGGGATGACCCTCCAGCAATTCGATAAACCTCTGCCCCACCATTCCTGTGGCACCTAAAATTCCTGCTTTGAGTTTCATCCTTCTACAAAAAACTGACAACTTTAGTTGCCGGTTTTTGTACGCGAGTAAATCAACATTTACTCGCTGTATAAATTAGAAGTTCGGAATAAAAATATCACTTTCTTGTTAGTTCATGCAGATTTACCAAAAGAACGGATAAAGGAAAATCCAAAAGCATCTTCAACCTGCTTCTCGATTTTATCCGAACCCTTCCGGAACGTATCGCCTCAAGAGGTTCGTCATCGGTAACAACGCAGACATTCCCGACCTCACGCAGGATATGGGCGTCGCTGCCGCCAACCATGGGCTTTCCGATCTCCTCTGCAACGGCTGTTGGATTTTTTTTGTTCACGAGCGTGTGGCCGTTCATGACTTCTATTGCGTCGAAATCTAGTTTTTTTGCCAAATCCTCAAAACCTTTTCGATAAGTGTCGTAGGGATGCGCTGCAATTCCGAGAGCGCCAGTATCATGAATCGCATCAAGAACTTTAGAAACAGGATGGCATTTTTCCCTGTTATGGACATCACCTAAATATTTTTCATCAATATCGTTTGTTCCTAAAACCAAGAGATGCCCTTCCCTGCACGAAATTTCAACGCCGGGTATAACCGTAAACTCATCAGAGTTGAATTTCATCGCCTCCCGGCTACCGTCCAGTTTGTCATGGTCGGTTATCGATATTCCATTCAAACCGATTTTCCTTGCATATTCTACAATCTCTGCCGGAGTGTTCCATCCGTCCGAATGACTGGAATGGATATGTATATCAAAAATCATTTTGGCTTTATAGGATAAGGATATAAGTTCCCAAGTTATAAATTAATACGGGCCCGTGGGGTAGCTCGGATATCCTGGGGGACTTCGGTGAGCCCTTTTTCTTTTTCAAAAAGAAAAAGTGCTTCACGCTCGAAATCCTAAAAAGGATTTCGGCGCACCAAAACACAAAGTTCGCAAAACTGCAAAGCAGTTTTGGAAACCAAATTCCTTTCAGGAATTTGCGTTGTTTTGAGTGTCCCAAAAAGAAAAGATGCGACCTACGGTCGCATGGGTGAGGAGATAGATGTTCGAAGAGATCCCTTGACCTGGGTTCGAATCCCAGCGGGTCCGTTCCGCCCTTTTTCTCTTTTTAAAAGAGAAAAAGTGCAGGTTGCCCAAAAAGAGAAATACTAATGATCCGAGATATTTTTCCTTTTTGAGAGCGACAACCAGATTTAAGTTAACTATTCGTAGTGTATTACATGCGAAAAGAGATGCACAAGGGGGCGGACGTACTGCGAGAAGTTGGACCAAAAGAATTGAGATTTACACCCCCTATTTTCGCAGGAGGCATTGGCTGCGGAGCGAAAGCGCCAGCCGTCGGAGATGTAAGAAGGTTCCATGACTCGGAAGAACTGGAACATCTCACCGGTGATGAGCTACAGGGACGCATTGCAATGCTCCCGGATGTGAAAGGGGAGGATTTGCTGATGTTTCTAAGAGCGGCGCAACACGGTGCATCCGGTGTCATTACCTTAGGTAGCAGCAGCGCAAGTCACGGTCCGATGATCATAAGGGAATACGGCATCCCCGGTATAGTAAGGGTACGCGGTGCACAACGGCTTGAAAACGGACAGCAGATTACAATATATGACGGAAACATTCACCTTGGAGATGTTACGGGCAATCTGGATTACAAACCATTTGTGTTTGACGAAAAAACCCTCATGAGACCAAAAAGGCCGGTAATGCTTTATCTATGGTGCACGGATTCCATCAGGAGAGAGCCGAGACTTGTCGAATATTCTGATGGGATAGCGTTCTGCCGCGTTGAGATTGAGGAACTGAAGATACTTGGGAACATACATCCAGCGCATTATGTTGAAACGCACGGTGCCGAGGAATTGGCAGACAGACTTGCGGATGGTCTCAGACCGGTTGTAAGTGCGTTTCACGAGCAGGGAAAACCATTTCATCTTAGAAGCCAGGATTTCGCGCGCGAGTATAGGATGAGCATGGAGGGTTCAGAAGAACACGAACCAGACGAAAGAGCGATAATTGAGATAGTTAGAAGACACCAGAATATAGCAGACGAAAATGGAGCAGAAAGCAGATTGCTTGATGTCCAAGCAGACCCAATGAAAATTCCTGTCTTTAGAAGGGTCATCGACGATTACCGCGGGGTTTTAACATCAATAAGCGACCCGGAGCACATGTTCATGTTCGAATTGCTTGCCTTGAAGAGACTAACTGATGAAGGCTATGATAACATAGGGCTCTTCCCGCCGATGGTAAGAACAACGGGCGAGTTTAAGGAATGGCGAAGAATCGCCAATGATGTTCTTGGAGATGCTGTAAGATATGGTTTGATGATAGAAACCCCGGAGGCAGCGGATTCCATAAGGGAATTCTTTGGGGAAGGCGTTCAATTCATAGTTTTTGGCCCGAATGACCTTACAGGATATACCTTAGGATTGAAACGAACAGATCCTGGATTTGATGAAAACGACCCGAGGGTTGTGGGGAAGATAGAACATGTGATAGACGCATGTAATGAACAGGGTGTTCCGAGCTGGATATGTGGTGCACGGGGTGCGGACCCACGCTATGTGAGCCAATTCATTTATCCTGGAGGCAGGGGCATTGCTGCAGTTTCGGTATCATCAAATCTGAGGCGACTATGCGAAATGAGAAACACCATATACGATGTTGAAAGGAGTATAGAGCGCCGCTAATTCAGAGTGCAATATATCTGTGATCTGATTTTATTAAAACATAATGCCAGTAGTATAACATGACTGTAAAAACCAGACATAAGGCGGTTTCTGACAGGAATCTGCCACGTGTTCTTCAAGTCGGAACTGAAGGGGAAATTTTTGCTGCAATTCACGAGAATGCATATCCCCAAGAACATGGAACCATATGTGTTGACAGGGGAGGAGTTATACGGGTTTACACAGGGCAACAGTTAAGGCGCTGGGGGAGGAGACCGGATAACGCCATTGGCAGTAGATATCGAGATATACTAAGCGGTGACGAAGGTAAGCGCAGACAAGAGATTATAGATAGGGTTATAGCTGGTGATACGGAGCTGCTTGGAGAAAGGGGATATTACGAGGAACGCGGTGTTAAGTATTACTCGGAGAGGAGGGGGCGTGAGATAACCCAAAATTTGACATATGTGCCTGTAAGGAATGAAAGTCAAGAAACTATCGGAGTCAGGATTATTGTGGATGATTTGACAAAGCCTGTTTTCTTGGATCACTTGCGAAGCGACATATCAAACATGACGCGCATCGCCACTGAGGATACATTCATAACCAGAAGGGATGTTGAGATCTGGAGAAACTCGATACTGCATGGGATTGCACATGGTGCGTTTGAGTTGGCCGGCTTATGGGTTCCTGGTGAAGAGGAACAGCCAAAGGCCGCGGTTAGACCCATTGGGCCAGATGGCATGTTGGGTGAACCTATTCTTGCTGGCGGCTGGGATTCTGACCAGAGACAAAAATTTATGAATAGACCGGGCATGGGGGAGAGTGGGCGTGAACCGGGTTTGCTTTATCAGTGGATGGTAAACAATGGTGTGAGAACACTTTTCCTGAACCGGCAGGAATTTGAGGGCATGATATATGATGCAACTACTCCGCCTGATGAGATTTATAATCCAGAAACAAATCCAAACGGCAGGAGGTGTATACCGCGTCAGGATGCTGTTGAGCGCGGCGTGTGGTCGGCGGCAGTTATTCTTGTCGGTGACGTAAATCCTGAAACCGGCAGGATTGAACCGATTGCAGATATCCGCGCACACAACAAGGGGAATTGGGATGCTGAAGACAGGGAGTTCCTCACACAGTTGGGATTGATAGCAAAGGACGCGCTTCAGAACTCAGACCTTCTGCTGGATGCCGTTGGGGCAAAGGAGGACGCAGAACTCCTGACAGTTTTTATTTTACATCTGACGCGTGAGATATTGCACGAAGTTAAAAATCCTTTGGTTACAATCGGTGGCTTTGCCGATATTATAAGAGGAGATGCCGGAAAGCCGGAGAGTGTAGAAAGAGTGATGCGAAATGCCGGTATAATAGTGGGAGAAATTGCCAGACTTGAGCAGATACTAAACAGATTTGGGGATATGTTGAGGCGTGAGGACTTTACGGAGGAGGAACAGGAGTGGGACCTGGCAGAACTGGTTAAAATTTCATTGAAGATATATGGTGAACGTGAAATCAGAGGGGATGTGAGACCAGCCATGCCTTTGGTTGATGTTTCACCCTCACTACCACTTGTGGTGGAAAAGCCGAGGAACATATACTTCCCGCTAAGGAATCTTATGCACAATGCGTTTCAGAATGCGGCAACCAACAGCAGAGTGAGGATAAGAGCGGAAGAAACGGATGAGGGTTTGCTGTTAACGGTCGCGAACGCAACACTTCTGGCTGAGGGTATGGGGGCAGAGGACTTGGCCGAAGGGATAAGGAAGTCCGGGTTAACTGTAACGATTGCCAACGGTGAGGAAAAAGCAGAAGTGATAGACGGTTACGGAATGCCACCGCAGCGGGAGGGTTGGGGTGTCGGTCTGAGGAATATAGCAGAGAGGTGTGCAGAGGCCGGATACAATGTAGGGGTTGAGATAATCCGGCTTAGCCCCGTTGGTGAGCAAACCACGGGGAACAGGGCCGTTGATGTTTCTTTCAGGGTGATGATACCGAAGGAAAAGCTAAGGGAAAGACCCCAGCAACCATCTGCCGGGGAAAGTGGATAATTAAAATTTCAGTTTTGTTACATCCTCGAAAATAAAATTTATCCCAAGTTTTTCTGCACGTTTTCTGTCCAGCACGCCGGTAAGAACCACAGCGATTTTAACGCCTGCTTTTTTCCCTGCGATTATGTCATTCGGGGCGTCGGCAACGAACAGTGTTTCCTTCGGTTTTACGCCGAAGTGCTCTATTGCCTTCAGCAGCATCTCCGGGTCGGGCTTTGATTTTTTCACATCGTTGATGCCGATGATCAGGTCAAATACATCATTAACATCAAGATACTTCAAAATCTTTTCTATGAATGAGTTTGGATTTCCCGACGCAACTGCAAGTTTTATTTTTTTCTTTTTTAATTTTATGAGAAATTCCCGAAGGTTTGGAATTTTTTCTATCCTTTCAAGAAACCAGTCCGAAAAAGTTAAAGAATAATAATGCTCAGCAGCAACTTTTAATTTTTTTTCTGTGTATCCCGAACCCATCGAGTTTTTTAGCGTTACGAGAGCGTTTTCACCGAAGTGTTTTATTATTTCTTCATCTGGAACATCGGTAATACCGACCTTTCTCAACGCAGACTGGCACGCCTCGACATGCGCGTCATTCGACTTAACAAGAACTCCATCCTGATCAAAAATTATTAACTTGGGATTCATGTGTATCTCGCCCGCTTTTCGATTTTTTCGATGCGGTTGACAACTTCCTTGTGGTTTGGGTATGCGACATAACCTGCAAGAATTCCGTTCCATATGGTTTCGAATTTTTTCGGATGAGTTGCCTTGAGGGCTTTTTTTAATACTACCAGGTCCATGGATTTGTCTTCAACACGCGTGGAGACGAAACCCAAACCAAGGTCAATCACGAATATTTTTTCGTCTTTGAGAAGCATGTTGGAGGTTGTTAGATCATTGTGGACTATGTTCGCGGAATGCATCTTTGCGATTAGCGTTCCTATTTTTTCACTAATTTTTTTAATATCATTTTCATTGGCATTTTCCAAAAAAACTTTGACCAATACGCCATCAATGAACTCCATCACAATTGTATTTTTATTTTCGTCGTCCTTCAGAACCACGGGTACGGAAACGCCGAGTTCCTTCAGCTTCTTCAGGAGTTTCGTCTCGTGCCTCGTCCTGCTCTGCCTGAGTTTTTTGTCCAGGTCGGGGATGCGGTATTTTTTGGTTACCCGCTCCTTCACGAGTTTTCCGCTGTCAAGGTAGAGATTTGCCTCCGCACCCTTGTTCACAAGCTTCATTTTTACTTTTATTTAATCGCATAGGTATCCTAGCGAGTTATAAACTTCCGAAGGACGTTTATTTAATAGAATTGTATTTTTTAGGATTTAATGCAAATAAGTAGATTCTACAAGATGGAACTAAGCGATGTAATAACGAAAATCGAGGAGACCCTGCAGAACTGCTCAATGCCAAGACGCGTAAAAGGTACACTCACGCACGTGAAAGAGGAGCTGATGAAAGACAACCCGGAACTGGCAGTTCGTGCGACAACTGCAGTTTATGAGCTTGACGAAGTGGCGAATGACATAAACATTCCGATGCACGCAAAAACCGTCCTTTGGGACATAATAAGCGACCTTGAGGCGTTAAAGAAGGCAGTATGATAAACACTGAACTTGTCAAAAGAAATGTCGAGGAGATAGTTACCGAGGAGGAGCTGGACACCCTGCTAAAGGGGAAAAAATCCCCGGTCACATATTGCGGTTACGAAACTTCGGGGCCTGTGCACATCGGCACACTCATAGCGGTTGGAAAACAGCTTGATTTTCAGAACGCCGGGCTGAAGGTGAAGGTTCTCCTTGCGGACGTTCACACACATCTCAACCGCAAGGGCGGCGAGGAATGGATCGAATCCATGGTGGAGTACTGGAAGGAATGCTTTATCGGTTATGGATTGACGAAGGCAGAGTACACCAGAGGAACGGAATTTCAATTTGATGAGGATTACGTAAAGGATGTCCTGAATCTCGGTTTAAATTCCACCCTGAACAGGGCCTTGCGGAGCATGCAGGAAATCGCGCGTGATATTGAACATGCCACGGTTTCGCAGGTGATTTATCCGCTGATGCAGGTTATTGACATTAAAGCGTTGGAAGTTGATATCGCACACGGGGGAATGGAGCAGCGCAAGATACACATGCTGGCGCGGGAAACTCTGCCATTGATAGGTTACAAAAAACCGGTATGCATTCATACACCACTTTTATGTTCATTGCAAGCACCCACGAAGGAGGATAAAGAAAAAGAACCATTGAGTGAATACGGAGTTTTCCCGAGACCAAAAATGTCATCAAGCAAACCTGAAACCATGATTGCGTTGCATGAATCTGAGGATTCGATAAAGAAGAAGATTAATAATGCCTACTGTCCACCCGATAGCGGAGGAAATCCTATCTTAGATATTTGTAAATTATTGTTATTTCCGAGAATTGAGAGGATTAAGATTAAGAGAAATGAGAAGTTTGGCGGAGACATTATTTATAATGATTATTTTGATTTAGAAAAGGATTATTTGA
>CAZEGI010000012.1:0-35631 GCA_964512105.1 uncultured archaeon
GTTCCCCCTCCCCACACCTCACCCCTTCCCAAAAAGCAGAGTATGACGCCATTTAACGATGTTATTTTATACTGATGTTTATAGTGTAAATGATGGCATGACGTGATGAAAGCATTAAACCTAATGGTATTTCTTGCAGTTCTATTATCATCGATAACGTCAGCAGAGTTCATCAGTTATGACTCTGAGCACCCCATAACTGCCTCCGGACAACAACTTGGTTACATAAAACCCTACAGAGAAAGCTCAATCCTCGGAACATACACATACCTCAAATGGAAACGCTCAGGATATCCAGAAGGTAACACCTATCCTATTCCAATCTACGAAGAAGAAAACCTACCACTTCCATTTGGCTTGGCTAACGTTTACCTTAAGGTTGACATCAACTCCATAACCTCATCTGGCGTAGACATAGAAATTGACACCAGCGAAATCATACCAAACACAACAGTCACAATTCCCGAGGTGACTATCCCTGACATCACCATCCCCGAAGTCACAATACCCAAAATAACAGTTCCTCAAACAACCGTATTGAACATCGATGACTTAGAAAGCCAGTTGACATCGAAGATAAACAAGGCCCTGAATAGGGACTATCACGCTTCGCTCCACCTGTGGGGCAGCAGAGCAATGCAGGCAGATTACGACGTCAGCAAAGGTATAGAAGACCACGAAACCAAACTTGCAGAAAGCGCAACAGACTCTTTGGTACCATTAATAGCAGCGAACATACCAGGTGCTCAACCCCTGGTAGAAGTTTACTGCAGGTCAAAAAGTACAATACCCTCCTCTATCAGAAATTCAATCACTGGCTACATGCTGAACATAGATACGTCAACCGACAGTGAACATCCATCTGACTCATCCTTAGCAAATAGTGCTGCTTTCACGATATATGTCGGTGGTCCAGCAGTGAACTCGCTTTCAGACCAGCTAAACCAATACTTGAAGCAGCAAAATCTTCCTCATTTCGAGAAAACGAACATGGGATGGGTTCTGTCTGGCAGACAGGAATACACAGATGGTGATGTTGGGATAATCGCTGCAATACCTGAGGAGCGACAGTGGGACTCAGACACACTTTCAAGCAGATGGAATAGCGATAAAATACGATATTATCGAGTTCTTATCGCGGGGATGGAGAAGGAAGGGACCGTTGCAGCAGGCAACTGGTACAACGACCAGCTCGATTTGGCAATAAATTACCTTTCAGTACTAAGCGACTCCACCTGCGGAACGCAGTCCAAAAACATCCTGAAATCGATAAACACGTTAGTAGAGAACTCAGACAGCATGTACTCTGTTGCAGCACTGCTTCAGGGATGGACTCTCGCATCGCAGAATAGTGCTAAATCATCGGACTTCAGCAAGGCAGACTCGTTGGGATATGTGGTCATTGTGAAGAGAGATGGAAAAGCTTATAAGGTATTGGAGGAGTATAGTTTGGCGGGAGATAATGTAGGTGAGGTTTGAAATGGGGGAGAAAAAGAAGAGAAGGTGGATGTGGATATTGCTGTTTACCATACTAGGTGCAATTTGGGGATTGATTGTTGGACTTCCATCTATCCTCGGTGAATGTAGAATTGGTATCAAGCAATAACCAATCAGATATGGTTAAATGTAGATAGTACACCAGACACGGATGGTGATGGGCTTTGTAATAGTGAAGACCCAGACGACGACAATGATGGTACACTAGATATATACGATTGTAATTCAACTGATCCGAACATAAAGGAGGGTTCGATTTCTGGTTCGCAGATATGTTGTGGTGGTCAGTGGCAGTGTGATAGTGGGCGGTCTTCGGAATGCTATGGAAACATGACCTGTACAAATCATGCTGTTGCTAATTGTTCAGGTAAAGTTGCATTGACTAATTGTAATACTCCATGCAGATTATGTGGCTACGACAGTAAGTGTTCTTATACATATAACGATTTTATAGATGATGAGTGGTCACCCGGACTTTGTACTACGCAATCGGTATGCTACCAGGGTTCATGTGTGACAGACACCGATGATGATGGTTATCCAGATAGTGTGGATAAAGATGACGATGATGATGGGATTTGCGACTACGGATTGAGCGGTTCTAATGATACATGCAGCGGACGGGAGGAGTCCAGCAGCTGCGATACGAAAGCGGATTGTGATGGCGATGGAAGTTCAGATCAGTATGACTGCTGGGACACAGACAACACGAAAAAGGAGGGGACAATATCTGGGACTCAGATATGCTGTAATGGGGCACTGAAGTGTACTCCTGGTAGGTCAAGTGAGTGCTATGTAAGTAGTCTAATGACCTGTACAAATCATGCTGAAAATTGTGCAGAATATGGTACTCAAATCAATTGTAATACTGCATGCAGAACATGTGGTTCTGATAGAAAGTGCTCAAATTATACCGCAAACGGTTATGATGACTTAACTTCTCCGGGCCTTTGTACTACACAATCCGTGTGCTGGAATGGTAACTGCACGTCAGACGAGGATGATGATGGAATTCCGGATCTCCTTGATTTGACAGTTACTCTGAATTCGCCTGTGAATGATACTTGGGACACTGATGGGAACGTTACATTTAACTTTACTGTTACGAGCATGGTTTCTTCGGTATTCAACTGCTCGCTTCGCATTGATGGTATAGTGAACAAAACCACCAATGGAGTGAGCAACAACACCCCGACGGTGTTTGCTGTTAACAACATTAATGAGGGAAGTCATGTTTGGAACGTGAACTGTAGTGATAGCTCAGGGAATTGGGATGTTGACGTAAATAGGATTATTAAGGTAGATGTTAGAGCACCTGGTTTAATGCTGTCCGCTCCTGGGAATAACACATGGTATAATTCGAATACGGTTATCTTTAATTTTACCACCGTTGATACCATAGACAATAGCATGTTTTGTATGTTGTATGTGGATAATATGTCCTCTGGTAGTGGGTCTTATTCAAATGGTACAATGAGTTCGATTACCAAAAGCGGGGTTTCAGACGGTAACCATACGTGGTGGGTTAATTGCAGTGATGACGCAGGAAATTCTAATCGTAGTGAAACACGACTTGTTAAGGTAGACGCAATTGCACCCCAGATAGTGTTAAATTTCCCTGCTAATAACAGTTGGGACACAGATGCGACAGTCGATTTCAACTTCACGGTTTCTGACAACATAGATTTGGACATAAACTGCAGCTTTTACCTGGATGGGCATGTAAATCAGACGTTAAATATTTCAAATTCGAGCACTACTGTGTTAACACGTGAAAATCTTTCTGAGGGGAACCATACATGGTACGCTGTATGCAGAGATGACGCAACGAATACAAGAACATCTGAAACGAGGATTATCAAGGTCGACACAATACCTCCGAACAGGGTAACGAATTTCAATACCCTCCCCAATGATAATGGCAGTATAACACTGACTTGGAACCTGTCAAATTCGACTGATGTCTGGCTCTACCGGGTGTATACATCCAATAGCTGGGAATTTAATTACACTAATCCAACTAACATCAGCAATAGTGCTACTTCCTGGTTGGACAGCAATGCAAGTTCATACAGCACAAGATATTATAATATTCGTGCATTGGATTACGCAAGTAACCAAGAAAATAATACCCTGCGGGTAGGGAAGGTAGGGACAGAGCAACTCGCCTATGGCTGGCGTCTTATTTCAACTACACACACAGATGCAGAAAGCATGGTAGGGAACATCTCGAACTGCACATCTTTGGCAAAGTATGTCAACTCAGAGAATTTGTCCGGGTTCCAAGTGCACAGAAAAAACACACCAGCGTTTAATTTCAACACAACGCCAAGCGAGGGGTATTACCTCTATTGTCAATCCAACAGAAGTTTCACAGCGATCGGGGGGGATGTTCCGAGCAGGGAGATAACACTGCATAACGGGTGGAACCTCATTGGGTGGGCGTCTGTTTTCAATACTACTGCACAGTGGCTGGTTGACAATATAACAAATGCCGTGGCAGTTGGACAATTTGTACAAAACACGACTAACTCGTTTGAGAAGCAAAACAAACTATTCAATCCTAAGGATTACGATATAACTGCATTGTCTACTGGAGGTTCAAACACATCAAGTGTTTTTGAAGTGCATGTTGATAACTCACCTTTAAACAATTTCACAATATCAGCAGGAAAAGGCTATTTTGTTTACGTCCTGGGTAACTCGACGTGGTCTGTTGGTATCCCTATTAGTGTTAATGGAAACGTGTCAAAGGAAAATGAGATGACAACACCCTCTATGGGGGAAGACATATATCCCTCTTCCAGCGTTGTGAATATCCCACTGCATAACGGGTGGAATTTAATTTCCTTGCCAGTAAGCGTGTAGAATGATTAACCAAAAAAACCTAATGTCTATTGGATTTACATTGATAGTAATAGTACTGATTTTCTATAGCGGACCGACATCAGCCATAACATTGTTGATGAGTTCTGGTGGACCTTATCTTGTTGGAAGGATAACGTCATTCACTGCTTCGATAAGCATAGACAACAGCGAAATAGTGCCTATAACTTCCGTAGCATTGATTATAACAAAGCCTGATGGTGGAACGATAAACTGCTCATTGCCTTACACCAATACCACAACACAGAATGTTTCGTGCACTGGAAACCAAAACATCACAGTGACTGCAATTCCGGAAAGCACCTGGCAGTATGGGTACGGGTATGCATACAGCTATGGTTACATGTATGGTTATGCTTACGACAATGCTGCAAGTTATGCGTACTACTGGGATTACGGAACGCAGGGCTGGGGTGGCTATGGTTACGGTTACCTGTACGGTTATTCTTACGATTACCAATACGGCTATTACACCAATGGTTATGCTACTGCATTAGGCGGGGTTCCAACGCAGTTGAATTACAGTATTAGCTGGCGCATTCCATCCGATTACAATCCCGGAGTTTATTCGAGTAAGATTGTAGTATATGCGGAGAACTCTGTAACATTCAGTAGCACTCAGAGTGATTTTACGGTAAGTCCATTGGGGCCAAGCCAACCATATCCGACATACGGGTATGTGAATTACACCGACCACACGCACCCTTCGAGCTTGTCAATAACGCTAACCAACCTCAACACAACAGACACACTCAACTTAGGTTCTCTGGGTTGCACATATGATAACGCTACTGGTTATTTCCAGATGGAGTTATCGAGCTTGGCTTCTGGTTATCTTAACGGCGATTATGTCAGCGTTGTTGTTAACGACAGCTTCGGAGTAATAAACAGCAAGACAGGTGTTGTTAACACGTCCGTAGACTCGCTGAACTTAGGGACGTTCATCCTCAATATTACTGTGTTCCCAGCGACCATCAACATAACTGAATTCATGCCAAATCCAGTTGGAGCAGACAATGCTTCAATGCCGGCTGGCGAGTGGGTTGAGCTATACAATTCTGGCAATTCTAACGTTTCTCTGCAGGGATGGAAGCTAATGGGCAGTATGCTAAACATAACTGCTAGCAACACCAACAGACAAAGCGTTATAATCCCTGCGAGGAGTTACATTGTTGTATACAGGAATGGTGATCCGAACTTTGAGTTGGACAATACTGCAGGTTATCTCGGGTTGAGGAATTCAACAGGATTTACAGTGGATAACATAGGGCCAGATAAGTACAATGCAAGCTACTTCAACAGCACTTGGACTGCGTTTCCGGAAGGTTTCTCAGTTGGCAGAAACGAGAGTGGTTCATGGAATGTTTTCAGCAGACCGACACCAGGAATGGCGAATTGGGCGTTGACTTCGAATATCACATTGAGAGCGGGGTGGAACCTGATGAGTTTACCGTTGGCGATTTAACTAAAATCATTTAAATATTAATATTCCCTTACAAATATGTAAGTAATGGAGATGAAAACCGTTAGTCTTCCATCTTATTGGGGTATACTATGTGTTTTGTACTATGCTCCAAACCGAGAGATTAGGGCTAGGACGGTTCTGAGTAAATTATTAGCTCGCTTCCAAATGGAGGGGTTACCTATCGATTGGAAGTTCCAAAAGCAACAGTTGGGTTCTTTTACCCCTAGGTTCTATGACCATGAACGATATTTACTTGAAAACGATTTAATTGGTCGTGAGGACATATCCATGCCTAGGATGATTCAGAGTAGCTATACATTGACGGAAAAAGGGGAAAAGCTTTTCGAAGAGAAAATCTTACCATTTCTTAAGAGTAACAAATTCTTCGATGAGAAATGCATTGTAGCGCTAGCTGAAAAGTACAGTAAGAAGACGGCAACACAAGCTAAAAATGATGAGCACAAACTCCTTATGTTGGATGACTGTGATAGGGCGGAGCTGAAAAAGAGATGTAAGGAAACTTTTAACAATCTGACCAAACTTTACAGCATCTACTCAGAGCAACCACCCGACGACTACAAGACATACGAACTAGCTGGGATGATACAGTACACATATTGCATACTCAATGTAATTATTACTGATTATCTAAACGATGAACAAGACAACAAATTGATTTTAAACAATCTAGAGTACATGGGGTACTACTACGAAATCTACTTAGCCCAAAAATTCTTGGAACATGCAGATAAGATTACTCTCAAATTCAAAAAGAACGGAAAAATATCTGACGAGTGCTTCGATAAAATAAAGATGAAGTATGAGACTATTAGAGATATTGCAATACATTATCTTATAGTGCCCTCTCTTGATTCAGAAAAATTCGATTTTAAAATCTTTTTCCCCGAGGGTGACCAAAAATTGTTACAAAATATCCTAGCATAAACTCCGTAGTAGTTGTTGACAATACTTCCTGCTTGAACTTCTGCAAGGATATTTCTCTTCCTGCATTAAATGTGAAACATACTCATAGGAATAAGAAGCAGATAGAAAGATTCTTTAAGTACGCTAAGAGTATTGGATGTCGTTGCATCTACTTCACACCAGTCGATAGAAGCGAAGAGAACCTCTTTAAAAATCGTGTCAACCAGAGAGTACAAGAATTCCTCATCGAAAACAAATTAGACGCTCTTGTAAAAATCCATTCAATGATGTTAAAAGTGCTCGAGCAAATTGAAGAACACGAGGGAGAACTTGCAGATTATATTGAGGAACTCCCCCGCAAAGTTGATCATAAAACCTTAGAAGGCGTCAAAAAATTTTTCGAGAGAGTAAAGAAGCCCCTTGGTAACAAACCAGACGGGACTCAAGTTAACCCCATCCCTGAAGAGGAGGATATGGTTGTATTATCTAGAGCAATCTCTCTAGACCAATACTCTGAGCGATTTATTCTCTCGGGTGATAGACACTTTACAGAATACTCAGAGGAGATAGTGAACGAGTACAACATCCATATAATCAACGAGAACAAACTGAGTGAATATTTATCCCCTATCTGCTAACTGTCTGATGCCAGTAACATTCATAGTTTAGTGCTCTAGCACTATAAAACAGGAAAAAGGGTTCCCTTTTTGAACTATCTGATTTTTATACTATCAGCACTAATAATTAACACTATTAGCACTACATTAACGATGACACAAAAACCTAGGGAAAACCCCCCTCGAGAAGGTAAAAAAAGACAAAGAAGGGTTATCAAAGTAACTAAGATAACATGTTCCAGAAGGCCTGATGGAGGCGTCCAGTACAAAACCACAGTCCCTTCGTGGGTTGTTGAGAAATTTCTTGGTGCTAAAATCGGTGATAGCATAGAATGGGACTTCTTCAAAGGTAACGTGATAATCCGGTTAGTTGAACCAGAATGACGGATGGTGAAGTATTTAAATTCGGATTTCCAAAATATAATTCGGAAAACCAAAAATGTATCTAAATAAGATAATCGGCACGAGCACCAAGGTGAATGCACTCTACGCCCTGCTCAGAAATCCCCAGAAAGCATACATCGAAAAAGACCTGGCCAGGGAGGCAGACACCTCAATATCGGAAATCAACCGCCAGCTGCCAGACCTCGTGGCAGCAGGCCTGGTTTCCATGGAACGCGTAGGGAAAATCAAGAGATACCAGATAAACACCAAACACTTCCTGTACCGCCCGTTGCGCAACCTGTTCGAGGACCTGAACAAGATTTATCGAGAAATCGGAGACAAAATAACCCAACACATAGTCAAAAAACAACCCAACGTTATCCAAGCAGTTATCCTCATGGGGAGTCTTGTCCGGGGGGAGGTACGTTCCGACATCATTCAGACCCCAAGCGACATCGACCTGTTGTTTGTGGTCAAAAAAAGAGGGGGTGAAATCAAAAACCTGCTGCTGGATTACATAAACCACACGATAGTTCCGGAGTACGGCATCGCATGCTATCCCATTGTTTTAACGGTTGACGAGTATAAAAAAGGCCTAAAAAACAACTCATTCGTTATAGAAGCCCACGCCAACGGAGAGGTGTTGTACGGTGAGAAACCGAAAAAGTTTGGTTGAATGGTGTCTAACCAAGGCGGAAGAATACTTAGGATCTGCAGGCGACAACCTCAAAAACGACCGGTTATACCCTGCAGCAGAGGAGATATTCAGAGCCGTGGAAACGACCCTAGAGGCCTTGTTGTATCTGAGCGGTGTGAACAAGATAGAGTACCGACACCACGGGAAAGAATTTGTAGGCAGACTTGCCCTACAGTATCTGATTAGAAACACCCTGCTCAAGCAGGAAAGGATATCCAAACAAGAACATGACTTCTATCTAACGCTTGCCACTGAACTGCACCAAGCAGGATACAGTTATGGTACCACCTTCCACAAAAGAAGACTGGAAGAATACATAGAATTCGCGGAAAAACTGTTTTACAAAGTAAAAGCACTTGCTGCTGAGTAGGAAGCAATATGAAAAAGGCAGCCGTCTACGTCAGGGTCAGCACAACCAAGCAGGCCAATGAAGGGTATTCCTTAGAGGCCCAAGAGAAAACCCTGAAAAAGTTCGTCAGGGACAGGGGCTGGAACCTTCACAGGGTGTATAAGGATGCAGGGGTGAGCGGCGGCACTGTCAGGAGAGATGCGTTCCAGAAGCTCCTGAACGCTGCGGAGAGGGGGATGTTCGATGTCGTGGTGGTGTACAAGCTCGACCGCTTCTCCAGAAGCCTCGGGGACCTGATAGAAACACTAAACAAGCTGGGACATTGCAGAAGATCTGGGTTATGTCATAGGCCCATCGTTGGGGGAATAGTGGCAGAATTTTACAAAGATATCACTATACCTTTCATCTTTCTCGGGGTGTTACTATTACTGTTAGTTCTTCCAGTAATACTCATTAAAACCAAAATCCCCAGCTAATTTAAAAAACCAGAGCAGATGAGAAAAACCTGCCGGATTTACATTAACCCTAACTCTTTCTTCAGTTCGCAGACCTTACACACATCGCCCGCGGAAAGTTCTCCGCAAATTTTGCATTTCTTTATGCTGCCCGTGGTTTTTTTCTTCATCAGCAAAGCAAGTTCGTCAGTGGTTTTAAGAAGCTGGAACTTGCTGCCGGGGTGTTTTTTCTCTATCTCGTTTATGCAGTTCCTGATGCTGTTCCTGAATGCGTTTTCCAGGTAGGGACAGTCCTTAAAATTAACCCTAAAACCCTGAAGTTTCGCGTACATTTGCACTTCCTCTTCCGGGGTTTCACGCAGCGGTTTTATGCGCGGAACAAAGCCCTCAAAACGTTTCACTCCGACCTCTGCGCCCGCTCTGGCGATGCGTTGCATGTCCCCGCGTATGAGGTTCATCATGGTTGCCTGCACTTCGTCGTCAAGGTTGTGGCCTGTCGCGATTTTGTTTACCTTCAGCTTCAGGGCTTTGGAGTTCAACAATCTGCGGCGCATGACACCGCAGTAGGTGCAGGCCTTTGTGGTGTCGGTTTTTCTCCTCATGATTTCGTCCACGGTAAGGCCGAACTCCTTCTTGAACGAGTATATGTAATGCCTGACCCCGAGTTTTTTGCATATCTCTTTTGTGTTTTTCAAAAATTTTTTATTATTCTTTTTTATTCCAGGGTCAATGGTTATTGCAATTATTTCGGATTTCGGCGCGCGTTCCGATAGTTTTTTAAGAATTTTCAGAACAGTTACAGAATCCTTCCCGCCTGACAGCGCGACTGCGATTTTGTCGGTCGGATTGAACAGTTTGTTGGTTCTTATCGTTCTGCGAACTCTTTTTTCAAAAAATTCAATGAAACAGCGTTTACAAAAACGGGTTTTGAAATACCTGAGTTCCACAACGCTTTTGTTTTTGCATCTCGAGCATTTCATTTCTTTTTTATTCCGTATTTTTCCTCAAGCTTCTCAAGAACCTGTTCGATGTATTCAACACCGTCATCTATCAGCGGTTTTGTGTTTTCCCTGAACGCGGTTGACGGGCTTTTGTTTCCCGTAAAAACGTACCTGCTGCCCATCCTGTCAATCAGCTTTATTTCGCGGAAGTATCTCATCCAAATCTGTATGTTCCTGTCTGTCAAACCCTTCTTCACGTCCTTCATGCCGCGTTTTTTTCTTGCGTTTAGGATCTCTTTTTTGATGTTTTCCGTCGTCAGGGTGATGTCCTTCCCTTTTGCGATGAGCATCACCTCAAGAATATCGCAGGCAACGTCCGAGGTTATCCCTAAAGCCTTTAAAAACTGCTCGGTGAGCTCCCTGCGGTTTTCGGTTTCCATGGTGGTGTCGTCATACCATCTTATGTTTATGTCGAAAATAGGCTTCATCTAAAATACCTCTACTCTTTTTATTTTTTATATAAAGAAGACAGCCTTTGTTTTAACTCAGGCAAATCTTTTTTCAAGACAATCCAGACCCGTTTTATGTTAACACCAAAATATCCGTGTATGAGGATATCTCTCATGCCTGCAATCTTTTTCCAAGGTATTTCAGAATGCTTGTTTTTGAATTCTTCATCCAAACATTTAACTGCTTCCCCAATAATCTCAAGCCTTCTTACAACAGCATCCTGAACCTGGCGATTCGAATTAAATTCTTCTTCAGTCAGCGATTTAGTGTATTCCTCAATAGCCAAAATGCTTTCAAGAACATCATTGAGATAAACCTTGCTGTCTCTTCTCATAAAATAACCACCTGTTCACCCAGTATATTCTTCCTAATCATAGGCTTTATCGCGTCGTATTCCACCAAATCCACTCTTCTACCAACAACTTCCTCGAGGTCTATCTTCAATCCTACTAAATCAAGTAAACTCAAATCGTCTTTGATATCTACAAGGATATCCAGATCGCTATCTTTATCCCCTTCGCCCCTTACCAACGAGCCGAAGATACCGGATCTCCTGACACCATAACGCTTCAGCACCGGGACAATCTTCTTCCTTAGTTTTTCAATATCCATCATTACATCACTAATAATCTCTTAAGCGCTGATTGTATAAAAATCTCCAGAACACTATCTTTTTCCATTTATCCTATGTAATCCAATATAACTCACAGGTAAAAAAATGAAGTTTCTCGTTTCTGTTGTTAATGAAAAAGAAGCCAGAATGGCAGTGAAGGGCGGCGCTGACATAATCGACGTGAAAAATCCTGCTGAGGGTTCGCTTGGCGCAAACTTTCCATGGATAGTCCGGAACGTTCGGAAAGCGGTTCCGAAAAAAATTGAAGTGAGTGCTACAATCGGCGATTTTCCGAATTTGCCGGGAACTGCCGCACTTGCTTCTCTCGGGGCAGCGTCATGCGGCGTTGACTACGTGAAGGTCGGATTGTTCGGAACGAAAAACGAGAAAGAGGCAGTGGCACTGGCATCCGCAGTTGTTAGGGCAGTGAAAACTTATAATTTTAACAATCATAAAAAAACAAAAATTGTAATTGCCGGTTATGCGGATTTCAAGAAAATAGGTTCAGTCAACCCTTTTTTGCTACCGAAAATCGCCTCCAAGGTCGGAGCCGATTTCGTGATGATAGATACCGCAATAAAAAACGGAAGCAATCTTTTTGGGTTTTTTTCTTTACCTGAATTGAAAAAATTCGTTGACCAAGCGCATAAAAAAAATCTAGGAGCCGCGTTTGGCGGTTCATTGAAGAAAGAGGACGTAAAAAAATTGTTCCTGACGGGTGTTGATGTTGCCGGCTTCAGAACCGCTGTTTGTGCGGGCGGAAACCGTCTGGACGAAATAAGCATGAAGCGCGTGTCCGAACTCAAACAGCAATTTTTAAGCAGTGAAACAATATAGCTACAAAAATGGCTGACGAACCCGTGATGGTAAAAACGTTCAAGGAGAATGTTGATGTTGATACTCGCATAAAGGAAGGTGGCATTCTTGCGACCTTTTACTTGGAAGTTCAGGGCAACGACCGCGAGGCTGCACAGAAGGCCCTCGAGAATACCATATTCGACAGGATGAAAAAAGAGCCGGAAGCCGTTCTCCTGGAGGCAAAGATGTACGACCTGAAAAAGGAAAAAGTCGGCGAAGAGGAGTTCTACTCCGGCGTTGCGGAGGTGAAATTCTTGGCAACCGATTTCAGGTGGTTTGTGAACATCGTCATGAGATACGGACCGGCAGCAATAGAGATACACCAGCCGGACGAGGTTCATCTGACTTCTGACGAGATGCATTCGCTCGTTGCGGACGTCAGCGACACGAGCCAGATTCTGACCGCGCAGCTCATAAACCTGCTCAAGGACGACGAGCGGAGAGCGATTTACCATAAGATACTCGCGGAAGCCAAAGGGAAAAAATAGCCCCAACGCGGTTTTTTATAAAACAAAATCTAATGATTCACGATGAGATGCAAAATACTTTTTGCGCTGGTGATTTTTGCAACGGCACAGTACGCAACCGCACAGACGTTAGAAGGGTCGACAAAGACCGTAAATTACGTTGACCTTCTGATAGACGAGAGCGGAGTCGTGAATGTGAACTACGACCTTGAGATTCGTAGTGCCGATGGGGACCGCTTCTGGATTCCGGTACCTTCAGACGCAGACAAAATCTCGGTTTCGGATGCAAGCGGGAGTGTGCAATATAAACTTGTGCAGTCGAATGAAACGTCGTTGCTGGAATTCTACCCCAAGCCGGCAGGCAAGATAGCAATCGCTTTCAAAACACAGGGTTTGACAAGCAAGTTTGCAGGCGTCTGGAGGTTATCCACATCCTTGGATGTCACACCGCAAAAGACCATAGTGAGGATAAAGTTTCCGGACAATTCAAACACGAAGGTAATGAACATAACCCCGCATGATGTTCTAATGACCCCGGTTAAGGATGGCCTGTGGCTGTACCCGCAAACCACGGAAAATGGTTCGTTTACGTTTTCTATCGATTACACCATCGGAGAGATCCCCGTATCCCGAGCGGTGAGCGGCTATGTCGTTCCATTGCTGATTGTTCTTCTGGTTTTGCTGTCGCTCTTTATCCTGTTTTCCAAAAGACGCGCAAAAGGAAAGGAAGGGGAAAAAACCGAACCCGAAACCGTCAAACCGAAACCCGAAGAAGTAAAGGAAGCAGTAATCGAACCTGCAGAAACGCCCGAAGAGGTAAAAAAGACAGATGAGGAAAAACCAAAATCTAAAAAAGTAAAAGAACCCGTGCTGAACGTGCTGGAAGACCGCGAGAAGGAAATCGTCGAGTTACTAGCGGAAAATCCGGATGAGGAGATAACCCAGGCATACATCTACAAAACGACAAAAATACCAAAAGCAACCCTTTCGGACTTAATAAAGAATTTAGAGGCCCGCAATATAATAGACAAGAGAAAGGATGGCAGATTGGTTTGGATAAAGCTCAAAGAAGACGTTTTAGGGTGAAATAAGCATTAACGAACGTTTTTTAGTTAAAATAAGTAATCATGAACGTTTTTTAAAGTAAAACCCGTATACGTTCGGCCTTAGATATAAATATACGTATTTTTAATTTATAGTAGCAAATATGCATAGCACATTTGCTTTTATTAAAAAATAAAAAAACGGAGGAAAACCAATGAAATCTATGTATGTAAAACGAATTGGTTCCGTGGCAGCAGGTGCTGTTATGCTGGGAGCTGCTCTTTCGGGAGCTGTCAGCGCAGCATTTGATGACACCGGTTTAACCAAGGGGTTTTTCTACGATGCCAACTACAACCCGATCGTCCAGATCGTGGTCGGGGAAAAGGGTATGGCATCAGACAGCGTTGCAGCAGGTAATGTTGCGGCAACGATTGGTAACCTAGCTTACAAGACAAGCCAGGTAACCGCGACAGCAGGAACAGCGACAGGTGAGGTTGTAATCGGCGTACAGGCAACCGGAGCAACCGGTAAGTACGTACAAGGAACCAACCGAACACTGATGTCTAACTTCTACAACGAGAATGTAGGTCTGACGTTCCTGAACGAGACACAAACATACACAAGAGGTGAATTCATCACCTACAGTGTTGCTTGTAACGTACAGGAAAGGACATCTGCAGGTATTCTAAAGAAAGGCGAATACGGCAACATACACTGCCTGTTCTGTGAGACTCTCTGCCTTGGAGAGCTTGAAAACCCAACCCACGAAATGGAGGAGAAAATCACCGTAGATTACTCCAAGATGGTGTGGTACGAGAAGGGTTTGAACGACGAGGCAGGCGAGGATTTAGAACTTGCGGTAGAGAGCAGAGCCTTGGAATACATTGTAGATACCGGCGAGATACCAATGACAAGAATTGGTACTTCTTCAAGCCCAGTGGACTTCGAGTACAGAGGTAAGATGTTATTCCTTGGTGACGAGTACTACGTAAAGAACATCAAGGGGACAACCGAAGTAAACTTAGCAAAGGGCCAAGTTCTTGACGACATAAGCAGCGAGGGTTTCACCGCAGAATATCAGGGCTACAAGTTTAAGATAGACCACCTGATATACTCGCAGGAGTACCAGGTTGCAGGTATTCTCTTAGATGTCGAGAAGCCAGACGGAACCGTTGTACAAGTACAGTTATCAAAGATGGCAAACGGCAAGATTGACAACCTCGAGATTGCCGGCGTTTACGCAGAGGAATCTGACAACGTTGCCAGCGCTTCGATAATTGTGTACGACCTGTCGTCAGAGATAATACTTGAAAACGGTAAGACCCTAAAGGTTGGCGGGAAGGAAAGTAAGTACTGGAAGGTTACTTTCGGTACCATAGCCTCTAGCACGGGTTCCCCATGGACTGATCTTGATACATCCGAGTATAGGTCAGAAACAGCATCGGGGTACACCGTCCTGAACAACATAACCATCACCTACACACACAGTTTCACACTGGAGGAAGGTGAGGCCATTGATTACCCAGCGACATTCAAGCTGGTATTTAATGGTTTCAGGACAAACGACTATGTCAAGAGCCCATGCTCTGGTGCCAACGAGGGCAACATCCTTCTGGACAAGGATGAGAAGTACAAGCTATTGCTGAGCTTCACCGGAGACGACAGACAGAGATACAACGATGTGCGGTTAGATAGCGGTCCGTTCACAGTTGGTGACAAATTCCTCGTGAATGGAAAGGTATACGAGTTTACCGAGTACACAGAGAAGGAGAACAGCAGGCAGATGGATGTCAAGTTGAAGAACCTCTTCGATGGTGGAACAGACACCTACACGCTGAACGCATACACAACAGATACTGTGTTCACATCGCGTGCGTTCGAAGAATCTTCAAAGAACGACAAGAACGTATCCATCGATGCTGAGACCAACGAGAACGACACAGATGTGTTCAACAGCTTTGCAACATGCAGTGGATGCGGAACAGGAAGTTACCTGCAGAGTAGCAGGGTACTGTGGTTCTACGGCGGTGACTTATACGTCATGAAGAACTCAACAGTCAGGGAGTTAATCGTAGACCCTGATGTGATAGGTACCTTGACTTACGAAGACGTCGAGCTGAATGGACACAACATCTGGATAAGTGCACTAGCTGAAGGCGGAACCAACCTGAACAACGACGGTGACACAGATGACGTCCTCATAAAAATAAAGAATGAGGAGAGCGAGTATGCCTACGTCGACCTGTACGACAGGAACTACGACAGTAACAGCGACATATACTACGACCAGCAGATTACAGCTTCACTGACTGATGCTGCAAGTACTGCCCTAAGTAGCTCAACAGCGACAATCCAGTTAGACGAGGACGACGACGTTGTGTTGTGGACACCATCTGGTGGTGACAAGATTTCAGCCACCTACGGTGGGGACTACAAGATTGAGCGTGTGGATGTGTGCCACCCACAGGAGGAGGTTTACCCAACTGTGTTTATCGGTACATCTGAAACACCGACGACCTTGAAGTCGACCATAACCAAGGCAGACGAAGGAACATCTGTAACAGCAGGTTGCTGCTCGTTCACAGTTGAGAGCTTTGGTGTTTCTGTAGGCGCAGGAACATCTGCAACCTCAGCAACAGTGAACGCAGTACCAGCAAACCTCGTTGTTCCAGAGATAAGCGCTGACTTGAACAAGAACCTAGTTATCGT
Source organism: uncultured archaeon (assembly GCA_964512105.1). Lineage (GTDB taxonomy): Archaea > Altiarchaeota > Altiarchaeia > IMC4 > CAZEGI01 > CAZEGI01. The sequence goes on from CAZEGI010000012.1 coordinate 16,417, forward strand.
TGGTGGACCAGCGGTAAACGGGTTAACAACCGTAACAGCTGACGAAATAGCAGCAGCATCACAGCACTACATCGTCCGCAAGGATGGTAAGAAGCTGATTGTTGCTGGATGGACAGCAGCCGACACGGTTGACGCAGGCAACGCGCTTATCAAGTGGTTGCAAGACAACGCACACGCGTAAGCGAACTGAAAAAACGACGTCCCCAAAAGGGGCGTCTTTTCTTTATTTTTTATTTTTATTCCGATTCCAATAAATTAGCATGAATGAAGAAAAAATCCTCGTTTCTGCGATTTTGGGATTGCTGACGTACGTGGTTCTTTCACCTTACATAGACATAAGCTACACAGGCATGAATCTGAACCTTCTGGTCAGCGTCGTACTCGCGGTTGTTGTGACCGGCACGGTGTACAAAGGTATTTAACATGTTGTACCTCGTGGGCATGGGCCTTCACGACGAATTTGACCTGAGTTTAAGGGCCTTGGAAATTCTAAAGAATTCGGACGAGGTTTTCCTCGAATCCTATACGAATTTTCTGAATGTAAGCCCGGAAAAACTAAAAAAAATCACAGGTAAGAAGGCAATCATCCTTAACCGTTCCGATGTCGAAGAGCATCCTGAAAAAAACGTCCTAAAGAATTCCAAGACAAAGAACGTTTCATTATTGGTTTCCGGCGACCCGATGGTCGCAACAACGCACCTCGACCTCGTTCTAAGAGCCAAGAAGAGCGGAATCCCTGTAAAGATAATACATTCCTCCTCCATATCCTCAGCAATCGCCGAGACAGGCCTGCAGCTGTACAAATTCGGCAGGACGACCTCCCTCGTATTCCCCGAAAGGAGTTACTTTCCAAAGACGCCGTATGACGTTCTAAAGGAAAACAAAAAATCCGGCTTGCATACCCTCCTTCTTCTCGACGTAAAATCCGACCAGAAAAAGTTCATGTCCGTAAGCGAGGCAATAGAAGTCCTTCTAAAAATCGAGGAAGAGAAAAAAGAAAAAATCTTCACCAAAAAAACGCGTTGCGTCGGGGTTGCGAGGCTCGGTAGTGACGGACAGATAATAAAATACGGCTCAGCCGAGGAGCTCCAAAAAACCAACTTCGGAAAGCCGCCGCACGTTTTGGTCGTGCCTGGAAAAATGCACTTCATGGAGGAAGAAGCATTAGAGAGATACCTTTAAACGCATCATCCTTTCCGTATTTTTTAGATTTTTTTCATTATCAAAATTATAAATAATTTTTTTAAGAAATCTGCCGTTCCTTCTCTTTAATTTTTCAGCAATTTTTATCATGTTCGGAATTGCACGCGTTACGTTATCCACAATCGTCACGGTCGCGGTTTTCGACGTTCTTGACAACGGATTCAAATCAATGGCGATCACTTTCTTCCTCATCCGTACAAGTGCTTCGGCCCTGTCGCCGTCCTCCAGAGGCACGAGAACAACGTCCGCGCCCCAGATTCCGTCCCCGTGAACGAGAGCGCGGCTTGAATCCAGTCCGGGAATTTTTTTGGTTTTTTTGCCCGTGCAAAGAAGTTTCCCCGCCTTGTTTTTTAATAATATTTTTTCAATAATCGTTTTTCTTTTTTTATTATAATAAAAAAGATTGACTTCGAGTTTTGCATTTAGTAACTTTGCCAACTTTACAATCTCTCTGGGAACCAGAGCGGCAACGTTCCCGTTCACGGAAATCACCGGGTTTTTTGCAAGGAGCAGCATCGCGACCGCGGTTTCCTCGGCTTTTTTTGCTTCGCTGGTGGTTTTTTCTCCAAGCAAATAATCAAACGCCTCACCCCTGCCATGGGCGATAAGGCCTGATTTTGCAACGTAGCCATCCCCCCAACCCTTCACGATCTTGTGCCTCTGCCTCAGCGACTCGTGTCTCGGATGCGTTTTTGGAATTTTCATATCAATAATGCTTTTATAGTGGTTATGCATATTAATAAAAGTCAACGGCCATAGCGGAGGGGAAACACCTGCACTCTTTCCGAACGCAGAAGTTAAGACCTCCAGCGATCCGGGTGGTACTGCATAACATGCGGGAAGCCCGGGACGCTGTTGACACCAACAAACCTTTTTTCTTTCTTTAGAAGAAAGAAAAAACGTTTACGAAAAAAGAAAGAAAAATGGAGTTAGGTAATAAAGGCCAGGCATTAGCATATCTGGTTATAGTACTGTTCTTAATAGTCCTCTTTTTTGTGATTCTCTATATCTTTGCACATGATATATACCAAGCATTTATAAATGTTATAAGTGAAATCCGAAGAGCTATTATTGGTGGATAATTGTTCCTAGTTAAGACCTATCGAGCGAAGCGAAGATAGGTCATGTTTTGATCAAACTTTTCTTAAAAGTTTGGTGGAAAGCCCGGGACGCTGTTGACACCAACCTTCTGAAAGGTTGATCATCATGGCGTATTCGCTTTTAGCGAATACACCTGCCGCTATGTACTTCTCTTAAAAGTTCGACTGGTGTTGTTGACATCTTGTTCTGTGTTTATCTAATTTATTAAGTTTCTCTACCCTATGGTAACCATGGCACACAGGGTGCACAAGGTCAAGGTCTTGGAAGATGAGCGACTCATGGAGGCACTTCCAAAACCAGTAAGCATAACCGGGCAACTTGGTATCGGTCATGCTCTCGCTCCGGGGGCGAGGATGACATCGAGAGCACTGGCAATTGTTAGTTTGGGTGTTCTGGCTTTAACAGCAAATGCCTCAGACAGGGTGGATTCACCAGAGCAGATTCCAAAAGATTCCGTCGTTCCTGTCGCTCGGGATGGTACTCCCATATCAATAGTCCAAAGAGACAACCGAAGAAGGTACATCGTTTTCAATCCCAAGAATAGACCAGAATCTGAGATACAATCCATGGGCATTTTCCATGTTGGCGCACAGTCGAGTAATCAGGGCGTCATGTTTGGGCTGTATCTTGACGAGGATGTGGATGGCCCGCTTTTTCTCGTCCGCGGGACAGACCTGCCAAAGGCGCGTGGCGATTTGATACGGACAGGAACTACCCAAAGTGCGTTAGCTCATTTTGCGAATTCTAATCTTGTTGATGTTCCGACAGGTGAAAGGGAAATTTACGGACCTTACTTTTTGGTGCCCTGTAATGATTGTGAAAGACTAGATGCGTCGGGTTCTCAAAGCATGATAATCTCGCCGAATCAGCTTCGTAGAATAGATCCTGTACTTTTTGTTGACGGTAGAAATCTCAGAGCAGGGGAAGTTCCGCTCGATGTTTTGGAGCAAAGGGTTCGTGACAAGGTTCGTGATATGGAGCAAAGGCAAGAAAGGGAAAACCAGTGGAGAGATGCGAGGGATGACCAGACACGGGATAGGGCACGTCGGGGAATAGACCTACTACCAAAACCCAAGGGCAGGGGTGGCAAGAGGTTTTTTGACGTTGCAGCTGGTCAGGTTCTTGACCAATTAGATGAAGCCGCTAGAAGAGGGCGGGAGAGGGACGACAGAGTTCACGAAAGAGAACGACAGGCGGAGTGGGGTGCTTTCAGAAAAGAAAAGGACCGCCGGAGGATGATGGACCAGCTGGTGATACCTGTTGGTGTCATTCCTGCGCATGCGGTAAACATAGCAGAGGGTGTTGCGGTTTTTTCGGAGTCGGATATGCTGGTGACTGATATGGTCAAAGGCAAACCCGAGGTTGTTGTACCGCTGATAATGCCCAACATCCGTGATGCCAGAGACCCCGAAATCATAGGCGGTAAACTAACAACAGGAGATGCAATAAGACACAATCTTGAGGGTGACGACCAGTTAAGGGTAGTCAGACCGTCCGGTTCTTCTGGAGGCCAGGATCAGAGTTATTACGTTGTAAGTGTTAAGGACCTAAGGGAGTCTGCTCAGCACCATAGGGGGGTCATAAAGGTGAGAAGGGGCTTGGTTCAGGGGCCATACGGCCTTGTCTTTGGACCAAACATCGCACCAGAGCTTGACCACACTCTTTTCAATAGCTATTATCGTGGCGTTGAAGGTCCGATACCGCAGGGACATGTCATGGGAACGCTCTATAAGATGATGGATACTGATAATGATAATTTTGTTTCAGCTGGCGAGATAGGAAGCTACCTGCGCGGGTTTAATCCGGATTCCGTAGAAAGAACGATGCGTGCAATAGCTGGTGGCTCTCCAAAACCGGTTCGTGCGATAGGAAACCAAAGTGAGCTGGGTAGGGGTGGAGGGTTTTTCCTTGCGATAGAGGACAAAGATGGAATCCATGGTCTTGGCGGAACAGACTACCACACTATAGGGCGGATTTCAGTTTACGGAAGTTATGCGGACGCATGGGTTGCGAGAGCCGAGATGGGAAACGCCGGGAATGATGTTGTTATTGTCGGCAGTGCAGTTTTGTAATTTTTCTGGCTTTCTTCAAATACATCTATAATGAAAAATCCTTATCGCTCCATAATCAAAAAAATCCTCTCGGGCGAGATTTCAACACGCGAGGAACTGGATTCAGAAAAAAGAGAACTCTGCATAAAACTCAGGAAGGAAAAATTCATCCGGAATTCCGAGATTCTTAAGTATGCAAAACCGGATGAGAGAAAAAAAGTCCTCGAGCTCCTGCAAAAGAAGCCGACGCGCACGGTTTCCGGGGTTGCGGTTGTCGCGGCAATGACCATGCCCCTCAAATGCCCGCACGGAAAGTGCAAGTACTGTCCCGGCGGTCCGGAAATAAACGTACCGCAGAGTTACACCGGCAAGGAGCCGGCAACGCGAAGGGCGATAAGGTACGGTTACGCCCCCTATCTACAGGTTACCTTCCGCCTGAACCAGCTCAGGTGCATCGGGCATCCGGTTGATAAAGTGGAACTGATAGTGATGGGCGGGACTCTGACTGCACAGTGCCTTGATTACCAGGAATGGTTTGTGAAGGAATGTTTCAGGGCGATGAATGAATTTGAAGATAATTATAAAAAAATAAAAAAATTGGGTGAAGAGAAATTCATTGAGAGCTATGAAAAAACCAAAAAGAAATTTTACTATCTGGAAGAAATCCAAAAAGAAAACGAGAAATCAAAAGTAAGATGCGTTGGCCTTACCTTCGAGCCGAGGCCGGACTGGGCGAAAAAGGAGGAGATAAACAGGATGCTGAACTTCGGTGTCACGCGCGTGGAAATCGGGGTGCAGAACCCCGACGACGCGGTTTACAAAAAAGTTGACCGCGGCCACACCGTAAGGGACGTGGTGGAGGCAACGCAACTCCTGAAGGATTCGGGGCTGAAGGTCGTTTACCATATGATGCCTGGAATTCTCGGAAACAAACCGGATGCTGATCTGAAAGCGTTCAGAAAAGTTTTCAGCGACGAAAGGTTCAAGCCGGACATGGTGAAAATCTACCCGTGCATAGTGCTAAAGGGGACGGAGTACTACGACAGATGGAAAGCAGGAAAATTCAAGCCCATGACGACGGAAGAGGCGGTAAACCTCATCGTGAAGGTGAAGAAAATAATGCCCGAATGGCTTAGAACCATGCGCATAATGCGCGACATTCCCTCGAATTTGGTCGAAGCGGGCATAAAGTCCAGCAACCTCGGACAGCTTGTTTATGACGAGCTTGGGAGAAAAAAAATCAGGTGCAGGTGCATACGGTGCAGGGAAGCGGGACACATGCAATCACGGGGTGTTATTCCTGTTATAAAAAATATAAAATTAGTAAAAAGAAAATACAAGGCCAGCAGTGGAACAGAATTCTTTTTATCATTCGAAGATACAAAGAAAGGCATCCTCATAGGTTTTTTAAGATTGAGAATTCCGCATAAACCGTTCAGACCAGAAATCAATTCCAAAACAGCACTGATCCGCGAGCTGCACGTTTACGGCCCGATGGTCAAACTCGGTGAAAAACCGGACGCGGAGTGGCAGCACCGCGGTTATGGTGCCGAACTCCTGAAGGAGGCGGAAAAAATTGCAAGAAAAATTGGCATGAAAAAAATCCTGGTGACGAGCGGAATCGGTGCCCGGGATTACTACAAGGGGTTCGGATACAAAAGGGACGGCGTTTACATGGGGAAGTTCCTAACTTAACGATTCGACAAGGTAGCGCAGGCTAAGATCGAACAACGGTAGGATGTTGATTGCCAGAACCAGCAGCACAGCACCCAAAACAGCTGTTGTGAATCGTTTTTTGTTTCTGGCACTGAGGTTTAGCGTTCCCAGAACCTCCTTGAACATCCTCCAGCCGTCGAACGGATAAACAGGCATCAGATTCACAAGAGCGACGTTTATGTTGAAGAACACTATCCAGTTCAGAGCCGTGAGTGTAAACAAAACGGCAGGAATCAAAAAACCGTAAGCGTTCTTCGCGCTTTCACTCACCTTCGCGCTCTGGATGAGGATTATGCCAACATACGCCCTGCTCCTGTTTTCCGGACTGCTTACCGCTGTGAGTTTAAACTCGCCCTTGCTCGTGACCATGCGTATCTCGTCGCCTGGTTTCAGCCTGGCCATAGCATCCCTGAAGAGGTCGTAGGTTTTGACCGACTGCTCATTTATGGTGTAGATTATGGTTCCGTTTTCAAGAACGCCGTGTGCAGGATAACCTTCCGTGGTGTTCAGTATCTTTACTCCGTCGTATTCCATGAAGGAGCCGTAAATCTGGCTCAGCGGCAGGAACATGAAAATGGCTGCAATGCCGACAACGACATTCGCGAACGAGCCCGCTGCAAAGACCTGCATTTTTTCCGTCGTGTGCCGTTTTTCCAGTTTCTTCTCATCCGGTTCAACAAACGCCCCTATCGGTAAAATGCCAAGCGTCAGTAAACCCGTGGACTTTATCTTCAGCGCGTGCGTTCTTGCAACCACACCGTGTGCGAATTCATGTACCACGAGCGTTGTTATCAGGCCTATGAGCGCATACCACCACGGAATGAAAATGTCATAGCCGGGCAGTGAAACGCCGACCTGCCCTTCGCTTACGCCCGGAACAAGCGGTGAGATTCCGGGAAGCGTCGAACCGAGAATAATCTGATAGGAGTGTTTTGCGAGCGAGAGCAGCAGTATTGACGGAATTCCGAACACGCCCTCGAGTATCGCAAGATACGGTGAATTGAGCAACCTGAATGCCATCAATGTTATGAGAGCCGATGCAAACAGGAAATCCGCCCATCTGTTTCTAAACTTTTGCAATAATGTAACTGCAAAAAGCAGGATGAGGAACGACTCAAGAAACTTTAGCGGCGTGTTCCGCCAGAACGCCACGGTCAGTGCGCTCAATATGACCAATATCGAGTCAAGACTCACGCTCCGTTTCGTTTTCGAAAGGTAAAACGCACCGACACCGCTGAACGACATTACCACCGCAAGGTCGGAGAGGAACTGCCACAGGCGGGGGGAGAGTTTCGATAAGCTGTCAATAAACCTGAGGAAGTGTTTCGTCCTTATGACGAACAATATAGAGTGCTGCTCCGCCGACGTTCGCGTCAGCAAAAAAGTCCCGATTACAAAAACCGCAATTATGAGAAGTGTCGCGTACATGTTTTTATTTCCCTGGAATAGATATTATCACATGGGAACAAAAATACGACTGAGAAACTGCGTGCTGCCTTCTCTCGTTGGCGGTTTGTTCGTATCCCTCACACTCCTGCTGCTGTTTTTTGCGCTCGTGCCCGTGTTTTATGATTCGGGTTATTTAGGAATAATACTTCTGTTGGCCGTCATGCTAGGGTTTTTTACGCTGCTGCTCGGCGGCTTTCTTGCCGCATGTTTATGCCCTCCCGATATCGGTTCCGGCACCCTGTGCGGTTTTGGCTCGGGTATTGCTGCAACCATCCTACTGTCCACCATCTTCACCATATTCATCGGCTTTACGTCGCTCTACGGGGTTTTCAACCTGCTCGAATCTGCGGATTTTTTTACGGTCAGGGAAATTTCTCCTGAATCGTTTCTTGGCGGGCTTGCAATTACCGGAACCATTATGTTTCTGTTTGTACTGGTCGTATTCTCATTAGCGGCGGCGTTTGGCGGAATGCTCGGCGGCTGGATGAGGGACGAGAAATCACCAACGCTCGAACGTTTGTCTAAAACCATCACCGCATTCAGAAAAAACTGGAAGACCTTCCTTGCCGGCGTTGTTATCCTCGTGGCTGTCGGTTTTTTGTTTATCCTGGTGTTGGCGCTACTCTCGCTAACCTATCCAGAAAAACAAGAAAGCGAGCTGTACAACATCCTGGTGGAAATAATACTTTCACCCATGGTTTCCGCAATTACCGCATCCGTCCTTGTCCTGATGTCAATGAAGGCGTTGACCAGAAAATCCGGGATTGGTGACATAGCTGCAGGATTCAGATACTTCAGGGGTTTGTTTGGCGTCGAGCTACTGTATGCGATACTCCTGAATCTTCCCGCCTTGCTTCTGCTTTTCGTCGCATACCTCTCCGGATACCAGACCGCAACGCTGAACTACTTTTTCCTGTTGCCGGTTATTGTTTACAACGCAATACTCGCGGTAGCATTTGTCTTCAGGGACTGGGCGGTTGTTGACGGGAAGGATGTCATCCCTGCACTGAGGCAGAGTTTCTCGCTGGTCAGGAAAAACCTTGCAGAGGTCGTCGCGCTGGAACTGATACTTACGGAAATATCCATGCTCATCCTCCTCATTCCAATCGCGCTTATCGTGCTCCTGGCATTTATCATCTACTCGTTTTTCGGCGCAATTGCCGCTGTGCTCGTGTCCATACTGGTGTTCATCCTTACAATACTTGGAGCAGTTGTATTTCTGTCGAGCTACAATTTTCTGAATATCTCTGCACTGTACCTCGAGCTGAGAGGCAGCAAACCCCTGCGCAGGGTTTCGAGCACCGCAAGAAAAAAACCCGCAAGAAAACCGAGGCGCGTCAGGGTCTATTAATCACAGCAGCAGCATCTCCCCAACCATGGATTCCAATACCAGATTTCCTAGAATAAACAGACCTACCGAGAGAAGTAGCAGTATCGGGATGAACTTTATACCCGCACGCTCCTCCCCGCTCATAATGAGGCCCATTATTATCGCTCCGAAAACCGAAGAGACTGCCAGTGCGACATACGAGTACATCATCACAAAGTCCGGGGATATCTGAACCTTGCCCGTGGGTATCGGTATAACGGTTTGACCCTTCATCGCCTCGAAGTTCTGCGGCAGCTCCTTTGCAATCATCGCCATGTTCGTTGTGAGCAGCTTTACAAGGAAGGACGACATGGAAAACAGCATGGGGGCTGCAAAACCGATTGCAATGAATATGAAGAACACGTACATCAGAACGCTCGCGCTGACCTCCTTCTGGATTATCTGCTGCTCCCTGAAATCGTTCGCTGTCTGGTCGAGCAGGTCCGCAAGTTTTCCGCCGGATTTGTAGCTGTCTATTATGAGGTCGAATGCCCTGTTGAGATTTTTCGAGTTCACCCGGGTTTTTGTTTTCTGAAGCGCATCCGTGAGATTTCTTCCGGCCATGGTCTCCTTTCCTATGCGCGTTATCTCCTCCTGGAGCGGGCCGAATTCCGGGCGCGCGGCCATGAGCAGTGCCTTGTCTACCGTGAGACCCGCACGTATGTTCGAGGACATGAGCTGCAGTGCGTCTGGAAGCACGTTCTCGATGGCCTTTGCTTTTTTGTCTCCTGACAGAACCAGAAAAACGTAGATGATAAACTCCACAACAAGGAACGACAGCAGAAACGCCACAACCGGCGGGAGTCCATAGTGGCTTGCAAGCGCGGATGCGATTATACCTACGCCAAGACCCACGGAAAAAATAAAGCCCGTGAACCTGTCAAGATCCGTCTCTATATTCGCATACAACAAAAGTTGCTTGTACCTCTGCCTGATCCTCTTCGGAACCAACCTCCCGATTGTCTGGTAAATCATCCTATCCTCCTATGAGCGTAGGCCTTTTCGATTTCACGAGGCCCATGAACACAATCTGCATGAAAATCACGCCGACAAGCAGAACCCAGAAGGTCTGCTCGTTCCCTATCGCCTCCATCCCCGGGAATGAGGAAAGTATTATAAGCATGGTTATCCCCAGCGAAGGAATTATCACCGCGACCATCATGTACATCATCGCCAAGGGGTTGAGTATGGACTTGTACCTCCTAATCTCGACGAGCTGCTCCTCGGACAGCGACCTTATCACATCCGAAAGATTGTTGCCGACGTCGCTCCCGGATTTCATGCTGTTCACCAACTGCCAAATCGCCCGCCTGAAGTACAGTGACGGGTTTCTTACCGCAAGGTCCTCGAGGGCATCAACGACCGATGTTCCGGTTCTTACGCGTTCTATAACGTTCTTGAATTCGGTGGATATCGGTCCGTAATCGCCGGCAGATATCGAAACCAGCGTGTTGAATATAGGAACTCCGGACCGTATCTGGATGAGTATGCTCCTCAACGCGAACAGTAGGTTCCTTTCAATCTCCTTGACCCTTCTGCCGACAACCATCTGCGGATACATCATCAGCCCGAAATACATGCTGCCCGCGACTATCGCTCCGGACACAATCCCTATGCTCGTGTTCCCCTTACCGGTCATCTTGAACGGCAGGTAAACCAGCATGGACACAAAAATAAAAACAAGCGACGACATGAGGAAACAGAGTGCCAGGTATTCCCTCGGGCTTATCTTGTAGTCATCAGCCATGCCCGACTGCTTTAGCGTTAGGGACAGGGAGGGCGTAAACTTTATGAGAACTGAACCCAGACCCATGAACGCGTGCGAAACCTTTCTTAGTATTCGCGACTCCAAAAAAGGTAGCCTCGTTTTTTTCATTCTACTCGAGCAAGGCGCTTGGTTTTTGGTTTTTGTCAACCACGTCCGAAACCGCATCCTTTTCCGTGTAGTAGCGGTTCATTACCTTGCCAACGTTCTCCACTTCCCTCACCTTATTCTTTACCAGCCATTCCAGAATCTTCTTCTTCTGTTTTATCTCCTCGCCGATTTCCTTTACCGTTAACCCGGTATGTTTCTCGAGTTCCTCGAAAAACTTCATGGGAGCATTCGCCGGATTTATCGCATCAGAGCGCGCATCCCACCGGTACAAAAGATTCGGTTTGTACTCTATCTTACCCTCCCCCTTGTCCATTATCAATTCTCCAATCTCCGAAAGTCTCCTGATGCCGCGGCGCCGGTCCCTGAACATCACGACGTTCAGATGCACCGAATCGAGCATCGTCTGTGGAATCTCTATCGGCGGGTTTGTCAGCCGGGTGATGGTTTGTTCGCAGGTGTCCGCGTGCAGGGTTCCGTAAACCGAATGGCCGGTGTGCATGGCCTCGAACAAAACTTCCGCCTCCCTCTTTTTTCGTATCTCGCCCATTATAATCCTGTCCGGTCTCATCCTGAGCGAGTTCACAAGGAGGTCCAGCATTGAAACCTCACCCTTACCCTCCGGATTGGGTTCGCGGGTGACCAGTGGACACCAGAAAAGGAAGTGCGGCAGTTGCAACTCGCGCGTGTCCTCGATGCTTATTATCCTGTGATTTGGGGGTATGAACGGCATGCACGTGTTCAGGAAGCTCGTTTTTCCGGATGCGGTTCCGCCAGATATTATCACGTTCATCTCGTACTGAATCGCAAGCCATATCAACGCAGAAACCTCGGAGCTTATGGTTTTGTTTCCAATAAAGTCAGTTATGGTCCATGGGTCCCTTGCGAATTTCCTTATGGTTATCGTGTTGCCTTTTGTGGATATCGGCGTGAGTATCGCGTTTGCACGGTCCCTGCTCATAAGATGAGCGTCCAGTAACGGACTCAGGGTTGTTATCTCCCTGTTAACGCGCCTCGCAATGGTGTTTGCGTAGTTCTGAATCCGTCCTTCGTTTTCCACCGTCACGTTGGTCTTCAACCAGCCGTGTTTTTTGTGGTACACTCTCACTGGTTCATCCGACGAGTTGATAACAATCTCCTCCAGATACTGGTCGTCGAGGAAGAAGTCAATCTTTCCCAAACCAAGAAGTTCGTGCACCAGATCGAGAATGAAGTGCTCCTTTATCTGCTTGTCCAGATTCGGCAGCTCCTCGTCAAGTAAACTGTTTGCGTTCTCCTTGAACTTTTTCGTCATGTCCTCCACCAGTTCCGGTTCCATGACCTTGGTCGTGTCCACCTCCATGCCCGTTATCAATCTTTCCTTAATGTCGTCGAGCAACGCCAGGGTGGCAACATCAATCGTGGGCAGAATCAGCTTGTAGAGCGGAACATGATCCTTTTCTGTAATGTCAACCTTCGTTTTAACATAGTCTGAACTTATGTCATAACTTTCGATCAATTTTTCGTCTTTTGCCATTGCAATCACCTATCTTTTTGGTATTCGTATTTCGGGTTCACCTATCGCGGGGTAATATAATTCAACCAAATTATGCTCCTCAAGAATCATAGCCCACTCCTCGAGCTGCTCCCTCCTGACCCCCAACTCATTCGCAAGTTTTTGGTTTAAATGAACGCGTTTCCTCTTTTTTATGTAGCTGTAAACCTTATCGATGTCTGTTTCTATCCTCGTGCCTTCCCCAAGACTTTTCACGGGTTTCGGTGGTTCACCTATTGCCACCTTAACTATCTTGCTTGCAAGCCGTGCGAACCGCGTTTTTCTGATATGCTCAAGCCGTTCCTTCTTCAACGGCGATTCGCCCAAAGTCGACGTGCTGGGAATTCCCGGAAGTTTTAGTACATCCTTCAGCCCTTCGATACCCGGTGTTTTCCCTGATTTTTCCTCTTTCACCATGATATCCGGCGATGGTATCAGCTTAAGTTTCAGCGAGGTTATTTTTTTTCTTTTTTTGAGAACCGCCTGTTCGTTCCCCTTCAGCGTGGCGTTCAACTCGTCCTGGGTCAACTCAGATACCTCGAGTTTGCCCTTCGAGCCGCCAAGTTTGTTTTCTATCTCCTCTACGGCTTCATCCCTCAGCTTTACACTCCTATCGTCTGGGTGTTCTATCGAGGCTGCAATAATATCCCCCCTCTCAACCAGAATGTCCGCCTGGTATTCCCGGCCACCTGCAGTGCCTTTGAGCCGCATGCTGCCAATGAATCCGCCGCCGAGTTCTTCGCATACCTTCTGAAAATCCTCTATGTTCTTCGGCACTATCGGGCGACCCTTCAGAAGCCTCATGTTAGTGTATTAAGAATAGTAATAAAAGAACCCCACCAACATCAAAAAATCTTTGCTACCATTGAGCCGCGCTCAGCACTGATGTTCCTTGCAACCGGACTGCACTTCACCTTCATAAGAATCGCGACCTTCCCGGTTATCCTCTCGGGGTATTCTATAAGGGTTTCATAGCAGCCCATACCTTTCGCTATGACAAAATCCGCCTTTTCAAATTCGTCCAGAAATCCCTTTGTGCAGAATCTGTCAAACCATATGCCGATATTGTCGCCCCTCGGAACCAGTCTGCATAACCTGTCGATGCCTGCTTTTTTCGCGTCTTCGATGCAGGCATCGTCTTGTATCGGCTTGGACAACGGCGCCACAACAACCTCGGCATATCTAAGCAACTCCCTGATGAAAATCCTGTCAAGAACGATTTCCGGGGCGTTATCCGTAACATACAAAATCCGTTTTGACTTTTTGATTTTTTTATAGATCCTGTCAATCTCATCTACTGCTGGTTTTGAGTTGACAACTTCAAGCACATCGTTTTCTAAATTTTCCAAATCAACGCTATGCTCCATTGGTCCGAATTCGAGCATATTCCCTGCAAGCGCAATCAAAAGCGCCTTTCTGAATCGTTTCGTTGCATCACGTTCGCCTGCTACACACGCCTCAAGATTTTTGTATACTCTCTCCGCAGTTCTCATACCAACCGCTTTTAAATCCTTTGCGGGATTGTCGTCCTTTAAAATGTCACTCAACAACCTGTTCCTTGCAATTGAAAGCTCGGTTGTCGTTATGTCCGCAGGCGTCTCAGAAAATAGCCTGCACAACTTCCTAATGAACTCTTTTTTCTCCCTGTCGCTCTTATTCCTGCATAGCAGCAACGCACGGTTCAGCATGCATGGATAACATTCGGGGTATAATCTCATATTAACTAAACATTGTTCATATATTTATCAACTTTATTGAACATCATCCATTTTTTATTAATACTTTATAAAAACTTTTCGACCAATCCGGTTCTTTTATTTTTTTACCGCCTTTACCCAACCATCGCAAAATTCCGTCAAAATCAACCTTATCCGTTGTGTCAACTTCCAGCACGTTTTTGCACCAGAGCGAATCGTAAAGACAAACACCTTCAAGTTCCGCCTCCAAATTCTCCATTATCTTCGCCTTTGACTTCCACCTAGTTTTCATTCTTATCTCAAGAACCAACGGATCTGTTCTAAGGACAATTATATGCGTCACGGGCAATAGATGGCTGAGATGCCCGCAGATGATTACATCATTTTTAATTTTTTTGATTTTATTTTTAACAATCTTTTTTAATTCGTCAACATCGACGATTTTCGTATCCCTTTTCGCATCAACTTTTGTTTTTATCCCTCCACTATCAACAACATCCGAAATATCGATAATCGTCGCCCCGATTTTTTCACCAAGCTTCTTTGAAAACGTGGTTTTCCCTGTTCCCGGGGTCCCTGTTACCGCTATGATCCTTCTCATTCCGCACCCATCCTGAAATCGTCCCAGATGTTCTTCATATTCCCGAGCGAGTCCGAAAACCTTTCGGATACCCTCAACTCGTGGACGCCCTTCGCCTTGTTGTAGGTTTTTTCAACCATGCCAACTCGCCTCAGCCTTTTCAGCATGTTGTGATACTGGCTTTGCGTTATCTTTGCCCGCGTGCAGTAGTTGTCCCATTCCGTAACCTTGTACGGGTTGTCAGTTTTTCCCCAGGTTCTCAGGTGATTCAGGAAACCGACAGCCACATGCACGAGTTCCGGCTCCTTCCAGAACACGAGGCCCAGCAAATCCGCCAAATTTTCCGGTTTTTTGGAAGAAATTTCTACTTTTGCCCCGGTTTTTTTATTTTGATTCATTTTGTTATTTTATATTATAACTTTATGACATAAAAATAAAATATAAAATCTATCAATGTCATTCCTTTTATTTCAAATAATATAAAATAATAAAAATAAATAAAGATAAAAATATCAAAAATTCATCAAAAATATCGCAAGTTTCATTATATCATTTCAAATAACATAAAATAACATCAAACAAACCCCAGAATATCCTCGGAATTCGCATCAGTTCTTATCCCAAGACCGGAAAAATGCGTTCGTGCTACCTTGAAACCGCCACCTTTAAGCCTTTCAAACACGAAATCCATTCTCGGCACGGATTTTTTCACCTTCCTGCACAACTTGTGGAAATCGTAATACGGTTTGGTTATTTTTTGCTCCCCGGCAATCAGGTTTACCAACTTTTTTTCATCATCTCCCTTTCTAAATTCCAATCCTCCAATTTCATCGCTCAATTTTTTAGAAAAATCAGAATCAGCGAATTCCGCATTCCACAAAGGACCTGCGGTTTTCAATTTGCAACCACATTCGCAATTTTTTTCCAGCTCATCTATTCTCTTATATTTTTTTTCCAAACAAGAGAAACAATGCTGCAGAAAAGTTATATCCCCCTGCGTTTTTTTCACATACTTTCTCCCCCTATCCAATTCCGCGTAAATCCTGAAATAATGCCGCGTGCAGTGCGAGAACAAAATATTCACACCATAGTCGTACCTCACGGCGTTTCTTGCGATAAATCCTATAAAGATTCTTAATCCCAACTCATTGTAGTAATCCGTTCTCAGCGAAATCGCATCGTACTTCCTCTGGCAGGCCGTCGGATAAGTGCCGCACAGGACGCTCGTATCGGTTGCCGCAACACCCAAAAAACCGCGTTTTCCGAATGCGCGTATCGCAGTATCCAAATAGCGTACAGGAGGCCCGAACGGATCGATGTCTATAAACTCGAACTTCTTATTCGACAAAAAATGGTTCGAGTCATCGTTCGAAATTTTTACATCAAGCCTGTTAAGCTTCGCATTTTTCTCAATGAGTTCGCAGGCTTTTTTGTTCAGGTCGTTCAGCGTGACATCAACCCCAACTTCCCCTGCAATTCTCAAACCGCGCGCTCCGGAACCGGAGAGCGCGTCAAAATAATTTTCTGGTTTCAAAATTCTGCAAACCCCAACGCTTATGTCCCTTGCAAGCTCCATCTCCGGATTGTAAAAAATCGGGTCGCGTTTCGTCCTGAGTTTTGATTTTGGAACAAACAGTTTCGTTTTTCCTTCAGCAACCTCTTCAAAATTCATCTTCATCTATTTTTATAGAAAAACTCAGGTAAATACTATCGTGAACCTTGAATGAAAATCGTTGTTGCAATCACTGGCGCTTCCGGGATCATTCTCGGGCAGCGCCTGCTCGAAGAGCTGAAGGGCCACGAAACGCATCTGGTCATAACGAAAAACGCGGAAAAGGTCGCAAAATTCGAGGAGTGCAAATCAGTCAAGGAGATAAAAAAACTGGCGAAATTCGTTTATGACGAAAATGAAATCGAAGCAGGCATCTCAAGCTCGTCGTATCCGGTAGATGCCATGGTCGTGATTCCATGCTCCATGAAAACCCTTTCTAGCATCGCGAACGGGTTTTCAGACAACCTCGTAAACCGGGCCGCAGAGAACATCCTGAAACTGAACAAGAAACTGATTGTTGTGCCACGTGACACACCACTAACACTTGCAGCGATCCAAAACATGGAAAAATTAAAGCTAGCCGGAGCCATCATACTCCCTGCTAACATTGCTTATTATTTTAAACCAAGAACAATTAATGATATCACTAATTTTACGGTCGGCAAGGTCTTGGATGCTCTTAGCATGGAGCATAAACTTTACAAGAGGTGGGGTTGAAAATGAGTCTGCGCGATTTTATACAGCAACTGGATAAGGAAAAAAATCTCCTCAGGATTCCTAAAGAGGTTGACCCGAAACTTGAGGCCGCGCGCATAATAAAGAAGCACGACGGTTGTGCGATTCTGTTCGAGAAGGTAAAAAATTCCGAATACAAAATCGTCGCTGGCCTGTGCAGCAGCCGCGAGAATTTCGCAAAGAGCATGGGCATAAAAAAGGAGCAGCTGATATTCAAGATCGCGGATGCCATTGAAAAACCAAGCAAACCAAAAATCGTAAAAACCGGCCCATGCCAGGAGGTTGTTGAGAAAAATGTTGATTTGTCAAAGATTCCGATTCTGACGCACGCATCAAACGACCTCGGGCCATACGTTACTGCTGGCGTTTATGTCTGCAAAAACAAGGTAGGAAGATTAAACGCCGCATTCCATCGAAGCTCTCCAATAGCAAAGGACAAATTCGTTGCAAGAATCTGCCATCGCGATACCTTCAAATTCCTCGAGGAAGCAGGCGGCGAACTCGATGTTTCAATTTGCCTTGGTCTGCACCCAACAGTTTCCCTTTCGGCTTCGGTTTCTGCAGGTGACATAAACGAATTTGAAATTGCAAACACGATGCACCAGTTGGAACTCGTTAAATGCAGGACCAATACCCTTCTTGTTCCCGCAGATGCAGAATTCGTTTTGGAGGGTGTTCTGACAACCAAGGAAAGGCACACGGAAGGGCCGTTCCCTGATATAAGCGGAACATTTGATGTTGTTCGTGAGGAGCCCACCGTAAAAATAAATTGCATAACCCACAGGAAGAATCCAATTTACCAGGCATTACTACCCGCATACAACGAACACCGCCTCCTGATGGGCATGCCAAAGGAGCCGACAATATACCGCGCTGTGAAAGAGGTTGCGGATTGCAAAAATGTTCTGATCACTCCCGGCGGATGCTCATGGCTTCACGCGCTCGTCCAGATAAACAAGAAGAACGCTGATGATGGCATCAAAGCAGCGGAAGCCGCATTCAAGGGCCACGGAAGTTTGAAGCACTGTGTTGTTGTGGATGAGGACATTGACATTTACAATCTTGACGAAGTCGAATGGGCGATTGCAACGCGCGTGCAGTTCGACAAAAATTCAAAGGTCTGGCGCGGTCCTGGAAGCTCGCTTGATGCAACAGCTGAAAAAATCGAAGGTTCCGACAGGTTAATGACCTGCAAAGTCGCATTGGATGCAACAATACCGTTCGACAAAAACAGGGACAAGTTCAAGAAAGCGAATCTTGGAGAATGAATTCTGCAATATTCCTAAATGGAGAAAAATTTGAAGAGACGAAATTTAAAACCGAAGAAGAACTGGAGGCTATTGTTAAGTCTCAGTGTAAACTATTTTTTGGGAAGAATACAATCTACCTGGATATCAAGAAAAAAATCGATTCAAAATCTCTCGGTGGAGTGATACCTGATGCAATTATGTTTGATTTTAATGATGTTGATAACCCCGAAGTTTATCTTGTTGAAGTAGAATTAGCTTCGCATAATTTTTATGATCATATTTTTCCACAAATAACTAAATTCTTTGCATTTTATAGGAATCCTAAGAGCAGGGACAATCTCACCGGAAGTATCTTTACATATATAAAATCAAACCCCAATATCGAAGCAGAATTCAGAGTATTTCTAAAAGAAAGAGAGATATACAAAACGATAAAAGATGTTTTTGAGGATAGTCAGAATATACTACTAATTATAGACGACCAAAAACCCGAGTTCCAAGAAATGTCTGAGACGTACATGGACACGTGGGGTAAACTTGTGAAAGTCGAAGTTCTTAAAGGGTATTCAGTCAATGGAAAAAAACTGTACAGTCTAACTCCTGACTTTACAGGTATCGAACTTGGTTACTCTTCCGAAGAACCAACTGAGATACAGAAATACGACGAGGATTATCATCTTCAAGATGTTTCAAATATTGTCAAGGACATATACAACCAAGTCAAACTAAACATGAACGGGTTGGATTCAGAAATTAGCGTTAACCCTCAAAGGTATTATATCTCACTAAGGAAGAAAAAGAATTTTGCATATATCCAACCAAGAAGGAAAAAATTAAAGATTACAATAGGGATATCCTACGAGGAGGGAATTAGGATTATAAAACACCATACCATAAAAAAACATAGTCAAGGTGTACAAGATTTCTATCATATACCTTGTTTTGAAGTGATAATCGAAAGCACAAATAATTTGCAAGAAATTTTTACAGCCCTCGAACAAGCATACAAAAAACAAAATGAAACTTAATGGAATTCCTGTTGAGGACACCTACTGCGAAGCGTTTGACGGTCTTTACGCACGCGTCATTGTCACTGCAAAAGATA
>CAZEGI010000013.1:0-33432 GCA_964512105.1 uncultured archaeon
GAAAGGCGAAATCTACGAACCAAGAACAGGCAGATATAAAATAACCGAGATGTAAATTATAAGCCTAAACCTCTCTATTCTATTTATGGCTACTGTCAGAGAACGCCCGATTGAAGCTGCACTGCCGCATCTCCGCGAAACGCATACTCTCGAAACCCTCCTGGGAGCGATAACTCACTTAGCCAGAAACTACGATCTTGAGGAATACATGCGTGCCAAGGGACCAACAAGCGAAATAACGCTCGCATCCGAACATCCTGGTGAACAGGGTGTGATGATTGCTTACCCGAAGCGCTCCTTCAGGGAAGAGACATGGTATCGGGCGTTATCACCCGCAGAACAAAGGGATGCGGAACTTGAAATTCTTAGACATCTACACACTGAAGTTAAGAAATATACCCCCGAAGTGTACGAAAGATCCAGAAGAAAATCAAAAGCGTCTGGCACATTGGATATCATCAGAGAGTTTGAGGGAGAATTTGGCTTTCCTCCTCCGGAGGGATGGTGTGTTGCTCACACACAACTTATCTGCCGAATTGGTTCGGCAATTGGGTTCGAATGCGGAATGTTTACCATCCCCGACCACGTTGTCGCGTTAGTAAGAACCAAGCCCAGAATGATGGTTTCGGATGCAATGTACGATAGTCCAATGAGCATAACTGAATGGGAGGACAAATTTATGAACGACCCGGATCAATGGGCGGTTGAAATCCGGAGAAAATTTATACCTGCTGGTAAAAGATTATTTAGTGTCCTAAATCCGATATCACATTACATGGGTGAGAAAGTCGTTGACGCACATGCACACTCTAACCTGGGTTATATATTAAGACAACAGGTTCGCTTGGAGGAAGCAGAGCATGAATACAGACGAGCAATTGACGCATGTCCGGGCTTTGAAAACGCACATGAGAGTCTTGGATCTCTATTGTTAGGCGCGGGTCGTTTAGAAGAAGCAGAAGCAGAATTTAGAGAGACAATAAGAATAAATCCACGTAATCCAGAAGCACACTTTAATCTAGGGTATTTATTTGAAGAAAAAGGCCTTTTAGAAGAAGCGGAGCGAGAGTACAGGATGGCGATTAAAATGAATCTAAAATATGAACGAGCACATAACTATCTAATGGTCCTTCTTCATAGAACGGGCCGTTTGGATGAGTTTTTCGAAGCGTCAGATGCACGCGACGCTGCATTCCAGGAGTGATGAAAAACGTTAAAAATACCCTTAATAAAATAACCGAGATGTAATTTCTATACGATGAAATACAAACCCCTGCTCACAGCAATCCTGATATATCTCTCGGTCCAAGTTATCGGTCTGTACGTGGGATACGACCTACTCGGAAAAATCCAAGCAGAAGTCATCCAACCCGCTGTCCAGAATCCTGAAAGTCCGTATTCTTCTGTCCAACTTCTGGTCTACATCCTCGTCATGACCGGAGTTCTAATCCTGCTCCTAAAATTCGGCCTTGACATCCTGATAAAAATTTTAGTGGCACTTTCAATCTTCACCGGAATTTCCATAACCCTGTGGTGCATCTTCGGCGATTACGGTTTTCTGATGACGATACTCCTCATACCCGTAATCCTATGGGAAAGGAAAAACATATCGGTAATGAACGCCGCGCTCATCCTGACAATCACTGGAATCGGCTCGTTCCTCGGCGCCTCACTTGCAGTGCTTCCCGCGTTCCTCTTCCTCTCGCTCCTCGCAATCTACGACCTCATCGCAGTTTTCGGAACAAAGCACATGGTTTACCTTGCGGAAAAAGGCAAGGGCAGGTTCCCGTTCATGTTCCTGATTCCATTCGGCAAAAAAAACCTCGGCTTAGGTACAGGTGACTTGGCAATCCCCCTGATGTTCGCAACCTCGGTCCTGCGGGATTACGCGCTGAGCAACGCAGTCATCACAGCACTCGGCGGTTTAGCCGGATTGATAAGTCTGCTGTTCTACATCCAGGGAAAAAAGAAAATAACGCTGCCTGCGCTTCCGCCGGTTGCAATCGGCTCGATTCTGGGGTTTGGGATTAGTTTGTTGTTCTGAACCGCAGGGGCCCCGATTTTAAATTCCTACCAGAATTTAAAAACTTAAATCCTATGGATGGATTTAAGTCCCTTCAGTTTCAAGCTCCTCCTGATTCCCCGAAACGGATTGTGGGGTCTCTCGACCCCACTAATGCATTATCGCACTCAGAGGGGCTAAGCGAACGTAGTGAGCGCATGCCCCTCCCGCATGTAAACTGGGCGTGACAGTTTAGCGGGGGGTAGATTTGAACTACCGACCTTCGGGTTATGAGCCCGACGAGCACTCCTGGCTGCTCAACCCCGCTTTAAACGGATAGGTATATTGGTAGTTTATATATTTAACTCCCCAGTGCCTCCCGCATCTCCACCAGCTTCCTGAACTTCTCCAGGAAAAACGGGTTTATGTAGGTAAGGTCGAAAATCTCCTTTGTGGTCATGCCCAACTTTATCGCGTCGAATATGTAAAAAATCCTTTCGTCATTCGGCACTTTCAGTTTTTGCTTTATCACGTCGGTATTTTTTTCCCCTTTGCCGACAAAATCGGACTTTCGTATATCCAGCGACCGTATTGCCTTCTGCAGTGCCTCCTCGAAGTTTCTGCCAATCGCCATCACCTCGCCGGTTGCCTTCATCTGCGTCCCAATGGTGCGGTTAATCCCACGGAACTTGTCGAACGGCCATCTCGGGAATTTTACAACCACATAATCAATTGCCGGCTCGAAGGATGCGGGCGTTTTTTTCGTGACTGCGTTTGGAATTTCATCAAGAGTTTTTCCTATCGCGATTTTTGCCGTAACTCTCGCAATCGGGTATCCGGTTGCCTTACTCGCAAGCGCGGAAGAACGCGACACTCTCGGGTTGACCTCAATCACCATGTATTCCAGAGTTTCCGGATGAACCGCAAACTGTATGTTGCAGCCGCCCTCGACACCCAGCGCGCGTATTATCTTGATTGATGCAGAACGCAGGGTCTGATGGTCCCTGTCGCTCAAAGTTTGTGCCGGTGCTACAACTATGCTATCCCCGGTGTGAACACCCATCGGGTCAATGTTCTCCATACTGCAAACGGTTATGCAATTGTCCCTCGAATCGCGCATGACTTCGTACTCGTATTCATACCAGCCCAGAAGGCATTTTTCCACAAGCACTTGGTGAATCATGCTCTGCTGTAAACCAAAAGTAACAACCTGCTCCAACTCAACTCGGTTGTGCGCAATGCCGCTTCCGGTTCCACCGAGTGTGTATGCGGGACGTATTATCACGGGGTAATTGATTTTTTCAGTAAACATCGCAGCTTCGGTCACTGAAGTTACAGCTTTGCTTGGTGGTATCGGCTCCCCAATTTTTTTCATGAGCGCAGCAAAGCAGTCCCTGTCCTCCCCGTCCTTTATCGCCTGTATCGGGGTTCCGAGAACCCTGACGTTGTTTTTTTCAAGAACTCCAAGCGCCGCAAGCTGCGATGCCATGTTCAAACCGGTCTGACCACCGACACCCGGAAGAATCCCATCCGGGTTTTCCTTCTCTATGATTTTTGTGACAATGTCAACGTTTAAAGGTTCAATGTAAACAATGTCCGCGACATCAGTGTCCGTCATAATCGTTGCGGGGTTCGAGTTTACGAGAACCGTGGTGATGCCCTCCTCTCGCAGGGCCAGACACGCCTGACTTCCGCTGTAGTCGAATTCCGCGGCCTGACCGATTACAATCGGGCCGGAACCTATTATCATTACCTTTTTGAGTTTTTTCATCTGAAGTTATTGAAAATGGGAATTTAACTCACACATCAGTATTTAGCCGCAGATATTTATATCCATCTATATAATTATATTATCCTACTCTGAAAAATGGCGAAATTCCCCGAAGCGGAAGCAAGATTGTTCAAGGGCGTGTGCATGAAGTGCAACGCGGTTAATCCGTTAGGCGCAACCAAGTGCAGGAAGTGCGGAACCATCGGAAGAATCCGGAGAAAGAACAAGAAGAGAATGGCTAAGGGAACTGCCTAAACCAACTTGAACTTATATCCATATCTAATTATACCCGCATCACCGTCAGCTATGATTTTTCTGAAGACAAGGGAAACTTTTTTCCCGATTTTAACATCATCGGGTTTGCAGTCAACAACCTGCGCCGTAACCAGCGGCCCTTCCCTCAGCTTTATGATTCCCAGAACATACGGTTTCAGAAACTCGAAACCCGCAGGCGGAACATGAACAACGCTGTAACTGTAAACTTCTCCCTTGCCTGAAAATTTGAATTCATGTATAATCCCCTTCCTCCTGCACTTCGGGCACCAGTCGCGCGGCGGGAAAAACTTTTCACCACACGTTCTGCATTCCGTTCCGATGAGGTTGTACCTCTGGGGTATCAGCCTCCAGTGTATAGGGATTTTTTCAGTCATTTTTGAATATGTGTACTGCACAGGTGGCTCCCGAACCGCCAACGTTGTGCGTTAAACCGATTTTTGCATTCTTTACCTGCCTTTTATCAGCTTCTCCTCGCAACTGCAGAGCAACCTCGACGGCCTGTGCGATTCCAGTCGCCCCGACCGGATGGCCCTTTGCTTTCAAACCGCCAGAAGTGTTCACCGGAATCCTTCCTTTAAGAGCGGTTTCGCCCTTCTCGGTCAGTTTTCCACCTTCCCCTATTTTGCAGAACCCGAGCGCTTCAATCGCGAGTATTTCCGCAATCGTGAAGCAGTCGTGAACTTCCGCAATGTCAATGTCTGAGGGTTTTACCTTTGCCTCTTCATATGCGCGCTTGCCTGCAAGTATCGCAGCATCGGTCCTGCTCAAACTTTTCCTGTCGTGCAATGCTAAGGTATCCGAAGCCTGCCCGGAACCGATAATCCACACCGGCTTATCCGTGAATTCCTTTGCTTTTTTCTCGGATGCGAGGACTATCGCGGCAGCACCGTCTGTTATCGGTGAGCAGTCCAATAATTTCAGCGGAGTCGCAACAGACCCTGAGTTCATCACATCCTTAACCGTTATTTTGCTGTGGAATTGTGCGTTCGGATTCAAAAAACCGTTGTGGTGATTCTTCACAGCGACCTGCGCCATCTGTTCCTCGGTTGTTCCGTATTCGAGCATGTGCCTTCGTGCCATCAACGCGTAAAGTGCAGGAAACGTTGCACCATGGAACGACTCCCATTCCTGGTCGCCGGCTCCGGAAAGCGCGACTATCGCGGAGTATGTCGAGGCGTCCGTCATTTTTTCAACGCCTCCGGCAACAACAACGTCGTATTCGCTGGATTTTATCGAAAGGTAAGCTTCCCTTAATGCGAGTCCGCCAGATGCACAGGCCGCTTCAACGCGTGTTGCGGGAATTCCCGACAAACCGGTGTAATCCGCCATCAGCGCGCTTGTGTGCTCCTGTTCCACGAACAGTCCGGGCGTCATTGAACCCCCGTAAATTGCGTTGATGTCCTTGCCACTGACACCGGCATCCCTTATTGCTTTTACCCCCGCCTCCTGTATCAGGCCCCTGTAGCTTTTTTCCCAGTACTCGCCGAACTTGGTCATCCCGACCCCGATGATAGCAACCTTTGTCATTTTTGAAGTCCCACTTCCTTTATTTTGCCTTTGATTTTTGCGTAAATTGCGTAATCTACGTATTCCTTATTGTCCACGTACCTCTGAACCCGTTTTTTGTTCCTGCGTTTTTCGTTTTCCTTCTCTACCCTTATCACAAAAGAGTCGCTCCCGGCCCCAGAACCGTATGAAGTCAACAGTATGAGGTCCCCAGCTTTTGCGTCGTCCAAAACCCTCGCAAGCCCGAGCGGCGATGAGCCGGAGTAGGTGTTTCCGATGTACGGCGTGAGCAATCCGAGTTCAACCTGTTTTTTTTCGAAGCCGAGGATACTCGCTGCCCTCAGCGGAAACTTTCCGTTCGGCTGGTGGAAAACGACGTATTTGAAATCTTCAGGTTTGAGCTTGTTTTTTTCCATAATCCTCTTCGATGCAGAAACAACATGTTTGAAATATGCGGGGTCTCCAGTGAAACGTGAGCCGTGCTGCGGAAATTCCTCACCCTCGCGCCTCCAGAAGTCCGGCGTGTCCGTGGTGTACGAATAGGTGTCAAGAATTTCCGCAATGATGTTCTTCGTCCCTATGATGAATGCGGCCCCGCCCGCGGACGCGGTGTACTCAAGAGCGTCACCCGGTTTTCCCTGCGATGTATCCGCGCCTATCGCAAGCCCGTACTTTATGTAGTCGGCCTTCGCAAGACCCATGCACGTTTGCATCGCGGCGGTTCCTGCCTTGCATGCGAACTCGTAATCCGCTGCAGTAAGGTCCGGAGAAGCACCGATGGCTGCTGCAACTATCGTTGCGGTCGGCTTTACGGCGTAGGGATGCGACTCCGAACCAACGTAAATCGCCCCGATTTCTTTCGGGTTTATCCCTGCGTGCTCGACAGCGTTTCGTGACGCCTCAACCGAAATCGTAGCAGTGTCCTCATCCAGTGCAGGAACGCTCTTCTCGTAAACCATAAGTCCGGAACTTACCCTCTTGGCATTCTCGCCCCACACCCTCGCAATCTCCCCTGTTCTTATCCTGTACTTCGGTACGTAAGCACCATAACTAACAATCCCTATTTTCATCCTGCAAGTTTTGTATTTAGATTCTTAATTAATTCGTCTTCTGTCCTTAAAGTTGAAATCACCAGCGGGATACCTTCCACTTTTGCGATACTCACCGCAAGTTTGTCAACCCTCTCCGGCCTGAGCCCATGAAAAACAATCATGCTCGGCTTCGGCTGCGTGACCCGTATGGCAATCATTGGTGATCGGCCTGTCGAAACGTTTGTGAACACAAGCGCGCGCTGTGTTGTCGAACCGTACATCTTTTTTAATTCGTTCTCACTCATCGTCAGAATCGCCTTTATGCTGTCCACCACCGTATAACCGTAAAGGTTCCTTTCAGCGAATTCCTTATTGGCAACAATCTTCCCTTTCACAGCCTTTACAATGTTCCCCCCCGATATCGGGTTAAGGAATTCCTTCAGGTCCAGTATTGCGTCACTCTTGGAGTCAATAAGGAATTTTTTTATTATTTCGCCCCCACGCTCGTCATCCATTGATATGAGCATGTTGACAATCCTCTTTACAAAACCTATGCCTGGGGTTCTCCTTCCGGATTCGTAGTCCGATATCACCGATGGCGATATCTTCAAAACCTTCGCGAGCTCTGCCTGAGAAACGTTGAAGATTTCGCGCCATTTTTTCAGTGCCGTTCCTGAATCGTCCGCCAGCGTTATCTCCCCTGCAATGCTCTTCTCCAGAAGCCCGGTTGAACTCATCTTTCCTTAATATTACGCAGAGGGATATAAAAACTTGACGATTTTTAGAACGTCAATTGTCGATTAAGCTTCCTCAAAAACCTGCGCCTGATACGTCTCGACTTTTGTTCCTGAATCCTGCCAACAGTCGCCGGAAGAGCCGCCCTTTATGCACAGCTGCGTCAGGAAATCCTCCTTGTCCGGAAGCTGCTCCCAGACCTGCGGGAGATAGGTGCTCTTGTGCGACCCAGCTGTTATAACAACGCCGTCCTTCATGGGCGTGAGTTTTTTGATTAAATCTTCCGCACCTTCATGTTCCAAAATTTCAGGATAACCCAGTACGGAAATGTCAATGACGATGTCCTTGAGTTCATCGTATGTTACGGGCCTGAACCTCGGGTCGTGAACCGCGGCACTCACGGCATTTTCCGTCACGCATTTGTAAAGCGAGGTTTGCGGAAATATGTGGCCTATGCATCCCCGGAGATTTCCGTTTTTGTTGAGCGTCACAAAACAGCCCTGGATTTTTTTCAGTCGTGGGCTTAACGTGCTTTCATCCACCGCAGGAGTTTGCCCCGTCTGCAGGTATCCCTCCAGAGTGTCTCTTGCCAATTTCAGTAAAAATTCCTTCTCCGTTTCGTTCAATCCGTCATAAAAAACAATCGAGGAATAACCAACAACGCTCGATTTGTCGCCTGCGGTGTCACCGGAATTCCTGTAGTCCAGAAGCTGACCGCTCCATCCCATTTTTTTTGCGATGCGCATCAGCGCCATCACCGGGACTTTGCCGCATGCCTCGCATTTTTCCATTCCCGCAAAATCAAGATTCGGAATCGCATCCATGCAGATTTTGTCGAGTTTTTTCGCATCATCATACGGATAATAATGACTCAAATCCGAACTCGCGACAATCAGCGTTTGGTTGTCGATATACCTCATCAAAACATCCGCAAGTTCATCCGGATTTACATCACCCACAACAACCGGTATGAGTTTGAAATCCCCCAGCACCGTCTGCAGAAACGGAACCTCAACTTCAACGGAATGCTCCTTTGCTTCGGCTTCCGGAACGTTAACCACCAACTTTTCATTTCTCAATTCCTTGATCTTATCCAGGTCCAGCTCAACCAAACCGAGTGGCGTTTCATAGTGCGTCACGTCCGGAATGGAAATCGCCCTGAAGTACGCGTGGTGGCTCGGCCCCATGACAATGACGGTTTTGTATCTCTGTCCGACCAGCTGCTTAAAACCATAAGCCGCAACGGGTCCGGAGTAAACATAGCCGGCATGCGGCACAACCAAACCCTTAATGTTCGTGATATACAGATCCTTTGCGTCATTGAGGTAACCATTTACCATCGTTTCAAGTTGTTTTTTATCATCCGGATAAAACGACCCCGTAACAACGGGTTTTCTTGCAATGACATTCCCAATGGTTGTGGTAGTCCTGTTCTCTTTCTTAGGCGGGGTTATCTGTGATGCGTTGTAAACGGTGTACAAAAAAACAACCACCGCAAACACGCAAACTGCCGCCAAAACAGCATTCAATTTTTTCATCTCCACACCCCCGGAATTTTTTCGCCGCACGATTTGCAGTAACCGTTTTCGAAATTGACGAACTTTACGGAGTATCCATCCCTGCTTATGGCGACCTTCCCGTCCTTCGGGCAGTACGTGTTCTGGGCTTCATGCCCCGGAACATTTCCTATGTACACGAACTTCAGGCCAGCATCAAGCGCAATCTTTCTCACCTTCTCAAGAAAATCAACCGGCGTCGGCGGAAGGTTCGCGAGTTTGTATACGGAATGAAACCTCGAAAAATGCAGCGGATAATCCGTACTAATGTTCTTCACCAGCCATCCGCACATTTCACTTATCATATCCAAATCATCCGTATACGTCGGAACAACGAGATTCGTAACCTCAAACCACACGTTTTCATCCTTAAGCGTCTTCAGCGTGTCCAGAACCGGTTGCAGTGTTCCCGCATTCAGGTCGTTGTAGATGCTCTCCTTGAAACTTTTAAGATCAACATTCGCAGCATCAATATACTCGCACAAATCCCTCACCGGTTTTTCGTTCAGGTAGCCATTGGTTATCCACAGGTTTTTCACACCCGAAGCGCGCGCAATCTTTGACGTGTCGTACATGTATTCGTAGTACGCGTTGGGTTCGGAGTACGTGTATGCGATGGATGCGCAGTTGTTTGACTTCGCCCCTTCAACCACCCTCTCAGGCATCATATCGTAATTCTGAGTGTCCTCTGGTCTTGACTGAGAGATCTCCCAGTTCTGGCAGTTCTTGCAACGGAAATTACAGCCGGCAGTCGCAATTGAAAATGCCGTGCTTCCGGGAAGAAAATGGAACAGTGGTTTCTTCTCAACGGGGTCAACATAAACCGAGCACGGATTTCCGTACGCGAGCGTGTAAAGTTTTCCATCTTTATTCACTTTGTTCCTGCAAATGCTGCGCTCGTTTTTTTGCAGTAAGCAGCCGTGCGGGCAGTTCTGGCACTTCACGTTCTCGCCCAGTTTTATGTAGTTGTACGCCTCCTTTGACCACTTCCACAAATCCGCGGGGGCGTCGCCACTTGGTGCAACCCCCAAGCCGGACGTCAGATTCTGGCTTATCTGCGACAGCGTTTTCTTAAATAGTAACTTGTCAATCGCGTAAAGACCGACGCCTAAACCTACCGCTCCGACCGCGGCTTTTTTCAGGAATTCGCGCCGGGTGATTTTTTTATCGTCCGTTTCAGTTACAACATCTTCCATCTTTTCAGGGCGTTGCGGATGCAAACCAGGGAATGAACCGTCAATGAAATTATGAGCAACCAGATTAATGTGTTGTCCGAATGCAGTCTGTCAGCAAGTCTCACCCCGATGATTTTATCCATCCCGAACTGCCCGGTCATCGCGAAACCCGTGATGATGAAAATAATAACCAACAAAAAACAAATCCATGCGCTTAATCTGTTCGCCTTCGTAAGCAATATCTCCCTGTTCATCTTTTCAGCCTCAAAAAACCAACCAGATTCAACATTCCTGTCAGCAGACAGACATTAATAATTCCCACGACGGGTATTAAAATCGCAGACACGAGCAATGCACCGAAGCATGCCCCCAGAAGGTCAACACCGTAAAGCAGACCCATCGTGTGCGTAATCTCGGAATTTTTTCCGTGCAATTCACCCGCGAGAGGAAACAACGCACCGACGAGGAAACCAATCACGGCCGTGAGAACCGGAAATCCGCCAACGAACCTTGAGAACCCAAAAATAAAAAACGGTAAAAGCAGGGAATAAATGGACACTGCAAAAACAAGGCGTGCAAAATCTCCGGCAACCATTCTACCCCGTTTTATGTTCATCCAGTACGCCCCAACCGCTGCCCCCGCCATGAACGCAGCCACGATAATCCCGACCATGCCGTAGACGTAACCGTACAGAACCTGAAATGCAAGCAGCACAACAACCTCGAGGGACATTCCTGCAAAACCCGCTGCAAAAACAGAGAAGGGAATCGGTTTTAATTTGAACAAAAAAACTAAAAATAAAACCGCAATAACCGCAAGAATCGCGTTCAAACTCACGTCAAACTGTTTCAGCCAGAACATCAAGTGATAGTAATAACTGACCGGCTTGAAGTCCTGGTTCAATTCTGTTTTTTCTTTTAATGAACCAATCGCATAATCGATTCTTTCGGGCGTTAATTTTCCTGCAAGGTAGTACTGGTTGACGTAGCTGGTGTGTATCCGCCGCTCGGTTATCCTCTCAGCAATATCGTAACCCAATTCGGAATCCGATGCGACAAAGAAATTTCTGTCACCCGGGATTATCATGACGTTTTTGAATCTCTCTTTCAGGGTCCAGTACAGCGCAGAGTTTAATTTTTTCGTTTCCGGACTCATGTAGTTCTCGGAAGAACTCAAGCCAAGCGTTATAACTCCACCATCGTTCATAACTCCCTTGGCTTCATCAAAGAACTCCAAAGTGTAAAACCTGTTGAGTTGCGCGCTTGAAGGGTCCGGCAGATCTATGATGACCACATCATACCTAGCATTGGAATTTTTTACGAACAGTCTCGCATCGATATTGTGCACGTAAACTCCCCCGTCATTGATTCCTGAGCTGGAAACAAATTTTTTACCTGCATCAATTATCAGCGGGTCGAGTTCTACGTAGTCCACCCGCTCGGGGTTATATTTCAGAATCTCCTTCAGCGTTCCCGAGACACCTCCGGAAATGAGCAGAACGTTTTTCGGATTTTCGTGCTGAACCATGGCATAATGCACGACCTCCTCGTTGGCAATGGCATCCTCCGTTGTGAACAGAGGAACTGAGTTCTCAAAAAAATTCACCTGCGACCCGAGTTTCGTTACGACGAGATTTCCGTACGGCGAGTACTTTTGAAACAGAATTTCCTGACCCGGATACTGCAGCCGGTTTGTTGTTTTTTGCAAATCAAAGTTGACCAGAAAAATCAGAAATGCGAGCATGAAAAAAATCGACAATTCGTGCAATCTTTTCCTGTTAAATTTCATTGAAAGGATAAATGCAAGCAAAAGATTCAACAGAACTACGGTGTAAATCACTTGGAATGACTCCAACAGGTAGATGAGCACGTAACTGAACAGCATCCCACCGCAAACGCTGCCGAGCGTTTCAAAAAAATAAATCCTTCCAACCTGCCCCGCGGGAGTTTTTCCCAGCTCCGAAAAAATTCCGCACGCAAGGGTGACCATAAAACCGGAAACCAAACAAAACGGAAGCAAAATCAAAAACGAATAAATGAATATAGAGACCAGACTCAGCGCTTCACCCGGAACTGTTGTTGCTGTCCCGGTTATCCGTATTAAGAAAACCGTTGCTGGCAGTAAAATTGCTAACATTAGTTGGCATCCAACAAAAAACCCGATTTTGTCTTTAATCCTCAAACTGAATCTTCCAAGCCATGCCCCGGTGCCGATAAGCAACAGCCAGTTTCCGAGAATGACACCGAGCACGAGCTCGTTGCCGTAAAAAACCGAGAGGAATTCTCGAAGTGCAACCAACTGTACGATAACGGCGGAAAAACCCACCAGGATTACTGAAAACGTGAAGAAACGTGACATATAACATAATTAAGACGAAAATAAGAAAAGGGTTTATTCTTGTATATACACCTTTATAACATATTTTAATACACTTTTCCAAAAGTATATCATGAACAAAAAACTGGTCTTGAACGTCTCTGTTAAAGAGGAGTTAGAAGGTGGATATTCAGCAGTATGTACTGACCTGGATGTTGCAAGTCAGGGTGAGACCATTGATGAGGCCATAGAAAATGTTAAGGAGGCTATTGAATTGTACATCGAGAGCGCAAAGGAATTGGGTATCATGGATGATGTTCTCGACAAATTAGGATTAACAAAAAAAGACCTCAAAAACGATGTTTCCGTTCCGAAAATATTTAAAACAGAAATTCCTGTGAAGATAGCTGCTTAGAATGAGATTACCTCTCGTATCTTCTGATAAAATTCTAAAACTTTTGTATAAACGCGGATTTAACATAACAAGACAAAAAGGAAGCCACATCTGTTACACAAGAGAATCGATGACGGGACGTTATTAGTTGTTGTTCCAAGGAGAGAAGTAATCAAAAGGGGCACATTGCTGAGTATCCTGCGGCAGGCAAGAATAAGCAGAGAAGAATTCTTGGAAGAAATCAAAAAATAAAAAAATAAAAAAAGAAAAAGGGTTTTACTTTAAGCGCTTTATACCCTCCTTCTTTACGCTCGGCTTCTTGATTTTGTCTGGTAACCAGTCAGGTTTGTTTGCTGGAGCAGAAACCACACTTACTGAGCCCGAGAACAGGTGCACCTTTTTTGTACCTCTCTCCCTCAGCTGTATGTCCTTAAAACCCCGACGTGCGGCCTTCAGCGCAGCCTGTCTTGGTTGCTTGCCAGAAAATATATGTTCCGTATCCTCTCCTCCTTGCTGCAAAACAAAATATTTTTTCTCTGCCATTTCGTTTCACCTCTTTAGAAATATCTTAGTAGAATATGAATAAGATCTCCCCTTTAAAAACGTATCGGTTGGCTATTTTTGTTTAAATTTCAGCATTCGTATTTATTCACATAAAATGTTCCCGGTTCAATTTTACGGTCTGATATTCCTGTTGGGTTCGTTCACGGTTGCGGCGGTGAGCGACCTCAGGAGGATGCTCGCGCAGCGCGACTTTGCAGAGGTGTGGTTTGTTTTTACGGGGATTTTTTTTGTTTACGATGCTTACTTATCCCTATCAGAAAATTTTTCCTTTTCTAATTTTATTCTGAAATGGGCAATCATTGGAATATTCGCCCTGTTGTCCTACAAGTTTGTAAATCTGCTTTTTTCCCTGAGTCTGATGGACATAACAGCAATATGTGCTGTCGGTTCCCTATTGGACATTACGTACCTGGTGGCTTTCTATATCATGCTTATCGTGATAAACGAAATTCTAAAACCGTTCCTGAAGGACATAACAAAGAGGCACATCACCCCCGCACCCGCAGTGGTTGACAGGATTGATGTTTATCCTTTTCTGCCTGTGGTTCTGGTTTCGACCTTTCTTATTCTGGTGCTGGCGTGGTTTGATGTGCTCTCCGGGGTGGTGTGATGGACGTGAGCGTCGTGGTTCCCGCACTGAACGAAGAAAAACGCATCCAGCAGTGCCTCTGCGCGATACGCTCGCAGAACACAAAACTGAAATACGAGATTATTGTGTGTGACGGAAACAGCAGGGACAAAACAGTAAAAATCGCGGAGGAGTACGCTGACAGGGTCGTTATCTCGAAACAGGGGTTGGCGTTTCAGCGCAACACAGGGGCAAACGAAGGCACCGGCAAATACATCCTGTTCGTTGACGCCGACACACTCATACTTCCGGATTACTTCAAAAACGCCATGCAAAAATTCCGGAGTGAGAAAAACCTCGTCGGCCTGACAGCAGGGTTTGTTTTTTCAAAACGGATACCAAAACTGATAGTCGCGGAAAACGTCACGAATCTCTATTACACCATCCGCGACAAACTCGGGATTGGCGTTCTGCTCGGCTTTGACCTCATGGTTCAGAGAAAGGCGTTTGAGAAAGTGAACGGCTTTAGACCAGTCCCTCTGGAAGACTGGGATCTCAGCTACCGGCTGAAAAAATTCGGGAAAATCCGCTACTACACAAATTTTTATGTCGTAACATCCTCAAGGAGGCTGGAGAGTGCGGGCGTTTGGGGAACGACCAAGTACTACCTTGACCTGTTTCTCTCTCTAAAAAACATAAGAAGGAAGGACTTCGTTTACAAAATTTCAGAGCAACGGTGAGGTGATTATTTCTTGTGCCTTAGCCTCCTCATCCTTTTTCTGCGCTTCTTGAGCTTGTGCGTGCGCATCTTCTGGATCTTTCTTTTTCTTCCGCAGGGCATATAAAGTATTATAAATAGCCGTATAAAAACATTATATAACATGGCAGACATAGACCAGGTTTACAACGAGGTTTACAACATACGGTCGCAGCTGAGTTCGATGTACTCCATGATAAACAGCATATACAGCGAAGAAAGGTCAAGCAGTTCCCTACCATCGGAAATATCCTCGATGAGGTCGCAGCTTAGCTCCATAAGCAATATGCTGAACAGCGTCTATAACTCCGAACTTGCGGATGACACGCAGAGGTATGACCTGCAGGCGGTGCGGTCCGATATAGACGCCATAAAGTCGCAGTTGTCGAAACTTTTCGACGAGGAGGGTAGGGGTGCTTTAATGTCGGAAATCAAGGAGATTCGTGCAGAGCTTGAGTATATACGCACCGAACTAAGGTCGATGAAGGAGCCCCTGAGCAAGCCCATGATGAAGGAGATAAAGCGACCACCCGAAGATATGAGATAAAAATGGTTATGATAGACGAGGAGCGTGAGCGGTATTTTCAGATAGCGAAAAAAATATTCTTCATCGCGGTTGCGGTATTCCTGGCAGCGTTATTCTTTCATGCCATCATGACGGTAGGTAAATTGTTTCAATAATCGAACGTTGCAGCATGCAGCTTTTTGTGCATTTTTACCTCTTTTATAGTACGACCTCGTTATAATAATTGGTAAATGCTTTCCATGAAAATGGCTCGGCGGTCGGTTGCGGCATCACGTAAAGTAGCAGGAGGTCTTCCAGTTGAAAGACTCGCGGAGCCCAAGGAGTTAAGAGACATAGGGGCCAGACCGGAGGAAATGGGCCCGGTAGTTCTTCTTGTACTGGATGGATGCGGTTTCAATCCTTTCTCAGACGATAATGCGATGGTCACCGCGCAGATGCCAAACCTCGTGAGGTTGATAGAACAGCACGGCTGCGTTCTCCTCAGAAACGACGGAGAAACCGTCGGCCTGCATCCTGGCGTGTTCGGCAATTCTGACGTGGGCCATCAGACGTTGAGGGGAATAGTGGAGCCAGCAATGCCTGTGTTGATAGATAACTCCATAGCGGACGGAAGTTTTTTCAAGGATAAGGAATTAAATGCCGCCATAGACAACTGCCTTAAAGAAGGAAGCGCACTACATCTCGTCGGGTTATGCAGCGACATCGGCGTTCACAGCGACATAAATCACATGTACGCGATGCTGAGGTATGCCAGAGAGAGGGGTGTGAAAAAAGCGTTTGTACACTTCATAACCGACGGGCGCGATGCCACGGAACACGCAACCCTTGAATACAGGGTTGACCGTGAAACACGCGGACAACGCACACCAGACATCATCAGAGAGGTTATAGACGACTTTATGGGCGGCAGGGTGCAGGAGGTTATGGCTAGGAATGATGGATACTCCCGGCTGATGGGTTCTTTTTTGTCATCGCTCAGGAGTGCAGGATACATAGACGAACATAACAACTTGATATACGCTGATATGCAGTTGGATGACATCCTCGAGCTTGTGGATTCCGGACGGGTTGCAATTCCTGGCTATCTCCCCCGGGCAGAAGCGGTTTTTGCGAAGCTGGAAGAAGGTCAAAAAATAAAAATAGAGACTGCAACCATCGGCGGCAGGTCCTTTTACATGGACAGAAACGGAAACTGGGGGCTGACAGAAACCGCGTATAATGCGATGGTTCGTGGTGAGGGGAAAATAGTACGTTCTGCTCGTTCGGCTGTTGAAGACGCATACAACAGTGGTGTAAAAAGCGACCAGGAGGTTCCCGTTTCCGTTGTAGTTAACGAGGATGGCGAACCCGTCGGCTTAATAAGGGACAGAGATTCGCTCGTGTTCTACAACTTCCGTTCCGACAGAATGAAGCAGCTTGTTGCCCCCTTCGTGCTACCTGATTTTGACAGGTTCAGCAGAGCAGAGTTAAAGGTGTTTGCTGTTTCCATGATTAGATATGACGAGCGGTTTGATATGCCCATCCTCATTGACACCATCCCCAATCCTGCGGGTTTGGGGATGGTTGTTAGTGTGCATGGAGAAGAGCAGTTCCGAACGTCCTCCACAGAGAAGGGCCCACATGTCGGTGCCGTCTTCCCTTCATTCTTCGACGGCCAGAGCACAGAGCCATTAGAACATGAATTTCGTGTTCTCGTGCCTGACCCAGAAGTTGAGGAATATCATCAAAAACCAACAATGAGCACAAGGCTTGTTACCGACATCGCTGTTAGGACCATAGGCGTACGTGAAAAATACAGGTTCATGCTCGTAAACTTCCCGAACGGCGATATGGTCGGTCATACGGGCTATGAAACTGCAGTTGCCAACGGTTTAAGAATTGTTGATGAAGGAATCGGCAGAATCTGGAAGGCAGTTGATGAAGCAGGCGGTATCCTGGTCGTTACCGCAGACCATGGAAATTCAGACACTTTAATGAACGCCAGTATCGGAGAAACACACCGTGAGCATACTATTCGCCCAGCAGTTACCGTCATCGCACCAGCCCGACGTCTTGGAAAGTTTGAATACGACCTTGAGCGCATGCGGGAAGACCCTGACGGATTGACCATAGCGGACATAGCGCCAACAGTGTGTCAGATGCTCGGATATCCGGTTCCCCCATACATGACCGGAAGACCATTGGGTAGGATGGTATATCGTGAGGTGGCAGGTAAATGACCACATATCAGGAAGCTGTACTTGGTTTTTACAAGCAGGTCGGGGCGCAACTCCCAACACCCGCACGCATAGGTCAGTTTACCGAGCAGGATCTGGTCACTAGCAGGCGAGGAATTGAAGCGTACATAAGGGCACGCAATCCTGACCAGCTGCCCCTAGTTGACACTATTCTATTAATCGGTGAGAAGCTCGATCCAGAAGGCACAGAGCGCAGAAGCAACTTTTATCGGTTCGCAGCATCGGACCGTTTTCTTGGCATAATTCTCGGCTCTCAAAACCCACAAGAACTTGCTGCACTCATCGATAGGCAGACTGCACATGTAGTTCGGGAAAGCAGATTCGACTTTCTTTATCATCTCGTCCCATATATTCTCGAGGCGTGCGGCCCAGATGTAGGACGGATTGAAAACAACCTTAATGCGATACGAAATCTGGAACAATGGCTTCGCCCTGAAGACAGAAAGTGGCTCTACACGCATGAAAGATGGGGCAAGGGTGCAGCCACGGTGGACCGAGGCCTGGGTTGTCGCGCTGTTCAGATCCATCATGGGAATTCGGACAGGGTCGGGCAGTCAATCTTTACTTGTATTAGAGTTGGCGAAAGATTGGATACAGAAGGTAAAAGCGTTGGACACCGTATCAGACCAGAGACTAGGATGAATTTCTACATGGGCGCTGCGGTAGAGGCAATATACGTTTACAGAAGTAATGACAATAATCTCGAGAGGGCGCTGGAGTTAACTTCAAAATACGGGGAAAGCATCCAAGATGCTGCCACACGGCGCGTTTTCTACGATGTCATCGCTGAAACAGCGTACTCTATTTATGGAACTGATTTTGATGCTCTTGAAAGAGCATTCAAAGCATGCACTGATGTTTCTTCAGGGGTGGATGTACTCGCTAGAGAGGAGTTCATGCTCGGTGTGGCCGCTCCTGCAATACGGAAGTTCAGAGCACGCGAAGGTTTGGCTGAGGCATTAACAAAAGTGGCAGAGACCGGAGCTTTGATTAGAAACGTTGG
Organism: uncultured archaeon; assembly: GCA_964512105.1. GTDB lineage: Archaea > Altiarchaeota > Altiarchaeia > IMC4 > CAZEGI01 > CAZEGI01. The sequence continues at coordinate 18,419 of CAZEGI010000013.1, forward strand.
AGACATCTATGAAACACTCTTTTACCGTGATGTTGCCCCCGCAATCCTCGAACTTGGCCACTCTAGAGAAAGAATAGAGAGTTGTTGCAGAATGGCACTACGTTCCATCTTGTCTTACACATCAACGCAGCCCACACCAACCGATACAATGGCATTTACATCACGGGTTCTACCAAAAACATTCAAAGCAGTCGCAAGGCACGTTCCGAGAGAACACTACGACAGCGTAATCCACGAGGTGCAGCTGTTCCGTCGTGAAGTCGTCCGGAAACATGGCGATAAATACCTCCATGATCTTATGGACAAGGTCGTGCCATCGGCAATAGGGGCTATTTTTTCGGGGGAGAGTAGGAGCCCTGAGAGGGAATATCCCCTGCTCTTTACAGATGACGTAATTGACCCATCCAAACAACTCCAGAAGTGGGGGAAGGTATTTATCCGAATGGGCGATCAATTGACGCTCGAACAACGGGATACCTTCTACAGCACCGAACTTTCGGAATTTGCTAAAATCATTGTTGAACTGGATGTTGATAAGGTAAGGGAACATTTTGGTGGGAATACAAGGCAACTATACGAAAACCTTAAAGCGATTGCTTCCGTTGGGCTAAGTGTAGACAAAGAAGAGCGAGAAAACTTTTATCGCCATGCAGCAACCCGAGCAATGGAAGTCGCATCGGCTGACCCAGACAGGGTGCAGGGTATCCTATCAACTGCCCTTGAAGGCAGAAGCGGAGTTCCAGCAGGGCTTTCCAGACAATATTGGTGCAATGCGGTTGATACAATAATCCAGACAAGCGGCGGTGATTTGGATTACGTCAGAAAATGCTTGAATGCAACCCTTGTTAGACTTCCTGAAGTTATGATTGCAGGGCGGGAGTATCTGCACGATTTTATACCTGCGGTCGCACTATCTGTAGGTGGAAACGCACAAGACTTCGTATCAACAGTTAATTACGTTATAAATCTGATTGAAGACCCCCAAAACCACATAATACCTTCCAGAAAGCCAAACATCTACGGGATTGCAATACCTGCACTAATTCAGAAATTCGGTGCAGGACCCGAGGTTTTAGGAGTACTTGATCGTTTGGTTGGTACCTATCTGGAGTTAGGTGGTGATGAGGCAGCCAATCTGTTCGGTTTTGTTACACCACAGCTTGTTCGCTCGTCGGAAACAATAGATGATCTTCATGGAAGACTGGAGGAGATAAGGGTTGCAAGGGCACTACCGGAAACCGAAGATGCAATGAGAGAAGCGCTCGGTGACGAGGTTTATGATTCGCTACAAGAAGTTTACGATTCGCTACAAGAAGAGATGAATAGACATAATGCTAATGAACTTCATGTTTCAACAAGGGCGGTCGCAACCCCGAGGGGAAGGATATGGCGTGTAAGCATTGGGCCTGAGAATAACCCCATAATATCCTACATACTCAAGCCGGCTTTACCGGGTCGTGAGGAAGCCGATATCGAAGCCCATCGTGCTGCCGAGCAGTGCGATCTTGTTCCTAGGATTCTATTTGCAGGGGAAACAAGTTACCGGGGTCATCCAAAAGGCGTTTACATACTTGACGAAGCATTGAACATAGATGCGGGTAATTTGGAAGAGCATGGAAGAAGATTTAGCCCACATGTGGTCCAAAGAATAATAGACGAACTCGCACAGAGCGTTCATGAGATGATGAGGATAGGTGTGGTTCCACGTGAGAGACAACCGCACTTCCATCCGGTATTCCTTCCAACGGGAGGGGATGCCCCCAAATTACGCTACCTTGATGTGGAGCGAATAGCAGGTCCAAACTTCGAGTTGGATGACCGCCAGATAACGGATTTGGTAAGGGCGACATATGACCTAATCTCCGTGGCTTTTGATAATGCTAACCATCTGATAAGGCTATTTGATGAAAACTTACTCGACAGAGCCAGAGCCGTGGATGAAATTACCGACTGGGGTGCCAACGCAGACACACTGACAAACAGATACAGCCGGGCAATGGAGAATGCGAGAAGGATGTTGCTGGACAGGTCCAATCCGGAACGTGATAAATGGGCAGATATACTCCAACCGCAACTTACAACACGTCTCCAGCAGAGATAACCTTGTTTTTAAACGCTAAAATAAATATTTATCAGTTAATTTGAGTGATAAAAATGGAAACAAAATTTTTGCTGGATGAAAACGACCTTCCTAAAAAATGGTACAACCTTGCTGCCGATTTGAAGAAACCGCTTCCTCCGCCGCTTCATCCCGGGACGAAAAAACCCATAGGTCCGCAAGACCTTGCGCCGATATTCCCGATGGAGCTCATCAAGCAGGAAGTGAGCACCGAGCGCTGGATTGACATTCCCGAGGAAGTACGTGAAGTTTACCGCATCTGGAGGCCGACGCCGTTGCACCGTGCTGTCCGTCTGGAAAAGCATCTCAAAACTCCAGCAAAGATTTTCTTCAAGAACGAAAGCGTTAGCCCGCCCGGAAGCCACAAGCCGAACACAGCCGTGGCGCAGGCATACTACAACATGAAAGAGAGCGTTAAACGGCTCACCACGGAAACCGGAGCAGGCCAGTGGGGTTCCGCTTTGGCTTTCGCAACCAAACTTTTCAACCTGAAGTGTACCGTGTACATGGTCAAGGTCAGCTACGAGCAAAAACCCTACAGAAAATCGCTCATGCAAGTTTGGGGTGCCGATGTAATCCCGAGCCCGAGCAACAAAACTAATTCCGGAAAGAAAATTCTCCAGGAAGACCCGAATTCGCTTGGAAGTCTGGGCATAGCAATAAGCGAAGCAGTGGAGGATGCTGCCACGCATGACGATGCAAAATACTCGCTCGGAAGCGTTTTAAACCACGTCTTGATGCATCAAACCGTTGTGGGTTTGGAAACGCAAAAACAACTTGAGCTTGCTGATGTCGAGCCCGACATTCTGATAGGATGCGTTGGCGGTGGGAGCAACTTTTCCGGCTTCATGTTCCCGTTCCTCAAAGACAAAATTTCAGGAAAGCACAAGGACTTAAGAGCGATAGCAGTCGAGCCCGAAGCATGCCCGACGCTGACCAAAGGGCTGTACAAATACGATTTCGGCGACACCGCAGAAATGACGCCGCTCGTGAAGATGTACACACTCGGACACACCTTCGTACCATCGGGAATACACGCCGGTGGTTTAAGGTATCATGGCGATGCCCCAATCCTCTGCGCGGTTTATGACGAGGGTTATGTGGAGGCAAAGGCATACCACCAGAACCCGACCTTCGAGGCAGCGTTAACCTTTGCAAGAACCGAAGGCATTCTTCCCGCACCAGAAACAGCGCACGCAATCAAGGCGGTAATAGACGAAGCCCTTGTGTGCAAGAAAACCGGCGAGGAAAAAGTCATCGTGTTCAACTTCTCCGGACACGGACACTTCGACCTCAAGGCGTACGACGATTACCTCGGAGGAAAACTTCAGGATTACGCATATCCGAAGGAAAAAATCGAGGAAGCACTGAAGAAGTTACCGAAGGTCGAGTAAATAAAATACGAGGTGGTTGATATGTTTGAATGGTTGATTTTGGGGGTAATAGCAATCGCAGTATTGTTTGTGATTGTAGTTTACAACGGTCTGATAAGAATCAGAAATGAGGTGGATAACAGCTTCGCACAAATAGACGTGCAGCTAAAGCGTAGAAACGACCTGATTCCGAATCTCGTGGAAACCGTCCGCGGATACGCAAAGCACGAGCGTGAGGTTTTCGACAGCGTTACACGGGCAAGGTCCGCGTTGCTTAGCGCAAAAACCGTAGGCGAAAAAGCCAGGGCAAGCAACATGCTTACCGAAACTTTGAAATCACTGTTCGCTGTCAGCGAGAACTACCCGCAGCTCAAGGCAAACGAAAATTTCATGCAGCTTCAGGAGGAACTCAGCGGAACGGAAAACAAAATCGCATACTCGAGACAGCACTACAACGATGTCGTGATGGAGTTCAACATCCGCATCCAGACGTTTCCGAACAACCTCTTTGCCGGAACGTTCGGCTTCACGAAGAGGGAGTTGTTTGCTGCGCCGGAGGAAGAGAGAAAAGTTCCGCAGGTAAAATTCTAAATTAAAGGATGGAAACCCTATTCGAGCAGGTAAGGAGCAACAAACTCCGCTCCTACCTGATGTTTCTATTTTTTATAATCCTGCTTGGAATTCTTGGTGCGGTTCTTGGTCTGGTTTGGGGTGATGTCAACATCGGCCTTTTTGTTGCAGTCTTCATTTCCATACTCTACTCTTTTTTTGCATACTACTCCGGAGACCAACTTATTCTCAAAATGACGGGTGCAAGGGAAGCGACCAAGAAAGAGTTCCCCTTTCTCATAAACACAGTCGAGGGATTAGCGATAGCTGCCGGACTTCCGGCACCCAAAGCGTATGTGATAGACGATTCTGCCATGAATGCTTTTGCAACCGGACGCGACCCCCAACATGCTTCAATAACTGTCACAACCGGCCTGCTGAAGGTCATGAAACGCGAGGAACTTGAAGGTGTAATCGCACATGAAATGTCCCATGTGCAGAATTACGACATCCGTTTCATGATGCTCACCGCAATCATGGTGGGTTTGACGACACTCATAAGTGATTTCATCCTGAGAAGTATCTGGTATGGTGGAAAGAGAGGTAGTTCGCGTAGGGGCGTGCATCCCGCAATAATCCTCATTGGCGTGTTTTTTGCGATTCTCACACCCCTAATAGGGCAATTAATCCAATTCGCAATCTCGCGCCAGCGCGAATACCTTGCAGATGCGAACGCAGCTGTTCTTACGCGTTATCCGCCCGGTCTTGCAAGCGCACTCGAAAAAATCAAGAAAGACCCGGACCCGTTGGTTGACAACGCGAACAAAGCCACAGCGCATCTGTTCATCTCGACGCCGTTCCGCGACCGCACGGATTTTGTGACAAACCTATTCAGCACGCACCCGCCGATTGACGAGCGGATAAAAAGATTGAAGGCGATGTAAATGCTCTCTGAAGATATGAGGAACAAAAATACAACCTTCAACTCTGGGAGATTTATCAATCTCATATGGGACCTAAGTCTGGCGATGCTCTTCTTTAAGATAATGCTCGACCCGACCGCATTCGACCATTTTCTATACAGAAACGGATTCGTCTTCCTTATGGTAGAATTCATAACCATACATTCAACGCTATTCTTCTTCGCATTTAGCGCGCGGCCTATAGTAATGGTATTCCTGTTCGTTTTTTACAGCGTATTCGCTGGTGCTGGTTCAATCATCATCGGGAACATCTGGGTTTTTGTCTATTTTTGGTTCTCTACGATAACCAAGGTAATCAGCTACAGAAAGGGCGATGAAAAAATAAAGGAAAATGTGCTGGGCAGTTGGATATTCACAATGGTGGTTTTTTTGCTTTCGATGGGCGTTTCGCTTGTTGTTCTGCCCGTTTTGCATCCAATGATACATGCGGTTCTCAATCCGGAGCAACCCTTTGTTTCATACGCATGGGACGAACTCGCCAATCTCGCGGGTGACGAGAAAAGCAACGTGAGCGGCAGCCCGCCGATATACATCGCATATTGGATGATGACCTATTTCCTCCTTTGCGCGTTGGGTGACCTTTTTGGGGACAAAATCAAGTCCAAAATCGGGAAGAGCCAGCCGAATCTTGCAAAAAACCGGGTATTTTAACAACCCCTCACTTTTCTTACCATGGATTTTTTGACAATCGCATTTTTGTTAGGTCTTGGATTTGCTGTCGGTTTATCCGGAGCCCTGATGCCGGGCCCGCTTTTAATTTACACAATAAACGAATCTCTCAAAAAAGGCAGGTGGGTCGGCGCCCTGGTAATCATCGGGCATGCGATTGTTGAGGTTTTCATTTTCATATTTCTGATGCTCGGGTTAAGGGAGCTAATGTCGTCAGAGATATTCATCAAGAGTATAAGCATCGTTGGTGGCATCGCTCTTATTTTTGCTTCTATCCAATCAATAAAAAAATCAAAACAAAAATTAAAATTTCAAGTAACAAGATCCATACACGGCGTGATTGTCGGCGGAATAATCTTCACCGTCTTCAATCCAGGATTCCCGATATGGTGGGCAACCGCAGGAACGCGTTTGCTCCTCGAAGGTCTCCAGAGAATGGGGTTCCTTGGAATGCTTTCCGTTTTCATCGGACACTGGTTTGCGGATTTGGGTTGGTTCCTGTTCGTTTCAATGACGACATCAAAAAGCAGCAAATTCATATTTGAGAAGGGATGGTATGCAAAGGTGCAGATTTTTCTATCCGTCGTATTGTTCGTAATAGGTATCTACTTCCTCTCGACGGCTTTGTAATTCTTAGATTCTTATTATCGTATATACAAATAACCTTTGAGATGAAAAGTAAAATACTTATCTTTTTCATTGCATCCGTGTACTTACTTTTTTTAGTCTTCACAGTTAATGCCCTCCTCATAAACTCATCATACACAACATCTCCACCCACCATTGACGGTGTTCTAAGTGCTGGGGAATGGAACAACGGGATGAACATAACGCTGAACGGTTTCTTCACAACAGGCCAAACAAAAAATGGAGAACTTTATGTTCTGAACGATGCGTTCAACCTTTACATCGCGATGGTCATTCCGGATGCAACTCTCGACACAACACAGGATTACGGCATGTGCGACTTCGACAAAGAACATGACCACAACGCCACAACCGGCGGCGAGGACGCTCTGGACTACAATGCCTTGGCAATTGGCTATAGCGACGCATATTGGAATGGAACCTCCTGGTGGCTCAGGGACATAGATGGCGGAGGAACATCACACGGTTCCGGCAACAGAACTTACTCAAGTGGGAACTACACCTATGAATTTAGCAAACCGCTGAATTCGGGTGAGAGTAAGGACATGGCCCTGAACTTTAATGACATTGCCGGATTCAGAATCGAGACATGGGACCAGTCCGGGTCGGAGTACTACCGGTATCCCCAGAACACCGTGGATTCAAACACCTCAAGATGGGGCGAATGGGACGATTTGCGCATAGCATCGTCCACAACCACGAGCACTACAACAACATCAACGAGTTCAACCACAAGTACAACTTCAACAACTACCTCATCAACCACGACCACCGCAGCATCATCAACGAGTACCAGCACCTCGAGCACCACGTCAATCTCCGTAACAACAACCATCACCTCAAATAATGTCGTGATAAACGAGTTCATGCCGAATCCCGTTGGAACTGAACCGGACAACGAGTGGGTAGAGCTGTACAACAACGATTCCAGCACGGTAAACATAACCGGATGGAAGCTCGGTGACATGCAGAGTAACTACACGCTTTCGGGAGTTATCGCCTCCGGAGGGTTCGGTCTTTACAACGGAACCACAACCGGTTTGCAGCTGAGCAACACTGCGGATGCGGTATACCTGTACAACTCCAGCGGGGCGCTCGTTGATGGTAAGAGCTACAACAGCACGACGGAGAACGTTTCATACATGCGGTCGACAAACGGCGGCGGTTTATGGGTGCTCTCAAACTCCACAAACCCGCCGACACCCGGAACGTCAAATGCAATGCTAACTAACAATATCCTACTAAAACTGGGCTGGAACCTGATATCTCTGCCCCTGCTTATGATAATATGATCATTCACCTGAACAGAAACCTTTTTAAATAGAATAAACAATATTTCATACTGTAGGGTAGTTAACTATCCCCAAAAATGTAACCATACATACTTGTACAGGTATGTACATAACATATGAAAGTATTAATGTTCGGCTGGGAATTTCCCCCGTTTAGTTCTGGTGGGCTGGGCACTGCATGTTATGGATTAACGAAAAGTCTTAGCAAAAAAGGCGTAGACATAACCTTTGTCCTACCGAGTGCAGACGATACTCTAAAATCAGATTTTCTGAGGTTAATCTCTACCAAAGGCGTAAGAATCAGGGGCATACGTTCATTGCTAACACCATACATGTCCGTGCGGGACTACCGCAACTTAAGAAGGGCACGTTCGGGTGCGCCAAATATTTACGGCGCTACGCTTTTTGACGAAGTTTACAGATACACCGAAGCGGCGGCAGACATCGCAAAACAGGAGACCTTTGACCTTATCCACTGCCATGACTGGATGACCTTTGGCGCGGGAATCAAGGCAAAAAAGATATCAGGAAAACCGCTGGCCGTGCACGTCCATGCGACCGAATTCGACAGGACGGGCGGAAACAACGTGAATGAGTACGTGTACCGGCTGGAAAGAAACGGCATGGAAGCGGCAGATGTCGTCATAGCGGTTTCAAACTTTACAAAAAACAAGATTGTTCAGCACTACGGCATAAATCCGGAAAAAATTGTCGTTGTTCATAACGCAGTTGAAATCACCGACGACGCATCCAGCATCGACCAATTCGTGATAAAAAAGCATGACCGGGTCGTGCTTTTCGTCGGCAGGATAACTTTGCAGAAAGGCCCCGATTATTTCATATACGCCGCAAAAAAAGTCCTTGAGCACGAGCCGAACGTAAAATTCATCATGGTCGGCACCGGCGACATGGAAATGCGGATGATAGAAAAAGCCGCAGAGCTCGGCATAGCAGACCGGGTTCTCTTCACGGGTTTTCTGGGGCATAATGACCTGGAGAAGGTTTACCGGATGGCCGACGTTTATGTTATGCCGTCTGTTTCAGAGCCCTTCGGCATAACCCCGCTGGAAGCCATGAGGAACGGCGTACCGACCATAATATCCAAACAGAGCGGCGTTTCCGAGGTAATAAAGAACTGCCTGCTCGTGGATTTCTGGGACATCAACGAACTGACCAACAAGATAGTGGCTGTGTTGAGATACCGAACCCTTGGCGACCTGCTGAAAGAGGACGCCCTGAGGGAGGTCAAAAAAATCACGTGGGACAAGCCGGCCGATAAGTGCATTTCCGTATATAACAAACTGCTGAAGGGTGTGCAGTAATGGTTTCCGTATGCTTTTACTTCCAGGTGCATCAGCCATACCGCTTGAGAAAATATCCGATATTTGACATAGGGCGGAATCACAATTATTTCGATGACAAAAAAAACGAAGAGGTCCTGAAAAAGGTCGCAACCAAATGCTACCTGCCGACCAATAGAACCATTCTCGACCTCATAGAAAAAACCGATGGCAGATTCAGGGCAAGTTACAGCCTGAGCGGCATAGTGCTAGAACAGTTCGAAAAGTACTGCCCGGATGTTCTGGAAAGTTTCAGGCAACTGGTGGACACCGGCTACGTGGAGCTTCTCGACGAAACCTACTATCACTCCCTCTCCTTCATCTACTCGAAAAAAGAGTTCAAGGAACAGGTAAAACTGCACAACGAAAAAATAAAGGAGATATTCAACTTCACACCCCGGATTTTCCGGAACACGGAGCTCATCTACAACAACGAACTTGCGAACTTTATCGAAAAACTCGGTTACAGCGGAATACTTGCAGAGGGTGCAGATTACATCCTCGGGTGGCGAAGCCCAAACTTCGTTTACAAACCAAAAACCACGGAGAAAATTTCCCTGCTGCTGAAGAATTACCGGCTTTCGGACGACATCGCGTTCCGTTTCGGTGAGAAAAGCTGGGCCGAATACCCGCTTACTGCGCCAAAGTTCGCCCAATGGGTGAACGCCATAAACGGAAACGGCGTTCTTGTAAATCTATTCATGGATTACGAAACCTTCGGCGAGCACCAGTGGGAGGACAAGGGGATTTTCAAGTTTCTGGAGCATCTGCCCTGGGAAATAATGAAACATCCGGACAACGATTTTATAACGCCATCCGAAGCGGTTGAGAGATACAAGCCAGTGGCGGAGCTGGACATACATCACCTCGTAAGCTGGGCAGACATCGAGCGCGACCTGTCCGCATGGCTCGGAAACAAAATGCAGCAGGAGGCAGCGCGCGAACTTTATTCACTGGAAAATGCGGTAAAAAAATCCAGGAACCAGGAAATAATAGACGACTGGAGAAAGCTCCAGATAAGCGACAATTTTTACTACATGTGCACCAAGTGGTTTGCTGATGGCGACGTGCACAAGTACTTCAACCCCTTCGACAGGCCGCATGACGCGTTCATCTCGTTCATGAACATAATCAACGACCTGAAAATCCGGCTAAAGGAATAACTACTTGGACTCCCTCCTCACGTGCTGTGCGAGTTTCTTCAGAATCCAGTCGTAATACTCCGCAGGAATCGCTGCTTTGTCCATGTCCGGGACCTCGTTGTACGCATCTATCATGAACGGCCTTCCCTCCTTGTCCATGCACCACTCGACCACATTGAAATCAAAGTCCAGTTTTTTGTTCAGTTCTATCGTATGCATTGTAAGTTTGTCAATGATGTTTTCTATCGGCTTGAGGTCGGACACCATGTACTTCCCAAGGCCAGATGGCGCCGGCCCCCACTTGATGAACAGAACATCCTTTTTGCCCACACAGTACGTTCTGTAGTAATCTACGTAATCTATTTTTTCCTGGAGGAGCAATATGTGTTGCCGTTTCAGTTTCTCGTAAATGTCGCGCACTTCGGCCATGGATTTTACCTCGTGGACATTCTCCCACGCGAATCCATTGTGCGGTTTCATAAAGGCCGACAATTTTATCTCCTTTTCGACAGATTCCCAGTTTGGCTCCAAAACCTTCTCGGGTTCCTCGGAAAACTTTGGCAGTATAATCGTCTTGGGGAACGGTATGCCCAAATCGAGCGAGAACTTCATGCAAACAATCTTGTTATTCGCGGAAGAAGCAAACGGGTTGTTTATCACCTTGCATCCCTTAAGCGAAAGAAACTTAAGCAGTTCGAGCAGATACGGATCCTGGTAACTCAACCTGTCAACTATAACACTGAATCTGAGTTCCTCAGATGGTAAGTACTCACCAAAATTCAGAAATTCAACCTCAAGGTCTGACAGTTCCTTTGCCAGATCCAATGAAAATTCATCATCCGACGATGCAAGGATACCAGTTTTCATACATTAATGAATTTATCAACACAACATTAATAATAACTTAAGTAATGGAGAAGAAGGCGGATTACGTCTTTGAAGTGGCGTGGGAGGTCTGCAACAAGGTTGGCGGCATATACACGGTCGTCAGGTCCAAAGCGCCGCAGATGCTCGAGTACTACAAAAGCAATTACTTTCTTATAGGGCCGTATTTTTCCGATAAGGCGTCGCACGAATTTTCCCAAGAAGTTCCGGACAGGAAGCTCAAGCAGGTGTTCGACAAACTGAAGCAGGAAGGAATCACCGCTTACTACGGAAGGTGGCTCATCAAAGGAAAACCAAGCGTAATACTCTTGGACTTCAACAAATTTTCCTACAAGAAAAACGACATAAAAGCCCAGATGTGGTCTGATTACAAGATAGACTCATTAAACAGCCCGCCCGATTATGACGAGCCGGTTATCTGGTCCATGGCGGTCGGCAGGCTCCTTGAGGAACTATCCAGTGCATTGAAAGGCAGGAAGGTAGCGCACTTCCACGAGTGGCTGTCCGGTGCAGCCATACTCTACCTCAAGAAAAAAAACATCCGCATCAGAACCGTGTTCACAACCCATGCAACCGTTCTTGGCAGAACCCTGACAGGCTCTGACATTGACCTCTACCGGAAGAAGGACGGCAAATGCGTTTTGGAATTGATGGACATCGAAAAGGAGGCGTATAAACACGTGGTTCAGGCGAAACACCAGCTCGAGAAAGCAGCAGCCCAGAATGCCCGGGTGTTCACAACGGTCAGCGAAATAACCGCGCTGGAAGCAGAGCACATCCTGAAAAGGAAACCAGATATCCTAACACCCAACGGGCTTGATTTCCACAAATTGCCGAATCTCGAGGAGGTGCCAATACAGCACAAGGTTTACAAATCCAAAATCAGGGAGTTTCTGATATCCTACGTCCTGCCCCACTACCCAATCGACGTCGAGAACACCCTTATATTCGTCATTTCCGGAAGATACGAATTTAGGAACAAGGGGATTGACGTCACGATAAGAGCGCTGGGCAAGCTAAACAAACGGATGAAGCAGGAGGACAGCAAGAAAACCGTCGTCGTGTTCTTCTTCATACCTGCGGGCACAAAAACGATAAACCGCGACATCATAGAAAACAGGGCGATGTTCGAGGACGTGGAGGATTTTCTTGACGACAATCTAAAGGACGTGCGGGAGAAAATAATGTACGGTATCTCCGTCCAAAAACTGCCGGACAGGATAAAACTCTTTGACGAGGATTTCCTGCTCGAGCTCAGGGATAAGCTCATGAGTTTCGAAAAGGACGGCGACCCACCCGTCGTAACCCACGAACTGACGGACGAAAAAAACGACCTCATCCTGAAAGGCTTCCGCGAAGCCAAACTCTACAACAAAAAGATGGACAGGGTCAAGGTTATTTTTTATCCATGCTACCTGAGTTCTTCGGACGGTTTGTTGGACATGGATTACAACACCGTTGTGTGGGGTTCCCATCTCGGCGTGTTCCCCTCGTACTATGAACCCTGGGGTTACACACCCCTGGAATGCGCGGCCTACGGTGTTCCTTCCATAACGACCGATCTCACGGGTTTCGGAAGATTCGTGCTGAAAAATTCCAAGGATGAAACCGGAATTTTCGTAATACGACGGGAGGGGGAAGAGGACGACGAGGTCGTAAAACAACTCGCGGAGAGGATGTACTGGTACGTGCATTTATCCAAAGAGGACCGGATAAAGTACAAGATAAAGGCAGAGAATTTCGCACCCATGTGCAGTTGGGCGAAACTGGTGCAAAATTACATCAAGGCGCACAACAAAGCAGTTGAGAAAATAAAATAACTTCCTATGGAAGTTAGCCCGCATAGTAAACTATGCGATAAAATAAATTCAGATGGCGTTATGAAAGTCGTGCATTCTTTTGGTGAATCCAAAGTTGGAAGGAATATCCGGGAGGATGCCGGGTTTATCCTTACCAATAAGATTGGCGGTTACTGCTACTTCACGAGCAAACCCGCCAGCAGGTATCAGGGCGTGTTCTTTAATGAAAATTTTCGGATGTACAAGGTTATAGAAGAGCTAAAACTAGCCAATGCACCATCCGTAAGAGAACTAAAAAACAATTTTTTTAATTTTGAAAGAAAAAGAAGAAAGGTCATTGAAAATTTTTTCATACCCTTTCATTACAATTCTCTTGTCTACGAATTAAACAAAGAAAAAGAAATTGAAATAATCCTCGATGTCCGCGAGAGTTACAAAAATCCCGAATTCGGCAGGTATTATGAAATCTCCGAAGAGAAAGGGAAAATCATAATTAAATATAAACAGGAAAATGAGTTCGAGTGTTATCTGGTTATCAACAAAAACGAATACAAAAAAACCTGCAACTGGTTCCTGCAGGACTACCCTGCAGATAGGGAAAGGAATTCCTTTCCCGACCAACTGTACGTTTTCTCCGCGCTCAAAATAAGGGCAAGAAGACTGGTTTTTTCATTCTCCTTTGACAAGAAAAAAGCAATCCAGGAAAACGATTACGTGCTGAAAAATCTGAAGAAACTCAGGGATGCACAAAAAGAAAACCTGAAAAGAATATTCGTCAACGCCCCAAAAATCAGGGACACCGAGACCAAACTGGCATACCTCTGCGCTTTGAATTCCCTAAACGACCTGACCGTTTCTATAAACAACGTTCCCGGGATATACGCAGGATTGCCATGGTTTTTCCAGTTCTGGGTAAGGGATAATGCGATTTCCCTCAAAGCCCTAAGTCTCATTGAAAAGGGAGCATCGGAGAAAATCCTGATGCGTCTGCTGGACCGTATCAAAAGTAACGGAAAAACTCTAAACAAATACCCCGTTGGAGATTCCCACTCCGCAGATGCCCCGGGCTGGATTGTAAAACGCGGTTACGAATTGGATAAAGAAAAATTAAAACAAAAAATCGAAAATCTCAAAAATATAAAAAGTTTTGCGGCTTCAAGTGAGACCTGGATGGACTCCCTGAACAGGGGCGGTGATAGAATCGAACTGAGGGCGGTGTCCCTGAATGTCTACCACGTCCTTTTCAACCTAACCAAAAACAAAAAATACATGAACCTGGGGAATAAACTGAAAGCCGAAACAAAAAAGGAATTTCTGGTTAATGGCATGTTGAAGGATGGCATAAACGACGAAACAATCCGGCCGAACATTTTCATTGCAGCGTATGTTTACCCAGAACTGCTCACCAGGGGCGAATGGACAACTTGTTTTCAAAATGCATTGAACCGGCTCTGGCTCCTCTGGGGCGGTTTGTCAACAGTGGACAGAAACAATCCGCTTTTCTGCGGAAAGCACACCGGTGAAAATCCGATGAGCTACCATAATGGCGATTCGTGGTTCTACCTGAACAACCTTGCGGCCTTAGTCCTGCACAAAATCAACAGCAAAAAATTCAGGCAGTATATTAACCGCATATTAAACGCCTCCGTAAACGAGATACTCTGGAAAGGCGCGGTCGGAAGCCATGCGGAACTGAGCTCTGCAGACAAACCCGACTCGGAAGGCTGCCCGGCGCAGGCATGGAGCGCGGCCATGTTTATAGAACTGGTTGATGAACTGAGTAAAAACTAAAAAATCGCCCCGGACAGTCCTTCTGAACCGCAGGGGCTACCGCCCCCTCAGTTTACAGATATCCTGATCCCCCACAACAGGTTCTGTGGGGCTTTCAGCCCCACTGAACGCATTACACGAACCAGAAAGATGCTCAGAGCAGCTAAGCGACCGTGAGGGATTTGAAAATTCGCATAACGAATTTTGAAAAATTGCGACGGAAAATTTTGACGTCGCAATTGCGCATGCTGCTCCCTGGTGCAAGCTGACAGTGTCAGCTTCGCCCCGGACAGGACTTGAACCTGTGACCATCCGATGTCTGAAACCATCATCCGTTTTTTCTTTTGGGGATGAAATACCTTTTCTTTTTTCTAAAAAGAAAAGGGGTTCTAACAGTCGGACGCTCTACCAACTGAGCTACCGAGGCAATAAGTGCAGGAACTAC
>CAZEGI010000014.1:0-9331 GCA_964512105.1 uncultured archaeon
ACTTTGTCTAATCCCACCAAACTAACGCCTGTTATGAGTGATGTGTTCATATCCAATGCCCTCAAATCGTCAACATCAAGGTTGTGCACGTTTGTCTTGCCCGTAAGCTGCGTCAGCATCTTCAATTCCTTTACCATCACGTTCACGTAGTTCTCAAACCTCTTGCTCGCTTCCTCGATGTTCAGTTTCTTTCTCAATTCCTTGTTCTGTGTCGTTATCCCTACTGGACATTTTCCAAGATGGCATTGCCCGCACATTATACACCCTATTGAGATCATCGCCCCGGTTGATATACCAACAGCATCTGCTCCTAATGCGAGCGCCTTTGCAACATCAGGACCTGAGCGGATTCCCCCAGAGATTATTATGTTTACCTCATCCCGCAGTTTCATTTCATGCAATGCGCGATCTGCCTGCACCAATGCCGCTATTGTTGGAATTCCCGAGTGTTCTATCCCTACGGCAGGGGCTGCTCCTGTACCGCCCTGCATTCCGTCTATCGTAATGGCGTCTGCACCCGCTTTCGCAGCGATCTTTACATCATCTGCAACCCTTCCAGGGCTGTACTTCACTATTATCGGAACTTTCCAGTCCGTTATCTCGCGCAACTGGTTGATCTTCAGAGCAAGGTCTTCAGGACCGACAATGTCCATATGTCTCGCAGGACTCAATGCGTCGGTTCCGATAGCAATTCCGCGCATTTTTGAAATCTCTGCAGTAACCTTCTCACCCATCAGATGCCCGCCCATCCCGGCCTTTGCCCCCTGCCCGATTTTTATCTCTATCGCATCAGAGTTGTTCAGGTATTTTGATGAAACGCCAAATCGTCCGGATGCGTATTGCACTATCAGCTTTTTTGCATACTTCCTTTCCTCAGGAAGCATTCCGCCTTCACCTGTGTTTACGGGTATTCCTGCTCTGCTTGCACCCATCGCGAAAGCTATCTTTGCTTCTTTGCTTATCGAACCGAAACTCATTGCACTCAGCATTATTGGAATCTCCATCTCAAGTGGTTTCTCTGCAAATCTTGCACCAATTATTGTTTTCGTTTCGCATGGTTCCCTGTAGTTGTCTATAGGCGGCCTTGAAGTCTGGGCGGATAAAATAACCAGATCATCAAAGTGCGGCAGCTTTCTCTTTGAACCCATGCCTCTGACTGCGTATTTCCCGGTCTCGGCCTGGTGCTTTATCTCTGCGATAACCTCCTTTGACCAGATTTCGTCCATTTTGCATCAACCGTAAAACGGCCTGCTTTTTTCAGGCACGATCTTTTTGAATTTTTTTGGATTTGCTTTTATTCCGTATTTTTTGAATATCACCTGCAATTCTCTCGCATCCTTTTCGTTTATCTTTTCAACCTTTGCATTCTTGCCCAAACTTTTATACTCTCCGCCGAAGTATATCGCTCCACCTATTATCGATTCCCCTGAAAATTCCCCTAGGTTTCCAAGCACGATTATCCTGCCCCCCATCATATACAACCCCGTCATGAATTTTGAGTCACCGCCGACGATGATAGTCCCATTCTTCATTATCTGCCCTGTTCGCGAATTTGTGTTCCCCTTTACGTATAGCGTTCCACCATACATCCCCTGACCTGCACCATCACCACCATCCCCTTCAATCACGATTTCACCATCTGTCATGTTGTCGCCAGGATACCAGCCAGCACGCCCTTTTATGTGTATCCTTATCCCGTGAATCATCGAGCCGGCATAATACCCAACATCTCCATCAACTTCAATTTCACAGTTGCCTACTAAACCCGCTGCTATGTAGTGCATTGAATTGACATTTTTCAGCACGATTTTTTTGTCCGTTGCTGCGTATTTTCTTATGAGTCTGTTTGCATTTCTTGGCGTTTTTCCCGAAAGGTCGATAATGCTTCTCATTTTTCCACCCTCAAGACACGAACCTCACCCGATGCTAAAACGTCGATGCTACCATCTTTTGCTATCCTTTCAAGCGCAACCTTCTCTGAAGCAACTGCAAATAATTCATTGTCCTCATACACTATGCCTGGCCTTAATCCGAGCTTATCCATTGCAACGCCTATTGCATTGTCCGTTGCTATTATATACGTGAACGGTCCGTCCATCTCCCTTACGGATTCCTTAAGTGCTTCCTCAAGGCTAAATCCATCCATCAGTTTATCTGCAATGTAGTGTACTATCACCTCTGTGTCGTTGTCCGTGCTGAACTTATGCCCCTTCTTCTCAAGTTTACTCCTTAATTTCAAGCAGTTCGTTATCTGCCCGTTGTGGACAACGGTAACATCGGGATAAATGTAACTCTGGAACGGATGCGCACGATACCTGTCAACTGCACTTTCTGTGGAAAACCTGACGTGGCCAATGCCATGTGTCCCTTTTTTTTCAATCACGTCAAATTTACTCGCAACTTCACTGACACAGCCGATATCCTTTATTATCTCGTATTTCCCACCTCCAAGGACACTTATACCTTCAATGCTGTTCAACTTCCCCACTATGTCACCAACATGGCCGTATGAACTCGAGAATATAGTGTACCTGAAGATTTCCTTTGATAGTTCTTCCTGGTGTTTTATCTCGGCGTCTATTGCGTTGTATATCTCGCTTTTGTTTTTTAGCACCTCTAAAGTTATCTGGTACTCGTTTGGCCCCAGCTCTAAACCGCCGTAAATTGCAAAGCCAACCGAATCATTTCCCCGGTGCTGCAGCTGACTCAGCATATCAACCAGCGTCTTTCCAACGCCATTCTCCTTTTTGAAAACAATTCCAGCAATTCCGCACATGATATATATCTCGTATTACAGGAATATAAACGTATAGTTTAAAAAATATAAAAATAAACCACATTAAGTTTAAAAAATAAAACAAATTTTGATAAAAATTACTTATATGGTTTATTATTTCTACTATTTCTATATCTACCCCCCTTACCCTTCTTCACCTTTTTCACCACCTTTTTACTGCTCACAAACCGAATGCTTGTCGACGGCCAGACGCATTCTATCATCTCCATTTTTACCTCCAGTAACGCATGGTGTCGCTGCCCGTGTAGGACATGTAACATGAATCGAACTTGTTAATCTTGCATGCGAAAATTGTCTCTGAATTGTCATTCTTCCTAAGCTCAAAACTGTCGCAGTTTTTACAGTATCTCTCCATCAGTTCGACCATACCAATCAGTGATTTCATATCCTCACCCCATCATACTTAAAATTTCCCCCCTCTTCTTGTCCGAAACGTGCTTACTAATCCCACCAATGGCGTCAGGTCCGCGTTCACCCGTTCGTATCCTCACGCATTCCTCAAGCGGTAGCACAAAAATCTTTCCGTCGCCCATGTAGTCTGTCCTTGCACCGCGGATTATCGCCTCAATTGTTGGTTCAACAAAATCCTCGTTGACCGCTATCTCGATTCTGATTTTTGGCAGCAGGTTTACCTCGTTGCTCACTGCCCTGAATATCTCAGTAAAGCCCTTCTGCTCTCCGCAACCACGTATCCGTGTGACTGACATCCTGTAAACTTCCGCTTTGTACAACTCTTTTTTCACTTCCTTGAAACGCTCCGGTTTTACATACGCGATTATCAGTTTCATCGTGTCACCTCAGCTTGGTATCTCCATGTCTGGGTAGGCTTCCTCCCCGTGCTGTGTGAGGTCCAAACCTATGATCTCTTCCTCTTTTCTTACCCTCAGACCTATTGTCCAATCAAGCACCTTCAATATCAATGCGGTCATAATGACTGCATATGCAATGACTGCAATCACCGCAATCAGCTGCGTTACCACCAATGAGGAGTTGCCTGCCAGCAGACCATCCGCTCCTGCAGAGTTTATCGCCTTCTGTGCAAATACTCCAGTCAACAATGCACCGGTTATCCCACCTATACCATGACAACCCAAGACATCTAAAGAGTCGTCTATGTTCGTTTGTGTTTTCACCAATACGATTGCAGTGTAACAAACAACACCAGCTATCGCTCCAATCACTATCGCTGCCAGCGGGCTTACAAATCCCGAAGCAGGCGTTATCGCAACAAGCCCACAGACCGCACCGGTTGCAATTCCCAGTCCGCTTGGTTTTTTGGAATGAATCCAGCTTGCACTCATCCATGAAAGTGCTGCAGCTGCAGCTGCGGTGTTTGTTACAACGAATGCGTTCGCTGCTAGACCATTAGCACCAAGCGCACTTCCTGCGTTGAAACCAAACCACCCAAACCAAAGCAGCGCGGCTCCAAGGATTGCCATCGTGATGTCGTGTGGTCTTATGTCGCTGCCTGAGTTCAATTCCAATCTACGACCGATGATAACTGCAGAGATGAGTGCAGATATCCCTGCCGTTATGTGAACAACGGTTCCACCAGCAAAGTCTATCGCTCCGAGGTGTTTTATCCAGCCGCCAACACCCCATACCCAGTGCGCAACAGGGTTGTAAACAAACATTGCCCACAACAGTATGAATGCGATAAACGATGAAAATTTCATCCTGTCTGCGAATGAACCAATAATCAACGCCGGTGTGATTATCGCAAACATCGCCTGAAATATCATGAATGCCAGCTCTGGGATCGTTGAACTGTAATCTGGATTTGGCTGCATTCCAACTCCTGAAAGTCCTGCCCACTTGAGGCTTCCTATAAAACCACCGATATCCGGACCAAACGACATTGAATAACCAACCAAAACCCACTCCACACTAATCAACGCCACGATTACAAAGCTCTGCGTTATAATGGAAAGTGCGTTCTTTTTTCTGACCATCCCGCCGTAGAAGAACCCAACCGCGGGTGTCATTAATAAAACCAAGGCTGCAGCGGACAGAACCCATGCGGTATCTCCTGTGTCTACTTTTGCTTCCTGCGCTGCTGCTGGGGGAATTAACATTGATAGTATAACAAGTACTATGCCCATCCTTGTTTTTTTATCCATCAACATTCACCTCTGCATCTTTTACCATGAGCAAAACCTCGTATGGGGTTTTCATTATTATTGTCCATACACTACAATTTTGCCTAACTTTTTCAAATTTTTTTGCTGAAATTTCCATTTTACAATATAAATAGTGCATAACTTATATAAATACTTATCATTTTTTTGATGATTTTTTTAATAAATCCAAGATTTTATATAGAAATCCTCACGTATCCATAAAGTTTAAAAAATACAAAAATACAGAATAACTGTTTATAAAATAAACAAAAAATGCAGCATACCTACAACTTAACTATCCTCGGCATTTCGCGCTTATGCGCGCTAGAATCAATTCGTCTCTTTATTTTTATAATATCGCCGATATTCCGATCCAGTTTTTTCGCGGTTTCGGCAACAGATAGTTTTTTGTTGACAAGGCAGTACAGCGTTTTGTCAAGTGTTCCATAATCCATCCCTATCTCCGCTTCGTCCGTTTGCCCTCTCCACAAGCCCGCCGTAGGAATTTTTTCGCGTATCCGTTTCGGCACTTCAAGATATTCGGCAAGTTCCCTCACCTGCGTTTTGTACAAGTCACCTATCGGAAGAAAATCAACGCCCGCATCCCCGTATTTCGTGCAGTATCCGAGCAGAATCTCACTCCTGTTACCCGTTCCCAGAACCAACCTGTTGTCAAGATTCGCGGTAAGATAAAGCAGCATCATCCGAACGCGAGCCTTAACGTTTCCAAGCGATATTTTCTTATTTTTATTGTCAAACTCTGCAAAGGGAAAATCTTCGTTTACTGAAGCCCATATGCCCTCGATCTTTACTATCTCGTATTCAATTCCCAGTTTTTTTGCCAAGCCCTCAGCATTCTTGATGTCTTTTTTATCCGTAATCTCGTCTGGCATTATCAATGCCGTAGTGTCAACAACCCCGCTCGCAAGCGTTGCAACTACTGCAGAATCCACTCCTCCGCTGAGGCCTACGACAACACCCTTCGCGCCCGCTTCATCCACCTTTTTTCTTATCGCATTCTGGATTTTCTTTACGTGTTGCGCGAGTTTTTTATCACCAAGTCTTAATTCGTTCATCTCATTATATTCTAAAGTTGGATTAATAAGAATAACAAAATGGAAGCACTAATGCTCATGGGCGTCAGCACGAGAATCAAAGACAAGCCATTCGTGAAAATTGACGGGAAGGAATTATTTCTCCATGGTTATGCAACACTAAGAAAAATTTTCGATTCCATTATAATCGTTTATGAGAAAAATAAAATTTTAAAAAATAAACTAAAAAAATACCCCATAAAAAAAATCCCAGAAAATCACGAAATAGGGCCTCTTGGCGGAATCTACGAGGGAATGAAACACTGCACCGGGGAATACGTTTTCGTGAATGCATGCGACATGCCCTTTCTGAATCCCGACGTGATAAAATTCCTTTATAAAAATACAAAGAAGGATGGCATAGTACCCAGACACAAAAACGGCCAAATTGAGCCGCTGCATGCGTTTTATAGGCGTGAGAAAATTCTAAAAATTTTTAATAAAATAAAAGGAAGAAGCATAAAAGACATGTTGGCCCTTCTCGACATCCACTACATATCCACAGAAAAATTAAGAAACCTCGACCCGGAACTTCTGACGTTCAGAAATTTAAATACACGAGAGGATATACTTGAGTTTCATAAAACAAAAAAGTGAAAATCGCAATAACAGGCAAGGGCGGAGTCGGAAAAACAACGATTGCTGCTGAGTTATGCAGAATCCTTGCAGCAGACGGAAAAAAAGTCCTCGCAGTAGATGCAGACCCAAGTTTGAATCTGACATCGATGTTTGGTGCAGAGGGGGGTAAACCACTCACCGAAATAAAGGAACTTGTGGGGCGCGCGAGGCTCCCCAACGGTCTGGTAAAACTGAATCCCGATGTCAAGGATATGATTAAAAATTACTCCAAAAAAATAAACAAAAATTTAAGTTTGTTGGTTGTCGGTTCAGTCAAGGCTGCGGGTTCCGGTTGCATGTGCCCCGAATATTCGCTGCTACGCGCGATTCTCCAGGAAATCGTTCTTTCGGGAAATGAGTTTGTTGTCATAGACATGGTTGCGGGTCTCGAGCCGATGAGCCGCGGCACGATAAAGGGGATTGATGCGGTTTTGGTCATCACGGAGCCGAGCAAAAATTCGATGTATGTCGCGGAAAGGATTGTCAACTTATCTCGCGAATTAGGAATAAAAAATCTGCTGGTTGTTGGGAACAAAATAAAGGACAACGAGGAATCGAAGTTTCTTGATAAACTGAAGGTATTCCATTCGATTCCCTACGACAAGAACGTCAGAAAAAAATCCATGAAAAATCTGCCGCTGGAAGGCACGGAATTCCATGATTCTGTTGCGGAATTGTACGAAAAAATGAGTGGCGTCCGCCCTAAAATGGGGTAAACTGATTCCCTTAAAAAAGTAACATTTGTAAACCAGTTATCCGGACTGCCTTTATGGTCAAAATTACCATGACGCATAGCGTTTTTGTTATTTTTGGTTTTTCAAAAAATCGTGATGCGTCACCCAGGCACGTGTAAACTAATTATCGTACTTTTAAGCTCATATTCAAATAGATGTAAACTGAGCTAACATGTGTGAATCCAGGGTGGTTGTCAAATCCGGGGCTGGCGAGAAAGAACTCGTTCCTGAGGCTGCAAAAATCTTGATAAAAAAAGACAGCCTTGTCATCACAGACATCCTCGGCAACTCAAAAGTCATCAAAAAATCCCGCATCAAAGAAATCGATTTTCTGAAACACAGAGTGGTTCTGGCCAAAGATGAGGATTGACTTCGAGGATGTAAAGGTTTTCATTGGTGAAGTCGAAGAAGAAAAAAAAGACTTAGGTCCGACGCCGTATCCTGACCTGAATGACCTTAGAGAATGGTCGCTTACCCTACTCAAGAGATACAAGCCAAAATACAATCCTGTCAATAAAAGTTGTTCGTTCTGCGCGTTTGGTCCTTGCGACTTGAGCGCGAACAGGAAAGGGGCGTGTGGCATAGCCTTGAATGTCCAGACTGCACGCGAAGCACTTTTTATGGCAACCACCGGTGCGGCCACGCATCTTGCGCATGCGAGACACATGCTCAATCATCTCATAAAAAAACACGGAAAAAATTTCCAGCTGAACGTTGCCGAGAATACGGAGATACATGCGCCTTTAACAAGGCTAATAACAGGAATAAATCCAAAGACGCTTAGCGATTTGTCAAGGCCGCTAGAATATGCTGAGAAACAGATAACCGGGCTTCTGGCTTCACTTCATGCCGGTCAGGAATCCAACGACCTTGATTTTGGCGTAAAAACGCTGCATGCCGGTCTGATAGATCTCCTTGCCATGGAGATTGCAGACATTACGCAGGTTTCTGCACTGAATCTGCCGAAGGGCGACGCGAATGCAAGGCTGGTTGATGTAGGATTCGGGGTTGTTGATGACAGCAAACCGGTCATCCTTTGTCTGGGGCACAACGTGTCTTCAGCGAGCGAGATCGTTGATTACGTGAAAGAAAAGAAATACGATGTCGAGATTGTCGGAATCTGCTGCACCGCGCAGGATGTTGCAAGGTATGGTGGTGCAAAAATCATCGGTCCTTTATCCTACCAGTTGCCATACATACGCTCTGGCATAGCGGACGTTGTTGTCACGGACGAGCAGTGCGTAAGAACAGACACGATTGAAAACGCTTCGAAACTTGGAATCCCCGTCATAACCACTTCTGACAAGAATATCGGGGGTTTTGCAGATTTTTCCAAAGAGGAATCAAAGATAGTGGTTTCAAAACTTGCTAATGGTCTGAAAGGCGTTTACGTTCCTGATTTCCAGCGTGCTGCAGAGATCGCTGTAGAAACCGCATTGTTGACACATAAGAATAAAAAATCTAAAAATGAAGTTTACACGAAAGACGCAAAAAAATGCAAAGAATGCGGGTTGTGCGTGCAGGCATGCCCTGTAAAGAGCGATGTTAGGCGTATTATTATGGCAATAAACGACGGAATACTTGACACGTTTGTTGAAGATTTTAAAAAAGGAGTTGACACGTCTAAGGAATCGCTCATAAAGAAAATGCTCACGGAAGGCGCTTACACGCCAACGGAGCTGGAGTCCACGTTAAAGGTTTCAAGGCAGTATGTCTACAAAATTATCGAAAGTCTCAAGCCAAAAAAACTGAAATTCGGAAAGGAGGTTTATTATTCGTTATCCAAAAACGCTCTTAAAAAAAGGCAAGATGACCTGAAAGCCGGAAAGCGTTTCATGGTTGAGAAACCGATGTCAAAAGAGGAATTCCTGGACAGCATTGAAAGGTGCGTCTTCTGCGGAAGGTGCGAATCTTACTGCCCGCAAAAAATACCCATGGTTTCGATTTTTTCGGAAATCCTAAAAACAA
>CAZEGI010000014.1:9431-30579 GCA_964512105.1 uncultured archaeon
AAACTCGTGATGCGGGCAAGCGACGGCTCCAAGGGGAGGCAGATAAAACTTGCGCATTACATTGACCTCAGCGAAAAGTTGTACAAAAAAATCCCCGACGACATTCACATGTTTGTAAGAAATGAACACGACATACCTCTCACGCGGAAGGATGAGCTCCTGAAGATACTTAATGAACGGGGTTGGAAACCGGTTGAAAAAATTCCTGACCCGACATTAGTTGCTAGGTTGAGCGGAGGAAATGCAAAATGAGCGATGATATTCCGGTAGGCGTTGGAATTGTTTACGAGGGCGAGCGCATACGCGGACCCGACGTATGGGCCGAACTTGGCGGCCCGAAGGTCGAATACAAGGCGGAATTGGCGCAGTTCAGGAAGGAAATAGAGGACGGCAAGGTCGTTGTAATCGGAAAAGACATTCCGGAACTTGGCGAAGGCGGGCAATATCCCTTTGGAATATTGCTTGAATTTTACGGAAAAGGGATAGAGAAAGACATAGAACCCGTAATCGAACGAAGAATCCACGATTTCCTAAATTATGTCGAGGGTTTCATGCACCTGAACCAGAGATACGACATCTGGTGCAGGGTGAGCAAAAAATCAAAGGACGCTGGTCTAAGGTTCAAACACCTTGGAAAGGCCCTGATGCAGTTGTACAAGGCAGAGTACAACTTTCTCGAAAAGATTCAGATAACCTTCATGACCGATGAGACAAAGGTAAAGGAGCATTACGAGTGGGCATTGAAAATTTACAACGAGCGCGACCAACGTGTCAGAGGAATGAAGGACTCGGATGTGGATGTTTTTTACAGCTGCATCCTGTGCCAGAGCTTTGCGCCGAACCACGTGTGCATAATAAGTCCGCAGAGACCTTCCCTGTGTGGTGCAATCTCATGGCTTGATGCCCGTGCGGCTTCAAGGGTTGATCCTGGTGGTCCGATTTCTGAGTTTGAAAAGGGCAGCGTCCTGGATGAAACAAGGGGCGAGTATTCTGGAGTAAACAAAACAGTCAAGGAAAAATCAAACGGCACAAACGACAGGATTTACATGTACGGCATGTTTGAAAAACCGCACACATCGTGCGGATGTTTCGAAGCGATTGCATTTTACATCCCAGAGGTTGATGGAATCGGCATAGTGGACCGGCACTTCAAGGACGATGCGGTCAATGGTCTGAAATTTTCGAACATGGCCTCACAAACAGGCGGGGGCGAACAGACCGAAGGTTTTCTCGGGTTTGGTCTGGAATGGATGCACTCCCAGAAGTTTCTCGCCGGGGAAGGTGGATGGAATCGTATCGTTTGGATGCCCTCACAACTTAAAGAACGCATGAAGGCCGCAATCCCAAAAAACATCTTTGACAAAATTCCAACAGAAAAGAACACGAATAACGTAAATGATCTGGAAAAAATCCTCAGAGAAAAAGGCCATCCTGTTTTGTCAAAAAAGAAATTCGAAGTGACCAAGGAACTGAAGGATAAACTTTTTGATTACATAAAAGAAAAAAACTGCGAGATATTCCCTGACGAGGCAGCCAGACATTTCGGGATTGACGAAGAACAGCTGATGCAGGTTATAGAAGCGTTAAAAAAGGACGGGGTGTTGGAGTAAAATGGCAGAACCACTAAAACTGACAATAAAAAAACCATTGAAATTGGCGTTAAAGGAGGAACCAAAAACAAAAGGCAATGAACCGGTTGCAGTGGCAGAGGAAATTTCACTACCGACGTCGGACGGCATTCGCATAATCCTGAAAAATGCTCGGATTTACGCGGACAAGGTAATCATAAAGAAGATTGAGAAGTGACAACAATAGCGGTTTCAGGGAAGGGCGGTGTCGGAAAAACCTTGGTAGCAACAATGATAGTAAAAAACCTGGTTGAAAACAAAAAGGGCAGCGTCCTGGCGATAGATGCGGATCCGGATTCGAATCTCGCGGAATCGCTGGGCGTAAAATTCGATAAGACCGTCGGAGACATCCGTGAGGAAATAACTGAAAAAAAAGTTCCGCCAGGTGTTGACAGGGTCAAGTATCTCGATGGAAAACTTTTTGAAATTACGGTTGAGGCGAAAGGCTTCGATCTGCTGGTGATGGGCCGTCCTGAGGGACCTGGTTGCTATTGCGCAGTGAACCACATGCTACGCGAGATAGTGGACAAAGTTTCAAAATCGTACAATTTTGCTGTGATAGATGCCGAAGCCGGTTTGGAGCACCTGTCGCGCAGAACAACGCAGAACGTCGATACAATGCTTATAGTAACGGACAGCTCGAGGAAGGGTTTTCAGACAGCAACGCGGATAAGGGAGTTGGCGCGAGAGCTGGACATAAAATTTGACAGGGTTTTTCTGGTTTTGAATCGCGTCTCCGCAAAAAATCAAAAGGAGATGAGAAAATTGGGGGCTGAAACCGGGCTTAAAGTGATAACTGAAATTCCAGAGGATGAACAGGTGAAGGATTTCGATCTTAAAGGAAAGGCGCTGATGAAGTTGCCTGCAGATTCGCCGGTGTATGCATCAATCTTGGATATTGTCAAAGGGGTGGTATCTTGACAAGAATCGAGGATTTACTTAAAAATGCAGTGGAGTTGGAGCTTGAGAATTTCAGCATAGAATCCGAGGAAATGGAACTGGAGATACTGCAACAGGAGATTACGAAAGCGGTCGAGGCAAAAAAATTCCGCATTATTGAAAAACCCGCACAGCCGACTGTTTCCAAACCGATGTTCGCACTTCCGAAGGAGCAATACCATGGCAGGGTATGCGAAGTTAAACTCGGGGGGGGTTCGAGAAAGGCGGTTAAAATTGGTGGCGAGACTGTACCACCACTATACTTCTTCGAAGCAAGACCAGAAAACAAGCCGGTGATATCCCACGATGTCTTTGACATGCCTCTGAAACTGCCTTCGTCTGTGAGGAAGTTCTACGAGGACGTGATGGAAAGTCCCGCAGAGTGGGCAAAAAAGCAGGTCAAGGAATTTAATGCGGAAGCAATAACACTTCATCTCATAAGCACTGACCCAAACTGGAAAAACACGTCCGCAAAGGATGCCGCAAAAACAGTTGAGGACGTTCTGCAAGCAGTAAAAGTGCCGATAATAATATCGGGCTCCGGAAACCCGGACAAGGATCCGGAAGTCCTGGAGGAGGCAGCCAGGGTAGCATCTGGTGAACGCTGTCTGCTTTCGTCAGTCAGCCCGATAATGGACTACAAGAGGGTTGTGAAAGCCGCAGTGGAGCACAACCATGCAGTCCTGACCTTAGTTTCAATGGATCCTGCTGGAATGAAGCAGCTGAACAGAAATGTGATGAAGGAAGGTCTGAAGCCAGAGAGCATTGTGATGGACCCTGTTACTGGGTCGCTTGGTTATGGTGTTGAATATTCTATAACAACAATGGAGCGCATAAGATTGACAGCGCTGAAGGGCGATGTTGATCTTGCAATGCCAATCCTGTCTGGAGCATCAAATGCATGGAGTGCACGGGAGGCATGGATCTCTGAAGCGCAATGGGGCGAAAGAGAATACCGCGGACCATTGTGGGAAACCATCACTGCAACAATGATGCTTCTCAGTGGTGCAGACTTATTCATGATGTTGCATCCCGCAGCAATAAAAACACTCAGGTCGTTCATAAATTCCGTGTTCGGTGAATCCAAAGACAAAAGTGCGGAATATGAAAAGTGGCTGGTGGTGAAGTAAATGCCAAGGTTATCTGCAATAGAGGTTTACAAACTGTTGCCGCACAAGAATTGTGGGGCATGCAAGGAATCGAGCTGCATGAGCATGGCACTGAGACTTATAAACAGAGAGAAAACACCATTCCAGTGTCCCCATTTAACAGAAACAGAGCGTCATGCACTGATACAACTGCTGATACCTCCTGTAAGAGAAATAAAATTCGGAGCAGGTGAAAGGCAGGCAGTCATCGGCGGCGAGGAAGTCATGTACCGCCATGAGCTGAAGTTCTTCAATCCCTGCGTGTTTTCGTTTGAAATCAGTGATGAGATGGATGAAAGGGAGGTTGGCAAGAGGATAAAATTTGTGAGGGAATTCGAAATCGAGCGCGTCGGACAGAAACTCCGCGTTGATGCAATAGCAGTCAAAAGTTCGTCAAACAACCCTGAAAAATTCAAGCAGGTAGTAATGAAGGTTGCGGAGAAGTTTGACGGTCCGCTGATACTATGCTCTTTCAATCCTGAAATTTTGGAGAAAGGAATCAGCGTAGTAAAGGAAAGAAAACCTCTGCTCTATGCCGCAAACAGCAAAAACTGGAAAGAAATGGCGGAACTTGCAAAGAAAAATCATCTGCCCCTGGCGGTTTTTTCAAATGATATCGCAGAACTGGCAAGTCTCGCAAGGCAAATCAACTATGACAAACTTGTTTTGGACCCCGGCGTTTACCCTGTCGGAGACGACCTGGTCAAGACACTGAACAACTTCACGCAGTTAAGAAAATCCGCAGTCAAGGGCATGAAGGAGCTTGGATATCCGCTGATGGCAGCCCCCGCGGTTGTCTGGGTTGATGAAAATGATGTGATAACTGCCTCATACTACGAGGCTTTCATAGCGTCGGTTCTGCTCGACAGATTCGCAAGCCTTCTGATACTCCACACAACAGAACCATGGGCGGTTCTACCGATACTTACGCTCAGACAGAACATATACACAGACCCGAGAACCGAGCCGAAAGTCGAACCAGGTTTGTACAAATTTGGAAACCCGAATGAAAATTCGCCGGTTTTGGTCACCACAAACTTTTCTTTGACATTTTTCACGGTGTCGGGCGACATAAACAAGGCCAATGTGAGCTGTTTCCTCATAGTTGTCGATTCGAAGGGATTTGCGGTTGATACCGCAGTTGCAACAGGCGATTTTTCCGCCTCAAAGGTGAAGGATGCAATTTCAAAACACGAGGTCGAGAAAAAAGTCAAACATAAAACGCTCATCATCCCCCAGCTGGCTGCAAAACTTCGTGGTCCGATAGAGGAGGAAACCGGCTGGAAGGTTATTATCGGCCCAAGAGATTCATCACAGATTCCAAGTTTTCTTCGCGATAACTGGAAGGGTGGATAAATGGTAAGCCTTATGGAGGCATATAAAAAACTGCCTGGAACCAACTGCAGAAAATGCGGCGAGAACAGCTGCATGAGCTTTGCAATGAAACTGCTGCGCGGCGAGGTTGGGTTGTCCAAGTGCACACCGCTCAAAGATCCAAAATTCAGGGAAAAAAAGAAAGAGCTTGAAAAAATAACCTCCGAGCTGGGCAAGGCCGAGGAAACGGGCCTTGTAATAAACGAGGAGACGTGCAACGGCTGCGGCAACTGCGTGATAGCATGTCCCGTTTCCCCGATGGAGGACCCGTCCGCAGGAGGCGGCAAGGATCCCGAGAGTAAAGATGTTGTTTTGGCAGTTGTTGACGGCAAGATAAGGCTGATAAACATCAAGAAATGCCGGCGCTCCGGCGAGGACAAACGCTGCAGAATATGCGCCGATGTCTGCCCCACCGGTTCTATAGACCTTGTCTAAAATGAGCATCCATATAAAAAATGCCACGGTTTACGACCCCGTAAACAAAATCGACGGGGAAGTGATGGATGTCCTCGTCGAGAATGGCAGGATAGTAACTAAACTCGACACAACGCCGCAGATAATAGACGCGAAGGGAAAGGTCCTCATGTCCGGGGGCGTTGACATCCACACCCACATTGCGGGCCCTGCTATAAATGCGGGAAGACTTTTAAGGCCTGAGGACAAAACGATTTTTTTGGAATCAAAAAACGGGTTGCATTCAGGTTCCGGGTTTTCAATGCCATCGACGTTTATGACCGGCTACGCTTATGCACTCATGGGTTACTCGTTTCTTGTCGAGCCTGCGGTTCCGCCGATAAAGGCAAAGCACACGCATGATGAACTCTCCGACACCCCGCTGGTTGACAAGGCTGCTCTTCTGCTTTTGGGCAATAATTACCTCGTTGCAAAGAACATTGCAGATGGCAACCATGATAAACTTCGCGATTACGTGGCATGGATGCTTGCGACAACCAAGACCTACGGGATAAAACTCGTGAGCCCTGGCGCGTATCTCTCATGGCTCTGGGGCAAAAACAAGACGAAGCCAAAAGATGCGATACCCAAATTCGACATCACTCCTTCGGATATAATCGCTGGCCTTGAGGACGCTGCAATAAAGCTAAAACTTCCGCATCCCATCCACGTGCATCTCAACGGGATGGGATACTACGGCAACTACGTTTCATCCCTTGATGAAATGAAGCTACCAAAGGAGCGCATGCATATCGCGCATCTTCAGTACAACAGTTATGGCGGGGATAGCTGGAAAAACTTCGAATCAAAGGCAGACGAAATAATAAAGGAAGTGAACAAAAATGCAAAACTGACATTTGACGTCGGTCAGGTGACGCTTGACAATACCACGACTCTGACAGCGGACAGCCCGTTTGAGCAATACCTCTCGCAGTTGACGCATCAAAAATGGTCGTCCAGAGATGTTGAGTTGGAAAATGGCTCGGGCATTGTTCCATATCCATATTCCGGAAAGAATTCCGTCAACGCAGTGCAATGGGCGATAGGTCTGGAACTCGTTTTGATGGCTAAAGATCTCTCAAAGGTATGTTTATCAACCGACCACCCAAATGCGGGCCCGTTCATAAGATACCCGAGAATAATATCCTGGCTGATGAGCAAAAAAGTAAGGGAGAAGTTTGCAAACGGGCTGAATGAATCAGTTTTGAAGAGATCATCGATAAATTCAATAAATCGTGAGTTGACGTTATACGAAATTGCAACCATCACGCGTTCAGCACCAGCAAGAATCCTCGGCATAAAGTACGACGGAATAAAACCGGGGGCCGATGCGAATATTGCGATTTACACCCCTGACGATGACAAGGAAAAAATGTTCTCTGCTGCGGAATATGTAATTTTCAATGGTGAAGTTGTTGTAAAAAACAAGAATGTTGTTCGTTCTATAAATGGAAAGACGCTCCACGCATCAATGGAAACAAAAAATCCCGAACTTGAGCGCGAACTTCAGACTTTTTTTAGGAGATATTACTCCGTAGGGATATCGAACTACGTGGTTTCATGATGGAACTTGTGTTAGAAATAAAAAAAATTCCGAAGACTGGACTTGAGGCAGAGACGATAAAACCCGAAAACTTTGTTAACAAGTCCATAAAAGAGATTGAAAAAATCGAGGTCTGTTCGGGAAATGGAAAAATCACGCTCGGAAGCATTTTCAAAATCTCAGGCAAAACAGCAAAAAATCCAAGCGAACAGAAAATCGTCATCGTTGGTGATGCGTCGAAGATAAAACGTATCGGAGAGGCCATGAGCGGCGGCGAGATTTTACTGAAAGGCGACGTTGGCCCGCGTCTCGGTGAATTCATGGTTTCCGGTAAAATCATAGTCGAAGGCAATGCAGACAACTGGATTGGAACATCAATGAACGGCGGTGAAATTATTGTAAAAGGAAACGCAGGCGATTACATGGGTTCGAGCATAAGAGGGACAAATCGCGGCATGCGCGGGGGAAAAATCCTGGTCGATGGAAACGCCGGTGGCGAGATAGGTTACGGTATGGTCGGCGGTGAAATAACGATAAACGGGACTGCTGATTCGTTCGTTGGAAGTTACATGCGCGGCGGAAAAATCGTCGTTGGAAATGTTTTGATGAACCGAATAGGATTTTCAATGAACGGCGGCGAGATATCGATAATTGACAAAACTTTCAATGTTCCATTCTACTTCAGAAAAATTGGAGAGGAAGGCGGCTTTATGCAATACAGCGGCGACCAGAGCTTTGATGGCAAGGGGTTGCTGAAGGTTCAAAAATGATGATTTCAGACGTCACGTGTCCGGTGTGCGGATGCGGGTGCGACGACATCCGCGTCCAGCTGGATGACAGCAAAATCGCGAAGGTTTATGGGGTTTGCATAATGGGCCAGCAGAAATTCAGAAAATCCCAAAGCCCGGAGAGGATCACAAAACCACTGAAAAAAGAGGATGGAAAATTCGTCGAAATCTCGTGGGATGACGCGATAAACGAGGCTGCGGAAATACTTTCAAAAGCGAGCCATTCGTTGTTCTACGGATGGAGCGAGACATCATGCGAAGCCATGAAAGTCGGCATCGACCTTGCTGAACTTACCCACGGATTTATAGACGGGCAGTCTTCACATTGCCATGGCCCTAGCATAATCGGCGAGCAGAGCGTTGGAATCCCATCATGCACGCTCGGGATGGTGATGAACTATGCGGATCTTGTGATATACTGGGGTTCAAACCCGATAGAATCCCATCCCAGACACATGTCCCGCTTCAGCACGTATCCCCGAGGAATTTACAGCGGGGAAGGCCGCAGGGACAGGAAAATTGTCGTCATAGATACGAGAAAAACCCTCACAGCGAACGTTTCCAATCTTTTTTTCCAGATAAAACCGAACTCTGACTTTGAACTGATATCCGCTCTGAGGATGGTCCTGAACGGAAAGGAAATCCCTGACGAAGTCGCAGGTTTAAATCGCGAAGAAATAACAAAACTCGCGGATACCATGAAAAACTGCGGATACGGCGTTGTTTTTGTCGGCTTGGGATTAACGCATTCCAAAGGAAAGTCGAACAATGTCGAGAATCTTTATCATTTAGTAAGACGTTTGAACGACTTCACCAGATTCAACGTCATCCCAATGCGCGGGCATTACAATGTCGCCGGGTTGAACCAGGTTCTGACATGGCGTACCGGCTATCCGTTTGCTGTGGATTTTTTCAGAGGATATCCATGCTACAATCCCGGAGAAACTTCGGTGATAGACATCCTCGCGAGAGGTGAAGTCGATGCAATGCTCTCAATATCCTCGGATCCGGTTTCACACTTTCCAAAAAAGTGCGTCGAACATCTCGCGGAGATTCCGATAATCTCGATGGATATCGTGAGAACACCAACGACTGAACTCTCGGACCTTGTAATCCCCGGAGTAATAACCGGAATTGATGCGGTGGGAACGTACTACCGGATGGACAATATTCCTCTTATTGCCAAAAAAATCATCGAACCGCCATTCGATTTCACGCATTCGGATGAAGAAACGCTAAAAAAAATTTACGATAAAATTCTGGAGAAAAAGAAAAAATGATTCCCTCTGACCTGAAAGACCTGAAAAAAATGCTCGGCGTGAAGCTGAAACTTGTCCTAAACACGGGTTCATCAATGAAACAGGGAAAAGTCATGCGGAGTGACAAAAAACTAAGTGACGATTACCAGAAGAGTGCTGCGATTTGTATGCTGCATCCTTCCAATCTTAACAAACTTGGGATAAAAGAAAATGATAACGTAAAGCTGAAGACGTCCGAAGGATCCATCGTCCTGAAAGCCGTCGCATCCAAATCGTGCCCGGAAGACTCGGTTTTTGTCCCGAAAGGTCCTTGGGTCAACCTCGTAATAGGGACAAAAACCCAACAGACGGGAAGCCCGCCATACAAGGGAATGGAAGTTGAAGTCGAAGCAACTAGCGATAAAATCCCAAGCATCGGCGAGATATTGCAAAAATACCGTTCAAAAAAT
The DNA here is from genome assembly GCA_964512105.1 of uncultured archaeon. GTDB lineage: Archaea > Altiarchaeota > Altiarchaeia > IMC4 > CAZEGI01 > CAZEGI01. Next base: position 19,013 of record CAZEGI010000014.1, read on the forward strand.
GAAACCAAGGGCTAAAATCTGGCTGGAAAAAAATTCAAAACCGTTTTTTGGTGACGGCAGGTGCGAGTTGTTGAAGGCAATAGTTTCCGAGGGCTCGCTGAATCAGGGTGCCAAAAAATTGCACATGTCCTACAAACAGGCATGGGATGAAATCAACCTCATGGAAAAACGCATGGGCTTTAAACTTTTAAATAGAAAAATCGGTGGTGCCAAAGGTGGCGGTGCGAAATTGACAAAAGACGCAATTATCCTAATAAAAAAATACGAAAAATTCAGGGATAAAGTCAAGGATGCTATAAAAAAAGAATTTGACAAATCATTCAAATAATCGTTATATTTTTATTTATATAACGCTAATAGATGCACAAATGGAAAACAAAAAACTCTTCGGTGCGTTGCTATTCGGTTCGGTGTGGGGTGCGTTGGAAGCGACGCTTGGTGCTATCCTGCACCTTGGGAATTCTCCCTACAAAGGCGCGCTGATGTTCTCAGTTGGGATTTTTTTGATCTCTGCAGCGATTCAGATCTACAAACCTCGGAACACGATCAAATTTGCTTTTGGGATAGGTTTAGTTGCATCTGTACTGAAATGTCTGGACATCCTGCTCCCTGGGCCACAAATGACTCCGCTGGTGGTTTTAAGACCAGCAATTGCGATACTTGTCGAATCGCTGACTTTCGGTGCGCTGGTATTCATCACACAAAAAAATTATGAAAAAAATTTGTTGGCAAAACCAGTTGTTGGCGTCCTTTCCTCATATCTGAGTTACCTTGGTTTCGGTTTTTTATTCGCCTATTTGAAACTTGGCTCGAACTACTGGCTTAACAAAACTTTTTACGAGTTTTTGAACATCATTGTAATAGATGGATCAAAAACAGCCATTTTTTGTGCACCTGTGACACTTGCCGGATTTTATGCTGGGAATTTTGCAGTTAAACCGTATTTTGATCTATCCAGGTCCAGATTCTTCTATCCTACGTCGTCTCTAATAATTCTCTGTTGCTGGATACTAGTTATCGCATAAAATGCACACCCTGCTTTTAGGCGAAACCAATTCTGGAAAAACAACCAGATGCGAAAAAATAATTGCCGATGCTAAGGCCAGGGGCCTTAAGGTCGGCGGTGTTCTATCCAAATCCGTTTTCAAAAACAACAAGAAAATAGGGAATGATATCATTAATTTACTCACCAACCAATCACTACCTCTATGTCGCCAGAAATCAATCGCGAATTCTCCAGGAATAGAAACCGACAATTATATAATCAACGAATCCGCAATCCCATTCGGAAAGAAAGCAATCCGTAACGCGCTTGATTGCGGTCTAATAGTTATCGATGAGGTGGGAACGCTCGAGCTGAATGGCGGTGGTTTTTTTGATGAACTGAAACTCGTGTTGGATTCCGGAAGGGATGCGTTCATAACCCTGAAAAAAAAGCACAAGGAAAAGTTCCTGCGCACGTTCCCTCACGTTAAATTCCGGATCTTAGAGTTATAATCCAAAATACCTAAATATTAACAATGGAACAGGTTGAGCGCTTTAATGTCCGGGACCTCATCCAAACCGCTGTCGGTTCCTTTGCCGGAGCGCTGATGTTTTCTCTCACCCAAGAGGTCGAAGTGGTTGGTGATTCTATAGGGTGGTTGAATGTTTTTCTGATACTCGTGGTTTCACTCGTAGCAGCGTTTGTCATTGCGTACAACCTGGGCGTCAGAAGACTGAAAAATAAAAAAATCAAGCTGGCATTACATTTCATTCCGGTGAGAATTTCCGTTCACTACCTCTCTGCCCTCTTCTTCTCAGCACTAAACCTATACATCCTCGGAATAAACGTTGCATCAACGCCTTTAGTAAATGCGGTAAAGAGGATTGTGGTTTTGGCTCTGCCAGCAACTGTTTTCGGAAGCGCGGTGGACCTGCTGGACAGCCAGAAGGAGTAATGTTCCCATACGGGTGGAGAGACGCTTGCGGAAAAATACCTGGTTCTAAAACCGGTCGCAGTTCCGGTCATGAAGAGTGCAATCAGTCACTCACCCTGTAAACCACATCCCCGCCCCTGACCTTGTCCGGCACTTTAATCCCAACGGAGCTTCCCTTCCCCGCGGTCTCCACGGGCTTGCGGTCAATCTGTATCGAATCCGCCTTCATCTCAAAATCCGTTGTTGCACCCTTTATGTGGATTTTGTCCCCGACCGTAAGGGAACCATCGGTCAGCTTTATCCCTGCAACGCCGACCTTAGAAAAATACGTGAATACCTCACCAACTTTTTCCTCAGCCATTTGGACCACCGTCATCTATTAGGAATCTAACGAAATATAAATAGCAATCAAATTTTTTCCAAGAGTTTTACCAGCGATTCGGTCTTTCCCCCCGCCATTATATGCGCTCCGCCGAATCCGAATTCCCTGATTCTGTCGATAAGCTCCAGGCAGATGTTAACGCCCTCGTCTGCAGGTTTTGGGGCCTCTTTTATCCTATCCGCAGTTTTGTCTAAGATTATCACGCCGGGTATCGTCCTCAGAAACTTCAGCATCTCATAGTCGTGCAACAGGACGATTCCTATCAGCACCCTTTTCCGTATATCGCCGAGCAAGGGCTTTGCATCTTCGAGGAAATCCTCCATTACGCAGGACTCAAAAACGGCCTGCGTCTGGAAGAACTCGGCCCCTGCGTTCAGTTTTTTCTTTGTTTTGTATATCTCGGGTTCAATTGGATTTACCGCGGGTGCAAGCGCGGCCCCAATGAAAAAATTCGTTTTTGCGTTGAGTCTGTTTCCTGCAATATCGAAACCAGAATTCGTTCTCTTTATCGTTGTTATCAGCGAGCACGAGTCCAGCTCAAAAACCGGCTTCGCGTTCGGGTGGTCGGAACTCTTACACCTGGGGTGGTCGCCGGTTAACGCGAGCACATTCTCGATACCGAATGCCGCAGCGGAGAGTAGGTCCGCCTGTATCGCCAACACATTCCTGTCCCTGCACGTAAGCTGGAATATGGGCTCAATGCCCCTCTGTTTCAGCATTATCGAGCCACCCAGCGAGCTCATCAAAAGTATCGAGCCCGGGTTGTCAACCACATTAATTCCAGACAGTTTTTTTAATATGGGTTTAAGCTCCTCTATCTCATGTAGAAATTTCTCCGGGTTTGGACCCTTTGGCGGTGCTATCTCCCCGGTCAATACGAATTTTTTCCCCACCCCCTCGGATAGTCTGCTCATTTTACCTTCGGCGTTCGTATTTCAAGAAATTTGTCCAGTTGATTTTTCGCCTTGAAATTGTTGAATATCTGAACCCACACACACGGCGAATCAGAAACCTCACACAAACCGTTCCTGACACCGCCGCACGGACCGTTCAGCAAAAACTTTGCGCAGCCCGTAGTTTTACTTTGCTCCATTTTAATAGCGTAAAATAAGGTATTAAGTAGAATACGCATTAATTAATAAAATGAAAAAAATCCTCGCCTACGTGAGCCCAGACAAATACGCGAGTTTTTTTGACGTAATCGTAGGTTACGACGCCGGCGCAGATGTGGTCGTGCCCTACTGCGGCATCAGTAGTGGGGACATGACAGACATGCTCCACAATGCGGTTTTCACGCGGCATCCGAAGGAGCTCAAGAACACCGCAGTATTCATCGGCGGTCGCGACGTTGGCAAATGCGAGGAGCTCCTTGAAAAATCCGTTGATGTTCTGGAAAAGCTGCCAAAACCGTTCCGAGTTTCAATCGCAGCAGACCCGAGCGGAGCCTACACCACCGCATCCGCATGCGTTGCAAAAATAAACAGCGCGCTTTTCAACATTGACGGTTTGAATGCGACGGTTCTTGCGGGCACCGGCCCCACCGGAAGAAGAATCGGCGTCCTGCTCGCAAAAGAGGGCTGCAACGTCACGGTTACCTCAAGAAAACTTGAAAAAGCCCAGGAGGTCTGCGACGAGATACGAAAGCGTTTTGATGTGAAGACAAAACCCGTCGAAATTTTGGACATAACTAAAACAGGAAAGGCGATATCGGAGGCGGACATCGTGGTTTCCGCAGGTTCGGAGGGCATAAAACTTCTACCGAGAGACGTTTGGATGAAAAATAAAAACATACGGGTCATGGCAGACGTGAACGCGGTTCCGCCGTACGGAATCGAGAACGTAGACCCGGACGACGACGGAAGGAAGATTGACGGAAAAATCGTCTTTGGGGCAATCGCGCTCGGCAATCTGAAAATGAAATGCCATGTTGAAATAATAAAACGCATGTTTATCGACAAGAACCACGTTTTCGACCTGAAGAGCATCTACAAACTGACAAAGGATTTGCTTTAAGCGACGGCCTTCATTATCGCCTCAACGAAGTTTTCCGGTAGTACTCCTGGTGACCGGATTTTTCTGTCATCATAAATCCTCCACACGTTCTGAAGCAAGTCCTCGCGTCTCACTTCGATGCCCGTTACCGCGTCCTCAATTTCTGCGATTGCGTCGGGATACATGAAGAAATCACCGGATATCATTATGTCCCGTATTATGTTGTTTTCTAGCGATATCACTGTTCGTATAAGGCCGCCCGCAACCTTGTGCGCTGTTTCAACAACCCGTACGCCTTCGGATATTTTGACGTCCCTGAATCCGTGTTTTTCGCGCGACACCTTATGTAACCATTCGTACGACTGGAACTTTTTGTCGAACTCCTCAACGAGTTTCATCTCCTCGTCAGTGAGTTTCCCCTCGACCAGTTCTATGTCAAGCGACTCTTCAAATTTTTTTATCAGCATTTTCTTTATCTCATCCCTCGGTGGCACCTCATCCAGCTCGCGCTTCATGGTTGTAAGGTAAGTTTCCATGGTTTTGTAAACCTTATCCCTGAATTTTTCATCCGGAACCTTCAGGACCTTCGACATGGCCTTGTAATCGAAATCCAGTATGATGCTCCCCACCACGACAGTGCAATTTCCGATGGTTGCCGCCCCGGTGCCGCCGATTTTTTTGTTATCCACCTGTATGTCGTTTATCGGCCTGTAAACCGCATTAATCCCAAAAGCACGGTAGGTTTCTATAGGTGCCTTGAGAAATTTTTCATAGATCTCGTTCACGTTTGCGGGTGCATGGTCCTTGTGGAACATCACCTGGTAGAAAATCTGATTTTTATCCAGGAAAACAGCACCGCCACCGACCTGTCTCCTGTAAACCGGAAGGTTATGCGTTCTGCAATATTCCAGGTCAACCTCATTCTCGAGTTCCTGGTGCATCCCGATGCACACATACGGTTCTGCCGGGCTGAGGATGTTTATCGTGTCAGGTGAACCTTTACTCACGCTCTCCGCAACCGCATGGTAGAGCGTTTGCGACCTCAGTGCAGAAACAAAACCCAAGTCGAGCAGGCGGACTTCAGCCATGGCGTTATAACATTTAAATAAACGGTATAAATACGGAATCCTAATCTATTCCATGGAGCGGCGTCTAGACTTTTTTGAACACCTTGAAGAATTGAGAAGGAGGGTTATACTTATAATCTTCGCAGTTGCTCTCTTATCCGTACTTGCCTATCCTCTGACCGATGACATGATACTAGAAATAAAGGAAAACGTCCTCGGCGAATACAAAAGCAGCGTGATTGTCAAAACGCCGATGGAAGCAGTGATGGTAAGGATAAAATTATCGCTGCTCCTCGGTACGGTTTTTTCTCTGCCCCTCATGCTCTATGAATTATTCAAATTTTTAGAACCTGCCTTATACATAAAAGAAAGAAAAATTTTTCTGTTTGGCGTGTCATCCTTATTTGCACTTTTTCTGGTCGGTACGGTGTTTTCGTATCTTGTGTTCATCCCGCAGGCGATGCAGTTCCTGCTCGGATTCGCGACGCCGGTAGCACAGCCGCTGCTCGGTCTTGATGATCTGATATCATCAACCGTTTTTCTCATAGTAACCGTAGGTTTGGTATTCGAGTGGCCACTTCTCGTTGCTGTTCTGTCATCCATCGGCATGGTCTCAGCAAAAACGCTTTCCAGGTATCGAAAACATGCGGTTGTTCTATGTTTCCTAATCGGGGCAATAATAACTCCTGACCCGACGGTCGTGATGCAGACCATTGTTTCGATACCGATGGTGCTGCTCTACGAAGTCGGGATAATGGTTGCGAAGATTATCGAGAAGAACAAGAAAAATTAACCTGCAGGTTTTGTTTTTTTCTCAGGCTCTTCAGAGGCCTTCTTAAATTCACCAACTGCAAGTCCAAGACTTCTCGCCAGTTCCGGAAGTTTCTTGCTGCCGAATAACAGCAAAATTATCAGCAGTACCAGCAATAATTCCGCTGCACCTATCATCTTGTTATATGATTGCAACAGACGTTTAAAAAACAAAGAAAATAAAAATAAAAGAAAAAAGTTAGCGATTATAGCAAATTGCAATTAAAGTTCTAATATTTCATAAATTAATGTGTTTTGCTATTATCTACTCTTACTGACTAACTTCAATATGTTTTCGCCGTCTAGTATGGCTTCTGCCTTGTCGAGGTAGGCATCCATCACATACGGTATGCCCGATACCTTGGAAGCCTCCTCCGTCAGGGCCATGAGGTCGCTTCTCTTCAACTCAGAAACCATGAATTTCCTCGCACCCGCCATCAGCTGTTGTAACCCCACCTTAATTTTCTGGACCACGGTGTAAACACCAACAGCCCCGAGCGGAATCTTGTTGAAATCCTTCCCATAGCGATCCTTGAGTTCCGAGTAGCATACGAAAATCTCCTCCGGGCGTTTGCCGTAGTCCGAAACCGTCTTTGGCAGTTTGTTTTCCTTTATCCATGTCGCTATGTTCTTTCCGACCATGCCCGGAATCATGAGTCCGCGGCCCATGCAGACTGCTTTCACATATGGCGAACCCATCGCAAGCGCCTTGAAAACACCGTCTTCAGATGAGAAACCACCCGCGAATGCCAGGTCAGGAACACGCATTTTCTTTTTGTTTAAACGTTCTGCGAAGTGGTATGTCAGAGAGTGCAGGTAGAAACTTGGAATGCCCCACTCGGACATCATTGACCACGGGCTCATTCCTGTTCCACCCGGTGCACCGTCCACTGTAAGGAGGTCGATTTTGGCTTCGCTTCCGTAGCGCAGTGCCATTGCAAGTTCAACCATCGAATAGGCCCCGGTTTTTAGCGTAATCCGCTTGAAACCTAAACCTCGCAGCCTGTCGATTTCCTCCAAGAAACCCTCTTTAGTGACGAATCCAAGCCTGGAGTGTCTTTCAAATTCCTTTATTGCGCCGGATTTGAATGCCGCCTGAACAGTGGGGTCTTCCGGGTCAGGTGTTACGATATAACCCCTTCTCTTCAACTCACGGGCCCTCTCGATCGTATGCACCTTTACCTCACCCCCGATGCACTTGGCACCCTGCCCCCACTTCAACTCGATGGTTTCAAGGTTGTGCTTGCTGCTTACGTATTCCGCAACACCCAGGCGGGTGTCCTCAACATTCATCTGCACGAGCATTTCACCATATTCCTCATGGAACTGTTTGTAAACATTAATCCTGCGGTCCATATCAGGTGATGACACAATTTTCTTGTTCTTGTCAAGTTTAAGTTCCGGGTCCATACCACAGACATTTTCACCGCAAACCACTGTTATCCCTGAAATTGCAGCACCTATCGCAAATTGCTCCCAGTTCCTTCTTGCGATTTCTGTTGACCCCAGGGCTCCGGTAAATATAGGCACCTTCATCTTCACCTTCTTGCTCCATCCGTACTCGGTTTCGGTATCGACTTTTGGAAATATTGCCGTGTCTGGTCCTGGTTTTACGCCGCCAGGTAGACCGATTGCACCCATCGCATAACCCTGAATGTTCAGATGCGAGTAATCCACTGGGTAGTCCTTATCTGCCCCAGCGGTTATCGAACCAAATGGTCCCGGATAAAGCAGCTCCCTGCCCCTGAACGTCGCCTTGAACAAATCACAGTTTCCTGTACATCCATCCATGCATCTCGTGCATATGCCCGACATCGGGGCTACGCTTCTCGAGCGGTTTACTGTTCCTAACGCCTCATTGGAATTCGGTCTTCTCAGATTCATTGTTTCACCATTGTTTTTTAGATTCAGTTTATCATAAGTTCAGTTTGCCAGCCACAAAAAACATTTCTAGCGAATTATTTTTGCAGTAAGTCATTCGTCTTACACTTTAAATACGGTTGGTTGTATTTTTAAACTGAAACGACAATAAGAATTGTAAAGCGAAACTTTCGAATTTTGGAAAAAATTGAAACTCACGAGAAACGACAAACGGGTTCTGAAATTCCTGATTGAAAACGCAAGGGTATCGGATGTCGACATAGCGAAAAAACTCAACATAACCCCGCAGGCGGTCGGCAAAATCAGGAAGAAGCTCGAGGAGGACGGGATAGTAAAAGGTTACTCAACGACCGTGGATTACGAGAAGCTGGGAATAAGGGTTTTCGCGATAGTGCTTTTCAAGTTCAATCCACAGTACAAACTCCGCGAGGAGGACATCGAAGAAAGAATCCGCGGACCGCATATAATCGATTATTACAGATTGCCGGAGGGTGATGTCACACACATCCTGATTTACGGCTTCAGGAGTCTGGACGAACTGGACAATTACTTTCACGCATTACAGATAGAGCGCGGACACATATCCGAAATAAAGAAGGTTTACATCCTGTCAGTCAAGAGTTTGATGAAAAACTCACCAAAGGAGTTGCTGCTCAAGGTAATCGACGAACTGGGTTCCGAAAAGCTTGCAAGGCCTCTTCCGCCAAAGCCGCTTCCGGGGCGTTACTTCACTTCTTCTTCGGTTTCGAGTAAATCCAGTACGAGTAAACCATAGGCACTATGGCGACCGTTAACACCGGGACCAGAACGACCCAAAGAACATTCTCCACAAGAAAACCCGCCACGAACATAAAAACTGCCGCAGCCATAAACAACTTCCCCCCGAGTTTGTGCGTTTTTTTCCATACGACATCACTGCTAAGAGTCCATGGCGTTCTTATGCCTATAAAGAAATTCCTCTTTGCGAACTGTATCATGTAACCAATATAAAAGAAAATTATTGATATGGCCGGAATTATGAAATAGTTTATTTTTATGTTGAACCCCAGGGCGATAAGCATCGTTATGAGATAAAGCCCGGCGAAGAACGCAACAATCACAGTTCTAAACTCGAATCCGAATCTATCATAAAACTTATTTATGTTTTTCCTGAAACCCTTGACCTCTATCGCCGGTATCACCAGAAAAAACAGGTACAACAACGCGGAAATGAGTGGTATCAAAACCAGATGAAGCGTTTTGGAACCGTATGCGTCAATCTCGCCCCTGGCGTTCCAGTGTGTCGGTATTTTTTCCGGGAGCTGGTCGTAAAAGTAAAAACCAAGCACAAACATGAGCAGTATCAGTCCTATAGGCAGGGCCTCTTTTTTACCGATTTTCATCATTAACCCATAAACTAATATGAAAATCCTGATATAAATCTCTATTTTTATGAACAAACCTAAAATATACATTCATGGCAAAAATTGACGACCTTGACCTGAAGATACTGCGCGAGTTTCAGAGGGATGCGAGGCAGAGTTACCGCGAGATGGCCGAGAAGTTGAAGGTCGCGGAAGGCACAATCTACAACCGGGTCGGCAAGCTTAAGGAATTGGGGATTATAAAAGGTTTTTTGCCTAACCTCGATTATTCAAAGCTCGGTTATGACCTCGTTGCGTTAATCGGCGTTGTTGTGGAGGGCGGTCATCTACCTGAACTAGAGCAGAATCTTTCGAAGGAAAGAAATGTCTCTGCGGTTTATGACATTACTGGAGATTACGATGCCATCGTGGTTGCGAAGTTCAAAAATCGTTCCGAGCTGAATGACCTGGTCAAAAAAATTCTTGGAATGAAGCACGTTTCAAGGACATATACCATGGTGGCGCTGAATGTCGTCAAGGAAGAGCATGGCGTAAATCTGTGATTACTGGGTAAAGAAACCGCCGATAATTCTTACCAACGCCCCGCCGAGAACTGCAAATACAGCGACCCATATCCCAACGAACACGACCTGGGCACCCAGGGACAGTGACTGCAGATAGGGAAGAACTATGGCGCTGATTAATGGCGATACCCAGATGCCCAAACCTGTAAGTGCGATAATAATCCCCAACCCGATTCCACGGCGGGTTATCAACTTTGCGACTCTTGAAGTCGTATCAATAACTCCGATATCCAAACTGCTGCCACGCGGATTTTGTGCAATACCTCCTGCCAAATCCGCCGGCGACATGGCTATTTCGGGCGGTTTTTCTGGGATTTTCATCCTGCGTTAATTTTATTTACTCCGACCCATTATTAAACGTAAAAAGTGGATGTGATAAGGTATCCTAGGGAAGTTGCAAAGGCAAAAAATCTGATCGAAAGGAAAACCCCTAATTCTTCAAAGGTGAGCTCTGTTGTTGGTGAAATATTGGACAATGTTTCCAAAAACGGGAACCCGGCATTGTTCAATTACACAAAAAAATTCGACAATTTTAATCTGACCAAAAAAAATCTGCGTGTTTCAAAGGCGGAAATAAAAAACGCATACAAAAAGGCAGACAAGAATCTCATCAAGGCGTTAAAACATGCATGCAAAAACATAAAGAAATTCCACTCAGAGCAATTCAAAAAAATAAACAAGAAATGGAACGTAAAAATTGATGACGGTATCGTCATCGGAGAAAAAATCAGCGCTATCGATTCCGTAGGATGTTACATTCCCGGTGGCAGGGCGAGTTATCCCTCAACGGTTCTAATGACCTGCGTTCCAGCAAAAGTGGCGGGCGTTGGGCGTGTCGTTATCGCCTCACCACCGCCGATTTCAGATGCAATTCTCGTCGCGGCAGAAATCTGCGGCGTTGATGAAATTTACCGCGTTGGCGGTGCCCAGGCAATCGCATCATTGGCCTACGGAACAGAAACAATAAAAAAAGTCAGCAAGATCATCGGTCCGGGAAACAAGTACGTGATGGCAGCAAAGAATTCCGTTTACGGTGTCGTTGATGTAGACATGCCTGCGGGTCCATCCGAAATTCTGATAATCGCTGATGAATCTGCAAATCCCAAATTCATCCGGGCAGATCTGCTGGCACAGGCAGAACATGACCCGGATGCGCGATGCGTTTTGGTAACCAATTCCCCTAAACTTCCAAAAAAAATAAAAATCAAAAATAAAAAGAATATCGCATGCGTTCTGGTGAAAAATCTCAACGATGCGGTAAAATTCGCAAACGAATACGCCCCTGAACATCTCGAAATCCTGACAAAAAATCCAGAAAAAATCGAAGGTAAAATAAAAAACGCGGGCGCGATATTCATCGGTTCTTACGCACCGGTCGCAGCCGGCGATTACTGCAGCGGCGGAAATCACGTGCTGCCGACCAGCGGTGCTGCAAAATTCGCATCGCAACTTTCTGTTCGTGATTTCATAAAAAGTTCGAGCGTGCAGAAAATCGACAAAAAAGGCCTGGAAAAATTAAGAGAAACAATCGAAAAACTTGCAGATGCGGAAGGCCTGAAAGAGCACAAAAAATCCGTAAGCGTTAGATT
>CAZEGI010000015.1:0-27344 GCA_964512105.1 uncultured archaeon
GGGTGTTCAAGAACTTAAAGCAGCCAGCACGTTTTCTGCGGTTTTCTTTCCTATCATTTTGCTCAGGTTTTCAGCGCCCGCTGCCTTCACGTCCTCTGAGGTTTTTATGCCTTTTGCGAACAGTTTCCTTGCCCTCACGCGGCCGATGTGCGGAATCGCGACCAGTGGCAGGAGCTCCTTTCTGACGCCGTATTTCACGCGGGTTTCAAGGCGTTCGAGTTCGCGCTCCGCCTTTCTGAGCCAGAGCATCCGCGCGAGCTCTTTTCCGGAATATGCAAGCCACTCCATTATGCGCACGCGCTCATTTAATTGTCCAGGCGCAACGCCAAAGTCGTCCATTATTTTTTGTTCAGACCATTCGTTTACCCATGCCTCGAAAAGCTTGGCTGTCTTGTATCTCTCGATTGTGTCCAAGTCCAGGTAATCGTCGTTCATGTAGTCGAGAGCGGACTGGAATGAAATATCTTCGGTTGCTTTTGGAATCTTGTGCAGCAACTTGTTTGCATTGAGCTCCATGTCCATGGTTAAAAGTTCTTCCTCGTTTTCCTTGACGCTCAAGGATGGCATCTCCACAGCAACGCACAGCGCGTCAAGCAGCCCGAGTTCGTTCAAACGGTCCTCGTGCTCGGCCTTGGATATGTAGTTTATGATGTTGTAAGCAGTGTATGGGTCGATGTACAGCTCCGCGATTCTTGAGCCCACGGGCGTCGGATTCAGGAACTTCCCGTCCCTGTGGATGAATTTCCACTTTATCAACTGGTTCAGAATTTTGTCAATCAGTTCCCTGAAATCTTCTTTTAAGCCGTACTGGAAACCGAAAAAAGTGGATTCGAAGAAATCCATCAGCGATTTTTCCGTTTTGGTGAAGTCCGAGGCGATTGCAGCAAGGACGTGGAATCGCAAGACGGGCTCAACACCCAGACGCGAGGTGATGTCCTCCACAACGCCGTTTATGTACCTTTCCTCAATGTACTCCTGCTCGGATTCCGACTTCGCGATTGTTATTGCATAACCGATTTTGTCGTATTTTGGACGACCAGCACGACCGACCTGCTGCTTGTATTCCAGAACAGGGATGTAGTGCATGCCCTCAAGGCCGTAGCGCTTGACATCGCGTATCACCACAGTCCTTGCGGGAAGGTTCACGCCCGCAGCGAGAGTTGGGGTTGCGACTATGACTTTTATCAGACCTTCTTTAAACGCATCCTCGACAGCGATTCTCTGCTTGTTCACGAGCCCTGCATGGTGGAACGCAACGCCCATTTTCACGCACCCTGCCAAACGCTCGCACTGCTTCGTTTTACTGCTTAACGCTTTTAGGATTCCATCTGCGATTTTTTTTGCCTCATTGCCGGGTTTAAACTTCAGTTCTTGGCCCAGCTTCTCGGCAACAGATTCCGCGCTTCTTCGCGAGTTCACAAAAACGAGGACCTGGCCACCGTCCTTCAGCGAATTACTGACAGTGTCCATGACGCCCTCGATTCCCTTTCCGATTTCAACCTCTTCATTCAGCTCGACAGGCCGCCATTCCAAATCAACAAGTTTTGCGTTCAACCAATCCGCAAGCTCGTCCGCATTTCCGATTGTCGCTGACAACCCGAGCACCTGAATTTCAGGAAACATTTTTTTGAATTTCGCAACAAGAACCTCGTAAACAGGACCCCTGTCCGAAGCTATGAGATGAATTTCGTCCAGCACGAGCATTCCGACATCAGAGAACCACTTCGGCCTCGACCTCAGGATTGAATCGCACTTCTCGGCTGTCGCGACCATGATGTCGTAGTTTTTTTTCTTCGGAAACCTGCTCGAGTCGAGGTCGCCGACCTCCAGCCGGACTTTGTAGCCGAGGGATTCGTATTTTTTGAACTCAAGGAATTTTTCATACGCGAGAGCCCGGAGCGGAACTATGTAGACGATTTTCTTTTTGTTTTTCAGCGCGCTGCACATGGCAAATTCTGCTGTCAGGGTTTTTCCGGATGCTGTTGGTGTGCACAAAACTATGCTTTTTCCTTCAAACAGACCGGAATGCACGGCGGATTCCTGCGGGGGATAAAGTTCCCTGATTCCCTGCGATTCAAAAAGCTCCTTGAATTCATCACCTATGGGAAGTTCGCCAATGCGCATGTTGAAGTATATGCAAAGAAGGATAATATTTAAGGCAGTGAGGAATGGAAAAGTGATTACAGCGATAATTCTTTTGTACTTTTTCTGTTTGAATTAGCAGATTTACTTTTTGGATACCCTAACGCAATCACCGCCATCAACTCCAGATTTTTCGGAACTCCGAGAATTTTTTCTGCTTTTTCACGCTGGTTTAAAATTTCTCCAAGCCATACGCCGCCCAGGCCAAGCGCATGAATTTCAAGCAGCATGTTTTGTATGCACGCGCCGATTGCCTGAACGTCCTTTGTTCTGTCGTAACCTTCGTTGTTGTTAAGAAAAACCACAATTGAAACAGGTGCGTTTTTTATTATGTGCCCGTATTTCGTGCATTCTGCAAGTTTATTTTTTGTTTCGTTTTCAGTTACAACCTTGAATTTCCATGGTTGATTATTCAACCCGGAAGGTGCCCATCTCCCGGCTTCGAGAATTTTTTCGAGCTTTTCCTTCTCCACGGGGTTTCCAAGAAATTCGCGGATGCTTCTCCGTGTTTTTATGAGTTCAAGAACGTCCATGTAAATTATTTCACATATTCAACGCCGGGCATGTTTTTAAATTCCCTGTCGCCCGTCAGAAATTTAATGTTTCTCTGCCTTGCGATTATGTAACCTATGCAATCAACATAAGAGAACCTTTTGTCTTTGTTGGCAAATTTGAAATCCATCGCCATCCGAACAGCAATATCATCCACTTCAACAACATATCTAGAAAAAGCATCATAGTACCTATCTGCGGTTTTCTTATCCTTGGTTAGCAGAAGACCGTAATACAGCTCCATAAGGTTCAATCTAGTTGTTATTGCTGATATGCCATGTGTGTATCTCTCGTAGGATGGATTGCCCCGTATAATTTCATATATTGCGTAGGTATCTAAGAAAACGGACTCTATTTCCATCCTTCCCTTACTAGATTTTTGAATTCCTGCCCACCAACCTCGGTCCTAAGCGTTCTGAACGTCTTGCGCATATCTGCTTCTCTTACAACGTCAACAAACACCTTCTCGTTTACATGCAAGCCCTTCTCCCTAATAAACGCCTTTGGAAACAAAACACCAAATGAGTTACCCCATTTGCGCACCATAACCTCAAAAGCCATAGATATCACCTAAAATTATACGGTAGTTATACACATGTATTACCAGTATAAAAACCGGTTATATCTGTTTCCTCACGTAATTCACAAGACCTTCGTCCAGAAGTTTGAACAGGAAACCGGGCAACGGCTTGAATTTGAATTGTTTCTTTGTTGTGAGGTTTTTTACTGTTCCGTCCTTGAAATTTATCTCGAGTTCATCGCCTTCAGCCACCTTCACGTCACATTCAACCACGGGCAGCCCGATGTTTATCGAATTTCTGAAGAATATTCGTGCAAATGATTTCGCAACAACGCAGGAAATTCCGCAGCCGATCAGGGCGCGGGGCGCGTGTTCGCGCGAACTTCCGCAACCGAAGTTTTCATCTGCGACTATGATGTCTCCTTCTTTTACATTTTTTACAAATTCCGGCCTCACCTTTTCGAATGCATGCTTTCCGAGTTCTTTCGGGTCTGCCATCACCAGGTATTCCGCGGGTATTATCTGGTCGGTGTCAACATTTGCTCCGAATTTCCAGACTTTTCCCTTGATTTGATATTTCATTTTTTTATTTCTTTCATGAACTCATCCGTCTTCATTATTTTGATGCCCATGTTTGACATGTCAAAGAGGTTTGCCTCATGGACTTCGGGTGTTTTTGCTGTTGTGGCATCGCTGATGACGATAACGTCGTAATCGTAACCTACTGCATCAACCGCGGTGCCCCGGATGCAGTTCGGCGTCTGGACTCCGACCATCACAAGGGTGTCAACCCCGAGGCTGTTCAGCAGCAACGGCAGTTCAGTCTGGAAGAATGCGCTGAACCTTTGCTTTTCGATTATGTACTCCCCTGTGATGGGGGAGAGTTCATCAATAATTTCTGCGCCATGCGTTCCTGAAACAAGAAACGGCTTTTCCGCGAATATTTTTCTGCGGAATTTTTCAACATCAACCCCGTCTGCCCTGTGGACGCGCATCATGTGGATTACGGGTTTTTTCGCATTCCTGAACGCGGAAAGGAGTTTTTTTATCGGTGGAACAACGTCTTTTCCTGTTGGCACCATAAGCTCCAGAACATCATTCTGCATATCTATTATCAGCAATGCGGATTTCATTTTATCACACTATTTAGTATTAGTGCCGTATTATTTAAACGTGACTGTCATTCAAACAGTTCCTGCCCAAGACAAGATAAACCTGAAGGTTATCAGGGGTGCAATACCCGATGTCAAAAAATTAGGAGAACTGACTGATAGTGACATTGAAAACAGAATACGCGACCTGACAAGACTTGTGGTCCCCAGGAAAGGTGAGGTTGATGAAGATGCAAAACTGGGCACCGTCCTGCGCTTGGTTGATTCTGCACGAGGGAGTCTTCAACAGCGCGTCGAAGACCTTGAACTTTTGGGTGAGTTGGGCATTACATTTGAACCTGTTCAGCATGTTTCTAGATTCAGAACAGCAACACAGGCCAGCAAAGTTTGGAGCGTCAGTCAAAGCCTTGTTATAAAACATTTGGCTAATCCTGAAACCGCAAGTGAATGGGGAGCCAAACGGGGCAAGGAAGGTAGAAACATACGCTGGGAAATTTCCGAAGAAACCGTCAACAGGATTAATTTGGAATTGAAGCTGGCTGTTCCGTTGAGAACGCTTTACAGACTCCTGAGGAATAGGGGAGTTAGGATGGATTATCATGTCTTCAAGAAGCTTTTCTTAGAACCTGGGAAAAGAATGAGGAGTGTGGGTAAGGATTTGTTAGAGATTAAAGGCAACGACAACCTGCTTGTTGATACCATTTATGGCGAATGGAAGGACTACACAGATGTAACATCGGCTGCGGGTGTTGCGAGATTTCTTCTTGAAGAAAAGGAGCGTTTGGATGAAGGTTACTCGAGCAGGGATGTAGGTGAACGTCTGGGTATCGGCTGGGCACAGGTTAATCGACTTTTAAGAAAAGGAAAACTGCCGGGTGTTGTTGTGCGCGGTATAGGAGCAGGTAGGGCAAGAGTAAGATTAACCGAAGAAGAACTTGAGGAGGCACTTAGAAGCAGGGGTTCTGAAAGAGGCCTTATACAGGAATTGAAGGCCATCAAACTCCCCGGCGAGAGACGGGTAATTGTTGAATACCCGAACGGGTTTGAAAATGATGATATTGCATCCGCCAGGAAGAGGATCGCACGATACGGCGGCGCAAAAAATCTGCCAGACTTCGTAAGAGAGCAACTCGAAGATGCGGGGGTCACTTTCAGGGAAGAAACCGAACAAGAAGCGAGGGCAAGGGTTATTATAACTGAACTTGTAAGAAGATTCGGCTCCATTGATGCAATCAGGGATAACGTATCTGCTATAGGCTTGGCTGAGTTAGGCATCGAGATAGAGAGAAGAGATGGGCAGATTAGTATCAGGCCTATTAGATTGAAGAGACTATAAATCGTTCGGGTCAGTAATTTTTCCTTTTATTGCGGATGCTGCAACGACGGCTGGATTTGCCAAATAAACCCTTGAGTCCTTGTGGCCCATTCTTCCGATGAAGTTCCTGTTGGTTGAGGAAATGCACACTTCGCCTTCAGCAAGAACGCCCATATGGCCGCCAAGACAGGCGCCGCATGTCGGTCCTGAAACGTATGCGTTTGCCTCCATGAAAATCGTGATTAAACCCTCCTTCAATGCCTGTTCGAAAACTTCTTTTGTTGCAGGCACAACTATCATTCGGACATTTAGATTTACTTTTTTCCCTTTCAGGATTTTTGCAGCAATTCGCAAATCTTCGATTCTGCCGTTGGTGCATGAACCCAGATATGCCTGGTCGATTTTTACGTTCAGCTCGGATGCGGGTTTTGTGTTTTCGGGCAAAAAAGGTTCTGCGACCGTGCATGGGATTTTTTCTGCTTCATATTCAAAGGTTTCAACGTAATGCGCATCCTTATCCGCATAAACGGGTTTGTATTTTCCCCTCACCCGGTTTTTCAGATAATCAAAAACTTTTTTGTCCGCAGGTATTATTCCGGCCTTTCCGCCGGCTTCGATTGTCATGTTAGAGATTGTGATGCGGGAATCTATTGAAAGTTCCGTTATTGTTGAACCATAAAATTCCATTGCATTGTAAAGCGCGCCGTCAACGCCAATATCACCGATGATGTGCAGGATTATGTCCTTGCCCATTACATACTTGTTTAATTTTCCCTCAACAACGAACTTCTGGGTTTCAGGAACCTTGAACCATAGTTTTCCTGTCGCCATTACTGCTGCGGCTTCTGTCGAGCCGATTCCTGTTGCGAACGCCCCCAACGCACCGTATGAACACGTATGCGAATCCGCACCGACAATCAATCTTCCTGGAGCAACAAAGCCCTGCTCGATCATGAGTTGGTGACAGACACCACCCCTGCCAACTTCAAAGTAGTTCTCGATTTTGTATTTTTTTGCAAAATTGAGCATCGCCCTTGCCTGTTCTGCGGATGGTTTGTCTTTATTGGGGACGTAATGGTCTGGAATTAAAACGACTTTTTCCCTTATTGGTTTTGTGCCGAATTTTTCAAAAACCTCGAACGCAGGGAGGCCGGTAACGTCATTCACCATGACGTAATCAACGCCTGCTTCAACAATTTCGCCTGCCCCGGCTTTTTTGCCGGATTTTTTGGAAAGGATTTTTTCGGATATTGTTGGCATAGAAAGGTATTACGGAAGGTGAATTAAAAATTCAATCGCCATTCTGCCCCTGGATAGATTCTAAAAAGCTTTCTTTTGTAGGTATTTTCCAGGAAGTAACAATGCCGTTGCTTGCCACCATCAGGAGTTCCATGCCCGCTACTTCTGAAAGGTTGAGGGAAAACTCCACATCCGTAACGCCTGGGGTGAGATATGACGTAACCCCTCTTTTGGCAGGGTCGTATAGCTTGATGCTGCTTAGTGTCCGTGGTTCGTGAATTCCGAGTGTTATTTCATCGCCCTGAATTCCACAGAGTCCTACAGAAGGTAGCTCAAAAAACTGTCCAGACTCACGTCTCAGATTTTCGCTGGCGTCTTCTTCATGGGTTGGATACATGTTACCATTAACCACAAGAAACAAATGCATGGTGTTTGTATCGTGCGCATATTCGAGGATGAAGATGGGTAGGTCGCCCATGGAGGACTGTATATCGGTCGGGCTTGGACCAACGGGGGTTTGATTCATATGGAAATGCAACATTCCCTGATAATCCGGTGGAAGCTCAACTTCTCCGCCTGCTCTATTTTGCAGAACGTATGTGGTGAATATAATGCGGAAATCGTCAAGGTCTTCGGGTAATGTGTCACCAATACCATGATTTCTCCACTCCACAAGCCGGTATCTGAGATAATCGTACATCGAACTGGTCTCCATGGCACTGGCTTGTTTGTCTGCAATCATCTCTTCGACGTCTCCTATGAGTTGGGGAACGCCTGACGTGTCACGATTTCTGACTAACGCATCAAACGCCTCAGAAATCTCATCGCGTATCTGGATTCTCTCGAGATAATAACCATCCTCATTCTTTCTTATCCAGTATGTCGCTTCGGTGCTCGGGCTTTTTGCATCCTCGAGCATTAGTGTTTCAAGGTTTGCGGTTCTTGTGGCGTTGCCTTCAACAACTCGGCAACCGTTGGTGATACCTGCAACCAGAAATCCGTAGACCTCCCGAAGGTCAACTGTTCTTGTCTCGTTCTCTGGAAGTTTCTCCCTCAGAGCAGGCAGGCGGTGTAAAACCTTTTTCGTTACAGCCATCATTAACTCTACGGTATCGGCAGATAAAAATTTAGCTCACAAGTGCACTTTTCAGCGCTCTTGCAAATTTTTCCAGCTCTGGGGTTGTTTTTTTCCGGTTGTTCAGATTCTTCTCGATGATTTTTACGAATGCGCTTCCTACAATGACGCCGTCCGCACCGGCGCCCAGAACTTCGCGCACGTGCTCCGGTTTGGAAATCCCGAAACCGACTGCAAGTGGAACTTTTTTTGATGTTCTTTTTATTTTTTTCAGCAAGGGTTTTATGCTGCTCGATAATTTTTCTCTTGCTCCTGTCACGCCGAGCAACGAGACAACGTAAATGAAGCCACGGGACTTTTTTGATATTTTTTTTAGTCTGTCGGATGTTGTGGTTGGAGCGACCAGGAAGATTAGATGAATATTATTTTTTCTGCATGCCTCGTGCAAATTCTCTGATTCTTCTGGCGGTAAATCTGAGACGATTAAACCGTCAATACCTGTGTCAGCACAATCCCTTGCGAATTTTTCCAACCCTCTTTGAAGAACCAGATTGTAGTAGGTCATGCAGATTTTAGGAATTCCGGATTTTTCATCCAGTTTTTTCACAAGCGAGAAGTATTTGTCGGTGTTCATCCCGTTTTCAAGGGAGCGCTGGCTTGCCTTCTGGATTGTCGGGCCGTCTGCGATGGGGTCTGAAAACGGAAGTCCCAACTCAAGCAAATCAACGCCGCCTTTTATGAGCGCGTCAACTACTTTGGGGGTGTCCCTGATGGAAGGATCGCCTGCAGTAACGAAAGCTATGAGTGCACCTTGATTCTTCTTTTCCAGTTCCCTGAATTTTTTGTCTATTCGGTTCATAGTTTTACACCTAAAGCATCCGCGATAACATGAACGTCCTTATCTCCTCTGCCAGAAACTGTTATTACCAATGTCTGCTTTTTGCCCATTTTTTTGGCAACGTTTATTGCGTGATAAACCGCATGTGCGGATTCGAGTGCCGGCAGAATCCCCTCGGTTTCGCACAGGATTTTCATTCCCTTTAGCGCTTCGTCGTCCGTTGCGGACGTTACATGCACCCTGCCACTCCCGACCAAATGGCTGAGTTCCGGACCAACGCCAGGGTAATCCAACCCCGCCGAGATACTATAAGATTGTTTGATCTGACCGTACTTGTCTTGCAAGAGTTTTGAATAGCTTCCGTGAAGAACGCCATTCGTTCCGGCACAGAGCGTTGCGCCGTGCTGCCCCGTCTTTATTCCTTTTCCGCCTGCCTCTACGCCTATGAGTTTTGTTTTGGTATCAATAAGATCATAGAAGGAACCGATTGCGTTGCTCCCGCCACCGACGCATGCAACTATTGCGTCGGGAAGTTTTCCCTCTTTCTCGAGCATTTGTTTTTTTATTTCTTTTCCGATCACGCGCTGGAATTCACGCACAATCATTGGGTAAGGATGCGGACCCACAACGCTTCCGATGAGGTAATGCGTTGTTTTGACGTTTGATAACCAGTCGCGCATGGCTTCGTTAATAGCGTCCTTCAGGGTTTGCGAGCCACTTTTTACGGGAATTACGTGCGTGTTCATGAGCTCCATTCTGAACACATTCAGCTTCTGTCTTTCAACATCTTCAGCACCCATGTAAACCTCGCATTTCAAGCCAAACACGGAAGCCGCAATTGCGGTCGCGACTCCGTGCTGTCCGGCTCCTGTTTCAGCAATCAGCCGGGTTTTGCCCATTTTTTTCGCAAGAAGCGCCTGACCGAGAGTGTTATTCAGCTTGTGGGCACCGCCGTGCACGAGGTCCTCACGTTTCAGATAAATCTTTGCGCCGCCGATTTTTTCTGTGAGATTTTTCGCATAGTACAAGGGGGTCGGACGACCCGCAAACTCCCGTAGATAGTAATCCAGCTCGTCATGAAATTTTTTATCTTTCGTGAATTTGTCAAAATTCTTCTCAAGTTCCTCGAGCGCGGGTATTAAGACTTCGGGTGCGAACTTTCCCCCATAAATTCCGAACTTTCCGTATCTGTCAGGCAGATTTTGCATTTTTTATGAACCTCGCTACTTTTTCCTTGTCCTTTATTCCCGGAGTTTTCTCAACGCCGGACGCGACATCCACCATGTATGGTTTTACTTTTTTTATCGCATCTGCGACGTTTTCCAGATTTAAGCCACCGGCAAGAATCACGGGTTTTTTTGTTTTCTTCACCGTTTCTGAACTTATTGACCAATCATGGGTTTTTCCTGTACCACCGAATTCTCCTTGAACCCTGGTGTCCAACAGAAACATGTCGACAAGATTCTCGTATTTCTTTATTTTTTCAAAACATTTTTCATCGACTGCGATTTGCTTCACTACGCGTAGTTTGGTTTTCTCTTTTATTTTTTTTAATAATTTGGGTGTAACATCGTTATGAACCTGCAACACGGTTGCTCCTGTTTTTTGTATTTTGATTGCGTCCTCGAGATTTTTTGGTGTTGAAACTACGAATTTTAGTAAGGACGTGGGAACATGACTGAATATTTTTTTTGCTTTTTCTAAATCAACGAATCTTTTCGATTCCGGAACGTTTACGATACCTATTGCATCCGCACCTGCATTTACTGCAAACTCTGCATCTTCCGTTCTTGTTATGCCACATATTTTTACCTTCATTTTTCTGTCAACCCTCGAACTTTGTCCTCGATGCTCTCTGCTTCCATCAGGCTTGTTCCTATCAGTGCGGCGTGCGCTCCGGCATCGATCATTTTCTTCACGTCCTGTTTGTTTTTTATACCGCTTTCAGTTACGATAATTTTGTCCTTTGGAATTTTTTTTGCAAGTTTTTCTGTGGTGTTTAAATCGACCTTCAAAGTTTTCAGGTCGCGGTTGTTTATTCCTATTAATTCTGCACCGGATTCGAGAGCGGCTTTTAGATCATGCTCATCATGAACTTCGATCAGGACTTCCAAGCCAAGTTTTTTCGCAAGTTCTGTAAAATGTTTTGTTCTCCCGTTTAGGATTTTTGCTATGAGTAGAATAGCATCTGCACCATAAGCAAACGATTCATACAGCTGGAACTCACTGACAATGAAATCCTTTCTGAAGACAGGAATTTTCACATTTCTCTTTACTTTTTTCAGGTCCTCTAGCGAACCATCGAAGTTGTTCTTGTCCGTAAGAACAGAAATTGCACACGCCCCACCATTTTCCATTTGCCTTGTTGCTTCCAAGATATTCAGTTCCACAAATCTCCCAGAAGACGGGCTTTTCCTCTTGAATTCGGCAATTACTGGTATTTTGCCTTTGGCGATTGTTTTTTGAATGCCGTCTATCAGGCTTCTTCTCTCTTCCAGCATTTCAATTTCCTTGAATTTTTCCTTAATAACGTTGTCAAGAAAGCTCATTTGCAAAACCCCACGAATTCCTCGAGTTTTTTGTATGCGGCACCGCTATCAATCGCGTTCTTTGATATTTCAAGTCCTTCCTTTAAATCCTTGGCCTTTCCGCCGACCACCAGACCGGCTGCGGCGTTCAGCAGAACAACGTCGCGCTTTGGTCCTTTATCCTTTCCACTCAGGACGTTTTTCGTTATTTCTGCGTTTTCCGCCGGCGTTCCGCCGCGCAGGTCTTCAACGGCCGCTTTCTTAAAACCGAAATCCTCGGGTTTTATTCTGTAGGTTTCGATCTTTCCGTTTTTCAGTTCCGAGATTTTCGTCTCGCCGGGGGTTGAGATTTCGTCAAGTTGCGGAAATCCGTGAACAACCATCGCATGCCTGCATCCGAGCAACCCGAGAACGCTCGCGATTTTTTCCGTGAGATTCCCGTCATAAACGCCGACCACCTGCGCGTTCGCACCCGCAGGATTTGTAAGCGGCCCGAGAATGTTGAAAACGGTTCTTACGCCAAGTGCCTTCCTTGTCGGCATCACGTGTTTCATTGCGGAATGGTGCGCGGGGGCAAACATGAAACCTATGCCAACTTTTTCTATACTTTCCTGGATTTTTTCGGGCGGTAGGTTGATATTTGCTCCTAAAGACTCAAGAACATCCGCACTTCCGCATCCAGACGTTATAGAACGGTTGCCGTGCTTTGCGACTGGTACCTGTGTCGCCACGACAAACATCGCTGTTGTCGAGATGTTGAACGTTCCCGACGCATCGCCGCCTGTGCCGCACATATCGACGAGGACACCATCAACCTTTGGTTTGATTTTTGTTGAGAATTCCCGCATCACCTTTGCAAACGCTGCAATCTCTTCGGGGGTTTCGCCCTTTATTTTCAGGGCAACCAGAAAACCCGCAATCTGCGCCTCGCTTGCACTGCCAGACATTATAAACTTCATCGCGGATTCCGCTTCTTCGGTGGTTAAGTTTTTTCCGTCAATCAGCTTTTGTAGATATTCTTTCATTTTTCAATTTCCAAAAAATTTTTTATTATCTGGATTCCGTTTTTTGTGAGGATCGATTCTGGATGGAACTGCACGCCGTAAATCGGGAACTCTTTATGTTTCAGCGCCATGATTTCGTGGTCGTCAATGCTCTCTGCGAGTGTTTCCAAACAGTCCGGCGTGTTCTCAGAATCAACCACGAGAGAATGGTAGCGTGTCGCCTCGAACGGATTTTTCATTTTTTTGAAAAGCGGATTGTTATTATGCAAAATCAAACTTGTTTTTCCGTGCCTTAGCATGCTCGCGTTTCTTATTCTGCCACCAAACACATATCCCACACACTGGTGTCCAAGGCACACGCCGAGAATCGGGATTTTGCCTCCGAATTTCTTTATTACTTCGTTCGAAACGCCCGCATTCTCGGGACGCTTTGGGCCTGGTGAAATTATTATGTGTGATATATTTTTTTCTTTTATGCATTTCCCTATGGTTTTGATATCTACTGTGTTCTGGAAAACGATTGGCTCTTCACCCAGGATTCCGACATACTGCACCAGGTTGTAAACGAATGAATCTATGTTGTCGATTACTAAAGTTGTCATTTTTGCACCCCCAATGAGGCTATAGACCTCATACACCCACAACGAATTCTTTGGGGGTTTACAACCCCCAAGCAATGCATTTTCATTTTTGCACCCCAAGCGCCCCCATCATGGCCCTGCCCTTGTTCATCGTCTCAAGGTACTCGCTTTCGGGGTTGGAATCCGCAACTATGCCTGCACCCACCTGAACATATGCTTTGTTTTTTTCGAATACTATTGTTCGTATAGCAATTGCAGTATCCATAACCCTGTTGAATGAGAAATAACCGACAGCACCAGCGTAGATCCCCCTTTTTGTGGGTTCCAGTTCTTCAATAATTTCCATCGCCCTGACCTTTGGCGCTCCGGAAACCGTTCCTGCAGGGAATATGCTTTTCAATGCATCAAACTCGTCAAGGTCGTTTTTAAGTTTTCCTGTGACTTCGGAGATGATGTGTTGGACATGAGAATACTTCTCAGCTGTCATGAACTTGTTCACTTTTACGGAACCGAATTCTGCAACCCTGCCGACATCGTTTCTTCCAAGGTCAACGAGCATCACATGCTCGGCGCGCTCCTTCTCGTCGCTTAACATTTCCTGCTCGAGTTTTTTGTCCTCTGCCGGCGTTTTTCCACGCGGGCGCGTGCCTGCGATTGGATAGGTTGTGACAACACCGCGGTCCACGCGCACAAGCATCTCGGGACTTGAACCAACGACCTTTCTGTCACCGAAATCCAAGTAGTACATGTACGGTGAAGGGTTGATTTCCTTGAGTTTTTTGTAGACAAGAAATTTATCCGCATTGAATTCCATATCGAACCTCTGCGACAAAACGACCTGAAAAATGTCGCCTGCGTAAATGTAATCCTTCGCTGTTTTAACGCTTTCCTCAAATTCGTGCTTGGTCGTGTTTGATGAAAACCCATTGCCCGAAAAATCAATTTCTTGCTCTTTTTTATTTTCAATGGAATTTGAGATCTCCTTGAGTTTTTTTATCACTTCTCTTGCATCAACATCTGCAGGCGGCAAAAACTCGTTTGACAGAAGGTAATTCTTCCCGAGTTTGTGGTCGAAGATTATGTTGTTTTTTGTCATGACGAACTCGCAGTCCGGCTCATTTAGATCGTCCCTGATTTTACCATCCAACTCCGTGAAATATCTCACGAGGTCGTATGAAAAATAGCCGACAACGCCCCCGAAAAATCTCGCCAATGAGGGAGTATTCAACATGAACTGCTGCATTATGGACCTTAGCACCGCGAGAGGTTCACTACCAGATACTTTTAGTTTTAGATTATTATCATAAATCCTAAGGTCGATGTTTCCGTTTTTCATGACCAATTTGGCTACAGGGTTGAAACCGATAAACGAGAAGCGGGCGATTTTTTCTCCGCCCTCGCACGATTCCAGGAGGTACGTGTCCTTTCCTCTGAGCGATTCGTACACCTGCTCTGGTGTGTAACCGTTCAGTTCTATGTAAACCGGGGTTACGTCGATCATTTGCTGTAGCAGAGTAATAGGTAAAATGCATATAAAAATGCAATAATGTATAAAAATGGACATTAACATATCAAAATAAAGAACAGCAAAGCTCACGGATGCTTAGATATCGACAAACTCGTAAACACCCGGTTCGGGTTCGAAGATGTGGCCCTTCGCCTTCAGCTCTTCGACAATCTCGTCAAGTTCGTTCTCACCTATGTTCTGGTTGCCTGCCTCGGTTCTCAGTTTAAGCACGTTTATCTGGTGAAGTTTCTGGAGTATGTTGAAAACCGTCTGTTCCTTGCCCGCGCGCTCCAGCCTTGTAGGGTTTTTCCATTTGGTTTTAATGGGTTTTTTGAGAGTAACTTCTTCGGCAGTATCAATTTCAGGATCATTCTTAGACTTCAGGCGGTGCAATCCCCCGAGAATGCCGTAGATATCCCTCCTCTTTAGATTTTCCTTTCGAATCGGTTCATCAGAATTTTTTACATCCATTATACCACCAGAAATCGAGGGATTAAAGCATAAGAGAATGGATTAAAAAACTTTTGATTTTTCTTGGATTTTTTTGCGATTTATGACGCATCAATTTTTAGGTTTACCTAAATATTTATAACCTACGGTAGAATTAATAAGAATGGCAAAAAAATCGAACGAGGAATACCTAGGCGCGATATACAAGCTGACGGAAAACGGCGGTTCGGCTAAAACCGGTGAGATTGCAAAGCAGCTCGGCATAAAATCGTCAAGTGTGACGGAAATGCTGAACAAACTGGCGAGGAAAGGTTACATAAAGTACGAGCAGTATCGCGGTGCAGTGCTTACGCAAAAGGGCAAAATCGCGGCAACAAAAATAAAACGCAAGCATCGTCTGCTTGAGCGATTTCTTCACGATGTTCTCGGGGTAAGGAAAAGCAGGGTACACAAGGAGGCGTGCAGGCTTGAGCATGCGCTCTCCGAAGATGCTACAGACGCACTTGACCGCGTGATGGATTATCCGTCGAGGTGTCCAGACGATGAAAAACCGATACCCCAAACAAAATCTGATTTGAAGAAAAACGAATTCAGATTGTCGAATATGGAAAAGGGCTACGTCGGGAAAATAAAAAGATTTGAGGGCGGTCGTGGTTTTCAATTGAACCTGAGGAGCATCGGCATCAGGGAGGGTAAAGAAGTGGAGATAATTGCAAAGGAGCCGATGGGCGGGCCCGTTGTGGTTAGAACAGGAAAAACGACGATAACCATTGGCAGGGGAATGTCCTCAAGGATTATAGTCGAGGTTCCGAAATGAGATTCTTACTGATGGGGAATCCCAATGTCGGGAAGAGCGCACTGTTTAACAGGCTTACCGGTGCCAATGTGATTTGTTCAAATTATCCCGGAACCACTGTTTTATACTGTAGCGGGAAGATGCACTATCGAGATAGAATTGTAGAGCTGATAGACGTTCCAGGAACTTATTCCCTCGAACCGAGAAGCAGGGCTGAGGAGATAGCAGTTGAGATGCTCGATAGCGAGGACGTTATAATAAACGTGGTTGACGCAACGAATCTCGAGAGGAATCTTTACCTCACGCTTGAAATTCTGGAAAGAAAAAAACGCGTGATAGTCGCACTCAACATGTGGGACGACACCAAGCATCAAGGTATTGACATAAACGTCGAAAAACTGGAGAAACTGCTTGGCGTCCCTGTTGTTCCGACAGTGGCTGTTACGGGGGAGGGGATAAAAGAGTTGGTTGAGAGGATGCCCCAGGTAGCTACTACCACGGCCAAATCCCGCAGCGAGAAAAAACGCTGGAGCAAGATAGGTTCGATAGTGAGTGAAGTTCAGGTCATTAAAGACAAAAAACACACTTTATCCGAACGCGTCATAGATGCGACCATAAAACCCCTGACCGGAATACCCATAGCGCTGCTCGTTCTGTTCGTGACGTTTACCATAATAATCAACATCGGGAATTGGACGATAGGGAACGTGCTGGACCCATTGTTTTATGACTACTATGGCCCATGGGTCAGGGGTTTTGTTGAGGGTGTTTTTCCATCTGGAGTTATTCACCATATATTGTTGGGCGAGAGTGAAAACTTTATAGAGTCGCTTGGCGTACTCACGACCGGAGTTTACGTTCCGATAGACATGGTGTTGCCGTTTGTGATACTTTTTTATTTCATGTTGAGCCTTTTGGAGGATGTCGGATACCTGCCAAGACTTGCAACCTTGCTAGACACGATGATGCATCGCATAGGGCTGCACGGTTCTGCCATAGTTCCCGCAATACTTGGTTTGGGATGTAACGTTCCAGGGGCACTTGCGACACGGATAATGGAAACCCGAAAGCAGAGGTTTATCGCAGCAACCCTGCTCTCAATATGCATTCCGTGTCTTGCGCAGAATGCCGTGATAGTTGGCTTGTTGCTGAAATTCGGTTTGAGGTACATCCTGATAGTTTACTCGACCCTGATTTTGCTTTACATTGTCGTTGGTCTGTTGTTGAATAAAATGATAAAGGGTGAAAGCCCCGAGATACTGTTGGAAATCCCTCCCTACCGCGTTCCGAACATGCATATACTCTTGAAGAAGACCTGGATGAGGGTGAGGCACTTCTTTTTAGAGGCGGTACCTTATGTCCTTGCCGGCGTGTTGTTCGTGAACCTGCTCTACGTGTTTGGGGTTGTCGGGTTTTTCGGCAGAATCTTTGGACCCTTCCTTTCGAGATGGTTTGGACTTCCGAACGAGGCGATACTTGCACTGATCGTCGGTTTCTTGAGAAAGGACGTGGCGGTTGGAATGCTGGCGCCCTTGGGGCTTAGCGCGATGCAGCTGACGGTAGCGTGCACGATACTTGCAATATATTTCCCGTGCGTCGCAACATTCGCTGTGTTATTAAGAGAGTTGGGTTGGAGAGACATGATGAAGGCAACCGCGTTGATGGTCGTGGTGACATTAACCGTTGGCGGTCTGATGAACCTGATTTTTTTGTCTAGCTGATGATGATAACCTTCTTCACGCCCTTTACCTGAAGCATTTTGTCTATAAGTTCCCGGGGAATTGGTTTTTCTGTAACTATCGTCAGCTGGGCGTTCCTGAACATCGGGTCTTCAGCCAGCACCTGCCGGATGGAAATTCCGCTGTCCGTTATTATGCCCGTTATTGAGGCAACAATTCCTTTGGAAGCAGCATCCGTCGGTATTATTTCTATGGCACCAAAACCGAGTTCAGGAGCCACGTCCCTCAGCAGGGGCGTTGAGGAGAGTTTTGTAAAGACCGCGGTCAGTTTTTTGTCCTTCAGAATTGAATTTATCGTAGATTTTATTATGCGTCTGTCAACCCCCGCTATCTTTGCGATACTCACGTGGGAGAGCTCAACCTCGTTCACGAGAAGTCTTCCGTCTCTGGAGATCCTTATGCCGTTCCTCAAAAGGAAATCTGCAACCCTCAGCTGCCCCTTCTTGGACGAGAATTTTTTTTCGAGGTTTAGCATTTTATCGCATGGTCTACCATGCGGGTCTAAACTTGCTTTGCAAGTTTATTTTACATTACGTGAAATTCAAGCTTTTATTTATTAGTGTTCGTAATTGATACGTAATTGGTATTAAAATTCTATGGTGGTTGGAGTGTATCAGGATATCTTGACTATGGATGACTTTGATTTCAAGGGAAAACGAGTTTTGCTGCGCCTGGATTTGAACACGCCTATTGACCCTCACACCGGCGAGTTTCTTGATGACCGTAGGTTTCAGTCGCATAAGGAGACGCTTGGAGAACTCATAAAGAAAAAAGCAAAAATCGTGGTTCTTGCACACCAGGGAAGACCGGGTGAGGCGGACTTCACGCTTCTTGAAAAACACTCGAAGAAACTTTCGGAAATTATAAACCACGAAGTCAAGTATGTGGATGCGATGTTCAGCACCTTTGCACAAAAGGAGATAAAGGCCATGAAACCCGGAGACGTGATAATGCTGGAGAACACGAGAATTTACTCGGAAGAGGTGTTGGAGCGGCCGGCGGATGCACAGGCAACCACGTTCCTTGTGAAGAGGCTTTACCCGCTTTTCGATGTCTTTGTGAACGATGCCTTTGCTGTGGCGCACCGTTCACAGCCGTCCGTTGTCGGTTTCAATGAGGTATTGCCGTCCATCGCCGGCCGGACGATGGAGAAGGAGGTAAAAACTATCCTTGGTGTCCTGAAAGAGCCGAAGAAACCCGTTACATTCGTTCTTGGCGGCACGAAGGCCGATGATTCGATAAACGTGGCAAAACGCGCGCTCGAAAATAATGCGGATTACATTATTACCGGGGGTTTGGTCGGGAACATCTTACTCGCAGCAAAGGGTTACAGAATCGGCGAGCCAAGCATTGAGGTCATACGCGGCAAAAAAATGACGGAGCAAATAGACATCGCAAGGGAGCTCCTGAGGGAACACGAGAATAAGATTCTGATGCCTGTTGATGTTGCATTGAACGAGCACGGAAAACGTGTCGAGATTCCCGTCGGTGAGCTGCCTGCAAAATTCCCAATATTCGACATAGGTAAGGAAACGGTGAAAAAATACAAGGGTATAATAGCAAAGTCTG
Organism: uncultured archaeon; assembly: GCA_964512105.1. Lineage (GTDB taxonomy): Archaea > Altiarchaeota > Altiarchaeia > IMC4 > CAZEGI01 > CAZEGI01. Next base: position 18,968 of record CAZEGI010000015.1, read on the forward strand.
GAACGATATTCGCGAACGGTGCCTTAGGCGTTTTTGAGGAGAAGGACTTTGCATACGGAACCGCGGAGATAATAAAGGCGATTGCGGACTCCAAGGGGTTTTCAGTGATCGGCGGCGGGCACACGGTTGCGGCCGCAAATGAGCTTGATGCGGGGGATAAGATAGACCACATAAGCAGCGGCGGTGGCGCCTGCATCGACCTGATTGCGGGCTATAAGCTTCCGGGCATAGAGGCCCTGAGAAAAGGGAACGATTTTTTAAACAAAAAATAGGTGGGAAAAATGTACAAGATTGGCGAAGCTCTGGTCGGAAAAGGCGACGAGATAGCACACATAGACCTCATGATAGGCGAAAAGGAGGGGCAGGTAGGCCAGGCCTTTGCAAACGGTTTGACGCATCTTTCCAAGGGCCACACACCGTTGCTGGCAGTCATCCGTCCGAACCTTCCGCCGAAACCCTACACGCTGATAATACCGAAGGTTACTGTTGAAAATCTTGAGGATGCGGGGAAAATATTCGGACCTGCACAGGCTGCGGTCGCAAAGGCGGTTGCGGATTCCGTCGAGGAGGGGATAATACCGAAAGCCAAGATAGACGAGTGGGTGGTAATATGCAGCGTTTTTATCCACCCGAACGCAAAGGATTTCAGGAAGATTTACCAGTACAACTACGGCGCGACAAAGCTCGCATTGAAACGGGCGCTGACGGATTACCCGAACTGGGACAAGATAATGTACGACAAGGACAGGGCGACGCATCCGATAATGGGGTTCAAGGTTCCAAGGCTGTGGAGACCGCCCTACCTGCAGATTGCGCTTGACATCCCGAACCTCGAGCGCATAAAAAAAGTGGTCGAACAACTTCCGGAAAGCGACCGTTTAATCCTGGAAGTCGGAACGCCGCTCATAAAGGCGGAGGGCGTGAAGGCAGTCAGCTCTTTGAGGAAGCTTGCACCTTCGGCTTTCATAATCGCGGACCTTAAGACCATGGATGTCGGTCAGGTTGAGGTTGACCTCGCTTTTGACGAAACTGCAGACGCTGTTGTTGTTTCGGGACAGGCATCCGTTGATGTCATAGACAAGTTCATTTATGAATCGCACAGATTCGGGATTTACGCGATTGTTGACACGATGAACGTTCACGACCCGGTGAAACTTTTGAAATCGCTCAAGGAACTGCCGGAAGTCGTGATACTGCACCGCGCAATAGATGCTGAAAAAACCGAAAAGCCGCGCTGGGAGTACATACGAAAGATAAAGGACGCATTTAAGGAGAAGAAGATTCTCGTGGCTGTTGCGGGCGGCGTTGAACCTGACACCGCATCTGAAGCGTTGAAGCAGGGTGCTGACATTCTGATTGTCGGGAGGAACATAACGCAGGCGAAGGACATCGAGCGCGCAACCGAGGCGTTCCTGAACCTCTTAGGGGGCGACATTGATTTGACCCGGGTGCATGTGGAATAAAATGCACTTCCTGAAGCAGATTTTTTCCGACAGGGTTGAGGAATGGGTGCACCAGAGGTTTGTGCGATACAGCAAGGGAACTTTTGACGGCCCTGCCTTAAATGCGAAGATTTCTGGAAAAACCTTGAAGGTAAATGCAAGTGCGGATTACTGCAATGCCCTTGGGGGGACAATCGCAAAAAATTCCAATGAAACCTTCAGCGTTTCCGGAAAAATAATTTCAAAGGAGGATTTGTCACCAATCGGCAAATGCAGGAAGAAAAAAGGTTTTTTTATTCTGGAAATTTCAAAGGAAATGAGTTCCGCGGAACTGCTTGATGTGTACAAAAAATTTCCAGACTCTTTTGCGCTCTTGAACCTTTCAAAGGGCGTATGGAAATTAAAGTGCAAAAAAAATCTGCCAAAGCCGGGCTCCAGTGTCGATGACCAGTTTTGTAATGCGATTTTGGACTTGGTCGCACTTGATGATTTTATGAACGAAATTTTATTTGATATGAATAAAAAGGACTTCAAGGAGGTTTCAGTACAGCATATATATGAAATTTCCGGTATCGTTATCCCTGAAGAATGCAAAAAAGACCCTGCGAAGGCCCGGCTTCTTGCAAAAAGAAAGGGAAAAATAAAAAGAATCCTTACCGTTGACGGCAAAAAAACTGAGACGGAACACGCACTTCTTATTTAATCATGTCCAGTAGTTGTGGTCGTAGATGTAGTACATGTCCTGAATCTTCCTCAGGCTTCTTTCACCCAGGTAACCCTCGTACTCGTAAAGAACATCCTCTAAACCTTCGGGGTTTAATTCCAACTGTATTTTTTCGCCCTTCTTTGCGATTTCCTGTTTTTTCTTTTTTTCTGATTCCATTTGTGAGAGTGTCGCCCCACAGTAACGCCCCGGGTTCATTGTTAACCGATGGTTAAGCTCTGCCTCGGGGTTGACCCTGATGGGGCAGATTAATATTGAGACCGACGAGAATAAAAATAGTATTGATACATTTTTATACTTCAATGTTTAATTAGTCATCATTGGCAATGAGGCTTGCCCTGCGTTTGACGCTAAACTGCCGTTGGCTGATAGCTTCTATTTCTTTCAAGTCAATCTTGGAACTATAGATGGTGTATAGGTCAAGACTTTTCATTCATCCATCTCAAAAAACATGGGGGGTTGATTAATTTGGTTGGTGGACTACGTGCCGAACCACAAGAATACCAATTACTCTTTGCTTCGATTATGCTGGTGTTTGGTTTGGTTGGATGGTTGATGGTATTTCTTGAAACATACAGGCATTTTCCGAAGATGGAAAAAACCGAGAGGATTAGGTTGAGTGTTACAAATGCAACTGTCATGACCATAATGCTGGTTGTTGTATGCTACATTGCCCTTCAACTCCTTGAGGTAGAGGCCCTGAAGTGAAACCCCCGTCACTAGATGATAGCAGAATGCAGGAAAAAACTCGGATATATATCCGAAAACTCAAAAAAGCTGGAGAACGTATTTTGCCGCTTCTTGATAATGAAACCGCCAAAAGCCTGAAGGAAAGTCTTGGGCGTCTTGAAATGTCTGAATCAAACCTAGTAATTCTTGGTCAATTTAAGCGTGGAAAAAGCACGCTCGCCAACTGCTTTTTAAGGAAAAAAATATTGCCCTGTTCCGCTGTTCCACTTACTGCTTTGATAACTGAGATCAGATACAGAGACAAAGAGGGGCTTCTCATAGAATACAACGACGAAGGAGAAGAACTACCACTCGCTTCCCTCCACAAATTTGTTACTGAGAGGGAAAACCCAAAGAACAAGAAAAACATAAAACACGTGACAGTATTCTGCAACTCTGAATTCCTAAGGAAGGGCGTGGTACTGATAGATACCCCGGGTCTTGGCTCAACATTTACCCACAACACCAATACAACAGAGGAATATGTAAAAAACTGCGATGTGGCAGTTTTCGTTATGTCGGCAGATTCTCCCCTTTCACTTGGCGAGTTGGAATTTATAAAGCGCATTCGCACTTATACCCCTAGGATATTTTTTGTATTGAACAAGATGGACTATTTGTCGAAAGAACAACTTGAAGAGGTGCAGCATCACATCGAAAGCGAACTAGAAAGCGTTGGAATAAATGCGAAACTTACCACCATCTCGGCCAACCTTGCCTTAGACGCCGTTTTAGTTAAAAATGAACGTTCTTTTGAAAAAAGCGGCGTTAAAAAACTTGAACGAATGCTGATAGAATTTTTGAGTAGTGAAAAGGAGACTGTTCTTTTAGAATCAACACGGCTCAAAATACTGGCTGCAACAAGAACGCTGAGAAATGAACTAAGTTCTAGATATGCAATCTTGCAACTTGACGAGAAGAACATTAAGGGGAGGATGGATGAATTCGAAGAAGAGACGGAAAACGTGCTTCAGTCTGGACGAATTTATTCTACTGTAATAGATGAGGAGTTTTCCATTATCCTAGAGGGGATTACTAATGACCTAGAATCCACGAAATCTATCTTCTCTCGCAAGATTTACAAAAAGCTTAGGGATATGGTGGAACACTCAGAAATTAAAACAAATAGTGGATTGGTGGATCTTACAAATCAACTTCTAAAACAACACATAGAAGAAGAACTCTCTCTCTGGTGGGAAGCCGAAGATAAGAAGATAAGGGCGAAGATTGATTACATGGAAACAAAGTATTTCCGAGAAAACGAAAAGTTAGTCTCAAGGTTGATTAAAATTACTAAAGGACTTTTTGATTTCCAATTCCAGCCGGCAAATGCTAAATGCAGTATTGATTATGAAACGGACTTCTACTTCAAGATAGATGGCATGTATGAAGGAATGTATCGGCCAAAGCCAGAAATGCTTCTTCCAAATCCAATTTTTAAAAAGTTACTACTTGGCGACCTTCAAAAGAGAGTAGACGAACAAGTTGACAAGAATTGCGGCAGAATTAGATACGATTACCTTCAGCGCCTTGAAATCGGTAAAAATAGATTTAAAGAACTTCAACTTAAGACTCTCGAAGACATGAAAAAAGAAATTGAATGGGGTCTGCAAACGGGCATTGCAATTGCAAGTTCATCGATTTCTGAAAAATCTAGGCAAACTCAACGCATTCGAAAGGAGTTAGACTTAATCGATAAAGTGGACAGGGAGTTATCGTAGAAGCTAGTGAGATGGATTTATAAAAGGTTAGAATCATAATAATAGGGATAAAAATGGCAAACAAAATCAAGAGCATAAAGGCAAGGGAGGTTCTGGATTCGCGCGGGAATCCGACTGTTGAGGTTGATTTGACAACGGATAACGGTTTGTTCAGGGCGATGGTTCCTTCCGGGGCTTCCACCGGAACGCACGAGGCTGTCGAGTTGCGTGATGGTGACAAAAAACGTTATCTCGGAAAGGGAGTTCTGAAGGCCGTTGAGAATGTAAACAAAAAAATCGCACCAAAGGTTGTGGGAATGGACTGCACCAAGCAGAAGGAAATCGACGACCTGATGATTAAGCTTGATGGAACTGAAAACAAAGGTAATCTTGGAGCAAATGCGATTCTTGCTGTGAGCATGGCTGTTTGCAAAGCGGGTGCAGCTGCCAAAGAAAGGCCACTTTATAAGTATATTGCAGAACTCGCAGGCAGAAAAGGTGTTACCCTTCCAGTTCCACAATTAAACGTCATAAATGGAGGCAAACACGCTGGAAAGGAAAACGATATCCAGGAGAATATGTTTATGCCGGTCGGAGCCAAAACATTTGCAGAATCAATAAGGATGGGTGCTGAAACATACCACACTCTCAAAAAGATGCTTAAAGCCAAATACGGCGTCCAAGCAATACACCTTGGGGACGAAGGGGGTTTTGTTCCACCGATAAACACACCACATGAGCGACTGGAGCTTATGGTTAAAGCAGTCGAAGAAGCAGGCTATGAGAGAGATATTGCAATCGCACTGGATCCTGCATCGTCTGAATTCTACTACAAGGATGGTAGGTACTATATGATAGGTAACAAAAAATATACACCAAGCGAACTGGTGGACTTCTACGCTGACCTGGTGAAGACATTCCCGATACTCGTAATAGAAGACGGGATGGCTGAGGACGATTGGGATGGTTGGGTTGAGATAGTTAGGAAACTGGGTTCAAAAATACAGTTGACGGGTGATGATCTTCTTGTTACGAATATGGGTAGAATCAAGAAGGCCATTAAGTTGAATGCTGTTAATGCTGTCCTTCTGAAGCTTAACCAAATAGGTTCAGTTAGCGAATCCATCGATGCCGCTAATCTAACATTCAAAAATGGCTGGTGTGCCACGGTAAGCCACCGCTCGGGAGAAACTGAGGATAGTTTCATAGCAGATTTCGCAGTTGGATTGGACACAGGTCAGATTAAGACGGGAGCACCTGCAAGAAGCGAAAGGCTTTGCAAGTACAACCAGCTGATAAGGATTGAAGAGGAGTTAGGAAACAAAGCGGTTTACGCAGGAAAAATTTTTAAGAAATAATTTTTACCTTTTCTTCCTCTTCATTTTTCTCTGCTGGCGTCGCTGGATTTCCTGCATCTGTAGAAGATACGGTTGTGGTTCAGCTGTGGATATGAAATCCTGAAGTTTTCCTTCGAATTTTTTCTTTTTTGTTTTCAGGATTTCCCTTGTGAGAATCCAGTACACAAGCGCGAGGGCGTTCTTACCCTTGTTGTTTGAAGGCACCACAAGGTCGATGTTTTTTATCCTCGTGTTTGTGTCGCAGATTGCGACAACCGGTATCCCGACTTTGTACGCTTCTTTTATCGGCTGCTGGTCTGCGGTCGGGTCTGTTATGATCAAGAGTTTCGGCTCCATGTAGGATTTTATGTTTGGATTTGTCAGGGTTCCGGAAACGAAGCGCTCCTTTACGGATTTGACGCCGGTGTACTCGGCAAACTTCTCTGCGGGTTTTCTTCCGTAAACCCTGTTCGAAACCACGAGAATGTCTTTTGGGTCGTAACCGGCAATGAACTTTGCTACTATTCTCAAACGCTCGTCGATTTTCTGTATGTCAAAAACGCAGAGTTTGTCTGGCCTGACCTTGTAGATGAACGGCTTCATGTCTATGGTCTTGTACTTTAAGCCTACATGAACGCCGTTTGAGAGGTAATCGTCTATAGGAACCAGAAGATTCGCAGTGTCCTCTACAGGCATTTCCTCTGTTTCTTCTGTCTTTGTTTCTTCGTCACTCATTCTCTCTTCACCGTTATCGGCAACACGTCCCTTTCGAATTCCAGTTTGGCTATGTCCAAGGGCCTGCCAATTCCGGACGGCACTTTTACAAGCACCGGTGCACCCATCCTTATCTGCAGCGCGCGCGCACCTATCAACCTCGCCTTCTCGAATCTTGTGTATTTCATTTTAGAATTTTTTGTAGAGCATAACCTCGTCTATTATTTCCTTCCCCTCCTTGTCGAGGGGATGCGATAAAAACATCCTTCTGCAACAGTAACGCTCATAACCCAGCGCGTCAAGAATGTCCTTTGGTTTCTTTCCTTCCCGTATTTTTTTGACATACTCGTCCCAGTCTTGGGCTATGGGTCTTCCGCAACTAAAACACCTTATTGGAACAATCATTTTAACACCTCATCTGTACGATTTTTGTCTTCTGTGCCTTGGTCCCTTGCTGGACTGGCTCGGTTTGTGAACTTCCGTTTGCCTGTGGTCGCCGGCGATCAGGGTTCTGTTGTAATTTACGTATTCATTCAGCAGGTTATCGCCAACGAGTTCCGACAAACCCCGGGCGATTGATGATGCTATTGCGTCTGCTTGACCGAGAACACCGCCACCCCGAACATCAACGCTTATGTCAAGTTTGTTCAGGTCCACGTGATCTGCGGCAACCGCCATCACTTCCTTTATCTTCATTTTGACTGCTTCGGTACTGTAAGTTTCAAGCGGAATCGAGTTTATTCTCACGCCTCCGTTTCCCGGTTTTATGGTCACCCTTGCGATTGCTGTTTTTCTCTTTCCGGATGAATGAACAACCTCATTTTTTACCATTTTCCGCCTATGAACCTGCAAACCTCGCCGACCGTTGCGTAACCGTTAAGGCCTTTCCTTTTCGACTCGATCTTTTCCGCCTTCTCCTTGTTGATGTCGACCCCGTGTTTTTTGAGTATTTCCTCCCTCGGTGACCCGACGTATACCATCACACGCTTATACGCTTCCCTCCCACGCGTTTTCTTCCAAGGAAGCATTCCCCGTATCACCTTGCGGACAAATTTATCCGGCCTTTTTTGGTGAAACGGCCCTTTCGTCATATCCCCCTTGTTTCTTATCTCAAGTTTGTCGAGATTTTGCTGGAATATTGCTTCCTTTCTCCCGCTTATCAGTGCGCTTTCTGCATTAATCACTATCACGCTTTCTCCCAAAAGTGCCTTCTTTGCGACAAAACTTGACATCCTTCCCAAAACCTGACCTTTTGCATCTACTATCATCCCAGCACCCGTACTTTACTTCCCTTAGGATTTTTTTTCATGAGTTCGGATATTGTTATTGCGATGCTTCCACAATCTGCGATTTTCTTTTTTGCGTCGTGAGTGAATTGGAACGCCGCCACCGTAAGTTTGTGGTCAATGTTCCCGACACCGAGAACCTTTCCCGGGACAACAACGGTTTCATCCTTTTGCGTGTTTTTGTTTATCTCGTAGAGGTTCACTTCCCTGCGGTTTTTTCTCGGGCGCGAAAGTTCTTCGGCGACGACTTTCCATATCTCTGCCTTTTCCTTCTTTGCTGCCTGCATTAGCGTATTCACCATTTCCAAACGTTCCGGATTTTCGAATGCTTTTGTCATTTCTTTCTTTTTCCCAAGGGTTTTTCTTTCTTTTCTAAAGAAAGAAAAAGACTTGCGGGGGGCGAGGTTCTTAACCCGCGGTCAGAACCAATGGTTCCGACACCTCC
>CAZEGI010000016.1:0-26043 GCA_964512105.1 uncultured archaeon
GGACAACTTATCAACTCGCAGAAATAGTCACTACCAGGCGGTGCAGAAAGATTTTCCACACACGTACAAGCACCACTCGGGACACGACCATCACCACACCCTGTGCCACAGCATAGCTTGATAGTAGCAGGACCGCAATATTCGCCCAACCCTGAACACGAATAACAAAAATTGGCAGTGGTATTACACATCATACCATAACAACAATCACTGTCGATGGAACAATTAAGGTGTGCCGTACAGCATGTTCCATTCTCGCAGTCACACCAAGTTAATTTACATCTGCCAGAGTTGCAGTCACCGGAGGAGTAACATGTTTCTCCGATGTCCGCATAAGCATTCACTATTCCTCTAACGCTGCTTGTTGGATAATAAACCGCATTCACGCTGAGGAGAATGAAACCTGAAGCAATCAAAACCAAACTCAGCAAAATAAAACGATGATTCAGATTCATCATTAATGATACTTATTTATAAACTAAAATCATACCTGCTCTTCCGCATAAATCGTATTCCTCACAACGCTTCCCGCAGAGACCCATGCTCCCGGATAAATGGAGCGCCCGGGCATTATGGAAACGTTTATCCCCGTTTTTACGTTGTCGCCCATCAAACAGCCGAACTTTCTTCTCCCGGATGCTTTCAGTTCCTCCTTGACCATGACCTTCACTTCGGAGTCGTCAAACCGCAGGTTTGCGACTTTTGTTCCAGCACCGAAGTTGCACTTCTCGCCGATTATGGAATCTCCGACGTATGAGAGATGACCGATGACGGTTCCCGCCATGATAATACAGTTCTTCACTTCAACGCCGTTTCCAACCCTGCAATCATCCATCAGAACCGTATAAGGCCTTATGAAACAGTTCGGTCCGACCGTGCAGTTCTTGCCGATGATGCACGGCCCCTCGATGTACGCTCCGGATTTTATAACCGTGCCGTCGCCGACAGCAACCTGGCCCTTCAGCACGGTGTACTTTTCGACTGTCGCTTTTTTGCTGACTTTGAATTCTTTCAGCCTCTTTATCGTTATCTCGTTCGCGTCCAGAAGGTCCCACGGCTTTCCTATATCCATCCAGCGGTCCCTGCAGACTGAACCATCCAGTCTCTTTTGTTTGATCAGTTCCTTCAGGGCGTCTGTCAGCTCGTATTCCATGCGCTCGGATTTTTTCAGCTTTCTTATGACCTCGAATATTGACTTGTTGAAGATGTAAACCCCCGCGTTCGCGAGGTTGCTCCTCGGCTTTTCCGGTTTTTCCTCAATGGATTTCACAAGCCGTCCGCCGAGTTCCGCTATTCCGTACTCCTCGGGCTGGCTGACCCTGGCCAGGCACATGCTCGCCTCGTTCTTGTGTTCCTTAAGAACTTTCTTTATTATGTCTTCGGAAACCAGGATGTCGCCGTTCATGATGAGAAAGTCGTTTTTTACTTTCTTCTCGGCCATTGAAACCGCATGCGCGGTTCCGAGCTGTTCCCTCTGCTCCACGTACTCGATGTTGAGGTTTTTGAATTTTTTGCCGAAGTATCTCTGGATGATTTCTTTTTTGTAACCAACCACCATCACAATCTTCTTGAATCCGCAAGTTGCAAGTGCCTCGAGATTCCACTCGAGAATCGGTTTTCCCGCAACCGGAAGCATAGGCTTCGGGCGTGTTGACGTCAGCGGTCTCAACCGCGTTCCTTCGCCAGCCGCAAGAATTATCGCATCCATCTCAATTTATAGATTATTAATAAAGAAGAATAAAAGAAAAATCACACACCTTTCTCAGTTACCACATAATCGTCTTCCCACTTCGGCGCGAGTTTCTTCAGCTTGTCCTTGAACTCCGGTTTGTGAACCGGTTTTTTGTCCTCGCGCGTTACGTTGCGCATGTCAACGACGTAGTGCGTCTCCTCGGTCTCGGGAATTTTCTCGAGTTTTTTTGAGAAATCCTCGATGAGTTTAATGCCCTGTTTCTTTATCTCGTCCGGGTTTACTTTTCGTTCCGCCATTTTACGTCAAAAACTTCGTGGCCATTGGCATGAGTTTCGGGAATTTCGTGATTACTGTCTTGAGCAGGTAACCGTAATCCGCTTCCGTTAACTTAACTATGTCGGCTCCCGTTAAAATTTCCGCAAACCTTTCGAAGTCGTCATCCCCAAGTTTCTCAAGGAAATTTCTCAGGCGCAATAGTTTTTCCATTTTCTTTCCGTTCGTGCTGCGCCAGATTTTTTCGTATTCGTACAAACGTTCTCTTGAAAAATCACCCTCTTTTATCGCCTTCGCGGCCACTTCCGCAGCGATTTTTCCTGCGTTCATCGCTATTGCGATTCCGCCACCATGAATCGGGTTCACCTGCTGTGCGGCATCCCCGATGACCATTAAACCGTCGGTAACAAAAGTTTCAACCGATGAACTTACCGGAACGCCGCCTGTGTTGATTTCTATCGGACTTGCGGTTTCAAAAATTTCAGGATGTTTCGAAATGAATTTATCCAGGTAATCCTTCGCGCGTTTTCCGTCTTCGGAATACTTTCCGAGAATTCCGATACCGACATTCGCAACGTTGTCATTCTTCGGGAATATCCACACGTATCCCTTTGGCGCTACATCGTTCCCGAAGTAGATGTGCAGCATGTCTTTTTTCACGTTCTTGAGACCGGCCATCTCGTACTGGAACCCTGAATGGTAGTCCGTGAGTTTGTTCTGCGTGTTCAAACCGGCGGAACGCGCGATTTTTGAATCAACACCGTCCGCAGCGATGACGATTTTTGCATTTATCTCGAGTTCTTCACCCATGTACTCCGCTTTCACTCCGACAATTTTCCCACCCTTTTTTATCACTCCGGTTGCGTGGGTTTTCACCATGTACCTTGCGCCTTTTTTTATCGCCTCCTCTGCAAGGAACTTCTCAAAAATCTTTCGCTCGAGAATGTAGCCGAAACCGAACTTCATCTCTACGGATTTAAAGGACGGGGCATACATCACAACCCCGCGGATTTCGTTTACTGCCCATCTGGGGTTCGGTTTCAATCCAACCTTTTCCAGACCCTGGATGTTTATACCTTCAGCGCATCTTTTCGGGGGGCCGATTTCCTGTTTTTTCTCAAGTACAAGAACGTCAACGCCCTTTTCCGCAAGAAATTTCGCAGCGATACTTCCGGCAGGTCCGGCACCGACAACAACGACATCGCACTCTTTTTTCATTTTTCAATCGTTATCGCACCCACGGGACAGAACTTCGCGCATATTCCGCAGTTGACGCATTTGTTTTTATCAACAACAAGAACAACCTCCTGCAGTTCCAGCGCATCCTGCGGGCACGTGCTCACGCATCCGCCGCAGTAGCAACACTTGTTTTTATCCACCAGCACCCTTCATCATCCTCCTGTATTTTCCGTATCTGTCTTCTGGTGAAAACTTTGCCGGCTTCGGCGTTATGGTTCTCACACCGCAGTTGTTGCATTTCTCTGCAAGCGTGTACTTCCTGCACTTCGGGCACTTGTAGAGTTTCATCCTATCTCCGCACGAACTCGCCCTCGCCCTTGCTCTTTTTTATGTACTCCAGGGCAAGATCCGTGGAACCTTCGATTGCGCGCTCAACGCTCTTGTAATCCGGACCCTTGCATACAACGCGATAGTTCGGTGCCGAGTAGTAACTCACGTTTATACTGCAGTTGCTCTTGAAATTTTCCATTTGCTTGATTGCTTGTTTTATCACATCAACACCGTTCGGTGCGTAACTCTGGAGTTTAAGGAGTCCGGTTATCTCGACTTCCGGGGGTTTGATGCTCTTCCTTATTATCTCAAGAAGCTTGGGCCTCCACTTCGCAGGAATCTTAAGTTTGTCGGCGTTGTTTTCGTCACTCGCTATTGCCTCAAGTCCGGAATAGGCGTCACCGTATTCCTTCACAAGTTCGTTCGTGATTTTCTCGTTTATCTCACCGGCCGAAACCTTGAGCTCTTCGCCCAGGTATTCGAGAAGTTTCCTCGCGCGCTGCGCCTGTTTTACCTCTTGGAGTTTTTTCTTCCTCTGTGAGTCCGAAACCCTTCTCAGCGAAAGGTCGATGTGGCCGCGCTGCTGGTTTACGTTCAGAACAAGAAGCACGACTTTCTGGTTTTCCTTAACGTAGTCCCTTATGTTCCTGACCCATTTGAGCGAGATTTCTGACAGTGGCAGCATTCCACGCGCGCCGCTATACTCGTCAAGCTCGATGAAGGCGCCTTGCTTGAATATGTTCTTCACGGTTCCGATTATGAATTCACCCACTTCCGGATACCTTTTTGCCATCTTGCGTATATTTATAAGTTCTACTTAATAAGATTGATTCATTAAAAAATGGAACAGCACATACTTACTGCGCTCGTGGAGCACAAGCCCGGAGTACTGCAGAGGGTCGCGTCCCTGTTCAGCAGGAGGCGGTACAACATCGAGAGCATAACGGTCGGAAAAACCGACAACCCCGACGTTGCGAGGATGACCATAGTCACGAGAGGTGATGATAAGATTATAGAGCAGATACAGAAGCAGATGAACAAGCTGGTGAACGTCATCAAGATTACGGAGCTTGACAAAGGAAAAGCGGTATGCAGGGAACTCTGCTTAATCAAGATTCACACGCCCACGGAGAAGGACAAGACGCAGGTGATTCAGTACGCGAACGTGTTCAGGGCGAGCATAGTTGACGTAAGCCCGAAGTCGCTTGCAGTCGAGGTTACCGGGGATTCGAACAAGATTGACGCGTTCATCGACCTCGTGAGGGCGATGGGCGTAAAGGAGGTTGTAAGAACGGGTCTGACGGCAATGCAGCGCGGATAGGACTATGAAACAATCCTACAGAATCTTCAGATTTTCCGGAATATCGGTTGAACTGCACCTTACGTTCATATTGTTTTTTTTGTTGTTGCTAAGCTGGGGGATTTATCAGTTCGTATTCTTCGGGGTTATATTCACCCTTGTCCTGGTGCATGAGCTGACGCACTCCATGGTTGCGAAGCGCAACGGCATCCAAGTGCCGATGATAGTCCTGACACCGCTTGGTGGTTTGGCAAACATCGAACTTCCGGAAAACCCGAAACTCGAGTTCAGAATCTCGCTTGCTGGCCCGGTCTCAAATTTCGCGTTCGGGATTTTTTGTATCGCGTTACTCCTACTAACCAACTCCACCCTTATTAGTTACGCAGATTTGTATTCTGTAATGGAAATCAATGTTTCATATGTTCTGAGTGTAATGATATGGATCAACTTTACCCTCGGTCTTTTCAACATGCTCCCTGCGTTCCCGATGGACGGCGGCAGGATTTTCCGCTCGATGCTTGCAAGCAGGATGGATTACCTACGGGCGACAAAGATTGCGATACGCACGGGTCAGCTGCTGTTTGGGTGCATAATCCTGCTCGGATTGCTGTTCGGCGATTTGTGGTGGATTATGATAGGGGCATTCCTCCTGTGGGCAGGTGGCACCGAATTCCAACTTGTATGGATGCGTTACGCTTTGCGGGATTTGAAGGTTATGCACATCGCCAGGAGGGATTTGGAGCACGTGAACGCCGACATAACCGTGAAAGAATTTCTCGAACTGATAGCGAAACCGGGGCAGGTTTTTTATCCGATAAGCAGTGACGGAATGATTGTCGGCGTGTTAAACCTTAATGATCTGAAAGGGTTAAAAAACAGGGATTTTGACAAAACAACGGTGAAGAAGTTTGCACGTGGCTTTGCAGTGGTCAATGGCAACCTCCGGGTTGAGGATGTTATCACCAGACTGATGTCTGGCGGATTCCTGATTGTTACGGATGGAAACCGGCTGGTCGGTTATCTGACGCCAGAACATCTGTTTGAAACTGCAAGGTTGTACGGAATAAAGCGCGCGGTTTCGGACTGAATTTAATATTTAACTTTTTATTATCATAATCTTATGTCATGAAATATTTACGTGTTTCCTTGCTGCTGGCAATTTTGGTTTTCTCGTTTGTCGGAGTGGTTTCTGCCGATAGGTGCTCAGGTTATGGTTCTGTAGATGCATGTCTGAATGCGGATTGCCTTCCGATATACTGCGATGCCGGCGAACACGACGAATTCTCGAAATGTGTTGACCCTGAAGAAATGCAGAACAACGTGAACAGTGAAATGAGTACGTTTTCAAGTGATATGGAAACTCTGGCGAGCAGCATGGACGACCTTGGACAGGATTACAATAACATCGAAAATACCGTAACCAAGGAGGTGAACGATGCATGGGGGAGATTGAACGTAAGCAGGATTGAGCTGCCCAATTACTACGGTGCCATAACCAATGACAAGAACTTCAAGAAACTGGTGACCATCATCGCCCTGGCAACCGGTAAGGGTCACATAGAACTTGATTTTAATCCAACATGCATGTGGACGACGGATACCGGTGTAAAGTGCGCAAGCGGTTTTGATTACGACCTTGATGTGGACATTGATGGCATCATCCCCAACCCGACGAACTTCATAATAGATTACCCGGAGATATCATCATATATGAGTCGCGTTTTAAACCTTCCAGACCTTCCTTACAACACCTGGCCCCCGTACGTTGTCATAGCCACCATTCCAACAGCGCTGCCGCAATCGAAGTCCGTAAGCGCCCAGGACATTCCATACGGCAGGGTAAATTATCCTGAAAAATGGGTTCCTGACCTGCCCACCACGGCCCAGTTTGTGACCCCGTTGTGCTCATTGAGCTCGAACATAGACATCGCAAACAACTACGTGAACAAGTACAACGAATACCTGAGACAGGCAGATAACTTTGCGAGGCGCTACAACGAATTCAGGGACATTCTCCTCACATGGTACAGGAGCGATTACACTGTCAACGATGTTTTCACCTGGAGCGGGAAGTTCGGTGGTAGCGGGCAGTGGACGGTAACCATAAGCGGCGTTGGCGGTACACTGTCAGAACTCATTGGCTGGAAGGACCAGAAGTACAAGGACCTATGGAAGGAAGTGACAGGTAAATCCATAGAAGACCTCCCTGAGATACCAAGATTGTGCGATCTTCTTAAAGATGAGGTCGGTGACAAGGTTCCTGATTGCCAGATACCACGCCTCAAGAAACTGACAGATGTCGGTGTTTCCGTGGAAACCGGCGATGTGACTGCTACTGCCGACCTGTGTAAGGTGAGCATATCTGGCAAGGAGTTAAAGGTGCCGAACATAAATATCCTGCTCCCGAAGAAAGACCAGTGTCATGCTGCGGAAGCCGCTTCAACAAGCAGTGCAAAAAAAGTTACCGGCATGAGAACCGGCGACACCGTCACGATACAGATTCCGGGTCTGCCGAGAAAACCGAATCTCCCGGGGTTGCCCTCACTGCCGTTTCTCCCATACTTCGCTGTGGAGGGATGGACATTCTGCGACTACAACACGGGCGACGAAAGAACCAACATCCTTGACGATGACATCTGGTACGTAAAAATCAACATAAGCAAATACGGAACGTTCGTTGACGGACGCGGCTATGACCGCGACGAAACTCCGCAGGCCGGATACGCTTCGGCACTCCGGATGCTCAGGGTCTGGAACAACGGCACTGTCGAATGCTCAAACGACCTTGGAGAACATTACTCAATTGATGCGTGTTATGAAGAGCACTTTCTTGTCAAGGGTTTAAGCCAAAAGGATTTGGATGCGGAGAGCGACCCTACAAAATACACCTGGCTTGACCCGATAAACAGGGTTTATGGCGGCGTTGCTCTTGCCGAGCATTTTGGAAACTACACGGTTGTGGATGACGTGTACTACATACTCGGTGTTAATGACAGCATGGGGCGTAAGTATGAAGCTACCGGCGATGCTGGGCTGCACGATTACTATACGGATTACGTGCTTGCAAGGAAGTGCGACGTTGTGGGTGTGATAAACCAGAGCGGCGAGTGCAAGACCGTTGCGTTAAAAGGGCGCGGTAATCTTGACCTTTCGTACGAGGAAAACGTGGACCGGATGGGTTACAGAGACTGCGAGTGGATGCTCATAGATTACGGAAAGTATTTCAATTACCCAGGAGTTTATCTTGCAGGCAGTCTCCGGAAATCAAGGTTAGGGGCGAACATGGGTCTGCTCTACTACCTTGCACTCACCGGAGACATCCGGCGCGTCACAGATGATCTGATAGACGACGGCAAAACCTATCTTAAAAGTGATCTTCTCGACTGGAACCGCGATACTGGGGAGAGGATATTCGGCTGTGACGACTGCGGCAGGGGCGACCTCGTGTGTTCCATGGGCTCCGCGCTTGCAGGCACTTACAGGTATGACAAGGGTAAGGAATGTTATCAGAGCCTTCAGAAATGCGAAGAGGAAACAGGAAACATCCTGACAGGAAAGAAGAAAACCTTCGAACCAAAGTACGAGTGCGGCTACTACAACGTAACCGGCAACGACCCGAACACGCAGAACTACACAGGCAAGCCGTCTTACGAGTTCATAGCGGATTCAGTAAAATCCATAAAAACCGATATCTCCGGGGTGGCAATATCTGAAAGCAAGTGGAAGGGCCCTTCATACAGGATGGACTGGAAAGAGGACCCACCAAAATACGACATGCCTTCCGAAGAAAATGCGTATGCCGAGCGTTACCATGTCACCGAATCCAACATCAACAGTTTCATCTATGATGGAACTTCAGAATACGAACTGAATCCACACGGCGAAAAGGTTTTAGAAATCGTGGAGGTCAAGGGGGTTGACGAAACCGGCATAATCACGGATGAGGCCCACATATACGCCGCAGGCAAGAACGAGTATCAGCTTTTCCAAAGGGCGAAGAGCATCCTGCAGGTCAAGGGAACCTATAATCTGGATACGAACTATATTTTTGCTCAGGGACAGGACTACGAACTCGCATGGAACGGCCAGTACATACGCTGGCTTCCGGGAGGCAACCATCCAAACCCCGATGCCAGCGACCCGAATTTCTATGTCACCTATGCGAATGTGATATCCTCCGTGGTATTTGATCCATTGCGTTACACTCTTACTGGCAACTCAATTTCGTGGAATACGCCACCCGAGCAGTCAACCGAGTTTATCGTCAGTTACAAGTACGATGTGATAAAGCTGAACTGCAGTTATCCGGAAGATTCAAAGAGTGGCAGTTATCTCGGGGAGATTTGCCCGCAGGGCGTTGATATTACAACAACCATAATCGCATCGGACCATCCATACACCTATACCGAATACCCAGGACAGACCGATTGCAACGGTGTTATCAGAGATGAGTGGCGTGACCGTCCGCTGGACAGGTACGACTGCACAAGGCCCGTGCACCTTGACACCTATCTCCCGGAGGTTCTGCCTTTCGATCCGTGCACTGATGATTTTCTGGAGAAAGCATTTGACGAGGGAGAAGGTTGGTTTTTTTACTGGGATGCGTTTCTCCCATGTTACGACTACAACGCGAAATACTACCGCCAGTTCAACAAGGACAGCGTCTGGGCTTTCATAACTGGAATAACTCCCGAGTTGTATGACCAGCCGATGGAGGAATGGTATCTCGGGAAACTCGGCGAGGCGGAAGGCGACTGCGATTCAGACAGCGACTGCAAGGACGGTTTGCACTGTTCGTACAGCGACGACCCGGACAAGGACCATTGTTGCCCCGAAGGCAAGGAATACAACCTTGAAACAAAAACGTGCGAGGAATGCGGGGTTTATGCATACAAAAGAAATCCCGATTACTGCGAGAAGAGGGCGAAACTCGGAGTTCAGTGCAAATGCGACGAAGGCGAAAGCCACTGCAACCCAGGCGAATGCAAGGAAGGTTTGGAATGCATGCCAGGTCCCGAAGGTGTTGGTGTTGACGGCTGCTGTAAACCGCACGATGAGTTCTGGAACGGATACCACTGCGTTACGCCGACAACGACCATCACGCCCGGAAAGATTGCGGAGGCGGAACCCGACTGTCATGGTGATAATAGCTTATGCGAGAGCGGGTTGCACTGCTCAATCAGCGGCGGTGATAATCCGGATTACTGCTGCCCTGGAGGAAAGGAATATAACCTTGAAACAAAAACGTGCGAGACATGCGGTGTTTACGCATACAAAGGCGACAAGGATTATTGCAAGAAGAAAACCGAGCATGGATGCGCTTGTGATAAAGGAGAGGGAAGCTGCGAACTTGCAACCGAGTGCAAATCCGGACTGGAATGCATGGACGGGCCGGGCATAAGCGAGATTGATGTGGACGGTTGCTGTTCTTCCGGCGAGTACTGGAACGGCATGCACTGCACAAGCCTGCCACAGAAAAATGAAAACATAACGGGATGGACGCGGACAGGCGGCGGCGAGGGCGGCGGCAACATCTGGGTTCACGTCGCTGCAGGTGCTCAACTGCCGAACTGGCTTGAGGCAAAAGGCTTAAAGGAATGGATGTACTGCACAAACGAGCTTGACAGAAGGGGCTGCCCTTACACAAACCCGCAGTCAATCTGGGGCGAGGTCAAAGCATTGCCGTTCGGCAAATACGAACACTGCGAGGATGGGGAGGCGTCATCTGCAGCAACGCAGGATGACCTCCCAAAACCCAAACGGGTTGATAACAGCATCATGAATCCCGGATGTGATCCTTCCGGAGGCAAGGTGATATGTTCAAGTAAACAACCGATGGAATCATGCGGACAATTATGCGCAAAGTTCGTTGAATCATGGTATTCATACGACGGCTACTTCAATCTCACGATAAACGAGTTCAACGAAAGCGGTAGCGTTATATCCACCAGCAGCGTCGGATGGCAGGTCTCGACCGGCGACGACATAATCCCGAAACCGACCAGCGCGCTTGACGAACTTGACAAATTGTTCGTGAACATATTCCATTACGCAAGCATTCCGGTAACGCTGCATGACAACATCTCGAGCTTCAACATCACTGCAACCTACACTGCCAAGAACACGATGAGAAGGAGCGCGTATGCGGAAAGATGCAGGTGGGAGAACCGGCAGCAGTTCAACCAAACCCGTGACCCGCAGACCGGGCAGGTTACGGCATGGAACACCTGGTACCAGGGCTGCTGGAAGCATCTTGACTGCAGGTATCCCGCAGGAACCGAAATAATAAACGACACATCAACTGTGATAAGCAACACCTACGGGTTCAAAATAAAACCGGAAATCCCACTGCAAAACAGCCCACTCCTAAACATAAGTATCAACGGCCGGGCTGATTACACGAAAGAGGCATCAACAGAATTCAATGCGGATTTCGAGTTAAGGGTTGAGCCCGACATACTCAACGGCTTTGACCTACTCGTGAACAACATCACGGTTTATCAGTACATAACACGGGATTATCCCGCGATGCATACGCTATACAAATTAGGCAGCACACCAAGCACGCAGACAATATTCTTCGATGAGGACATACGGAGGGAACTCGGGCTGAAGGATGCGGAAACCTGCGAGTACTCATTCGTTATGAACAACCCGCTTGAGAAGGAGTATCATCCGCTTGATTTGTATTATGCGTCGTATTCACCGATCTACTCCTGGGATTCGTATCTGATACCGAACGGCGTATGCGGCGAAAAATGGAAAACCGGTTTCGCGGGCGTCGGCCTGTTCAGGAACTATCACGAGGACGAACCCAATTACCTTGACTCTGCTAGGTTCTATGCGATGTCGCGCTTTGACAGGTCAGACCCCCAAAACCTTGCGCTTTACCCATCCACCTACCACTCCGACCTGATTATGTACGTAAGTTACGACGAAGAAGAGCAGGTGTACAAAGTCACGTTACACAGCACAACCCTGAACCACACTGATATCGAGTCCATCGTGGTAAAGGTTTACACGCACTTCCGCAACACCGGCGACCTTATAAAACTTATCGGCACGGAAGACCCTGCACCAAACATCCATCGCTACATCTACGTAAGGCACTCGACGCATATTGAGGTAAAAATTGAACCATCGAATCCTGTGCCCGGTAACGTGGTAACCGTAACCCCGGAAGTGATAGACGATTTTACAGGCGGCAGCATTACGGACGGGTCGGTTTCCGTAATTTGCTATCCACCGTATGACGGTTATTCTACAACCATAAAACCCGGCGAGAGTATAACCTTCGTGATGGGGCAGGACATTCCTTACTGCACGGTTGAGTACTCTGGCTATTGGTACAGCGGGATGACCTACTGCAAGGACAGCGCTTCAACCAACGAACCACCGCCAACCGCGGGCAACGCAGGAACCGGAACAGACAACGTGATTTACAACGTGTGGGGTTGCCATGCCGCATGCAAATCCGTTTATCCGCAGAACTACAAATGCACCAGCATGATGAATCCGAATGTCCGCTGGACAGGATTCCACGCATGCAAGAAGCAGGACGCGGGTGCCGGAACCTGCACGCAGACAGGCGGCACGGGCGACGAGGCATGCCAGAATGCCGCAACGACCTTGGGCAAGGACGGAACTTACATATGCTGCTGCGACGTGACTTCCGGAACTGAAACCACAACGACTGCAGAATTGGAAGCGGGTGCGAGAGGTACAAGGGCATTGGCCGAGACCACCTCAACAACAACCACGACAATCAAACCATCAGGAACACAGCCGTCAAAAACCTCGTTCACCGTGGCTAACACGAGCAGCGGTGCGGTAAACTGGCTGACCAACAACTACATACTCCTCATCATCGCATTCCTTGCCATAATGTCCTACAAGTGGTTCACGGCAGCGAGAATGGACTTCGAAGCCATGCTCCAGGAGTCCGGCGTTTATGACATACTGAAGGATTTGCTCGGCAAGAAGTAATAGCAAATTGCAAAAATAGAACTTAACTGCAATTTGCTAGCTAGCAAAACACATGTAAAAAGTTCATAAATAATGTGTTTTGCTATAAAAAATTCATAGATTAATGTGTTTTGCTATAAGATGAGGCGCATAAAAAAATCCAACGTTTTGGTAATCCTTGCAGTGCTTGCAATCATCCTTATCTTAAGCACTCCCGTTTCCGCCGGCTTCTGGGGCTGGTTCTGGGGGGTGGGCAAGAAGGTTATTGATTTTTTTTGCAATTTGGCGATAGCCCTGCTCTCACTGTTGTTCAGGGGATTGGAATGGATGTTCAGCAAAGAGCCGTGCGTTTACTCCCCCTCAGGAACATGCCTCAGCGGCGGTTCTCCTGACAAGAACATAGTTGAGATGGTAAACCTGTTCCTGACAATCCTTATTCCAATATACGAGGCAATCATCCTGATACTTGCACTGTTCCTTGTTCTCCTCTCCCTGTCGCCGCAGGGAAGAGCGAAGGCAAAAACCATGCTCCAGCGCCTGGTTTTGGGGATGGTCCTCGTCGTGCTCTGTCTGCCGATCTACCAGATCCTCATAGACATATCCGGCACTCTCACCACAAACGTTTTTGACATCATGAAGACAAAGGTCATTCATGCATCCACCTTAGCAGACGCCCTGAACAAGGAACTGACAAGCATGCCAACGGGACCAAAGGTTGCGCTCCTTCTTGTCATCATGCAGCTTTGCCAGCTGACAATCTACGCATTCATAGTCCTGGTGTTCAGGTATCTCATGGTCGTGTTCTTTGCCGTAATGTTCCCGTTCACGCTTTTTTTGTTCACCTTCGACCTTACCCGTGACCTCGGCAGAAGCTTTTTCAAGTCCACGCTGGTGTGGATATTCACGCCGCCGCTCATGGCCTTGTGGCTTTCGATAGGCATGGCAACCATACAGGGCCTGAACATTTCCGTAGTCTCCGACCCGTCCGGTGGGGTTATCGTAAAATACCTCATCGGCATCAGCGTGTTGATGGTAAGCATGATCATGATGATTGTTTCGCCGCTCTTTGAAAGCGGGCTGATGGCATGGATAGGGGCGGTTGTTACCGCGATAGGTTTCGTTGTTCCCGGCTGGTGGGGTTTTGCACTCACGTTTGTCGGCGGTCTGCTGCAGGGCAGAGGCGCGCAGGCATTGGCAACCGCAGGCCTTGCAACTCATGTACGTGGAAAGGTTACCAAAGCAACGCAAAGGGCGAAGGCGCAGGGACAACTTAGGAGGGGTTCGGGTGCTGCTGCCAGAAGAGGAAGTCTGGCAGGCACACTCGCAAAATCTGCGTTCATTCCGGGCTATGCTCCAGTCAGGTTGGGTATTGGTCTGGGCAGACTTGCGGGAAGAATTCCATTGGGCAGGGGTAGAACTCTTGGCGGAGTTGTGGGCGGTGCTGCCCGCACCGTAGCAAGACCATTTGTTGCTGCCGGACGAGCTACAGCCGGTTTCGGCAGGGCTTTTGCGAGGGGTTACCGTGCTGGCGCATCGCAGGGCCTTGGAGCGGTTGCAGGCAAAGCATGGAAAGGCGCTGGCAAACTTGGCGCAACCCTCGGCATGGCGCGTCATCCAATCCGCACCCTCAGAAGCGCATTCGGACGCACAGTGACAGCGGACCGCGCAACGGGTACAGGTCCTGGCCGAAGTGCAGTCGGCAAAAAATCTCGCCGGCTTGAGGACATACGCGGTGTTGACAAAAATCTTGCGGGTAATATGCGAAAAGCAGGTTTGTCTTCAGTTCAGGATGTTGCAAAGGCAACTCCGGAACAACTCCGTGCGCTTGGAATTTCCGACAGCAGGGCAAGGAAGATAAGCCAGAGCGCGAAGACCATGGAATCGGGTCGTGCACCTACACCTGTCAGTGAAGACCGCGCCAGGGTTGCAGCCGCAGTGGACAGACGCGCAGCTGCTGCGCCGGACTCTGACCTCACGAAGATAGACGGCGTAGGACGCGGGGGCGTGGATGCACAGGCACTCAAGAAAAATGGATACAACACGATAGACGATGTTGCGAACGCAAACCCGAAGGAACTTGCAGGCCGGTTGGGAATCCCGGAGGAGAAGGCGGAATCCATTGTCGGTTCAGCGCGTGAGAAATCTCCGGCATACCAGCAGAAACAGGCGGCCGCAGAAAGAGAAAGGGGAAGAGAACTGGACATAAAACGCGCGATGGCAAGGGCAGGCACATCGAAGAAGGAGGAAGACGAAGAAAAAAAGGCAGAGGGCGACACGCTTGACAAGCGGCTGGGCATCACGACCGAGGAGGGCGGCGAGCCGGAAAAACCAAAGAAAAAGAAGGGGGATGAGAAATAGAAGTGGTTATTCTTATTCACAAATTTTAATAAAATTCCGTAATATATCGGGACCTTTCGGTGTGTGATTTACCTCTGGATGAAACTGCACCCCATAAACCGGTTTCGTTTTGTGCCTGATTGCCTCGTACTTGCATATGTCCGACTCCGCAAGCCCCTTAAGTTCCTTACTTATTTTCGAAACCTCGTCGCGGTGCGATTCCCACACCACGAGTTTTTCCTCCAAACCTGCAAAAATTTCATTCTTCTCGGAAATTTTTATCTCAACGGCAGCATATTCGCCGCTCCTGCCTTTTCTCACCTCGCCGCCAAAGTGTTTCGCAATCAGTTGATGCCCGAGGCAGATTCCGAGAACCGGCACATTCATTGAACCGAGAATCTCATAATTCAATTTTAATTTTTTTTCATCGTCATAAACGGAATAAGGACCGCCACTGAGAATTATACCTGTCGGATTTTTTTTCTTTATGTTCGTTAATGTCACACTATTGGAAATAATCTCGGCATCACAACTCAGGTAACGCAAACTCCTCAGTATCCTGTGCACGTACTGCCCGTGGTTGTCCAAAATTAAAATCATTTTTCAATCAGTTTTTTTCCGCGTGCCTGCGGAATTATCGTTTTCTTGCCGTAAAATTTTTTCTCAAGCTCCCTGCCGTAAAGCAGCCTGTCCAGGAAAACCGCGAGCGCGGAGACCTCGGAATGTGGCTGGTTCCCGATTGCCAAATTGTAATCGACCATTTTATAAACCTCGGACGGCACCTTCTTCCCGCCGACTATTATCAACTTATTCTTTCTGGACTTTCTGATCTCATTCATTTTATCATTGATATTAACTCCGTACATGGTCAAATGAATTTTCTCACCCCTAAAGTTCTCAACAAATTTTTTCCAGTTTTTTACGAACTTAACCTCGAAGACGCCGCCCCATTCATCCACCACCCTCATGATGCTTTTTTCAACTTCCGTGTCCCTGGCGTCCATGACGATCTCATCCGCGCCGAATGCACGCGCAACCAGCGCGACGTGCGTGCTTATACGGTCGTCCCTTCCGTAGCGGTGCCCGATTCTCAGGACGGAAATTTTCATCTTATGTTTCTCAGCAAACCCCTTGCTGCGAGTATCCCGGTTGCGGATGCGTTCACTATATCACGGCTCAGGCCCGCGCCGTCGCCCGCAGCGTACAGGTTCCTGATGTTCGTCTGCATGTTCTTATCGACCGTTATCCGGGTTGCGTAAAACTTCACCTCCGGGGCGTACAGAAGCGTCGAATCTGCCGTAATACCGGGAATCACCGCATTTAACTTCTCCAGTCCGTCTATGACGTCTGTCACGACCCGGTGCGGGAGCGCCATGGAAATATCCCCGGGGGTTATGTCCTTCAGCGTGTTTTTGACGGGATTGCCTTTCAAGCGTTCCCATGTGGAGCGTCTTCCGAGCTTCAGGTCACCAAACCTCTGCATTATCGGCTTTCCGCCGCCGATGGTCGTTGCCATTTCCGCGATGGAGCTTCCGTATTCTATGGTGTTTTCCACCGGTTCCGTCAATGCGATCTTCACGAGAAATGCGAAGTTGGTGTTCTTCGATTTTTTGCCGAGCATCGAATGCCCATTAACACCGATGAAACTGTTATAGTTTTCTTTCACGACAAAACCCTCGTGGTTCGTACAGAATGTCCTTACAAAATCATTGTAATGATACGTAGTTATGTGGAACTTCGGGTCGCGGCTTATCCTTATCACCGGTTCCATGACCTTTGAAGGAACCTCAACCCGGACACCAACATCGATGGCTCCAAAAATTGTTTTTATGCCGTATCTCTTTGCGATGTTGCCGATCCATGACGCGCCGACCCTTCCGGGGGCGATGATAACGCACCTCGCATTTATCGTTTTTCCATTTTTGAGTTTTACCCCTGTGCATCTTCCATCCTCTATCGCAAAATCATCAACCTTGGTTTTCAGTAAAAATTTCACACCCACCCCCTTCAGGTAATCTGCGAATTTTTCTATGACCTTCGGTGCGTTGTCTGTTCCTATGTGACGTTGCGGAATCCTAACGAATTTTACGCCGACGGAGGCCGCCCGGTTTATCAAATCCGAAACGCCCTCAACGTTCGGGTCGTATTTCTTTCTTGGGGCACCAAATTTCAGAAAAATTTTATCCACGTATTCTACGAGTTCCAGCGCGGATTTTCTGTCCTTAGTGAATTCGGTAAGGTCGCCGCCGATGTCCGGACTCAGGTTCAGCAACCCGTCAGAAAAAGTTCCTGCTCCGCCAACACCGCTCATTATGTTGCACGGGCTGCAGTTCGCGCATCTGTTGGTTTTCCACATGGGACATTTTCTTTTTGCGATATCATCCCCGAGGTCTATCACCAGCACGCTTAATTTTTTATCGCAGAGTTCGTATGCCGCAAACATTCCTGCAGGTCCTGAGCCAACAATCACAACGTCGTAGGTTTTGTCCATCCATATATTATTATACTTTAGGTATTACTATGCTTCCTGTTTCGTCGCCAATTGTTTCCGTCTGATTTTGAAGGTAAAGAAAACCCGTCATAGCCGCAAGTATCGCATCAAGTTCGTCCTTCGTCAAAAATTTCCTGTTTACGTCTCCGTTCAAATCTAGGGAAAGTAGGTTTTTCTGCACCTGCATCTCTGTTTTTCCTTGGACTCCGAGGATTTTTGCGCTTGCCCTTGAAAAAATCTCTATGGTTTTTATGTTTTCGTTATCCAATTTTTTTGCGAGCGCAGAGCCGCGCTCCGCGAGCATTGACATTCCACGGAGCGTTACGGGCAGTGCTCCGTATTCCCTGAGCAGTTCGTCGCACTTTCTGTTCTCATGGTTGAACACGAGCGGGGCATCTATGGCAACGAGGTCGGGTTTCGCGACATCCACTTTGCTCGTAATCTCCTCGTCGGAGTGCAAGATGCTCGTGCTAACGGTTCTTTTTCCGTTTTTTACCTCTAACACGCAGAACCCGCTTTCGTTTTTCGGACTTCCTGCCAGGTCTATTCCCACGATGATCATTTTTTGCATTGACGGTAAGCCAAAGCCATACGATAAGGCAGGATATTAGATAGCTTTCAAGCAAATAAATAGCTAAAGTAAGGAGCAGAAAGCCAAAAGTGCCCGGGATGCTCACAGATACGGTTCCAGTCGGAATGAAAAAACTGAAAATAAAAATTAATGCCGCAACCGCAACCTTCCCTTTGGTCGGTTTGAGAAAACCTTTCCAGTTTCTGTGGTCGTGAATCCATACAATCGCGCATGAGACGACATAGTTGAGCAACAGCCACAGAACGAACATCGGGTTCAGGATTATGCTCACTGTCCGTTCCGACAGCAGAGTTTCGGGGATTAACGACTGCGGAAGATTTTCAACGTTGCCGGTTTTTACGGAAAGTGCGGTTGCATGCAGGTAAAGAATCATCATGAAAAGAACGCCCTTCCTGACATCGGGTTTCAGAAATTCATTTACCTGCATTTTTTGACCTTCTTGCTCCAGAACCAAACCAGCGAACACGAAACAAGGTACATGAAAACGAAATACAGAACGAAGAAAATGTAAATGAACACGTATTTCGGATACAGTGCGGGGTCCTCGGGTATCAACGGACCGCACGTTCCTGGTGGTTTAAACCTTCTTATGTAAACCTGCATGACAACGGAACTTGCGTAAAGCAGCATGACGTAAACCAAAGCTTTTGCAACGCTCGGTTTCAGAAATTCCCTTAGTCGCATATAACAAAATTAGATTAAAAGTATATTTATCCTACTTTTCATCGGTCTTTGGTTTTTCTTTTCTCGGCACTCTCTTCTGCACTGCAGCCGGTGCTGTGGGTGCTTCGGTTTTTTTCCTGAACTCGGTGTAGCCGCACTTGCCGCACGTGTCGCGGTCTGCGTGCGACGCCATGTAAACCCCTTCGCCACACTTGGGGCAGAATTTTCTCTTCCTTTCCAGTTTTTCGCCTTTGCTCTCATACAGCTTGTATCGCTCGCTCATTTTTTCTCCTCAGCCGGTTTTTCCTCAGATTTTTTCTCCTCGGCCGCTGCGGGTTTCTTCTTCTCCTCCTTCTCAAAGTTTTTCTTCAACTTGTGCTTCAACTCGACCTTCATCGCATCAGCATTCTTGTAGACCTTTGCATAACCCATGGCGGATGACCGTCCGAACTCGGGGTTGAGGCCGTCCACCACCGTAAGCTCATCCTTCGATTTCATGAGGTTGACCAACTCCGCCCGTACATCCTTGAGTTTCGGTATCGCCCCGCTATAGGTTACCCTGAATCTGATTTCCCTTCTTTCCAGAAGCGGATTTTCCTTTTCGCTCAACACGTCAATCTTCATTCCACTTCCTCCATCCTGCTTATCATGCCTTTAACCTCATCCCTGATTTTCTTGTCGACCTTAACAACAACTATACCTTCATTCGGCTGCCCGTAGACCACGAACGTGCCGTCCGAAGCAGCGAGGATTGCTGCGAGTGCAGTCAGATCCTCCTCCCCGTCAATTATGATCCTCGTGTTTTCCGCACGTTTCAACGATTTTTCGATTTCGGAAAAAACCCCCCTCGTCAACACTCCGGGAGGATTTTTTACCTTCACTTCCCTTGCGTCAAAATTTTTGACTATGTCCGGAACTTTAATCCTGATGCGCTGGGTTTTACCGTCATACACGCACAGCTTCGGCCTGAAACCCAGCTCGAGCGCGATTCTCGTTGCGGTATCCCCGACGCATATAAGCTGCCCTGTTTTGTCCAGGGTGCTCAAATCCTTAAGTAATTTGCCGAGCGGTTTTTTTAGTTTCCTTCTGAGATCCTCTGTTAACCTTAAATCCCTCTCTATCATCTCCTCACTTTCAACGCGTACTTCCCTGGCGTTTTTATCTCCATTATCTTGGCGATCTCGGATTTTTCCGGGTGCATGACTCCCAAAAAACCGCTCCAGTACTGTGATGTTGTCGAGCCGCACGCGGCGCACTTGTCACCCTCCGTCATCAGGTGGCAGTTTCTGCAGGCCTTCATTTTTTCTTCTCCTCCACCTTCTTCTCAGATTTTTTCTCGGCTTTCTTTTCCGCACCCTTGTCCTTTTCCTTCTTGGCTCTTTTCTTCTCCTCCTCGAGCCATTCCAATTTCCCGAGATAGGGCTGCCTCATGGTCAATCCGATTTTGGATGTGGATGTCCTGTCCTTGAGACTTATCGCGACAATCCTGGCGCGGACGCTGTCGTCTTTTTTCAAAACTCGCTTCGATTCTTTCCCCACGAGAGTTCCGCCTTTCTGGTCGTAACTCATAAAATCCTCGGTTATCTGCGACACGTGCACAAGCCCGTCTATCGGTCCGAGAGTTATAAAAGCCCCGAACTCGGTTATCTCCGAAACAGCGCCATCCACAACCTCGTTCAGGACGGGCTGGTAAACCAGGGCCTCAAAGGTTACATCATAATAGATTGCGCCGTCACCAAGTATAACACGGCCCTCTCCGACCTCCTTGACGTTCGTTATCGAAAGCACGATGCCCGTGTTTTTGTCTACGCTTCCTGAGAGCGAGCTTTCCAACTCCGATATGATAACCTGCTCCAGATTCTCGTTAAACCTCTTTGGCGGAATCCTGACCGTATCCTTAATTGTCATCAGTTTGTACATTTTGGCATCAGAATTCTATACTATTTCACCTTATGCCTAATAAATTAAAAAATCGGCGGAAACCGCAACAGCGATGTGTTGTAGGTTTCTAAACTCTAATGACTCTTTTTTATATAAATAAATAATAATTATTTAAACAATCAAAATCTGTTCCTTTTAAGGAACAGTCAAAATACTCCTATCGGAACAGATTTTGTGTATAAAAACTGTCGGTTTTAACCGACAGTTTTTTATAAATCCAAAAAGGAGGTGAAACATGAGTAAACTTGGTAGTTATGCGTTTATCGCAGGTATTGTGATATCAATCCTGATAGGACTGCTGGGGTTGAAAGGCGACACCCTCGGGACTGCGACAGCGATTCTGGTGATTCTGGGACTGATAGTGGGTCTTCTGAACGTGACTGCTGGTGAAACGGTCGCGTTTCTGGTTGCGACCATCGCGCTTATAGTTGCGGGAACTGCCGATTTGGCAGTGATACCGATGGTCGGGAACGCGCTCCAGTCCGTTCTTGCAGCGATAGTGGTTTTTGTTGCGCCCGCAGCCATAGTAGTTGCGTTAAAGGCGATTTACGCACTGGCGTCAAGCAGGTGATTCCTTTATTTTCTTTTTTTTATTTTATTCCATTATTTTACTCTGTCTCTGAATACTAAACGCTAACATGAAACTCCTCACCCTTGAGCTGGAAAACTGGGCGTGCCACAATTCGCTCAACATAGATCTATCGCAGGGTTTACAGATTGAGGGCAGGAATGGCACAGGTAAAAGCTCCATACTCGAGGCGATAAGGTTTGTTTTTGCCAAATCGGGAACTGGGTTCAAACACCGCCTTAAGAACAGCGCGGATAACGCAAGGGTAACCCTGACCTTCAGCAGGGACTCAACAACCTACAAAATCGAAAAAACCCTCTCCCGTGACAAATCCTCAACCGCAGTCATGTTCATGAATGGAGAACAGATTGCCGACAACCCGAGCAGCGTTTCGCAACTGCTTGATGGAATTCTTCGTGAGGACCTGCTGGAAAAATTGCTTTATGTGCCGCAAGGCGAGCTTGTCGGTCTTGTTGACCGGCTCAGCAGCAAGCACGGTCGTCAGGAACTCGATTTCATGTTCGGTCTGGACCGCTTCGAAAAGGTATGGAAAGGCGTCGGTGAGGAAATCCAGGCCTGCAAGGCGAAGCTCGAAATTTTGGAAGGGCAAAGGTCAAGGTATCCCGAAAATGCGGAAGAACTTTACAGCACCCGGATAAAAAACCTTTCCGACGAATCCTCGGCGCTTGCAAAAAAAATCGACGAACTTGACAAAAAAACGAAAAGTTTCAGGGAGCGGCTTTCCGCTCTTGACGTAGGGATAGATTCAATACTGAAGATAAAAGGAAGAAAGGACTTCAACACCGAGCGCGTTGAGCATCTGAGGATGCGGATTTTGAAACTCGAGAACGACCTGAAAAATACACTTGAAAAACTGGATGGAGTTGAAAAAAAGAAGAAAGAGCTCGAAGCCCTGAAGGAAACGGAAGCCGGACTGAAAAAATTCCCAAGAATTCGGGAGCTTCTGCTCGAACTGGAAAGCATCAGGAAGAGAATGCAGGAATTTGACGAGCTTGACAATTACAAGAGAAAGCTTGTTGCATTAAGGAGCGAACTGATGTGGAAAACGGAGACCGAAAAAACATGCTCCGAACTCGAGGCAAAGGTTCTCGAACTTGAAACAAACGTGGCGACCAACAGACGAGTGCTGGACGAGCGTCAGAAAAGCCTTGCGGATCTCGAAACCCTATCCAAGGAACCGAAATGTCCGAGATGCGGGCAGGTTCTCACCTGGCAGCACCTGTGGCGGGAAAAGAACCAGCTGAAGAGCGATATCGACACCGTGGGAAGAGCTATCGAACAGTCCGGCGCCATGCTGAAAAATCTGAAAGCCAATCTGAACGAGAAAAAATCCGTGCTCAGGGAGCTTGAGAGAAAGGAAATCGAGGTGGAGCACCTCGTCGAGCTTATACAAAAACAGACCTCCAAGCAAGAGGGATTGCATAAAACCCTCAGGGACACGGAACTGAGACTGAAGCATGAGGGATACGTGAATGAGCAGCTGATCGTGGTTGAAGATCATGCAAGGGAATTCAGCACGGTTCAGGCCCGCATACATCTACTCTCACAGGACATCGAAAAAGAGCGCAGGTATTTCGAGGAGAAGCTAAGCCTTGCGAACAACCTTCAGGAGATCAAAGCAGAAAAGCTCAGGCTTGAGGAGGAGCTGAAAACATTGCACTACGATGAGTCGAAACTTGAGGAACTCCGCATTGGGCGTGAAACCGCGCAGAAGGAGTTTTACCTTTCAAACAGCGACCTCGAAAAAAACAAAATTCTGCTTGAAAACAACCGGAAGGCGCTCGACGAAACAGAGAACGAGAAAAAAGAGTTCCTGAACTCCAAGAGACAGCTGGACGAAGCGAAAAAACAGCTCTCATTGCTTATGGTCGCAAGGGATTTTTTCCACACGGACAAGGGCATTGTTAAATATCTGAGGGAAAGGTACATACACCAACTTGGCAATCTTCTTTCTTATTATTTTAACTCCATAAATCAGAATCCAAATTATAGGGATGTAGAGTTTGATGAGAACTACGGAATCCAGATCAAGACCAACAGCGGGGTGCTTTCCATTGCGCAGTTATCCGGGGGCGAAAAGGCGCAGATATCAATCGCGCTGAGAATAGCCATGATTGAAATGCTTTCTCCGGTAAGATTGCTCATTCTTGACGAGCCGTTCGGCAGCCTTGACCGCGAGCATAGGGATTTATTGGGAGACTCGTTGAACAAGGTCGCTGAAAACGGGCAGGTAATCCTCGTAACGCATATACCGGTGGATTCGCTGCAGTTGTCGAATAAATTGCATCTTGGAGGATACCAATGGACACAGTAAAATTCTACCGTGTGAAGGAGGAGGTCAGGATTCTCGGGATAGACGATGCTCCGTTCAAACGCGGGGACCGGGAAGTTTTGCTGGTCGGTACGGTTTTTCGCGGGGGTTCATACATGGACGGCGTTCTTACAACAAAAATCCGGGTCGATGGTTTCAACGCAACTGAAAAAATCGCCGATATGGTGAAAAAGTGCAGGTTCAAGGACCTTAGGGTGATAATGCTGGACGGCATCGGCTTTGGCGGGTTCAACGTCGTTGACATCGATGCGTTGTTCAAAAAAACCAAGCTCCCGGTCATCGTCGTGACCCGAAAGAAACCGGATTTTGCAGACATAAAAAACGCCCTGAAAAACCTGAGCAGTCCCGGAAGAAGATGGAGGTGCATCGAGAAAGCGGGAGAACCGGTAAAAACCGAGACCAAGTATGGAAAGCACGTTTACATACAGACCCGCGGAATAAGGTTGGAGGACGCCAAAAGGATAGTAAAACTGGCATCCACACGAAGCCTTATTCCGGAGCCGGTCAGGGTCGCGCACCTCATTGCGCAGGGGGTTGTGCTTGGGGAGTCGAGAGGAAAGGCTTAAATATCCATAAAACCAATAAACTTAATGCAGAAGATGGAAAAAAGAATTGACGGCAGAATAGTAATCAACCCAAAAATCATGGTCGGTAAACCTGTAATCAGGGGAACACGAATACCTGTGGACGCAATTATAAAAAGGATAGCAGATGGTTTGACGATAAAAGAAATTCTCAAGGATTACCCCAATCTGACCAAGGACGATGTGAAGGCGGCTTTACATTATGCGCTTGATTTGGTGCGTGGCGAAGATGTATTGCCACTGGTAACGAAAGTTGAGAAGCATGCGGTTTCTGGTTGATGAATGCACTGGTAAAAGATTAGCAATACTCTTAAAGAGGGAAGGTTATGATGCACTGTTTGTAGGAGACAGCATGCGTTCTGCTTCCGATGAAGAAATTATAAAAAAGTGCGAACAGGATGGCAGGATACTCATCACGGATGATAAGGATTTTGGAGAGTTGGTCTTTAGGTTAAGTAGACCTATAAGGGGCGTTATTTTACTTAGAATCGTTACCGTTCCTGAGAGGAGATTTAAGGCGTTAATTAAGTTATTGAAAACCTATGACGTGAAAAATAGGTTCATAGTTCTTGAAGAAAATGCTATACGGAGCAGAAAAATAAAGCATTAATCGCATCATACGGACACGAGAAATCGTGAAAACAGGGTCGCGCACCTCATTGCGCAGGGGGTTGTGCTTGGGGAGTCGAGAGGAAAGGCATGATATAAAATGTGGTCGATACATACCGATTTCATGAAAATCCGCTCAATAATCACCAGAATCGGATAAAATTCCACTTTTAAATAACAAAGACCATAACATTATACATGGATTACGGAAGCCATGTGGAAGAATTTTTCACACATTGTTACAAGAACTTAGTGGTGGGTAGGTACCATCCGCATTTGGGTTTCTTCCTGATTGCTGCGTTCATAGCCCTGGTGTCAGCAATACCGTTTCCGAGGGGCACTTTTTCAAATGAGTTCGCAATGCTCGCGCATTTCTGCATGTTTGGTTTACTCGGCCTAGCACTGTCGCATGTCGCAAAGGGTAGCGATTCCTCACTGGACAAAAAGGCGTTGTTTAGCATCATGTTCATTGCCTTAGGTTTTGGCATTTTAGACGAATTCCATCAAACGTTTGTTTTGAACCGGAGTGCGGATATAACCGATATTTTTGTTGATGGAGTCGGTGCACTTGCGGGTTCAGTATATAAATATGTAAAAATATAATGGGGTGGTAAATGAATAAAAAAGCCGTATCTATTTTGGTGTGCCTTTTGCTGGGCACAATGGTGGTCGCCCAAGAATCAGCGGGCGACATCTTCGGAGAGAAGCTGAGCAGGATTCTGTGCACGGTCATAACAATCCTATTCCTGGTTGCCTCCGGGGTTGCGGTAATCATAATGGTCCTGAACGGACTGAAGTGGACCGCAGCCGGTGACGACGCGGGCGCAAGGAAGCAGGCAAGGGATGGTTTAGTCCATGCCATAATCGGACTGACCATAGTGATGCTTGCGATTTACGTTGTGTCCGTAGTTGTCGAAGACAGCGATGTACCGATGCTTTCGTGCGGATTCCCTGTATGGGGCAGTTCCGGTGAAAGCGGATACGTGTACACGACATCAGCAGGCATGCCAACTGGGTATGTAACCGGAAAAACAGGTTATTATTACGCAGTGAACAAAAAATGAGGATATATCCTCAAAGAATGAATAAAGGATATATCCCCAAAGAATGTATCCATAACAGTGAGCAAAATGAGGAATAAACTCTATGCGATACTGGTATGCGT
>CAZEGI010000017.1:0-6284 GCA_964512105.1 uncultured archaeon
TTGCGGGGGGCGAGGTTCTTAACCCGCGGTCAGAACCAATGGTTCCGACACCTCCTGTGAACCATAAGGTTCACAATTTTTCTTTAAAGGTCATCGAGTCCACAAAGTGGACGAAGATGGCCTCTGTTTTGATCAACCTTTTGTTAAAAGGTTGGTTGCGGGGGGCGAGGTTCGAACTCGCGCAGGCCTACGCCATACGGCCCTCAACCGTACCCCTCTGGTCCATATCGTACGGCTTGAATATGATTTACGAATATGTTTGACCGGCTCGGGAACCCCCGCGTCGTTATTTTTTTAACGTGAAACGATTACTTGAGTTTTGAACTTAAATCCTCGATCTGTTTTTCAAAGGTGTCAAATGTCGTTTTAACCAATTCCTTGACGCCGAGTTGACCATAGGATTCGACAATGAAATTGAAGGAATCGTCATCCGTCTGTTCGTAAGATGCTAAACCGGCCTGCCACTTGATGTGTTCCTTTCCGATTCCGAGCTGTGCAACCGCTTCGAATTTGATGGACTGTTTTTCCGTGAGCTTTACTATGGGTATTGTTTTATAGACTGGCACGACCTTCGGGTCTGTTGATTTCAGATCCGTAGAGTAAACGGTTTTTGGTCCTTTAACGTCCATGGTGATTATCGCGGTACATTTACCACAGCCCTTGCCCTTGCATGTGCACTCGGATATCATGCGATAGGTCTTTAAATCGGTCTTTAGCGGAATCAACCCCAAGCGGTTAGCCATGATCTCATCATTCATGATTGATGTATTGTCGTAAAACGTTATCCGCTCGATTGCCATAACAGGAACTCCCGAAATTATGAGCCTCCTGAATGCGTTTGCTAGTTGTAAATCCAAGCCCTTTATGCTAAAACTAACTTTTTCTCCCGTCTGCCTTAGATTGCTTATTTTCATTTAAACCCTCCTGCCACGTTTTCCGCCCTTTGGACGGCATCCGTTGTGGGGCACGGGCGTAACATCCTCAATCTGGCCTATTTGTATTCCCGCCCGTGATATAGCCCGTATTGCGGCCTGCGCCCCTTTGCCCGGATATCTCGGGCCGTTATGACCGCCGGGTGCTCTGACCTTTATGTGAACCTTCTTTATGCCTTTGCTATGAAGGTCCTCAGCGGTTCTTGCTGCAGCCTGCATGGCGGCGTAAGGTGATGCCTCCTCGCGGTCTGATTTGACCATCTGGCCCCCGGATTTTATACTTATTGTCTCGGCTCCGGTTATATCCGTCACGTGAAGTATTGTATCGTTTTTTGAGGAGTATAGGTGTAAAACCGCCCACATATCCTTCGATTTTGGTGCTTCCTTAGGAGCTTCCTTTTTTGTTTCCGGAGTGGCTGCCTTTTTTGTTTCTGCAACCTTGTCCTTTGCTTCGGGTGTTGATTCTTTTTTTGTTTCCGGCTCAGGTTCCTTTTTGCTTGCCTCTTTTGCCTTTTCTTCAACCTTTTTGCTGTTCTTCTTTTCCTTCATCCTTTATCACAAGTTCACTTTTGCGTAGTTTTATTGTTGGTTCTTCATCCTTTGAAACAAGATATCTCGGAGCATCAACGACATTATTACCAACTACCACATGCCTATGAACAACCAACTGGCGTGCTCCTTTTATCGTTTTTGTAAGTCCTTTTCTGAAGACGATTGTTTGAAGCCTTCTCTCCAGCAGGTCATCAACCTTCAAGGACAAAACGCTTTCAAGGGCCCTTTCCTTTATCAGGCCCAGCTTGCTCAATCTTTCGAGAAGTTCTGTTTTTTCCTTGATGACCTCGTCGCCGGTAGCAGCGAGGAGTTTTCTGGCCTGTCGTCTGAATCTGCCCACGGTCGCTTTTGCCCTCCAGATTTCCCTTTTGTTTTTTAGACCGTATTTCTTGCAGAGCTCGTTTTCCTCTGTAACCCTGCTCATCTTCCAAAGGTGCGACGGTCTTGCAAACTTCCTTCTCTGTCTTCGTGGGTCGCCCATTTTTCAGCTATTTTTTCTTTTCCTCCGGTTTTTTCGCAGCGGCTAATTCCTTCTTCCTGCTCACGCCGATGGTGGTGCCGGTTCTGAATGACGTTCTTGTCCTCTGCCCCCTCACCGGCAGGTTCAGACTGTGCCTGATACCTCTGTACGATTTAATCTTTTTTTGGATGTTTATGTCTTCCCTGTGGGTTATGTCAAGATCCGGGCCTAGGAGGTGAACGCTTTTTCCTGTGACATAATCACGCTGGCGGTTCAGCATCCATGCCGGTAGAAGTTGATTCAGCGTCTGCAATCTTTTTTCTATGTCCTCAACCTGTTTCTCGCTTAAAGTTCCCAACTTGGTTTTCTCGCCCAAGTTTAGGCTTCTGACAACGGACCTCGAAATTTTTGGACCGACGCCCTTTATGTTCATCAGCGCCCGGCCTATGAATCGGTTTCCATCGAGTACGACGCCCGCAACCCTGACGAGCGGTCTGAAACCCTCGGGTAGTTTTTCTTTTGGTTGCTGCTCTTTTTTCTCGTCTCTCGGCATTCTTTCCTTGCCTTTCGCCTGTTTTTCCCTCTCAACCATTTTTGAATGTTGTAAGTTATGGGCTTGTTTATTTAAAAATAAGTGCAGGAACTACGTTCCCGCCCTTATCAACCCTACCCTCCTTTTAAGCCTTAAATTGTTTTTTTGTTGAGAAAAAGTTGCGCCGATGTTGGGATTCAAACCTGAACCGCGAGGGGGTTTCAATTTTAAATTCCCACAGGAATTTAAAAAACTTAAATCCATCCGTTAGAATTTAAGTTCCCCTCCCAGTTCTAAGGTGTTCCTGACCACCCCCCCAATCGGGTGCCTTGCAGGCACCCGATATTTTTTCTTTTGGGACACTCAAAACAACGCAAATTCCTTTTGGGAATTTGGTTTCCAAAACTGCTTTGCAGTTTTGCGAACTTTGTGTTTTGGTGCGTCGAAATCCTCTTGGATTTCGAGCGTGAAAGCACTTTTCTTTTTCTTAAAAAGAAAAGGGATTCGCCGAGGTTGGGATTTGAACCCAAGCCCTCCATAGGAGGACGAGATTAGCAGTCCCGCGCGTTAACCGTGCTCCGCCACCTCGGCATGAGTGAAACGAATGCTGAGGTGAGCGACGATCTGTCGCATTCACCTCGGCATTACGAGCTATGCGAGTAATGCTGAGGCACGCGGCGATAGCCGCATGTGCCTCGGCCATTATAGTGAGTCAAGCTGAGGCACCTGACCGAAGGTCAGCGATGCCTCGGCATTAGGTTAATGAATTAAGATTATCGACATAGAGGTATATAATTACACGAATGGATTCATCTATTCCATATATTTCTTTTCATAGGCTGCTTATATTACAATGCAAAAAAGAAAACTTCTTGAATCGTGTACTCCAAAGATAACACACAGTTTTATATTCCGGATTCATTATTCTAAACTCATGGGCTCGTAGATCAGACTGGTAGATCGCTCGATTGGCATTCGAGAGGCCTGGGGTTCAAATCCCCACGGGTCCAACTCAGCCTTTTCTTTTTGCAAAAGAAAACGCTGGCGAGCGCAAAATCTGAAAAGATTTTGGCTCCCAAAACTGCAAAGCAGTTTTGCGGAAAAAGAAAAGGAATTCGCCAAGGGCGAATTCAAAGAAGAGGGGGGTTGATAAGGGCGAGAAACGTAGTGTCTTGCCCTTATGTTTGAATCCCCACGGGTCCAACCCTTTCTTTTTGTAAAAGAAAGCGCAACAAAGACAACGTCTTTGTGCGCAACGAGACATAGTCTCGTTTGCGTTGACGGAAAGAAAAGGAATTTTCTGCTTTGCAGAAAATTCTAAGGAGGGGTCAGGAGGAGCCTGGAACTGGGGGAACTGTGAGTTCCCGCGGTTCAGAAAGAAAAGGAATTTTTGCGAAGCAAAATTCTTACCGGAAGTAGTTACTCCTGATCTATCTCACTAACATACGGCAGTCCACTTATCTCGTCCTGTCTCAGCGTTCCTGCCATCACACCCATGGTTGCCAGAACCCATATTGGGTCAATCACACCGGTTTCGATATACCTCCGGTCCTGTCCCGGCAGGCTGACCGCAAACCTGGCTGTTATCTGGGCTAACCTCGTGTATTCATCTGTATCAGTAATGCCGCCTTCGGCAAGTTCCGAGAACATACCGATAAGAACCCTTGTGGTGTTGCTATTAAACAGGCGGATAAAGTGCCTGGCGATTTCTCTGTCCCTTTCTTCACCTTCCGGAAAATTGTGGTAAAGATTGTCGTAAGCCGCCAAGATACCGTGCAATTTATTCCCTATTGCATCTCTGAATCCTTTGGCCTCTGGCTCCTGAGTCATGACTGCAGTTCTTTCGCGCAACCACCTTATGACCCTCTCGGCTTCGGCCAGTGCCGGCGGGTTTACTATCCTGATTTCTCCATCGCCCGTATTCAGCTCTTTCAGTTTTACAAAATCTGGTCTTCGCGTTTTTTGCATTGTGAATTAAATAAGCACTGTTTTTGAATATAAACCAAATTTCGCGTTGGAAGAAATTTGCGAAGCAAATTCATTGCCGTTTCGATTTTATTAAACGGGGGATGTTTTTTCTGTTTTTGATGATGACATAGACGAGCATAACAAAAACAGCAACCCCCATGAATAGGTCAAGTTTGTGGAAAACGTCCATTATGCTCTTCCACTGTTCGCGCAGCATTACTCCAACGTAGGTTAACAGAAAACACCACGGCAGTGAGCCGATTGTGGTGTAAAGCGTGAATTTTTTGAAATCCATTTTCCCTATGCCTGCCGGGAACGATATGAAGGTTCGTATCACTGGCAGAATGCGGCTGAAGAATATTGCTTTGTCGCCGTACTTCTCGAACCACTTTTCAGCATGCGTGAGATGGTCTCTGTTCAGTAAAACGTATCTTCCATACCTCAAAACAAGTGCTCTGCCCCCGTACATTCCGATAAGATATGCAATCATGGAACCGAGGACGTTGCCTATTGTTCCGGCCAGGGTTGCCATCCATAAATCCATCTGCCCCTGATAGACAAGAAAACCGGAGAACGGCATGACAACCTCGCTTGGAATCGGCATTCCCGCGCTCTCAAGTGTCATCAAAAAAACAACCCCAGGATAACCTAAAACAGAAATCCAATAAAGTGCAAACTCAGTGATAAATTCGATAAGGTTGGCAATCATAAAATCACTTTTGGTGAAAACTAAACGGCCTCCATCGTTGACGGGGGTTTTGGCGTTATGTTGTAGGTAACACTCACGACTCCCGGAACTTTTTCTGTTATCATGCTGCTCAATTTTTCAAGTATGTTGTAAGGCAGATGCGTTGGTTTTGCAGCCCTTGCGTCAACGCTGTCCCAGCATCTTATCTCGACCTGCAGTCCGAACTCCCGCTTTCCATTGCGCATTCCGGTTACGCGGTCCTGGTGCAGAATCGCCATGCACTGGAATGCCCTGGTTTTTGCCAATTCAGTCTCAAGGATGGCGGTTGCCTGCCGCACGATTTCTATTTTTTCGGGCGTGGCTTCACCTATAACGCGTGCGGCCAGCGCAGGACCCGGAAACGGCATTCTGTTGTATACGGAATCCGGCAAGCCAACGGCCTTTGCCACCCTCCGGACCCCGTCCTTGCGGAGCTGCACTAGGGGCTCGATAATTCGGTATCCGAACGCTTTTTTCGGGTCAATGCCCAGCTGCTCAAAAACGTTGTGCTGCCTCTTGATGCCAGCAACCGTTTCGTCCACGTCCGTAAGAATGGTTCCCTGGAGGAGGTACTTCGCACCACTTTTTCTCACAAGCTGCCCGAAGACGTCCTTGTAGAAGGTTTGCGTTATTGCTTCCCTTTTTTCTTCCGGATCCGTTATTCCTTTCAGAGCGCAAAAAAATTTTTCCCGGGCGTCAAGCACTTCCATGCGAACGCCCAAGTTCCCGAACAGCGATGCGATTTTTTCGGGTTCGTTTTTTCTCATCAGGCCGTTGTTGATGAAATACGTTTTAAGCCTGTTGCCCAAGGCCCTGTGACCCAGCATCGTGACGGCAGAGGAATCAACACCTCCCGAGAGGGCATTTATCGCCAGTCCGTTTCCGACAGTAGAGCGTATTTCCCTGACCTTCGCTTCTATGAATTTTTTTGTATCTAAGTCCTTTGCCTTTATTTCCTTGATTTTCATTTCAGCTCCTCACACCAGATAGTGCATGTGGGACTGGAGCGTAGCGAAAGTCCCACCATTCGCTTTGATGATCAACCTTTCTGAAGGTTGTGGGCCTGTGGAGATTCGGACATAAGGGACATGCTGTCCCTTATCAACCCTGGGC
>CAZEGI010000017.1:6384-23426 GCA_964512105.1 uncultured archaeon
AACCCGTAGTGGGTGTATGAGGTCTATAGCCTCATGGGCCTGTGGAGATTCGGACATAAGGGACATGCTGTCCCTTATCAACCCTGGGCCTTTATATGCGTTATGTGGGACTGAAAGTCCCACAAACCCGTAGTGGGTGTATGAGGTCTATAGCCTCATGGGCCTGTGGAGATTCGGACTCCAGACCTCTCGATATCTGAACCGCGAGGGGGTTTCACCCCCTCCCAGTTCTAAGGTGTTCCTGACCACCCCCCCAATCGGGTGCCTTGCAGGCACCCGATATTTTTTCTTTTGGGAATGAAAGCACTTTTCTTTTCCCAAAGAAGGCTCTGCCTTCTTGGGCGCAGGGACTTTGTCCCTCGCGTCTTAAAAAGAAAAGGGCTTCTATCAGTCGAGCGCTCTAACCAAGCTGAGCTACAGGCCCTTTTTGTGGTATAGAATAAGAGATTTAGCATATATAAGTTTCTTTCTTTTGGGAATGAAACAACTTTTCTTTCTTTTTTAAAGAAAGAAAAGGGGTTCTGCTGCAGGCCCGTGTGGAAAAGATATAAGTGAATTAAAAAATAAAAAGAAAAGGATTGCCAATGGCATTCTTTTCATTCTTTTCTTTCTTTTCGTAAACGTTTTCTTTCTTTTGGAAAAAGAAAGAAAAGGTTTTATTTCATCTTCTGGAATCTACCCTCGAGTTTTTTAAGAACGTTTGGGAGCGTGGTGTATTCCATCTCGCCCGGTGGCAGTAGATGCGGCTGGAATGGTCCGTGACGTCTCATGAAGTCCGCAAGCACGTTCGCCTGCTTTCTCGCACGGTCGAAACCGACATCCCCGAAACAATCCGCAGGTCCGAATAGCTTTCCGTTCTTCATTGAGAACGCCAGTGCAATCAACCTTGGTGGACCGTCAAACCTCGTGCAGTTCGCCTCCTTCTCCGCAACAGGCATTATCGGTCCGCGGTGTGAACCTCGCATCCAGCCCGCGATTAAATATGGTCGAGCAAATGGGTCAAGAACTTCGCCGGTTGCTGGATAGCCACTCTGTGAGCGTACAAGCATGCAGGGGTCATCCTTACCGACGTAGGTTCCTGCTATGAAGTTTACTTTTTCCGTGCTTATGGATGCCGCTATCTCGCCGGATTTTTTGTAGATGCGCTTTACGGCATATGCGTCTGTCAGTCCGATTAATGCCAGAAGGTCATACGATTCTTCAGGTGTGTTAAATATTATTTTCTTGTTCCCTTTGACATCCTGAACTTCGAACTTGAAACCTTCGTGAAGTTTTGGGTCAAGAACCAATCCTGCGGTGTTGAAGGGGTTTGCAAACATTTCGTACAACGCAAGGTTGAATGCTGAGGCCTCGGTTTTGTCAGCCATGAAAGCCACAAAAACCTCTGCAGGACGTTCTTCGATTTCCATCTCGGCAAGTCCTGGACCCATTCCGCGCACGTTTCCTGAAAACGCATCGGAAAGCAAATCTTGGCCTGCAGCATACAAACCAAGCTTTTTCGCAAGGTCTGCGCCCTCCTTAAACGCATCCCATGCAAGCGTGTGTATTTTTTTCGAGTCAACGCCCTCCTTGTGCGTCATCAGCAACTGCACGTCATCACCGCACCTCGTCACATAAAAATCAATCAACAGTTTTCCCTTCTCCTTCTGGAGTTTTTTTCTACATACGTCAAGAATCTCGGGGGGAGTAAAAATGTGTCCCCCGACGCTACCAATGTCCGCCTTTATCAAGCTTATCGTTGTTTTCATTTTTTACCAACCACCATTAGAAGTTGATGGGTTATTAATGTTTATTTTTAAATAAATAACATGGTCTTCAACCCGGGGGGTTTCATAAAGGATGCAGTCGGTAGAATCAAAAAAGAAATCGGGAACAAAAGGGCCATTATTGCGTTGTCTGGTGGTGTCGATTCGTCGGTCTGCGCCGTCCTTACGCACAAGGCAATCGGAAAAAACCTCGTTTCTGTTTTCGTTGATACTGGGTTTATGCGGAAAAACGAGCCAAGCGAGATACGGGGGCTGTTTAGAGAAAGGTTTCACCTGAACTTAAGGATTGTGGACGCAAAAAAAGAATTTTTCAAGGAACTTAACGGGGTTTCTGACCCAGAGGAAAAGCGAAAAATCATCGGACACAAGTTCATTGAGGTTTTCGAGAGGGAGGCAAAAAAAGAAAAGGCGCAGGTTCTGGTTCAGGGAACAATCGCTCCGGACTGGATAGAAACCAGGGGGAAGATAAAGAGTCATCACAATGTTACGCTTCCGGATGGTATGGTCCTCGAGCTTGTCGAGCCCGTCAGGGACTTGTACAAGGACGAGGTTAGAATTGTTGCGAGAGAACTCGGACTTCCAGAAAATGTGTCTGAGAGAATGCCGTTTCCCGGGCCAGGACTTGCGGTTCGCGTGGTTGGCGAAATCACGCCGAAACGCGTCGAGGTTATAAGAGAATGTGATGCGATTGTAACCGAAGAAATAGAAAAATCCGGGATAAAGTCGTGGCAGGCGTTTGCGGTTCTGCTCGAAGGCCGCGCAACGGGAGTGAAGGGCGATTCGCGGGATTATGGATACATGGTCGCGCTTAGGATTGTCGATTCCTTGGACGCGATGACTGCGAATGCGAAGCAGGTCGACTGGAAGGTTTTGTTAAGGATCAGCGACAGAATCACGAGGGAAGTGCCGAATGTGACGAGAGTTTTGTATGACCTCACAAACAAACCGCCGGCAACGATAGAGTTTGAATAACTACTGGTTTTTCCTCGTCCATTCGACGGTTTCTTTCATTCCGGCATCGAGTTTTATTTTCGGTCTCCAGCCAAGAACTTTTTTTGCGAGTTTTATGTCCAACGCGATTCGCCTGACTTCGCCGGGAACCGCACTGCCGTGTTTTGCTTTTACTTTTGATTTCGTGATTTTTTCCAGTTTTTTTGACAAATCATTGACTGATGTTTCAATGCCTGTCCCGATGTTGAAAATTCCGCTTATGTTTTTTTCTAATGATAATAAATTCGATTCAGCGACATCCCTGACGTATACAAAATCTCGCGTCTGTTTTCCGTCGCCGAATATTGTCGGAATTTCGTTTTTAAGATATTTCCCTGTGAAGATTGCGACAACGCCCGCCTCGCCCAAGGGGTCTTGGCGCGGACCGTAGACATTTGCGTAACGCAAAGCAACGAAATTTATTCCGTAAAGTTTCTGGTACAACTCGAGGTAATGCTCAACAACGTGCTTTGAAATTCCATA
The DNA here is from genome assembly GCA_964512105.1 of uncultured archaeon. Taxonomy (GTDB): domain Archaea; phylum Altiarchaeota; class Altiarchaeia; order IMC4; family CAZEGI01; genus CAZEGI01. Next base: position 9,624 of record CAZEGI010000017.1, read on the forward strand.
AGGGCAAAGCGGTTTTACGGGATGTTTCTCGTCTGCTGGCAGGTATTCGGGTTCGCCGTAGATTGCTCCGCCGGTTGATGCATACACGATTTTCCTGATTTTGAAATCCCTGCAACATTCCAAAAGGTTTATTGAACCCAGAATGTTTGAATTCGCGTCGAACATCGGGTTCTTTACAGAATTCCGCACGTTTATGTGCGCGGCATGGTGCACGACAAAATCGAATTTTTCTTTTTTGAATACGTTCCTTAACTTTTTGTCGCAGATGTCGAGATTGAAGAATTTCGCTTTTGTATTCAGATTTTCGACCCTTCCGGTGGATAGGTCGTCAACGATGCTTACGTTGTATCCCTTCTTCAATAATAAGTCAACGACATGTGAACCTATGAATCCTGCCCCTCCGGTAACGAGAACCTTCATTACAAACTCGCAAGGATACTGCAACCTTTAGGTCGCAGAGGAATCGCGATTTTTTCCTTTACCTTGCGATTGCACCTCTTTTTTGTTGTCTTAACCATTTTGCGAGTTTGTAAGTAATACTCTACCCAGATGGTAGAGTATTTTATTTTTTCTTGAAAAATTCGATGGTTTTTTTCAAACCTTCCTCAATGCCAACCTTCGGCTTCCAGTTTAAAACTTTCTTCGCTTTTGTTATGTCCGGACACCTTACCTTCGGGTCGTCTTTGGGTAATGGTTTGAAAACTATCTCGGACTTTGTTTTGGTGAGTTTTTTTATTAACTTCGCGAAATCAAGAATCGACATTTCGTTTGGATTTCCAAGGTTTACCGGGAGGTTCTCGTTCGATTCCATCAACCTGTACAGCCCTTCAACCATGTCGGAGATGTAGCAAAAGCTTCTGGTTTGCGAGCCGTCGCCGTACACAGTCATGGGGAGGTTGTTGAGCGCTTGGTAGATGAAGTTGGGCACTACACGGCCATCATTTATGCGCATTCTCGAACCGTATGTATTGAAGATTCTCGCAATTCTGGTGTCAATGTTGTGCACTCTGTGGTATGCCATGGTTATTGCTTCAGAAAACCTCTTCGCTTCATCGTACATGCTTCTCGGCCCGATCGGATTCACGTTCCCCCAGTAGGTCTCGGGCTGCGGATTCACAAGCGGGTCGCCGTAAACTTCGGACGTCGATGTTAAAAGGAACTTTGCTTTTTTCGCCTTTGCAAGCCCGAGCGTGTTGTGCGTTCCGAGCGAGCCGACCTTCAGCGTCTGTATCGGATACTTCACGTAATCGACCGGGCTTGCCGGGCACGCCATGTCAATAACGTAATCCAGCTTTGAGTCGATTTTTATGTACTTCGTGATGTCGTGATTCACGAATCTGAAGTTTTTGTTGTTTTTAAGGTGCGAAATATTTTTCATATCCCCGGTTATAAGGTTGTCCATGCATATCACGAAGTGACCTTTTTCAAGAAGAAAGTCGCACATGTGCGAGCCGATAAATCCCACACCGCCGGTAACAAGAATGTTCATTTTACAAGTTCCTTGAGGTATTTCCTGAATTTTTTGCCTATGTCGTCCCTGCTGAGGGCGTATTCCACGGAAGCGCGCATGTAGTCGAACTTGTTTCCGAGGTCGTAGCGTTTTCCTTCAAAGATGTAAGCATACATAGGTTGCGATTTTTTGAGTAATCTAAGGGCGTCTGTCAGTTGGATTTCACCGGCCTTTCCGGGTTTTGTCTTTTTCAGTGCATCAAATATTTCTGGAGTAAGCACGTAACGGCCTATTATTCCGAGGTTCGAGGGGGCTTCTTCTGGCTTTGGTTTTTCCACGAGGTCTAAAATCCTGAACAATGCACGATTAATCTTCTCGCCTTTTATCACACCATACGATTGAATCATTTCGCGCGGAACTTCCTCGACAGCTATTATCGAGGTCTTGTATTTTTCATAAAGCTCGATTGCCTGCTTGGTGCATGGTTTTTTTGAGAAGATTATGTCATCACCGAGAAGAACAACAAAGGGTTCATTACCAACGTGCTTTTCAGCGCACGATATTGCATGTCCTAATCCTCTTGCCTCCTTCTGCCTTATGAAGTGTATGTCAGCAAGCTCTGCTATCTGCTCGATTTCCCTGAGCAAGTCGTGTTTACCGTCCTTTCTCAGCACATGCTCCAGTTCGAAGGATTTGTCGAAGTGGTCTTCAATCGCGCGTTTTCCCCGGCCGGTTATTATGAGAATGTCATCGACTCCGGATGCTATGGCCTCCTCGATAACGAACTGTATTGCCGGCTTGTCAACCAGGGGCAGCATCTCCTTCGGCTGTGCTTTGGTTGCAGGCAGGAATCTTGTTCCCAATCCGGCCGCAGGTATTACCGCTTTCATTTTACCAGCAAACACCCTCGTATTCTACATCATTTGGTAACGTATCTTCATTAATAGCCTTTCTTCCGTCAACAACGACCTTTTTCTTCATTTCCTTAAAGTTGAGGTTCTTAAATTCAATCCAGTCGGTGACGATTAAGGCGAGCTCCGAACCCCTCAGGGCTTCGGTTGCCGAGCGTGCATACTTTATCTTATCGCCAAAAATTGCCTTGGCGTTTTCCGTTGCCTTCGGGTCATAGGCAGCAACCTTTGCACCTTTCCTCACAAGCTCGTTCACAATCGCTATCGCGGGACTTTCTCTCATATCATCGGTTTCCGCCTTGAACGCCAGGCCCAAAACCGCAACGCGCTTGCCTTTAAGTTTACCTGCCTTTTTCTTTGCTATGTCCAGAATCTTTAGGGGCTGTTTTTTGTTTACCTCAAGAACGCTGTTCAGGATTGCCGGCGTTTCCTTGATCTCCCTTGCCTTGTATACCAGTGCTTTGACGTCCTTCGGGAAGCAGCTTCCTCCAAACCCGATGCCGGCGCGCAGGAAGTGCGGCGATATCCTGTGGTCAAGACCGATGCCCTTAGCAACGTCGTAAACGTCTATGCCGAGCTTCTTGCAGATGTTTCCGATCTCATTTATGAAACTTATCTTGGTCGCAAGGAATGCGTTTGACGCGTACTTTATCATCTCCGCCGTTTTTATGTCCGTTCTGAGTATCGGGGAGGAGAAGCCGTGGTAAACGGATTCGACAAAATCGCCGGCCTTTTTGTCTGATGCGCCGATGACAATCCTGTCCGGATTCATGAAGTCCTCGATTGCAACGCCCTCGCGCAGAAATTCCGGATTCATGGCGACCCCGAAGTCCCTGCCTACCTTCCTGCCGGAGTTTCTTTCCAGAACCGGAATCACAACATCCTCAGTCGTGCCTGGAATAACAGTACTTTTAACCACAACCACGTGATAGCCCCGCTTTTCCTTCAGCACCCTGCCTATATCCTCGGAAGCTTTTTTTACGTATTTGAGATCGACGGAACCATCACCGTTTGAGGGGGTTCCGACACAGAGAAACGTCATGTCCGTACCCATCACGGCCTTTCTCAGGTCGGTGGTCGCGGTGAGGTTTTTTCCTACGACGCGCTTAAGGATTTCATCAAGCCCTTTTTCGTATATCGGGGATTTTTTCTTGTTTATTGCGTTGATTTTTTCCTGCAAAACGTCAACGCATATTACCGTGTGGCCGTTCTCCGCAAAACCTGCTGCCGTTATCAGACCAACGTAACCCGAACCTATTACGGATATTCTCATCGTGGTTTATTAGACGTAAAAAATAAATAAGAGTAAATAATAGAATTTAAATAAAAAAATGCGTGTTCAGAAGCCAAAAGTCGTAGAAAAGCCGTGGGGCAGGGAAATCTGGCTTGCTCACGAAGGGGAATACGCCGGAAAGATTCTTGAGGTTAAAAAAGGTTCACGGCTGAGCCTGCAATATCATAAGAGGAAAAAGGAGACTATGTATATTTTGGAAGGTGAAATTATCCTAATTTTGAATGATAAAAAAAATGAAATGCGTGTTGGAGATAGCATAACGATAAACCCTGGTGATAAACACCGTGTGGAAGCGCTTGACGATACAAAAATCATCGAGGTCAGCACTCCGGAACTGGACGACGTTGTAAGGCTGAAAGACGATTACGGCAGGAAGTGATTTTGGAATGAACATCTGTTGCATAAGCGATTGCCATCTCGGCTACAAACACAGGTTCAAGGAAACGCGGCTGAAGGACTACGAAAATGCCTTCTTGGAAGCCGTCGAGAAAGCCCGCACTTTTGAGCCGGCGTTGTGGATTTTTGCAGGGGACCTGCTACACCACGTGAAACCGGACCCGGAAAGCATGAAACTGGTCATGAGGACGCTGCTGAAACTGGCTGAAAAGGCGCATGTTGTGCTGTGCATCGGTAATCATGAAATCGGCGGGAATCTGGGGACGACCTACAGCCCGTTGTTTGAAATCGTGCATGAGAACATCCACGTTCTAAGCACGGAAAATCCACACGTGGTTTTGAATATTGAGGGCAAGAGGATAGCACTCCATGGTTTTCAATATCTGAGAAACAAGAATAATGCAGAAGAAACACTAAAAGAAATATCAAACTTTGAAAAAAACGACATTGATTTTTTATGCGTGCATCAGGCGTTGCAGGGGTACCTTGAACCGCACGAAATTTCTGTCCGGTGTCTGAAGGAGGTTGAAAAGAACTACGACCTGATACTGTTCGGTCACGTGCACAAGCACCAGAGGATAGTTGAAACGGATGCCCCGGCATACTATGTCGGCAGCACCGAGCGGATAAGCTTCAACGAGGCCGAAAACCGGACGGGCTTCATGGTTTTCCGGAATCTTGATTTCAAAAACCCGGAGTTTGTTCCTGTAAGCTCGGCACCAATGAAACGCATCTCGTACACGCTTGGCAGAAAAACCCCTGTCGAGATAAACGAGGAAATCAACGAACTGATAAAACAGGGTATCGATAAAAAACTGTTGCAGATAAACCTTAACGTGAAGGTTGAGGGAAGTCATCTCGACATAAGAAGGGAGTGGGCCGATACCTACAAAAACTTCACGGTTTTGGACGTGAACGTTTTGCCGATAGCACACGAAAAGGAGATAACCTTCGACAGAATAGAGATAAACGAAAGGCTCGTAGAGGAGTATTTCGGAAAGATGGGTATCATGGATGACGAACTTAAGAGGATGTGCCTTGATTTATACGAGAAATACGCATAACTAAAGGATGATTTCGATAACAAAGGAATTTGATGAACTCTTGGGTGGCGGCCTGCAGCCTGGAAGCATAACGCACATTTACGGGCCCCCGGCATCCGGAAAAACCAATATTGCCTTGATTGCAACGGTAAATGCGAGCAAGGATGGAAAGGTCATTTATGTGGACCCGGAGGGCGGTTTTTCTGTCGAGCGCCTGAAACAAATCGCTGGCGAAAAAATCAACGACGTGTTAAAGAACGTGCTCCTTATCGAGCCGGTTTCGTTCGACGAACAGAAGGTTGCGCTGAGAAAACTCGACGAGATAATTTCGAGCAACACCGTGAGCCTTGTCGTGGTGGACAGCATCGCGATGCTTTACCGGCTTGAGGAGGAACGAGACGTGAAAGAATTCGGAAGACTTCTGGCGCAGCTGCTCAGGATTGCGAGACGGTACACAATCCCCGTGCTCATGACCAATCAGGTTTACACCGACATAGACACGAACAAACAGGTTCCGATTGGCGGGGACCTGACGAAGTACTGGGCCAAGATTATGATTGAAGTGGAGAACGAACAGGGCCACAGATACGCAGTACTTAAAAAACATAAGTTTCTGCCGTCGGGTAAAAAACTGGAATTCAAAATCGTGCATCGAGGAATAGAGGTTATCAGAATTCCCTCTCGACAACAAAGTCCGCAATCCTCAGGAGCTCGTCCTTAGCCTTTGAGTCCGGGATTTTTTCCAATGATTTTTTGGCGTTATTTATGTATCCTCTCGACTTTTGTTTTGCGTATTCTATCGCGCCGGATTCTTTCAGGAGTTTGAAAATTTCATCGGTTTCTTTTTTTGATTTTTTGGTTTTGTGCAGCAGTTTTGCCAGCCTGTCCCTTTCCATGCCCCGCAGACTTTCCATTGCCCTTACTACAATCAGCGTTTTCTTGCCCTCCGCGATGTCGCTGAACACCGGTTTTCCGAGTTTTTTCTCGTCCGCGAGCAGGTCGAGAAGGTCGTCGTAAATCTGGAATGCCATGCCAAGATTCTGCCCGTATTCCGAAAATGCCCTAACCTGCTTTTCGCTTCCTCCTGCAAGCACAGCACCCATTGCGGTGGATGCCTCGAACAGCGACGCGGTTTTCTTTTTTATCATTTCTACATACTCGCGCTCGGAAACAAAAGTCCTTTCCTCAAACTCCATGTCAAGCTCCTGACCTTCGCAGAGGTCAACGCTTGCGTGCGCAAGTATTTTCGTCGCTTTTGGATCGCACAATTCGAACGCCTTTGAGAACAGCAAATCACCAGCAAGTATCGCTGTCGGCTCGCCGTACAATACATGAACGGTTTTTACGTTTCTTCTCAGTTCATCATGGTCCATTATGTCGTCATGAATCAGCGAGAAGGTGTGCATCAATTCCAGCGAAATTGCAGATTTCAACGCATTATTCGTCTTTCCATTGAGCGACTCGCATGCAAGAAGGCACAAGATAGGACGCAAACGCTTTCCGCCAGCGCTCGATATGTGGTTTGCCGCGTCGTAAAGTTTTTTTGGCTTTCCTGTCAGGACTTTTTCTATTTCCCAGTCTATTGTTTTTTTGCTGATATCCATTATACCTTAAGCTCTTCGAGTATTTTTTCTATGTTCTTTGAACTTCCGCCACCCATCGCAAGGAAGTTGTTGCCACTCGCCCCGCCACCGATTTTAGCAGAAATTCTCTTTGCGATTTCTGCCGCATTCACAGCATGCTTAGACGACGCAACCACAAGGTTTGCCTTGTCGCCGTCTATGTTTGCAATTACCAAGAGGCGATCGGGCTCCTTCATAAGCTTATTCGCAAGTTCCCTTAAAATCCTGACATTCACGCCGCGGATGATGTGCTTAACACCCCGTGTTTGTTTAAATTTCTCTGAAAGTTCCTTTTCAAGATTTTCTGTAGACCCGAGAGTTAACTTTTCAAGCTTCTTTCCTGACTCCTTCCATGCGGAAAAAAGTTCCGCACAGAGTTCGTGGATGGTTTTCTTTGGTTTTATTTCAACGGGGGATTCGCCAATTGCCGCGAGCTTTTCGTTTCTTTCTTTTAGTTCATTCATGAACCTATTGACCGTTTGCAGGAGGTTTTCAGGGGGTACACTAAACGCCTGCGCTGAAAGATTGAGCTCCTCTTGAGTGTGAGGGAATTTTTTTGCGATTAACAACTTATCAAATGCCTGCCCGACGCCGTTTAAAATTTTACCTGCTTCCGCTTCCTGCTCCTCCGCAGCCCTTCCCGCCTTGAATTCAATCCGAACAACACCGTCCTGAATCCTCGTCGCGCGGACAACCTTTATGGTTCCAGCATCTTTGGTGTTGTCCAGATGCAACCCGCCGCATGCTTCCGCATCCACGCCGAGAATCTCCACAATCCGCAACTCGGTTCCTGGAACAGCACCACCCTGATAAATCCTGAAACCGTATTTTTTCTCCGCCTCGTCTCGTGAGAGTAGGTGTTTTTTTACCGCAATGTTTGCATTGACGATCCGGTTTGCCTCCTTTTCGATTTTTCTGAGTTCGTCGTCCGAAATTGCCTGGTAATGTGTCACATCGAGACGTGCAGAATCAGCGCTTTTGTGCGCTCCAGCCTGCCAGATGTGCGGACCTAAAACCTTGTATGCTGCCGCATTGATTATGTGGGTTGCGGTGTGGTGCTGTATGAGCTGTTTTCTCCGTTCTACATCTAAGGTGCAATTCACAACATCTCCCGGCTTGAATTTAGTTGCGTCTTTGACCTTGTGCAAAACGACATTCGAAACCTTCTGCACATCCAAAACATCCACCCCGTTTAATTTCCCCCTGTCCGATTCCTGGCCGCCGCCTTCGGGATAAAAAAACGTCCTGTCCAGGATAACATAGTCCTTGAAAACGGAAACCACTCGAGCCGTGAAGTCTGTTTTATCCGGATTGTCGTAATACAAAGACTGCGTTTCGGGCAGACCGGCAGGCAAAACGATTTCCTTTTTTTCCTCGCCGGCCTTCGAGAGCTGCCTGTGCTCTTCTACCAACAGATAGAAGTCATCCGGTATCTTAAACCCTTTGATATTTTTCTCGATAAAGCTCGGGGGTATTCCATGGGACAGATACAACTCGACCAGTTTTTCAGGAGTAATTTTAAGTCTTTCACTATGAAGTATCATCGGCCATTTCTTTTTTCCATCCTCATACCGCTTCCTCTCCACACCCAGTATGTCCCACAAACTCCCGGTCTCTTTGAGTTCCGTGTACCACGAACCAAACTCTTGGATGTGTTTTTCAAACACCTTTTCAAGCTCGATGTCCAAGGCAAATTCGTCCATGAGGTCCCAGCATCTTCTCAGGATGTTGCGAAGGTTGTAACCGCCGCCGACGTTCGATGGGAGCGCACCGTCATGGATTGCGACCAGAAGCGCTCGTGTGTGGTCGCCGATTGCATAAAGCGCACGCATTCGATAAACCTCGCGCTTGAGTTCTTCCAGATTGACGCCGACGTCTTTTGCAACTTTTTTCCACACTGCGCCTGAATCCTCGATTTCATCAAAGGACAGCAATCCGGAATAGCGCGCGAAGTTGTTCCATAGCTTGTCGTTGGGTTTTATGTTTGTACTTTTGTAGAGATATGCAAGAACCTTCGGGAACACGGTGTCATAGCTCATTGGCGTTCCTTGGGAGAACCAGCTCCAGCGCTCCAAGCCCGCGCCCATGTCTATGACCTTTGTTTTCAGTTCGCGCGAAGAGCCGTCCGGCAGAACCTCATACTGCATGTAAACCTGGTTTCCGAGTTCCAAACCACGTGCAAAGAATTCCATTGACGGTCCGAAGTTTCCTCCGCCTGCCCATACGTCCTCGTGATAAAAAATCTCCTCTGCGGGAATCCCAAGTCCCTTTGTCAGAAATTCGTGTATTTGCAGGATTCCTTCATCCTTGAAATAAACGTGCTTTTCCGGGGTGTTGAATGTATGTTGTCCAACCATTATAAACCCGGTGTAGTGCCTTCCTGTTATGCCAACGCTGTCAAGATCGGAAAAACGCAGACAGAACTGCGGCTCCAGAACCGCGTCAGCCGGTGGCTTTACTTCGCCAGAAACAACATATGGTTGAAAGTCATTTATGCCCGCATTCACGAAATACAGCTGGTCGTACCACCTGCACACAACCGGATACCGCTTTATCGGAACGTAACCCCACTTCGAAAAAACCCCCACATATTCGTCCCATGCCTCCCTGTATCCAAATTTTTTTCTTGTGAGTTTTTCGCCTATGAAGCGGTAGCCTCCGCTGCATGCTGGTTCATCACAAAAATCCCTTTTGTTTAAAGACCAGAAACCCCTGCCACATTTTTTGCAGACGCTTCTGCCGAATCCCAATTCACCCAGCGATTTCACTGGATAGTACTTCCCGAAGTTCTTATGAAACTCCGGCTTCTTCTGTTTTTTGAGGTCGCGGAAATCGTATGCCATTTTCTATTGTTAAGGATTACGGGGCTTGTACCTTAAATTAAAGCTTAGGATGCTTACCACCGCAAGTGCAAACGCGGCATACATGACCATCTTGTAGCCGTAAAGCTCGGCAACCAGACCGCCCATAAGGGGACCCACTATTCCGGCCAGACTCGTTGTTGAATTCAACAGGCCGATGGACGTTGCGCGCTCGACGTTCTCTTTCGTGAGCAGCAAAAGGGAGCCGACATAAAGGCATGCCCAAGCAACCCCGAGCAGGAACTGCACCGGAAGTATCTGGTAGTACGTGTTTGCGAGGGCATACGATATAAAGACAACATCCGAAAGTAGCAGGCCGATTTTTATGAGATTGTGGTAGCTGCCATACCTGTCCAAACCACGCATGATTAAGAACTGCGTGATGGGATTGATGAAATAGATGACGCCGATCCACAACGGTGTTGCCCCCAGCGATGCAAGGTAAAGCGGCAAAATCGCCCAGATCATAGTCGCCCCGGCGTGGCGCAGAAAAAACGACGAGTAGATGAAGAGGTTCTTTTTTATGACATCTGTGGGGAATCTTGGAACATCGATGCGCATGAATCTAGTTTCCTTCATCCTGAGGGACGCCAAAAATGCGAGGAAAAAGACGATGCCACTGCCCATGAATATGTTCCTGTAAACCGCCAGGACCCCTGCAAGAAAACACCCTATGGCATACCCCAGCGACCCATAGGATGAAAATCTCCCTATCCTGCGTTTTGACTCATAAACGAAGGCAACCAGCGCGGCCGGAAACATCCCCACAGCAAAGCCAGCAAACGCACGCGCAACGAGCAGTTTTGGCAGGGTATCGGCAAACGCCTGCGAAAAAAACGCCACTGCAGCCACCAGTAAACCGACGTTCAGGAACAATTTTCTTCCGTAGCGGTCGGACGCCCTTCCAAAGATGTATGATGCAAGAAATATCATCAAACCGTAGGTCGCAACGATAACGCCAACCAAAAAATCCGACGCCCCAAGCTCTTTGGCGAGATTCGGCACAAAGAGATACGAGGCCGCAATAGACAGGTTCACGAGCAGGTTTATGAAACCGGTGGATTTCACAGGTAAAGTAATAAGCAGTAAAGTAAAAATATAATCATGGAAATTCTATTTGCAACAGGCAACAAACACAAGCTTGGAGAAGCCAACAGCATCGGGAAAAAATTCGGAGTGAAGTTCAGAAAAGTTGATGTTCCCTACCCGGAAATCCGTGACACGGATGTTGCAAGGGTCGCTGAGGCGGGTGCAAAATTCGTCTTTGAAAAAATAAAAAACCCGGTTATCGTCGAGGATTCGGGTTTGTACATAGAAGCGCTTGACGGATTTCCATGCACATATTCGAAGTTCGTTTTTGAAAAAATCGGGAATGAAGGGATTCTGAAATTGATGGAAACGAAGGACAACAAAAACGCGAAGTTCAAATCTGCTATCGGTTACTGCGATGGCAAAGTTGTAAAGGTGTTTGTCGGGATCGTTGAGGGAAAAATCACAAAAAACGTTAAGGGTTCGAGCGGTTTTGGTTATGACCCGATTTTTGTTCCGAGGGGCCAGAAAAAAACCTTCGCAGAGGATTACGAACTGAAAAACAGGATTTCGCACAGGAACACGGCAATCACTGAACTTTGCGAATGGCTGGTTAAGCGTTAGTCTCCGTGGCGCTTATCGGTATCACCTGCTCTCCGAACTGGATTGCTGTTATACTTACGGTTATGTTGTTTCCTACCTCTGTGTCAAAATCCAGATAAGCGGTAAAGTTCTCGTTGTTTTCTATTCTAACGAGTTGGTTGTAGAGAATCACTTCCTCTGGGAGTGAGACAAAGCCGTTCTTAGCGAGCGTTATGTTTTCAACGCTGTTGTCTGCAAGCGTCTTTGTTAACGCATCGGTATCAGAATCGAGCGATAAAAGTAGTGAAATGCTTCCTTGCCCCATGGTGTAGCTTACATTTTCCTTATCCAAAATTTCCGATACGTTTCTGCTTAATGGATGGAACCATGTTTTGTTGTCCTCTTCGGTGATATTCAGTTTTTTTACAAGAGAATCACTCGGTGGTTCATTTAATACAATTTGCGGTTGCTTTATGTCAGAATCGATTATTCCTTCCAAAACCGTTTCATCAAACCATGATTCGAGAACGCCCCTCAGGTTTACATTGCTCACGGAAACGACGGTTGCCGGAATATTGTCCTTTGGAACCAGTTGCTCAAAACCTATAAAGCCGACAGGCTGGTTGTCCTTTGTTTTCTGTGACAGGAGCACGGCAATGCTCTCGTTGACCGTTCTGTTGAGAGAACCGAAAACCTCGATATCGCCTATCAGGATTCCTGACGGAAGTTTTGCCTTGTAAACCCTGAACAGCGTGTAGGCCTTCATGGTTTTATCCATGATTTCCTTCGCGCCTGCTGTTCCGTTCTCGGAATTTGTTGAAACCCGGAACGCGATAAAGGATGGCGTGGATTCCACGGAAATCCTGTCAACGCCATCGATGGTTTCGTTAAGAATGTTGTTTATCGTTTCGTAATCAACCCCGAGTTTCGGCAGGGCAGCAAGAACGTTTGTTTTTTCGGTCAGCACAACCATTACGGAACCGTTGCCGAGCGGGGAAACCTCGTACGTTTCAAACTCCGGAAGTTCGACGCTTCCTCCGGGCTCCGACGACCTTTCAGTGAACATGTAAAATCCGGATAGCAACATCACTGCCGAGACCAGCAGTATCATGAGTTGCATGTTGGTTTTTTTCTTCTCTTTTGCGGGCTTTTCTGCAACTCTGCGTTTATATTTACCCATGCCTATGTATTTTACTTACTAAAATAAATGTGAAGTGGATGACAATGAAATTTGTTAAGCTTTCGTACACTGGAAAACTTGAAGACGGAAAGGTTTTTGACACAACCGATGCGGAGACTGCAAGAAAGAACAAAATCTTCGACGAAAAAAGAATTTACAAGCCAATTTCCATAATCGTGGGTGAAGGGCACGTCATAAAGGGGTTGGATGAGGCGCTGAAGGACGCGAAGGTAGGCGATAAAAAAACGGTAAACGTCACACCGGAAAACGGTTATGGTCCAAGGAACCCGGAGCTTGTACGTTTGGTGCCGATGCGAGTTTTCAAGAAGCAGAATATCCGCCCGATTCCGGGAATGGTCATAGACATCGACGGAAGACCAGCAAGAATACAAACGGTTGCGGGCGGCCGCGTTCGCGTGGATTTGAACCATGAACTCGCAGGCCGAACTTTAAATTTTGATGTGAAGGTAGAAAGCGAGGCGAAAACAGATATGGAAAAAATTGACTGCCTGATAGACAGAAGTTTTAACGATGTTGACGGTTTTAAAATCTCTGCCGAAGGAAAAAAAATCCGGATAACGCTTCCTGAAAATGCTTCCAGGGACAGGAACCTTCTGATAAGAAAGGCGTCGCTCGCTGCAGAACTGTTCAAGTACATTGAAGCGGAACAGGTCGATTTTGTGGAGGAGTGGAAGAACCCGAAGAAGGAGACGAAAGGGGTAGCAAAAGCCGGAACATGAAAAAACTTTTCATTCCCTGCTACTACAAGAAGGACCTGACGCCGGTGCTGGAGGAGTCCCTTGAATCACTTAAGGGGCACAAAAACATCGGGATTTATACGACAGCACAGCACCTTAACCAACTGCAAAAGGCGAAGAATTTTTTTGAGAAAAACGACAAAAAAGTAATTTTCGCGAAACAGGTTCTTGGATGTTCGGATGTGCCAAAGACGGATGCGGATGCGATTGTTTACATCGGCTCTGGCAGGTTTCACCTAATAGGAATAGCAACAAAAACCGAAAAGCCCGTTATTGTTTTGAATCCTTATTCTGATTCTGTTGATATCATAAAGGGTGAGGATAAAGAAAGATTAAGAAAGCATGAGAAAGGAAAACTGCTAAAATTACTTGCGGCCGAAACCATCGGCATTCTGGTGTCAACAAAACCCGGGCAGTTCGGACTGGATGACGCCCTAAAGTTGAAAAAAAAGTACGAAAAAAAGGGCAAAAAAGCGTTCATACTTGCGGGTGACGAGCTGTCGCAAAACAACCTGCTGCCCTTTAAGGTGGATGTGTGGGTGAATACCGCGTGCCCGAGATTAGAGGATGACCTGAACAGAGGATTATGAGAATTCGTACGCTGTTACCTAAACAACTGTTGCTGGTGTGGTGGTTGTTGCCGGTGTAGTAGTTGTTGTTCCGCCAGCAGGTGTTGT
>CAZEGI010000017.1:23526-24650 GCA_964512105.1 uncultured archaeon
AGTGCCGCAAGTGCGCCCGCGATAGCCCAGAACAGGGAGAATATGTCGCAGAGCACGGAGTTTATCAGCACGTCGAGGTCGCCTATCTGGGATACCTCCTGGGCGCATACAAAAACGGAGAGGGTTAACAGCACAAGTCCGTTGGCAAGCGTTTTGATTTTCATTTTGGTGTTATCTTATGGTTTTTTGGAGTTTAAATATGTCTTTGCATCGGGTGTTCGTGTGCATTAACCGGGTGCGGTTTCCAGCCAGCAGCAGCATTTGAATGACTCTGAACTGCCAAGCCAGCTTGCCTCGATGTTACACGCATCGTCTCCCGCTGTTGCCTGTGCTCCAGCACCCTGCGAACATGTCTGGTCAGCAGTATAACAGCGGTGATACATTGTCCATGGGTCAGAGGGATGCGTGTCGCATTGGTAACTGTTTCCGGGCCATGCCTTGTCTGCGCACGCCCTGTGGCAGCCCCACACGTTTGCTATCTGCTTTGTTGCGGGGTCGTGGTTAAACCAGGATGCTTCTGGGTACGGTGTTTCGTCCGGATGCGTGGCATAATAATCACCATCACTGCATTTTGGTGTATACGGAACCGTAGTTGTTGTGGTGGTTGTTGTGGTAGTGGTGGTTGTGATTGTTGTTGATGTTGTAGTAGTTGTCGTCGTAGTGGTTGTTGTAGTTGTGGTGGGTGTGGTGGTTCCCGGTGTGGTTGTGATAAGGATTGAGGTCGGAAGTGAACTCGTCAGGAATATCAGCGAGGTTGTTGCTCCTGCAGGACCACCGCCGTATATTGCAAATCCGCCACCCGGAAGGCATGCCGTGAATCCGTACTCGCCGACCGTTATTCTCGTCACGATTGCGGATGCGCATAGTATTATTAACAAACCCACAACCGCGTGCTTTATGGTGCCGGACTGCGCCTTTCTCATGCCCGGGTCGTCCTGAGACATGACCCACTTTATGGCCGCAACTATCAGAACAACGCATGCGACGCCGCCAGCAATGGAGAATATCACCGCGAAGAGTGCGCACACAATGGTGTTGATTATCGAGGTGATGTCGCCAATGCTGTCAACCGGAAGCGTTTGTGATAAAACTGATGGACTGAACAATAGTAAGGAAAACAAAAC
>CAZEGI010000018.1:0-24534 GCA_964512105.1 uncultured archaeon
ATCTCCCTCCCATACTGATGCGGCAGGAGCAATGATGGGTCAACCCAGAACACTACCTTGTTGATTTGGTTGTCGTTTCCATATGTGACGTTTATTCTGTAGCCGCTGCCCGGCAGGATTAACATATGGTCATCGGTGCTATCAAGTGTTGCATCAGGAGTCCCAATTTTTCCGCCGGCTTCAACATCAACGTTTGAAACCTTGACGCTTTCCGTGTAGTGGCGGTTGTCCCTGTTGTAATTTCTGTCGTAAAAATCGATGTACACGTACTCGAAATCTCCGGTCATGAGTTTTATTATAACGTCGTCAGAGTCATCGTCAGTGACAGTGCCTTTTGTGTCGCCGTTCATGTTTGTTCCCCTTTCTTCAACAACTTTCAGCTTCACGCCCATGCCGAATATGCGTATGTCGTTGAAGTAGTTGCCGGTAACATCGCTCAAAACACCCACAGTTTTCTTGGTGTTCCCGTTGACCCCGAGATAAAGCGAATCCGCATAAATCACGGGAATCCCGAGGATTGTGCCGGAGTAAACGGTGGTTGCCTGCGAATCTGGATCTGGCTCAAGTTTTGTCTCCTCATCATTCTTCTGCGAATTTTCAAAAGAATACGTATTCAAAATAATTTTTCCGGATGATGCCACCGGCTGGAGCGTCGCGGTTTCAATATCGTAATTTATCGCATCCTTCAGTTTTATTTTCATTTCGTTGTTTGTTTTTGTCTCGTAATCCTCGAATTTGTAAACTTTTCCGTTCATGACAAATTCGTCGCCAACATCGAAGGGTCCGGAATCCAGATGAACCGCCTTGTGAATCTGCCCGTCCTCGCCGAGAAAACTAAGCAGCATACGGTAGTCATCCGTTTTTTCCATAACGACGTTGTCCGAAATCCTGAACTCCGGCATTTTTGTGGTCGTGGTTAAGGTTGAGGTGGAAGTGGATGAGGTTGATTCAGGAATTGTTGCAGGAATCGTTGTGGAAACAGTCGTCTCCAATGTGGTTTGGACAGAAGTTGCGGGTGCGATGCTTGTTGCTGCAACGGTGGTCTCAACACTTGTCGGAACCGAGGTTGTTGTCTGTACTTGTTCTTGTGGTTCAATACAACCGGGGATAAATAACAAAAATAAAAAAAGAACAATAATCTTTTTCATCTTCATATTGCTTTTTTCACCGCATTTACGGTAGCGTCTATCACGATTGGCCTGTTTGAAAATCTGGGTTTCATCCCTGCCAACTTGTTAAGGTGATAATTGACCGTAGCTTCAGGGTCTTTGAGAATATTGCCAGTGATAATACATGCAACACTGTCATCCTTCTTTATCAGTCCTGCTTCAACAAGTTTTTTCGTTCCCGCGACGGATGCCGCTGATGCTGGTTCGCATCCGATTCCCGAAGCATCCACAATTGCTTTGGCATCCATGATTTCCTGGTCGGTGACCTGCTCGACCACGCCGTTCGTGAACTTCAGTGCGCGGAGCGCTTTTTTCCAGCTCACGGGATTCCCGATTTTTATGGCGGTCGCGATGGTTTCTGGATGCTTTACGCTCAACAGATTTTTTGAATTCCTTTTCCATGTTCGGTATAACGGGTTTGCACCGGTTGCCTGGATTGCCGCGAGGCGGGGGACCTTTTTTATCAGCCCGAGTTTTTTCAGTTCCTCAAACGCTTTTCCGAATGCGCTCGTGTTTCCAAGATTTCCTGCAGGAACGACGACCCAGTCCGGCGGATTCCATCCGTACTGCTGGACAAGTTCGAACATGATTGATTTCTGACCTTCAATGCGCCACGGGTTTACGGAATTGAGAAGATACATTCTAAGTTTCCGAGACGATTCCTGGACAAGGCGCATTGCATCGTCGAACACGCCCTTGACCTGCAGAACGCGTGCGCCGTATGCAAGCGCCTGCGAGAGTTTTCCGTATGCGATTTTTCCTTCAGGAACAAAAACGACGCACTTCATCCCCGCCATGCTTGCGTATGCCGCGAGGGATGCGGAAGTGTTTCCGGTTGAAGCGCATGCAACGACCTTCATCCCCAAACGTTTTGCCTCGCTCACCCCAACGGTCATTCCTCTGTCTTTGAAACTTCCGGTCGGATTTTCACCCTCGTGCTTCAGTTTTATTTTGGTTGCGCCCACGTATTCGGAGATTTTTTTGTGAGAGTAAAGGTTCGTATTTCCCTCGGGTCTGGAAACAATGTCTTTCGGTTTGATTAACGGATGTATAAGTTCCTTGAAGCGCCATATTCCGCTTTGGTATGGGTATTCTCCAGAACCGGTACGTGAATCGAAAATTTCACGCGAAACCTTAACCTTTCTGGAATCATATAGAACGTCAAGCAGACCGCCGCATTTGCATTCGTAAATCGCTTCCGCCCCGTACTCGCGGCCGCAGTCAATGCACCTGAGAACAACATCCATGTTTAGTTATTGTAAAGTATATTAATATCGGATATTTATTCGCATCTGCCCTAGTAAATTTAGAGACAAAATGCCCGAAACGACAGTCGTATCACCGTTGCATATACGTGAGAGGATAACTGCTGCTGCGAAATCCCTAGCACGTGAGGATCTCCCACCGACTGAAATCAGGGAAGCAGTAAACGCCTTTAAGGGGAATGTTGAGCAGCACATGCGACAGGAGGGCAATCTTGACGGACTTGCGGGGGCGTTGGGATTCAAGAGGGAAGAAACCTATCCGCTCTTTGATATCCCCGGAGGCATGAAGGCGACGTATTTTTGTGCCCTCCCTGTCTTTGTTGTCCTGAAGGGTTTAAACGTCATGGGCGTTGGTGTCAGAACGCCGGATTACGAGGAAGGCGGACAAAAGGTGAACCACGTGTGGTATGACGCACCCAACAGGAGTTTTAGAACTTCATACTCCGAAAGATTTCCGCAGCCGAAACCCGCTCCGGCCAGAGAATGAAAAAAATCAAAGCTATTCTTTTTGATATTGACAACACGCTGTACGATACCGGACTTCTTGTCGAATCCGCGCGGAGGAATGCGGTAAAGGCGATGGTCGAGGCAGGATTGAATGCCACCGAAGACGAAGCGCTCGAAAAACTCAAAAAAATCGTAAGGAAATACGGACCGAACTACGACCACCATTACAACAAACTCCTGGAAGCATTCGGCCACAGGGAAAATCCGCACATAATCGCTGCAGGAATCGTCGCATATCATGATACGAAAAAAGCGTACCTCGTCCCATACCTGGACACCGTTCCGACGTTGCTTAGGTTAAAGAAGCAGGGTTACCGCGTAGGTGTCATCACCGAGGGATTAAAGGTAAAGCAGTGGGAAAAACTCATTCGCCTGGGGCTGCAGCATTTCTTCGACACCGTCACAATCACGGAAAAAAGAAAAGGCAAGCTGGACCCGAAAATCTTCGGGGATGCCGTAAAAAAACTCGGCTGCAAACCCGACGAAGTCATGATGGTTGGCGACCGCGTGGACAAGGACGTTCCGGGAGCGAAAAAAGCCGGGCTCGTCACGGTGCAGTTGATGAAGGGTTCGTATTCCAGGGGCAAACCAAAAAACAAATCCGAGGAGCCGGATTTTGTGATATCGCAGCTTGCGGATTTGCTGAGGATACTGGACAGATGCTGATTCTTCCGGATAAAGATGAGCAGGATAAAATTCGGGCATGAGAACGAAGAGCTGCTTCGGCACATTGAGGAGATTTCTCTGCAGCCAATCGGTGCGACGGATAAGACAAGAACCGTGCGGGGCGAGGCGTGTTTCGTTGTGCATCTGGACGGCTCGATTTCCGAAGTTGGCGGGCCCGAGGTTTGGGCACAGGTTAAGGGTGCGAACTACGACGATGTCAAGGTTTCGGTTGGCACGTGCACAAGAAAAATTCCCGGCAGGAGGGAAACTTTACCGTATGAAGTGGAACTCGTTTCCGGAAAAACAAAACTTGAGGATGCAGTTGTTCGCATCACGTCTGCGGCAGGAGTTCTGATAGATGCAGGAATAAACCCGGAAAGCAGGTGCAGGATTGTCTGGCCGCAGAGGGGTGATTACGCCGGCACACCAAGCGAGCTTTTCCTTGTGGACGGCGAACTGAAACTGCAGAAAAAATCCGCGCTTGGATTTCGAGAAAAGATAAGGTGCAGACTAACGCTGCAGGAGATTGTGGATTTAGACTGAAAAATTATTTTCTCTTATCCCAGACCACTTCTCCTTTATACAGAATTTTCCTTATCCTGTGCATGGGTATGAGTGATTCATCAATCCGCATGAAGTCCCCCTCGATTTTGATTTCGCTGAAATTTACTTTCTTCAAATCATCAGCGGAAGAATCAACAAAAAGAATCTCAAAATCTTCCGGGTTGAAGGTTTTGTCCCACCGGATTCTGTTCAGCGCATCACGCTCGAGTTTTTCTTTCATAAAAAACTGACGACTCTTGTCGTCAGTTTTTAATTGCCGGAATCCACCATGGGTTGGATTCCGTGCATCGAACAGTTTTGTGACGTCCATCTACATGGGCACGTACGGGCTGACAACGTCGCCAAATCTTCTTCCCGTCAACCACTCGTAAGCTTCGATGTACTTCCTGCTCGTGTTCTCGATAACCTTCTGCGGAAGTTTCGGTGCAGGCGGTTCTTTGTTCCACCCTATGCCGACAAGAAAATCGCGGACGTACTGCTTGTCGAAACTTTTTTGCGGTTTTCCGGGCGCGTATTCGTTGGCAGGCCAGAACCTTGACGAGTCCGGAGTCAGAAGTTCATCTATCAGTATAAGTTCCTTATGGTTAAGCAGTCCGAACTCGAGTTTCGTGTCCGCTATCATGATTCCTCTTGAGAACGCGTACTCGCTCGCCTCCTTGTAAATCTGGATTGAGATGTCCTTCACTCTCCGATAAAGGTCTTCACCGATAAGGTCAGTCGCTTTTTTTTCAGTTATGTTGACGTCGTGTCCCGTTTCGGCCTTCGTTGCGGGCGTGAATATCGGCTCGTCAAGAACGCTCGACTGCAGCAAACCTTCCGGAAGGTCTATTCCGCATACCGAACCCCTTTCTTCGTATTCGTGCCATGCCGAGCCGGAAAGGTAACCGCGGACAACGCACTCTATCGGCAGGGGCTGGGCTTTTTTCACGAGAACGGAGCGGTTTTCCAACAGCTCCTTGTGTTTCTTCAGCGCGGGAGGGTATGAAACCGTGCTGAAAGAGACAACATGATTCCTGATAATGTGCTTGGTCCTGTTGAACCAGAACTCCGAAAGTTTTGTGAGGATTTCGCCCTTGTGCGGGATTCCGTCCGGGAGAACGACATCGAAAACCGACAATCTGTCCGTTGCGATTATTAGAAGTTGGTCGCCAACCACGTAATATATATCACGAACCTTCCCGCGCTTTACCAGCGGTATGTTTTCAAGCTCTGTTTTGAGAACTATTTTTTCCATTTCAATGAAATCAGATAACTTTTATATGATTTACTTTAATGTTTATATACTTCACGATGACCCTTTTATTCCTTGTGTTTCTGTTTGTCGTTGGCTTGATGTTGCTGATAAAGGCAAGCGATAGTCTGATTCCAAAACTTAAGGAACTTGGCGTAATCTTGGGAGTTTCCGAATTGACCATAGGGATGACGGTCACAGCAATAGGAACCTCCATACCCGAAATTGCCACATCACTCACGGGGACGATAAGTGGTGCGCCAAAAATTGTTGTCGGAACAATCTACGGCTCGAACATCGTAAACCTTTCGCTGATACTGGGACTCGTTTTGTTGCTGAATGTTTCAAAGTATGAAATCAAAAAACGCGACCTTGTTGTGCTGGTTATATCCATGGTGCTTTTGATTCTGGTTTCAATGAATGGCGTCGTTACCAAAATCGAAGGGCTTATAATGGTTGCGGGTTTCGCATTCTACTTTTGGGTAAGGTATCTCGCAGATGTGTTCAACCCGCTGGACTGGTTTTTTAGAAAGAAGTTCGCAAAAAAACAGATATCAATAAAACCAAGAGCGACTGTACTGCTCGTTTTACAGGTATTCTTCTACATCTTTCTCATACTCATCGGGGCGAAAATTCTTGTTGGCTCCGCGGTTGGAATTTCCGACGAGCTTAAGATTTCAAGATACCTGATTGGCGTAATCGTCGTTGCGATTGGAACTTCACTGCCGGAACTCGCGGTTTCCATAACGAGCATGAAAAAGGGGGCGATGGGTATTTCCGTCGGGAATCTTATAGGAGGCAACATAACAAACCCGCTGCTGGCTCTGGGCAGTGGTGCTCTTATAAGGGATATCGTATTCAACGAAAATCTGGTAATTGACACGATATTCCTCGTTGCGATAACGCTCTTTGCGGCGTCGGTGCTCTGGCGGAATACGGAGGACACGAGAAACGCGGGCTGGATTCTGCTTCTGACGTACGGGATTTTTTTGGTGATGAAACTTATAATGTAAAACAAAAAATAAAAAAATTCGTTGCGTTCAGTACCCGTACTGCTCCCCGCCCGGCGGCGGCATCGGCGGAGTTGTCTTCTTGCTTGTTGCTATCGCGTCGTCTATCCGTAGTATCATTTCAGCGACCTCGCTCGAACTCTTTATCACCTGGGTCTTCAACTTTGACGGCTCGATGACGCTCTTGTTGAGCATGTCGTCTATCCTGGCATCAAGCACGTTAACCCCGAAGTTCATGCCGTCCTTCTTGTCGTGCTTCGCGCGCAGGCTCACGAGCGTGTCTATCGCATCCATTCCTGCGGATTCCGCAAGCGTTCTCGGTATCGTTTCAAGAGCATCAGCAAATGCGTTTATGGCGAGTTGCTCCCTGCCACCAACGCTTTCCGCATACCTTCGCATTTCCTTTGCAAGTTCAATCTCGATTGCACCACCGCCCGGGACGTATTTTCCTGTTTCTATGGCTGCTGCGGTTACGCAAACAGAGTCGTGTATGCTTCTCTCGGCTTCATCAACGACGTGTTCCGTTCCGCCGCGCACGAGGATGCTCACCGCCTTAGGATTCCTGCAGCCCTGTATGAATAGCATTTCATCGCCTGCAACTTTTTTCTCTTCAACTATTTTTGCATGTCCAAGGTCGTTCTTGCCAAGTTCCTTGACATTTGTCACGATCCTGCCGCCGACGGCCTTTGCGATTTTTTTCATATCGTCCTCGCTGACCCTTCTCACCGCGAGTATGCCTGCCTTCGCGAGGTAGTGCTGCGGCAAATCCTCAATCCCCTTCTGGCACAGAAGCACGTTCGCTCCGCTCTTGACAACAGCGTCGACCATGTCCTTGAGCGTTTTTTCCTCCTGCTCCACGAAGACCTGCAGTTTCGTCGGGTCGCTTATCCGTATCTTAGCGTCCGTTTCGGTCTTCTTTATGTCGAACTCTACATCAACCAGCGCGATTTTTGCGTTCTCAACTTTCTTTGGCATGGCTGCATGCACCACATCCTCTCCGATAACGATTCCCTGTATGAGTTCCGTGTCCGTAACGCTGCCGCCCTGCTTTTTCTCCACGTGAACGTTATCCAGATCCGCTTTGAATTTTCCGTCGGTTTTTTCTGCAATCTGTGTGACCGCGTTAACCGCGATTTCCGCAAGGTGTTCGCGGGATTCGCCGACGCTCTTTCCGGTCATCGAGGTTGCGGCTATTTTTTTCAGCGTGGTTTTGTCGGACACGGAAACGGGTTTGCTGATTTTTTCAAGAATCTCCTGTGCCTTTGATGCCGCCATCCTGTAACCGCGGGCGATTGTTGTTGAGTGCACGCCTTGGTCGAGAAGGGTTTCGGCATTTCCAAGAAGTTCACCCGTCATCACAACCGCGGTTGTCGTTCCGTCACCGACTTCGTCATCCTGCGTCTTTGCGACTTCAACAACCATCTTCGCGGCGGGATGTTCGACGTTCATCTTGTCCACGATGGTAGCGCCGTCGTTTGTTATCACTATATCTCCTAAGTCGTCAACAAGCATCTTGTCGCGTCCGAGCGGCCCCAAAGTGGTTCGCACGAGGTTGCCCATAACCTTGGCCGCCATGATGTTGCTCCTCTGGGCGTCGCGCCCCGTAGTCCTTAGAGCCCCTTCGGGCAGAATTAAAATCGGTTGTTCTTGCGCCATGTTATCACCATATACAAAGTATTATTAAGTGTATTCATACAAATTACATCCAACATTAAAAAGCTTACGGATACCATGGAAAATTGGCATTCTCTAAAGGTGAATGAAATATTCGAAAAATTAGAAAGCTCGCCTACCGGAATCACCAGTTCCGAAGCCAAGCAACGCCTCGGGAAATTTGGGTTGAACGAGCTTGCGGAGAAGAAAGGCGAAACGCCACTGCAGATGTTTTTGCAACAGTTCAAGGATTTCCTGATTCTTGTCCTGATTGCTGCAACCGTGGTATCGTTCCTAATCGGGGAAACGATTGATGCTCTCGTAATCCTACTCATTGTTGTATTGAATGCAATCCTTGGTTTTACGCAGGAGTACAGGGCCGAGAAGGCCCTCGCTGCCCTGAAAAAAATGGTCTCACCGACCGCCACCGTAATCAGAAACGGAAGGCAGCACAAGATTCCAGCAAGCACGCTCGTGCCCGGCGATGTTATACTTCTCGAAACCGGCGAAAAAATCCCGGCTGACATACGCCTCGTGGAAGTTGCAAACCTCAAGGTCAGCGAGTCCGCACTGACCGGTGAATCTGAGCCCGTAACAAAAATTGTCGGGGAAATCTCCGGAGAAAAGACGCTGGGCGACAGGAGAAACATAGCATACATGGGCACCACTATAACGTACGGCAGGGGCAAAGGCGTTGTGTGCGCAACGGGCATGGGCACCGAGATAGGAAAAATCGCGGAGATGATACAAACGGTGGAGAAGGAGGAAACGCCACTGCAGAAAAAACTCGAGAAGTTGGGGAAGCAGTTGGGTGCGATAGTCTTGATTCTCTGCACGATAATATTCGTAGTAGGCATACTGCAGGGAAAGGATTTGCTGGACATGTTCCTTACTGCCGTAAGTTTAGCGGTTGCTGCCATACCTGAGGGACTTCCCGCAATCGTGACAATCACCTTAGCCATCGGTCTGAAACGCATGGTCAGGTCAAACGCTATTGTTAGAAAACTTGCGGCAGTCGAAACTCTGGGAAGCACCGATGTGATATGCTCCGACAAAACCGGAACTCTCACGCGAGACGAGATGGTCATACGTAAGATTTATGTAAACGAAAAGGTTTACGGGATAACGGGCGAGGGTTATTCACCGGAAGGAAATTTTATGCTCGGGGGGAAGAAGGTTGATGTTCAGGGCGACACCACGCTAAAACTCATACTGACTTCCGGCACACTCTGCAATAACGCATCGTTAATCAAGAAAGAAGCAAGATGGGAGGTTCTCGGCGACCCAACGGAGTCGAGCATCGTGGTTGCTGCAAGAAAAGCCGGTTTGATTCAGGAGGAATTGCTGGCGGAATATCCGCGCGTGCGGGAACTTCCGTTCGACTCTGAGAGGAAGCGCATGAGCACCGTCCACCTGCATGGCAATGAGCTTATCGCATTCGTGAAGGGTTCTCCGGAGGGAATTCTCGACCTCTGTTCCGAAATCCAGATAGGCGGGAAAAACAGGAAAATAAACGATGAGGACAAAAAAAGAATCCTCGGGGAATACGAAAATTTTGGCGGGAACGCGTTGCGCGTGCTCGCGATAGCGTACAGGAAACTGCCAAAGAGTGTCGAACACACCACGGAATCAGTCGAGAGCCGTTTGACATTTCTCGGCCTTGTTGGAATGATTGACCCGCCACGCGAGGATGCTGTAAAGGCAATCGCGTTGTGCAGGAAGGCAGGCATAAAACCGATAATGATAACCGGTGATTTTAAAACAACGGCGGTTGCAATAGGGAAAGAGATGGGCCTTTACTCCACGGGGGACATCGTCCTTACCGGTGAAGAACTGGAACACCTCACGGACGACGAACTGAAAAAAATCGTCGAGAAGGTGACGATATACGCGCGCGTAAATCCGGAGCACAAGTTGAGGATCGTGAACGCGTTGAAAAGCAGGGGGCATGTGGTCGCGGTGACAGGCGATGGTGTGAACGATGCGCCCGCACTCAAAAAATCCGACATAGGGGTCGCGATGGGAATCACCGGAACGGACGTTTCCAAGGAGGCGGCGGACATGATTCTTGTGGACGACAATTTCGCAT
Source organism: uncultured archaeon (assembly GCA_964512105.1). Taxonomy (GTDB): domain Archaea; phylum Altiarchaeota; class Altiarchaeia; order IMC4; family CAZEGI01; genus CAZEGI01. The sequence goes on from CAZEGI010000018.1 coordinate 10,155, forward strand.
CCATCGTGAAAGCGGTTGAGGAGGGCCGCGGCATCTTCGACAACATACGGAAGTTTGTGCGTTACCTTCTTTCATGCAACGTTGGGGAAATAATGACCATATTCTTCTCGATGCTGTTCCTCGCAAAACTTCCGCTGCCTTTGCGTCCGGTGCAGATTTTGTGGATGAACCTCGTTACCGACGGTTTGCCGGCCATCGCGCTCGGGGTTGACCCGAAGGACAGTGACGTCATGTCCAGAAAGCCGAGAAGCCGGCGGGAAGAGGTTATTGATAACAGGATGCTGCTAAACTTTTTGCTCACAGGTTTGATTATTTCTGTCGGAACCCTGTTCCTGTTCCAGAACGCCTATGAGGAAAACATGGAAAAGGCCCAGACCGTCGCTTTCACGACAATCGTGATGTTCCAGTTGTTCTTCGTGTTCAGCTGCCGTTCCGAAAAACATTCGTTGTTGAGCGTCGGTTTGTTTACGAACAAGTATCTGTTGCTGGCGGTCGGCACCTCGGTGATGCTGCAGATTGCAGTCATACATATCCCAATGCTGCAGGTTGCTTTCGGAACCGTCGGCATCGGGTTAAACGACTGGCTGAAGGTGATTGCTGTCTCGATGACCGGGTTGCTTATTCCGGAAATTTTGAAATACCTGAAAAGATGATTGTTGGCGTTTTGTCGATACAGGGTGATGTCTCGGAGCATGCGGATGCGATGCGTCGAGCCATGCACAATACCGGAATGCATGGCAGGGTGGTTGAAGTAAAAGGAAAGGGGAAATTAAAAAAACTCGACGCTTTGGTAATCCCCGGCGGCGAATCCACAACAATCGGAAAACTTCTGGAGAAATACGGCATGCTCGATGAGATAAAGAACTTCGCGAAAAAAGGCATGCCATTAATGGGCACGTGCACTGGCATGATATTGCTCGCGAAGGAGGGCAATGCGGAGGTAAAGAAAACAAGACAACCATTGCTGGGGTTGATGGACATGAAGGTGAACAGGAATGCCTTCGGCCGGCAGCGTGAGAGTTTTGAAACGGATTTGAAAATCAAAAATTTTAAGAAATCGTATCATGCGGTATTCATCCGCGCGCCTGCGGTGGAGAGGGTGTGGGGCGATGCGGAAGTTCTCGCAAAACATGACGGAAAAATCGTCATGGTAAGGCAAAAAAACCTGCTTGCGCTCGCGTTCCATCCAGAACTTACCGATGACACGAGGATTCAGAGGTATTTTTTAGAAAACTATTTATAGGACTTGTACCATCGCTCATATTCCTTGTGGTCCTTGAAACAGCGAAGGATGTAGAGGACTTCATTTTTGGTTTCATATATAATCCTCGCTTGTTTAGTCACGTTTTCAACGTGGCAAGGTATGCCATGTTTCATGTGTCTGCGTGGGGGCATCTCTTTTATCTTCTCCAGGTGCTTAAGGAAGATAGGTTTCAGATTCTGGGGCAATTCTTCCAGTTCCTTCTTGGCGTCGTCCGAAAAAATGAGCTCCATCATCAGGATTTGAGTACTTTCTTTATCTTCTCGAAGGAATGGGTTTTTGTCCTACCCGCTTCTATCTCCGCCATTTCAGCTTCAACCGCCTTATGGACTAATCTAAGTTCTTCTTCCTCAAGCATTCTCTCATATGCCAGGAGGGCTTGTCTTATAACTTCGGTCTGATTTCCAGCGTATCCGTCCTCGATTATTTTTTTTATTGCCGCCTCGTAAGGAACCCCTAAGTTTATGTTCATGCCATCACCTATGTATAACAAATAGGCATTGAAGTATATAAATGACGCGCATTTGATATGTCTCAGCGATGTGGAGATTCAGAGGTATTTTATTGCTTATTCAAATAATAGCAAAACACATTAATTTATGAACTTTTTACATGCGTTTTGATAGCTAGCAAATTGCAATTATAGTTCAAATATTTTTGCAATTTGCTATAATAAAACATGAAAGCAACCGCGATTTCCCACGGCGCCGCGACCATCATAAACGCAATATCCAGAACCCTTTTTCTTTTAAAAAAAGAAAAAGTGTTTCACGCTCGAAATCCAAAAAGGATTTCGGCGTACCAAAACACAAAGTTCGCAAAACTGCAAAGCAGTTTTGGAAACCAAATTCCTTTCAGGAATTTGCGTTGTTTTGCGTATCCCCAAAAGAAAAAATGTTTGGTGATAATATGAGAGCAACAGCAATCTCGCACGGCGCCGCGACCATCATAAACGCAATAGCGACCGGAAAGGGTGCGGCCTTCGGAATCGGGCTGTGGACCAAGGCGACCGTTGAACTGAACAAAACCGGAAAAATTGATGCGGTTATAACGGATCATCCAAAAGAGGACACGAAACTTCTCGAGCTCTGCGTGAAAAAAACTTTATCCCATTTCAAAATCAGAGGCGGCGCAAAAATCATCACAGAATCGAACATCCCAATTGCGCGCGGTCTGAAGAGTTCGAGCACTGCCGCGAATGCCGCGGTTCTTGCGACCGTCGGGGCGATTGCGAAAGGATATGGTGAAATCCAAGAGGAAAGATTAGGCAAGATACGAAGCGAACAGGTGATAGAAATTAACGGAAAAATTGTTACTCCTGTTGAAATCATAAACATCGGCGTTGATGCGGCAATCGATGCGAAGGTCACGATAACCGGAGCGTTCGATGACGCGTCCGCATCGTTTCTTAGTGGTTTTGTAGTTACCGATAACAAGGAAAGGAAAATCCTCCGGCAGGGGGACATGGAAAATCTGGATGTTCTGATTTTTGTTCCCGAAAGAAAGACGTACACAAAAAATTTCAAGGTGAAAAGCACGAGAGTTATCGCCAACGAGGTTGAAATCGCATGGAATGAGGCGCTTAAAGGAAATTTGTACACCGCTCTGACCTTGAACGGTTTGTTGTACTCCTCAGCACTGAAGGAAAACACGAAAATCACTTTGGAGGCGCTCCGTGCAGGGGCGATTGCCTCGGGGTTGAGCGGAACGGGTCCGGCGGTTGTGGCGCTCTCCAGAAACGGAACAGGGAAAATCAAAAAAGCATGGAAGGAATTCGATGGTAACATTATTGAAACAAAAATCAACAACGAACGCGCGCGTGTTTTGAAATGACGGTCGTGACGAAAGAGATTTCTATAGAGACGCAGGCCGACTGCGAAATGGTTGACATCACTGCGCAGGTTGAGCATGCGGTCGAGGAATCGAAACTGAAGAACGGAATCGTGACGGTTTTTTGCACCGGTTCGACAGGGGCGGTTTCGACCATGGAATTCGAACCCGGACTGCAGAAGGACATAAAGGATGCGCTTGAAGTCATTGCCCCGGCAAAAAAACACTATAAACACCACGAAACATGGGGATGCGACAACGGCAGGAGCCACGTGAGGGCTACGATAATCGGCCCGAGTCTGACGGTTCCGTTCACGAACAAAAAACTTGCCTTGGGAACCTGGCAGCAGATTGTTTTTATCGAACTCGACACACGGGGCAGGGACAGAAAAATTTTGGTGCAGATTGTTGGGGAATAGTTCTTTTTATACGTTTTTGTACATATGTATATAAATGTATAATAATGATTACGATTGTGTTTGATTCGGATGGGCTGATCAAACTAGCGAAGACAGGCGTACTCGAAAAAATCGTAAACAGATTCGATTGTGTTATCTCAGACAAGGTCAGGCAAGAGGCGGTAACCGATGGAAAAAAGAGGCTCTATGAGGATGCATTTCAAATTGAAAATCTGATAGAGAAAAAAAAGTTGAGGGTTATTAAACTTGGTTTAAGCAGCAACGTGGGAAGAATGGCTAAATCGGCACACCTTGGGAGTGGGGAGTTAGCGACGCTGGAGCTATTTTTCAGAACACGGAATGGTGTAGTTGTAAGTGAGGACCGAACCTTTTTAAGCGTTTTGGAAAAACATAATATTCCGTTTGTTATTCCATCGGATCTGATCGCACACTCAGGGAAATTAAAGATCTTGAGTAGAAAAGAGGCTTTGGGGGCATTGGAGAAAATCAGACCGTATACACGAGAATCAAATTACTTAAAAGCAAAAAAAGCAATCGAGGTGATATAATGGAAACGATATCTTACCCATTGAGACTTCCCAGGAAACTCATGCAACTGGTGGAATTAAGAACCAAAGAGGAGTATGTTGACAAGTCAACAGCATTGCGTCAGTTGGTCTACAAAGGTGCTGAGGATTATGTCATAGAACTGTACAAAGAGGGACATCTATCCCTGAGTAAAGCTGCGGAACTCTTAGACAAAAGCGTGTACGACATAATCCAAGTTGCTAGGAGAAAAGGACTAGAGACGGGGGCCACAGATGAACAACAAAGGGTAAGCTGGGAGACCGTAAAAAGATTAAAGTAATTCGGGGAGTGAAAAATACTATCTTCTGGGACGTATTGCATGCTCCCGTATTGCAAATAGCCACTTAGGGTCAACACCCTCACTCTTGAACACTGTCGCTTCCTGTAGACTCAGACGTCTGAAGAGGTCAGCGGTCACTATACGCATGGCTTCCATGTACTCTCGTTCCGGCAAACCCGAAATCTCAACCGAATAGGTGTGCAGGTCGCGTATTTCACCAAAGAGTATGGAAAGTCTTCTTATCAAGGCAGTATCTGTGGGGTACAACTGATACAATGCACGGAGTGTTTTTCCGATACCAATTCCTATCTGGTCAACATCTTCGTGATAGGTTCTTTCCGCATCATCGAACCGCGACACCTTTTTTGCCCAGTCCAGTGCATCTCTTACCCTCTCTTCGGATGCGGTATATTCCTCTGCCCTTCTGGGTGTTGGGTACGGAACGTATTCAAAATCCAGAGGGTCAAAACCCGCACGCTGGTAGGATTGGTGTATATCATCAACCTCCGCCTCGGTAAGCTGCCTGTAGATCTCATAAAAGTGCACAGGGTCATTTCTCTTTATCATCTCAATCGTTGCAACTTCGGCAAATGCAAGGTGTTGCGGGTCTGCCGGATTGTAGCCCAGCACTTCAAGAACCCTTCCCCGGGTTTCTTCACGTTCACGCTTCATGTGTTTTATGACGGCATCGCTGCGCACGCCCATAACCCGAGGAAATAGGGCCTGGATAAAACCGCTTGGGGTAGTATGCAACCTCGCTGCCACTTCAGCGCATGCTGCCATCCACTCATCTAGCGTATGGTTGCCTACCCTCTCAATCCTATCGTCCTTCAGCTCGGGCAATGCTGCCCGGGATTTTGTGCTCTTCAGGATTTTGTTGGTCATCTTGTCAGTTCAAGCGCTTTTTTCACAGCCATAGCGGCATCCACCTCAACAATTTTCGCAACCTTGCGGTCATCCAGTTTTTTCACCTGGACAGAAACACCGCCGCTTCCTTTCACGACGATAACCGGCTTCCCGTAGTTCATAGCCATCGCGATTTCCGACAGTGTCCCGACGCTTCCGTGAATCGCGATTACCGCATCGGATGTAAGAACCACGAGTGCGTTTCTTGCGTACCCCATTCCTGTCGGGATTACGATGTCAACAAACTCGTTCGCTTCGGTTCTGTCTGCGCCCGGAAGAATCCCAAGAGTTGTTCCGCCCACTTTCTTTGCGCCCTTGCATGCCGCTTCCATCACTCCACCACGGCCACCACACACCAGGGCAAAACCGGATTTCGCAATTTCCCCACCGATTTTCTCTGCGATCTTTTCAACCCTCTTCGGTATTTCCCCGTCGCTTCCGATGACGCCGATAATCTTCATTGCAAGATCTGTAAAACTACTATAGGATTTTATTTATTAAATTCACAAAGAATATCTTATACCATGGATAGGATTCAGACCGTAAAGAACGTGTTGGACATAGTGAAGATAGTGCTCAACATCGCAATTCTCGTCGTCATCCTTATGATAATGCTCCGCATCTACGAAACAACAATTCGCATGTCCGAAACCGTAAACCGGATGGCCGAAAAAATCGACAAAATCGAAGTTTCTCCGGATCTGATGATGAATCGTCTCTCCGGCCAGATGATGCAGAATCTCAGCGAGCAGGACATCCAGCGGTTTATGGAGTCGAGATAAAACTGTTTTATATCCATATTCACATTTTACTACTCCATGGATTTAACTGCATTAGCCAAAAAAGAGGGTATCTCCAAGGGGAAACTGGAAAAGCGCGTGAAAAACGGCTCAATTGTTGTCATGAAAAATTCTAAAAGAAACATTGTGCCGGTTGCAATAGGCGCTGGCGTTTCTACGAAGATTAATGCGAATATTGGAACATCCCCGGAGCTGGTTGATTTAGATCTGGAATTAGAAAAAGCAAAAGTTGCAATCGAGTACGGTTCCGACACCGTTATGGATTTGAGCATCGGTGGCGACACAAAAAAAATACGTAGAGAAATCCTGAAAAAAACTCATGTTCCTCTGGGGACGGTTCCGATTTACGAGGCATTCATCCGGAAAAAAGTTGATTTCACAATGGATTCCGTGCTGAAGGTGGTAGAAAACCAGTGCAGGGAGGGCGTGGACTTCATGACCATCCATGCGGGCATAACAAAAAAAATCGTTGACAGGATGGGGGAAAGGCTGATACCGATAACATCGCGCGGCGGCTGTTTTATCGCGGCATGGGTTCTGCACAACAAGAAGGAAAACCCGATGTATGAGCACTTTGATGCGATTTTGGATATTGTAAAAAATTATGATGTCGTTATAAGTCTCGGTGATGCGTTGCGACCGGCAAGCATTCATGATGCAACGGACTGGTGCCAGCTTGAGGAATTGCGAAATCTCGGAAAACTCACAAAGATGGCAAGAACTAAAGGCGTTCAAGTTATCATAGAAGGTCCGGGTCATCTCCCTTTAAACCATATAGAAAAAAACATAAAACTGGAAAAGAAAATTTGTGACAACGCGCCGTTTTACGTTTTAGGTCCGCTGGTTACAGATATCGGAGTCGGACACGACCACATAACCGGTGCGATAGGTGGTGCACTCGCGGCAATGTACGGAGCGGATTTTCTGTGTTACGTGACGCCGTCCGAACATCTCGGGCTTCCGAACGTAGAAGACGTAAAGAACGGCGTGATAGCATCGAAGATTGCGGCGCACGCTGCGGACATTGTAAAGCTAAAAAATCATGCGCAAGATGATGAAATGTCCCATGCACGCAAAAAACTTGACTGGAATAAAATGTTTGAATTATCCCTAGACCCAAAAATAAAAGAGAAGTATGCCAACCTGAAAAACAAAAAAGAGTGCACCATGTGCGGAAAATACTGCGCGTTGAAGATTTTAAGAAACGCCTTGAAAGATAATTAAGATGGACCTCACATTTGCGATACAGTCGTTCGTGGCGTTGTTCCTCATAGTGGACGCGGTCGGCGTTGTTCCGATTTATGTGGCCATACTCAGCAAGTTCAAAAAGGAGGACCACCAGCGCATGATACGGAACGCTGCGGCAATCGCGCTGATGACCTTGATATTCATGACGATAGGCGGCCAGTACATATTCAAGTTCCTCGGGGTTAGCACATACTCATTCCGGATTGCGGGCGGAATCCTGCTCCTGATAATTTCCATAGAGATGCTGTTCGGCAGGAAAACCCGCACATCCGCTGCACAGCCAGAACATTACGAAACCGAGCGCGAGGACGTAATCGTGACACCGATGGCGATTCCGCTCTTGACGGGTCCGGGAGCGATTACTACGGGGATTGTGTTATATGAATCCGCAGGCGATATAATCAATAAATCCATCCTCATCCTGAACATTATCCTTGTCTTTGCAATTTCCTACCTCATACTCTCGAAATTCAAGGAGGTTTATAAAATTCTCGGGGGAACCGGAACCCGCGTGATAACCCGGATAATGGGCCTGCTTCTTTCCGCAATCGCTGTACAATTCGTGATTTCTGGTATAGGGGAAGCGATACATGCGTTTGGAGTTTAAGATGTATCAAATAAATATAATCTCTTTAGGAAATTTTTTGAAATGAATATCTCCTGTCAGGACCTTAGCATCAAGTATTCTTGCTGCTGCTAAAGTGAACGAATCTATTGCGCTCAAGCCTTCCTTGACCCTTATTTGACCCGCCACCCGGGAAATTTCTTCGTCAATATCAACCAGCTTACTTACGTTTTTGATATAAGCTAGTGCCTCTTCACGTTTTAGCTCGTCTTTTTCTTGGGTTATCCTGTAGTATATCTCATAAAAGTTTGCAGTTGTTGTATAAATCCGACCTTCGTGCTTTTCAATAAACTCCGCGACTTTTTCTCCAGAAGCACTGCCCCTAAACAATTCGAACCAGGCAAAACTATCCACAACGATTTTCATCATCGCTCTTTGTTGTGTTCCCTCTCAAATCCCTTGATATTTAAATCGGGCATGCTGCCAAGCATTTCTCTTGTACTTTTTACAGGAATGAGAATTATTTTCTCATCTTCAACGTCTACACTAAATCTTTTTGCATGAATTCTTTTTCGAATCCACTTTGGCACGACCATTCTACCACTTTTATCAACATTCACAAATACATCCATTTTACCATCATTTAATAAATATGGAATTTTAATTTAAAAATGGAAAAAATTAATTTTTATGGAATAAGGGCGTGACATCATATTTAATAGTGTGTATTACCAAAATAATATGCTCCCAGCGAAGGCTTCCGTGATTTGATGAACGGGAGCGCAAGTAGGGAGCTACACTGCGCTGTAGGCGTGTTGCTGACCGTGCCAACGGCACAGGGAGTGATGCCCCACTGGGATGAAAGCATTCCAACCCCAGCGCAGGACACTTTCCTATTTTTTTATGTATATCTAATCTATTACATGCCTTCATATTCCAGAGCGCTCTTGTTGCTGGTTCTCGTGTCATTAGTTCTAGCGGTGCAGTTTTCCTTTGCGGATGAACAACCTTCAGTAGGTCTAGGGAATGTTACCCTGAATCCAAATCCAGCGCCATTCGGTTCGAACGTCAACGCCTCCATCATGGTGATATCCAACTACACTGCGGTTTACCAGATTCGCGTGTTTATCAACGGAACCAATTATGGGAACTATACCGTGAACTTTACAAGTCCCGGGATTATGACGGTCAACATGACCTTGAATACGTCCGGGTTTGCTGAGGGGGCATATCCCATAAATTTCACGCTGTATAACAGCTCTGGGGCGTTCATTGACGGGGTTGAAGAGATGCTCTGGATAGGAACTTCCTGGGATGCCTGCATAACCAACCTCACGTTAAACCCCCAGGAACTGCAGGAGGGGGACACACTGAACGCTACCGTGAATCTTGCATACTGCAGCGGACCGCAGTACATCATAGTCTTCACAATCAACAACACGCAATACGGAAACCATACCGTGAATTGCACCGGTAATGGTTCGTTTACATTCATGGTGAATGTCTCGGCTCTTCATAATGGCACTTATGTTCTAAATACATCACTACACAACATGTCAGGCAATCTACTTGATCGCATAACCGAACCGTTCTGCATAGGCCAGTATGAAGGTGAAGAGGGCCCGACCATAAACAATTTCACAATAACCCCGCATGAGGTGCAGGAGGGTGGCACCATCAACGTTAGCCTGATTTTGGGGGACTGCGTCGGACCGCAGTATTTCGTCGTTTTCACGATAAACGACACGCAGTACGGAAACGGCACGGTGAACTGCACGGGCAATGCCTCCTTTGCCTCGGTGGTGAACGTTTCGAGTCTTCATAACGGGACTTACGTATTGACTGCATCGATCTACAACATGTCTGGCAGTTTGCGTAATCATCTGAGTGAATCCTTCTGTGTTGGCTCGTGTGGCGGTCAGGGTGGGGAGTTATCTATACTCAATTTCTCGATATCTCCAAGGCAGATGTCTGTCGGGGGTATAATAAATGCCAGTTTGGGCCTTGGTGGTTGCGTTGGACCGCAGTACCTACTGGTTTTCACAATCAACAGCACCCCTCACGGAAACCAGACCATAAACTGTACCGGCAACATGTCATTTACAGTTCCGATTGATGTTTCAGGTCTCGGCAACGGAAGCTACAACCTTACGATATCGATCTACAACATGTCCGGCAGTTTGCTAAACTCCGTGAATGATTCTTTCTGCATAGGGTCGTGTAGTACACAGGGGATATACATCTCCAATTTTACATTCATATCATGCGACATAAATTATGGGGATAAGCTGAATGCCACCTTCACCATTTTTAACTGTGAAGGGCCGCAATACCGGATTGTGTTCACGGTGAATGGCACGGTCTATGGAAATCATACGGTAAACTGCACCGGGAACCGCACCTTTAACTTCGAGATTGATGTTTCTGGTCTCTCTAACGGCAGCTACAATCTGACAACAACGGTTTACGATATGTCCAACGCCTCATTGCTGTCGGTAAGTTCACCGTTCCGTATAGGTATGGCGGGCACGAGCGGCCTTTGCATCCGGGTCATTGACCCAAACGGCGGCGAGTTTTTGAACGGAACGAATTATACGATAAGGTTCAACGCGAGCAGCCAATACGGCGGGCCTCTTGCAGCACTTTTCTTCTATAGTTTTACTAACGACACGCCCCCATCCAGTTGGACAGGCATAACTACCGATTTCGTGAACATAAGCGGCAATTGCACGGACCCGGACAACAGCACGGCAACGACGAACAACTGCAGTATCCTGTGGGTGTTCGACCAGTGGCTGAGCAACTTCACCATCTACCTTGGCATTGAACTTAAGGATTTAAACGTCAACGGTACGGCAATAGATTACTCGGATGGTCGTTTTACCGTACTCTACAAAGGAAACTACCAGCCACGCGCACTTGTCGTGGACCCGAACGGTGGGGAAAACGTTACGGGTCTAACCTATACCATACGCTTCAACGTTAGCGACCCCGACGGCGACCCGTTGTTTGCGAACCTGTTCTGGGATAACAATACAGACCCGAACGATAATAGCCGGCTGATTGCTGTAGTTCTCAACCTTAGCAACCAAAGTATGTGTTCTGACCCAGACAACACAACCGCAACCGCAAACAACTGCAGTTATGTGTGGAGCATTGACGGTGTTTTGCGTGGCAATTGGACTTACATCGGTGTTTTTTTGACCGATGGGATAAGCTACCCCGTGGTGGATTATTCAGATGCTGCGTTCTTTGCCAACAGCACACAGAACAGGGCGCCATCTTTGACTGTTACGTCTCCAATCTCGGGGACTAACGTCACTGGCGGTTGGCTGCTCATTTTATTCAATGTGAGCGACCCGGATGGTGACAGGGACCTCTACGGTGGATTGAACATAGATTACGATAATGACAGTGGAAACAGCTGGAACTATTCCGGGGGGGCATGGTATCACAGTGTTTATTGTACTGATCCGGATAACGATACAAGAACGCCGGATATGTGCAGGGCCCGCATAAGTCTCAACACCAATCTGAACAACACGAATGCATGGCTGATGGTTTATGTAATTGACAGGACAACGGGTGATTACCTATATGACCTGAGATATATCGGAAATATCACCTTCACCGGCGTTGACAGTTACGCACCTATCGTTTCACTTACCTCACCAAACGGCGGCGAGATACTGAACTCGACTCACTATACCATAAGATTTAACGTTTCGGATATGGACGGAAACCTTATGACCGGCGCCGCGTATTTCGACAATGATACGGACTTTTCGGAAGTGTGGCAAATTGGCAACACCGTCGACCTGTCTGACCCTCGCGTGTGCACCGATGTGGATTTCAATACATCTACCTCAAACAACTGCTCAATCGTATGGGACATCAACACGTCACTTAACAATCGTACACTATGGGTCGGGGCTGCAGCAACCGATGGTAACGATCTGGCGATGGATTACTCGAACGGAAACATCACGATAAATTTCGTAATACGTCTCTTTGAAAGATCCCTGACCGTTGGTTGGAATTTGATATCGTTACCGTTAATTATTTTATGAGTGTACTTAGGTTTTCATCAACGCAAGCCCAATCCAAATAGTATGTCCCTACCGATTTGTCTTGCTGCAGAGGTGAGCCTTCCTATACTCAGGCCGGGATTCAACTCCGGCGAGATGATGACGCCGGAATCATCATCCACTCTAAAGAAGGCGTGCGCCTCAATGGCGACTGAATGTTCGGTCCCATCCACATCCACTGCTCCTTACGCGCCGGCTCCACTCGTCCGGGCTTTCGTCGGGCGCGCATTCCAATCTCATTCGTGGCTCTCTCACAACCTCTGCATAATCTCTGCCCGGGTTGGTAAAGTATGCTACCGGCCGTTTTCCATTGGTATCAACGAAAACAAAGAAATTCGATTTTTCGCGCGAACCCCGGTTGAAAATGGTTTCGCTCTGGTCGGTTATCCAGTGTTCAGGATCGTGTATTGGCTGAAATCCGATTTCTGATAGTGCAGCGGTGAGTTTCCGTACGCATTCCGCACTTATCGCTTCGGACATAATAAGTTCCGGCAAGTTTCCAAACCCCCCTTTGTCCTTGCGAACAAAAACCTTGGACGATCTTTGCATAGGCTCACCGGATACCTGTTAATGGTATTATATCTCCTGCACCCATCGGTAAAAATCCGCAAATTTGGTTTTTTTAATTGCGTCTGCCAATATTCTCCTTGACAAAATGTTCTGGAAAAAAGACAAACCGGAAGCCAAAATCGGCATCGGGGATTTATCCGGAATACAGATCACCGAGAAAAAACTCATCGAACTCTTACAGCCGTATTTCAAAAACAGGATAAGGAACATAACTACCCGTGGGAATTCATTCGAGATTAACCACGACCCGGGCGCTATCCCCAATTCTGTGACATGGGGTCAGGAGGATATGGTGGCACTGTTCAAAAGATATACGGAGAGGAATGTTGTACAGGTCATCTCTGCACCTTACGGCCACGAACACTATCTGATTCTTTTTGAAGAGTAACGGATTTTAATCCCAACTTCCATTCTCTAACATGTTCGAAGAGAAAATCTGCGAGATAGCGAAGAAGGACAAGAAAATCAATGCGTTCATCGTTCTTGACAAGGACGGAACTGCAAGGAAAAATCTCGGGAAAGGAAAACTTTCCGGAAAAACGCTAGCAATAAAATCGAACATCTGCGTTGACGGGCTTCTCACAAGTGCGGCTTCCAAAACACTCGAAAATTACATTGCGCCATACGATGCGACCGTGGTAGAGCGCGTAAAGGCCGCAGGTGGCACGATACTCGGAATGGCGAACATGGACGAATTCGCATGCGGCGCATCCGGCGAAACTTCCTTTTACGGCGTTACAAACAACCCAAGTGCGGATGGTTACATTCCTGGCGGCTCTTCATCCGGAAGTGCGGCCGCTGTCGCTGCAGGATTTGTGGATGTTGCGCTCGGAAGCGACACGGGCGGCAGCATAAGGAATCCCGCATCGCACTGTGGTATCATTGGTTTTAAACCCACGTACGGTGTTGTTTCCCGTTACGGGCTAATAGACATGGCGATGACCCTGGACCAAATCGGACCGCTTGCAAAAAATGTCAAAGATGCGGCAATGTTACTCGAAGTTATTGCAGGAAATGACCCGAAAGATGAAACCTCCTTGAAATTAGATACTGACTTTTATAATTTTTCTAAAAAATTGAATTCGAATCTGAAAGGACTAAAAATCGGATACGCAAAAGAATTCGATGCGTTGATATCCGACGATGGAATAAAGAAAATAATCCATGATGCTCTTGATAAATTAAAGGAAAGTGGTGCCAAGATAGTTGATGTTTCCCTGCCAAGCCTGGAAATTGCGCTGCCGACATATTACCTGAACGTATACGTTGAATTTTTCTCCGCAACCCGGAAATATGACGGAAGGCGTTACGGCCACCGCATAGAGGAGGTATGCGGCGAGGAAGTTTTGCGGAGAATTTTACTCGGAAGTTACATCTCGCAAAAGGAGTACAGTGGAAGATATTACCGGAAGGCGCTGCAGGCAAGGTCAATAATCCGGAAAGAATTGTCAAAAGCGTTGAAAGGCGTTGACGTTCTTGTCGGTCCCACCGTGCCGAAACTTCCGCACAAACTCGGGACGAAGATAACCGACCCCATGGTCATGTATGCATACGACATATTCACGGTGCCAGTGAATCTTGCAGGTTTACCGTCCGGTGTGGTTCCTGCTGGCAAGGTGAGAGGAATACCGACGGGACTGCAGGTAATTGGTGATGTATTAAAAGACCAAAACGTATTAAATGTGATGTACGGTTTCGAGCAGTGCGGTTGAGCAAAGCGAATACCGCACATGTTTTGATCAACGCAAAACTGCTTTGCAGTTTTGGCTCCGAACGAAGCGTAGCTTCGTTGGACACAAAATCTTCGATTTTGCTGTCCCAAAAGTGCAAAGCACTTTTGCGGAAC
>CAZEGI010000019.1:0-22892 GCA_964512105.1 uncultured archaeon
ATACCAGAAATACACGCTGTATTCGTCACCTTTTTCTGCGTTTTGTTTGTATACTACCACACTGAGTTTTATTTTTCATATATTTTTAATTCATTATACTATACTATTCAGTGAACATTTTTATGCAACTCCCTAATACCTTGGTGTGTCAATGAAACTACATAAATTATTTAAAGGAATTGTCGTTTTCCTACTGTTGACTTCACTTTTAGCGTCCGTTTTTTTTACCTATAGCATCTTCAACAACCAAAACACGGTCAAATCCACCTCAGATTCATTAATTACTGGTAAAAAAACCGATAAAGAAAAAATTTCGACTTTAGCTAAGTTCGTCTCGAATATTGAAACAACAAATGTCGCATATCTAACCCTTAGCGATTATGCAAATATGGGTTTCGATAGGGCATTTTGGGCACTTTTTTATAAGAGTTTTCCAAAGAACATCATCCCACCTGATGTGGTGTTGAAATACAATTTGTCTTATACCGGACCGTGTGGAGCAAAAGCAAGGCTATTTTGCTCAATGATCAAATCGGTCGGTTACTCATGTAGATTACTTTCTGTACCAGCACATACGATGGCTGAAGTAAAAATAGATGATATATGGACCCCAGTGGATCCGACATTTGGTATCTATTTTGAGAGTGGGGATGGTAGTTTAGCTTCGACAGACGTGGTTAAAAACGATACCAAACTATTTTCAGAAACGGTCCTCAAATTTAATCTATCCTACCCCGTCGATAATCCGGATTGGCAGATCAAAAATTATAGGTCTAAAAATAACATAAAAGAAGAATTGGCGGATACTATCCTCTACATGGAACCGTACTACCTTCTAAGTTTTCTAAGCATCTCTGCATTTTTGTTCTTCACTATCCTATATCGACATATTTTCCTAAATAGTAAACGATAGTCTCAACACTTGTTGAGGATGATGCTTTCCTACAAAAGTTCATACCAGAAATACACGCTGTATTCGTCACCTTTTTCTGCGTTTTGTTTGTATACTTTCACGAGGAATGGTTTCCTTTCGAAGTTGGTGTCAATGGTTTTGGATTCGCTGCGTTCGTAGAACAGGGTATTATCCAAGATACTCAGAATTGTTTTTGTTGTGGTGTTTGTTGAAATGTTGTTGGTGTATTGGTATTGGTTGCTCATTTTTGTGAATGGTTTTTCTCCGAGCTCTTCGATGGAGAGGTTTGTGTGATAAATTTCACCAAGGCCGGACAGGTTGTGGGAGAGTGAGGTGTGGGTTATTGTGGTGTTTATGATTTGGAATTCGGGCAGGTTGTAGATGGCAAGGTTGGTTGCATCGAGAGTGAAATTCACGTGTTTCTGGATTTCTGTATGGGTATTCCAGGTTCTGTTTGTTGGAGTTACCTGGACCGAGAAAATCGCGGTTTCTTCGGGAAGAAGGGAAAAGTTGTGCTTTTGGGTTTTTATGTCTGATACGATTTCGTAAATGTAGTTGTTTCCCCTGAGTTCGTGGTTGCTGACTGTGAACGAAATGCTGTATGTTTTGTTGAGCTCCATCTCCTTTGGGAGCTCCCTGTGCTGGTTGAAGTAAAGCTCGTTGAACTGCTCGCGCTCGTTTATCACGCCTTTCATCCAGACTATGAATGCTATGGTCAGGATTATCCCGATGATGCACGCCCAGATAAATGCGTTGTAGAAATCGTTGTCTTCCATCGTAAGATTATAGTATAAAGGATTTTTAAACGAGAAATGCTAATGGGTAAGGGAA
The DNA here is from genome assembly GCA_964512105.1 of uncultured archaeon. Lineage (GTDB taxonomy): Archaea > Altiarchaeota > Altiarchaeia > IMC4 > CAZEGI01 > CAZEGI01. Next base: position 1,745 of record CAZEGI010000019.1, read on the forward strand.
ATATGAAAGCGGGGGATGGGGTTACAAAGGCGCTTGTGGCGATAGTGGTAGTGTGCTTGATAGGGGTTATTGGGGTACTTGGGTACATGGTTTTTAAGAAGCCAGTAAGCTACACTGCGATTTACTTCAATGCGGAGAGTGACCTTCCGGATTATCTGACGATGCTGAAGAATGTTACTGGAGCGAATGAACTTGAGGTTGGCAAGGCTTACAATGTGGTTTTTACTGTTGAGTCGCATGAAAAAACAGCAACCGAATATGTTTATGAGGTCCGTTCTGACATTCTCTCCGAGAAAAAAACCATAACACTTTCCCCCGGTGATTCGGAGAAGGTAGCGCTCACGATAAAGCCTGCGGAAAAGGACAAGTGGACTCTGGTTTCTGAGGATAAGAAGAGGTTCGATGACAAGATCGACATAACAAAGGATTCGTGGCTTGCAGGTAAGAAGGAGTTTATGTTCGTACTTAGGGATGGCGTTCCTGCGCTTATAGAGGAAAATTATCACCTTCCGATTTCGTTCAATGTGAGCGGGATTGGCGAGGTTTTCCATACGAACATGAGCATAAAGGAGCTGAGGGAAAAGCCGTTCTACAAGAATTACACGACTGAGAAGGGTAGTGCTTTTGAGCTGGAAAAGGAAATGGGGGCGGTTAAACTGTATGCCGATGCTGACAAGTTGTATTTTAGCAATGATGTGACAATACAGAAACACATATCTGAGGAAAAGGCGTTTGCGATAAGGCTGATTGAAGGTGCTGGATACGAGGTTAATGAAACAACCGGGATACAGAAGTTTCCGCAGATAAGTTTCAAGTACAGGATTAAGTAGTTTTCTAGTTGAATTTATACCTTTAATCTGGATTAAAGGTATTGCTATGTAACCTTTAATCTTGATTAAAGCTTTTAAACTCATTTCCACAATGATTATTCATGGACATAGAAACATTGAAGAAGTGGAATCCATGGTGGGTTTATGGCAGCGTTCCAAGAGAGAGATCCGGAATAGTCCGAGAAGAACTAATCGATGGACTATCGCACTTAGTCAAAGCAAAAGAGATAGTTAGTATAACGGGAGTCAGAAGAGGTGGAAAGTCCACAATTTTATACCAGATGATAGATGCTTTACTGTCTGAAAAAATTCCTGCTAAGAATATACTTTACTTCAACTTTGACGAGCCAATGTCAGAGAATGGCGTTCATGTGCTTGACATCGTTTACAATGCATTTCTTGAGCTGAACAACCCGCAGGGCAGACAATATCTTTTCCTTGACGAAATACAGAACGTCAGAGAATGGGAACGCTGGGTCAAAACTCAGTATGACCTTAAAGGTGAAAAAGTAAAGTTCTTTGTCACAGGATCAAACACATCTATGCTGTCCGACAGCCTCGCAAAACTCCTTACAGGGAGAATGCTCTCACAGGAAGTTTACCCGCTATCGTTCAAGGAATATTTAATTTTCAATAGAGTCGAGCTCATGGACATAGATCTTCAAAGAGATGAGATAAAGCATTACCTTATGAAGTACCTGGAAGAGGGGGGCTTCCTAGAGGCGGTCTTGGACAAAAACAGCGAACTCAACCGCCAAAGACTCAGAGAGTACTTCAATAGCATACTATTTAGGGATATAGTTGCAACAAGGGAGATCAAAGAGGGTGCAAAACTCGGGGAACTCTCACAGTACGTTGCAACAAACATAGCAGGCATCTTTAGCTATAACAAGATATCTAAGACCATCAATTTGAACATCAACACCCTCAAGGAATACCTTTACTACCTCCAGCAGGCGTACCTCGTATTCCAGGTTAATCATTTTTCATACTCCTTGAAGGAAAGTCTTGCAATACAAAAACCCAAGAAAATGTACTTCATAGACAACGGCATGCGAAACTCAATCGCGGCGAGATTCACTCAAGACGAAGGAAAACTTGCTGAAAATGTAGTGTTCCTAGAACTAAAAAGAAGAGGTTATGAAATATACTTCTGGAAGGGAAAAAACGAAGTAGACTTTATCACCAAAGACCAGAGAAGTAATCTACAGGCAATAAACGTAACCTATGGGACAACAACAGAGGCACGGGAAAAGAAAGGTCTATCGGAATTCAAAGAAAACTTCCAAAAAAGTGACACACTACTAATAACAAGAGGTGAAGAAAAAACTGAAGAAGGAATCAAATACATCCCTCTATGGAAATGGCTCCTACAAAGCCAAGATAAATAGTAAATTTTATCATGCTATAACTACAATGCAAAAAAATTCAAGATATCTGGTTTTGGTTGTGGGGATAGCGTTTCTGCTTAGAGTAATCCCTTACCTGCTTGGTTACCCCTATCCAATCACAAACGACGCAATGCGCGATTTCCAGCAGGTGCAGTTTCTTGAAAAAAACCACCAGATCAACTGGGGGCATCCTTATGGAAGGTTTCCTGCGTTGCATCTGGTTGTTTATGAAATTGCAGCGATGTCAAGTATACCTGCATGGTGGGTAAATCTTTTTATTCCGCAACTGGTTTCTTCGCTTGGAATTTTGTTCTTTTATTTATTTTTAATAAAAAAATTTGAAGAAAAATACGCGCTCGTTGCCTCGTTATTCCTCGCGACCTTCGGCCCGAACGTGTGGTGGGGGGTGCAGGGCGTGAGGGAAACAGTAGGATTGTTTTTGTTTCCGTTTGCGGTTTATGCGTTTGACTTGGTTACGGAAAAGTTGGATTTTTCAAGGGTTGTTGTTTTTGGTTTGGCGGGTTTTACGATTTTCTTCACGCATAACTGGACCGCACTGATGCTTTTTGTTTTATTACTTATTCTCTCTCTTACAATTTATGGAACGTTTTTGAAGAGGAGTGTAACAATCACGTTCGCTTATTCTTCCCTCATGTTCCTCAATTGGGTATTGAGGTTCCCGAAGGTTATTGGTGATTCCATCTCCAAAACCGGCATGGTGCTTTCAATATTGCCTGCGGGTGTGGTTCTCCTGATTCTTCTAATTCTAATTTATTGTAAAAAAGAAGGAATTATCCGAAAAGTAAAATCATCAAAAAAGAAAATAACCAAACTGAAATTAATCCAGCTCAAGCTCCTGGTTTTATTTGTGATTTTGTTTTTCGTACTTTACGAGGTCATGAAAAAATCCGTAGTTTTCATTTACCCGCCGCAGGAATATCTTTCGATATTTTTGCTAGGGCTGTTTTCAGTGCTTGGAATTCTGCCGCTGATGATGAAAAGAATGAGGTTCGTGGCTGCAACTCTTATTTTTGACTTGTTTTTCGTTTTATCCGTGATTTTCGGGTTGAAGGCAGGCATTGACCCGAATTTCGACCCGATGCGGATTCTCGAGTATGTGGTTTATGCGAACGCGGTGATTGCGGCTTTTGGCTTTATCTTTATCATTGATTTTTTCAAAGAGAATAAATTGGTTTGTGGGGGGTTGTGCGTCGTGTTAGTGCTCGGGGGCATGCTTATCTATCCCCCTGTTTTTATTGTTGGTAAACAAGTGCCGGCAGATAGCATATTTTTTGACATAAGATCGTACATACGATACTTACCACCCGAGGCAATTGATACGATGGGGTGGGGCTATACCAACAATTACAAAATTCTTTCGAACAACCCGAATTACAACGATTTGAGGGATACGATTTATCCGGTTGATGGAAAGAAAGCATTCTTGGTTTCGCAGTATGATTATGTGGTTTCGGATTCCATGGGAAAGGTGAACATCGGTTCGTTGGGTGTCGGAAGCCCTGAAAAAATCATCGAAGCATCCAAAAAAAGCAGGGTGCTTTACGCAAACGGGTGGGGAACGGTTTACGAGTGGAATGAAAATCTGACGGAAAGTGATGTTCTCGGGGATTATGTTGCTGGGCTGTTTATGTAAATAATAAACTCATTCTTTGAGGAGTCTAAAATAATCTTCCCTACTCAGTCCTGCTGACCGTAGATTGTTCAGAATTATGAAAACAGGAACATCATCGTACATCGGGATAATCACCGGTCGTTTAACACCAGGCTTAACGTAAACCAAGTGATCACCACGTTGCCTAACAAACCTAAATCCAGCAGCTTCAAAGACCTTTATCAGCCACTTATAGCTTATCGGATGAATTTTCGACAATTTCATCCACCGGGAAGAAAGTTCAGTTCACGTCTTTCTGTAAGAATCAAGTCAGGTGGATTCCAAGCGCTGTGTTTTTTATCCACCGGCATGTAACCTGCTTCTTCAAGTATTTCATTCAGGGTACCCATACTCTTGGTTTCTTCAAGAAAGATACTAACTGCTTCAAGAAGGTTCTTTCTAGCCTTATCAACATCTTTACCACAACTTGATACATCAAGTTCCGGACAATATGAAACATACATATCCTTCTCCTTGAAGATGAGAGATGTAAACCGTAGCCTCATATTAGAATAAAGGATATCACATATAAAAATACATCCATCTGACACGTTTACAAAATAATACATACGATTCTGCAAGGTAGTGGTATTTAAGAAAGTGTTCTATCGCAGGATCAGATTTTTCTTCACCGCGAAACCACTAAGAATAAGCGTTACAAAAGCCGATAGGAGCATCACGTAGGCCATTCCGAGGACGCCGCTACTGGGTATGAGTATTGCCGAGGATGCGAGATATACGGTAGTTCCAACGAACAGGGGCTTTAAGGATTCTTTTGGTTTTCCGATTCCGATGAGGATCGTCACGAGCATGTAGCTGAGGCTCAGCATCGAGGTGGAGATTGCGAGTATCGGGAGAAGGTTACTTAGTTCGAGAAAGCCGGCAGGGAAGAACAACGATATGACAAAGTCCGAAAATTTGTAGATGATAATGTTACCGATGATAAAAAGAAGGATAAGTACAATGAACGATTTCTTGATTTTTTTCATGTCTAATTTTTTGGATGACGACACCACAGGGAGCAGGGCGGTTGCTATCGAGATCGTGAAGTAGTAGATGAAACGCGCGATGAGCGCTGAGCCGGTGTATATACCTATGGTGTCGTTCGGAACTGAGAAAATTTTCAGAGCTATCACGTCCGCACGGAGTAAGATGTGGAAGACTAGTATGATGGTGGTCGTGGATATGGAGAAAACAACGAGTTTTTTCATGAGTTCGGGGTTTATTGAGAATTTTTTTAGATAACTCCTGATTCGGGCAAGGGAGTAGAGGACGGACAGCGATGAGCCGATAATGAAAGCCCCGAGCGCGCCGGTTAAACCATACCCTAAATAAACCAGAAAAACTGCAGCAGCAACTTTCGTGATGACATTGGATAGCGCAGCGATGCTCATATCAAGAAACCTCTCCAAACCCTGGAATACGTTTCCAAGAACGGTTGCGATTGCAAGCGGCGGGGTTATGAATGCAAGGACGATGAACGGCATTGAAAGGTCAAAGGCGCTCGTTTTCGGAAGTATGATGAATGAGAAAAATAGGAAGAATGCAGACAGGATGAGTGAAAGAGCGAGAACAAGCGCAAGCCCGTTGAACATTATCCTTGAGGGTTTTCCCTTTGCGTTGTCTTCGGATATGAACTTTGCGATGGACAGACCGATGCCAACGGTTATAAGCGTAACAAACATCCACATTATCGAGAGCGTTGTGTTCAGAAGCCCAAAATCGCCTGCAGGAAGGTGGTTCGCCATGAATATCTGGTAAACGTACTCGAGAAGCGAGCCGACGGTGGTTGCAAGGCCAACGAGTATGGAACCCCTTGCGATTTTTCTTATCATTTTCGCTTAAATAGAATGTAGCAGTTATTGCTAAATACGACATCGAGGTTTTCGTTTGCTTTGAGTTTCTCGATTTCCTGCAGGTATGTCGGGGTGTCTGGCCATTTTCCGGTTTTATCAACCATGATGTATTCCGGCTCCGCAGGACTCGGAAAAAGCCGGAATATGCCGAGATTGTAGCGATTTGAGAGTGCCGGTGCGACGGAGTGGTCAACATAGACCGACGCATTTTCCGGTATTTTATTCAGTGCATTCCATTCGTCCATCTGAATTTTTCCTATCTCGTAGTTTGGATTGTAAAATATGAAGAGTGCAGCGTTTATGATCAAGGTTGATGCAAGCAGGACCGGAACCAGTTTCTTCGGACTTATAACTTTTCTTAACCTGTGGGCTCCGTAAATTGCAGAAATGAAAATAAAGGGTATTAACGGTGCGGTGTAGTGGAAGTTTATATTGTATTGTGGCTCGTAGTTTGTGATGAAGTTCTGGACAAAAATCAATAGGGCGATTATCAGGATTTCCGGTGCCGCGAGCGAGATGAAACATACGGGTGCGAACAACAAACAGGCATAAATCATCTTTCTGAGTGTGAATATCTCACCTAAAACAAAAATGGGTTTTGTGATTACGGTTTCGACCATCTCCCTTGGAGTTCCGCCAAGGTTGGTGTAACGTCCGTAGTATCTATAACCGGCTTCGGCAAAGTGGGGGATTACAAGGTTAACACATAAATAAAACCAGAGAACGCTCACAACAATCGGAGTTATAACCCATTTTTTCTCCCTCCGCATTATCAGAGCATATACACCGAACATTGAAACGACCAGAGGCATGTTCTCCTGGCACATCAATGTGAGCAGCATGAATAAAAAAAATTTTTTGAAATCTTTTTTCTCGAAGAAATAAAACATGCACAAAAGAAACAGCGTTGAAAACGCATCCGGGTGGAAATTGAAAAGATTTATTGAACCGACTGCCGGGTACAGCAGATACAAGAGGGAAAAGGTTACTGATATCCCATCGTCATAAAATCGATTTTTTGCTATGTAATACACAACAAAAGCCCCGAGCGCAAAAGCCACTGTTTGGAGGAATATTAATAACAGCGGATACGGCAGTATCCTGTAAAGCGGGGCAATAAGAAGCAGTATCGGGTTTACATGGTCCCCTAAAAAATTATTGTCCTTGACATACGACCGGGAGGTATAAAAAAAATCCCCCTGCGAGCTCGCCCAGACAACCTGGCTGAATATCGCGAGGTCGCTGCTGTACGAAAATGAGTAGTACTTCAGAACCGATATCGTCATAAAAATAAGGATATACGCAAGCACGAGGAATACTAAACTTTTTGGTATTCTCCTCAATTTACCCTCCCCCGTACACCTTCATAATGCTCTTGGCGATAATGTCCCAGTCATACACGCGTGCGAATTCGATGCTGTTTTTTGACATTTCATTCCATCTTTTTTTGTCCATCAACTTGTCAATTTTTTCCGAAATCTTGAGTGTTGAGAGCTCATCCACAAGGAAGCCGTTTTTTCCGTTTTCTATGAGTTCGTCAACAGCGCTTTTTTCGTGCTTGAGTGTCACGACTGGCAAACCGCATGCGTTTGCTTCTAACGCAACAATGCCAAAGCCCTCGCGAGTTGACGGCAAAACGAAAACCTTCGAGGATTTCATGGTTGCGTAAACCTGCTCGCTTTCAAGGAAGCCGAGGAATTTTACATTCCTGCTTAAATCCAGATTTTTTGTTAATAACTCCAACGATTTTTTTTCTGGTCCGTCACCGATGATGCCGCATTTTATTCTTGGATACGTTTTTTTCAGGATTTCGACCGTTTGCAGAAGGATATCAATGTTTTTCTCTTTTATCAAGCGGCCCGCAAACAGGATGTCAAATCCTTCACCGCTCGGTTTTATTTTTTTTATTTTTTTTAGGTCTATTCCGTTAGGCACTACATCTATGTGCCTCTCATCCACCCCAAGTCGTATCAGTTGTTTTTTCGTTTTTTCTGACACGGCGATGTTGTGTGTGGTCAGCCCGGAGGTAAAAAACTCAACAGCCCTTCCGAAAATACCGAAACCACCGAGGTATTCATACCAATACCTGTCCCAGACCTCGTGCCAGGTCACGAACATTTTATAGGAATTTTTTACAGAGCAGAATTTTGAAACAAAACACGGAAAATACGGGAATGCGCAACAGTCAAGAACATCAAAATTTTCATGCATGAGCGGCATCCAGAGGTTTTTCGAGAAGTAAATCGGCTGGATTACGGAGCGTTTGCCCGTCGCGGTGTAAAGTTCCTTGGACGAACAAACGCCGTGCAGCTTCACGCCGTCCTTCTCTACTACGTTTTTGCCTTTCCAATATTTCATCCCGTAGATGTGGACGTCGTGTTTTTTGCTTAGCCGTTTTGAGAGCTCCCAGATGCGTTTCTCAGCTCCGCCCTTCACCCACGGATAAATGACATCGTAAACGTACGCGATTTTCATTCTTGACCGGTCTTCCTACCCAAAAGCAGCACGCTCAAGAATAGCGCGGAAAACATCAATTGTGCCCCTAAAAACATCAGGGTCGAGGCAACTATCGCGTTTCTGAGCTCGTACAACGCACCAAAACCGGCAGTTATCCAATCCAGTATGATTTTTACATCGACAATAAGTCCCGTCAAGAATAACACTGCCCCTATCAGTAACCCGTATTCTAGAGAGTTGTATCTCATGAGTTTCCCGATAAATCTTCCCGGAGGATTTATGCCCCTCAAAACAGACAGGACTTTGGTAAAGATTCCAAGTATTATTATTTGCACCCCGAGGATTACCAGCAGATTGCCGAGAACCATCGGGTGGATATCAAGACCCATGTTGCTGAAGTAATAAGGCCCCTTTATCAGCAGGCCTATCAGCAATGCGCCCAGCAGGAAGAGCAGCGTTCCAGGAATGAGGAAAATCACAGTCGGGCTGTAGAGCATCATGAACCTGAGATGGCGCCAGCCGTCCCGAAACGTGTTCAATTTCTTTACGCCTCCGCGAGGGCGATATTCTATGGGGATTTCCGCGATGCGCAGTTTTTTCCTTCCCGCCTCGATAACCATCTCGGATGCAAACTCCATACCCGGCGCTTTGAGGTCCATTTTTTTTAGCGCATTCCTGGTGAATGCGCGCATCCCGCAGTGCGCATCCGAAATGTTCACCTGAAACAGCAAACGTAGCGTTGATGTCAGGAGAGGATTCCCGATGTGCTGGTGCATGAACGGCATCGCACCTGGATGTATTTTACCTTTGAGTCGTGAGCCGATTACAAAATCTGCTTTTCCGTCCAGAATCGGTTTTATGAACTCATGGGTTTTTTCCAACGGATATGTGCCATCAGCATCGCCCATGACTATTATCTCACCCGAGGCTTCCCTGAAGCCGCGCAGGTAGGCATTTCCGTAACCACGTTTTGCCTCCTTTACAACGCGCGCTCCCGCTTTTGCAGCTTCATTTGCGGTGTTGTCGATGGATGCGTTGTCAACAACGAGTATCTCAACATCCAAGCCGCGTTTTTTTAGTTCCTCCCTAGGAATCGACCTTACGGTTCTGCCAACCACTCCTTCCTCATTGAGCGCAGGTATGACAATAGATACTTTCATGCCACAATTGACTTTTAATTATTGGTGGATATATGATTAAAGGTAAAAATAGAAAAATGAAGTGTGTTGTCACGGGAGTTGCGGGTTTTATAGGTTCGCACCTTGCTGAAAGGTTGGTTGGACTTGGAAACGATGTCGTGGGCATAGACTGCTTTACGGACTACTACGCAAAAAACCTTAAGGAAAAAAACCTCGAAAACCTTCCGGGCAAAAAGAATTTCAGTTTCATCGGGAAAAACCTTCTGGACCTTGACCTGAAAAAAATTCTTTCCGGCGCGGATTTTGTTTTCCACCAGGCAGCGCAGGCAGGGGTGAGGGCAAGCTGGGGAAAAAACTTCGAGGTTTATGTTGAGAATAACATTCTTGCAACGCAGAAACTTCTCGAGGCTGCAAAGGATTCGGAAATAAAAAAAATCGTGTTTGCATCTTCATCGTCAGTTTACGGCGATGTTGATGCGTTCCCTATTAAGGAAACTACCATGCCAAAACCGGTTTCTCCATACGGTGTTACTAAACTCGCTGCAGAAAACCTATGTTATCTTTATCACAAAAACTTCGGGATTTCTGTCGTATCGCTGAGATACTTCACGGTTTACGGTCCGAGGCAGCGCCCGGACATGGCCTTCAACAAGTTCATACATGCGATGCTTGCTAACAATGAAATCACCATTTACGGCGACGGTGACCAGACGCGCGACTTTACATACGTTTCTGATATTGTTGATTCAAACATCCTGGCAATGAAAAGCGATGTCAAATACGGAATCTTCAATGTTGGAGGCGGTTCGAGAATAACCGTCAACGAGGTCATAAAAATCCTGGAAAAAATTTCCGGAAAGCGCGCAAGGGTGAAAAACATCGAAAAGCAGAAGGGCGACGTGAAACACACGTATGCGGACATATCACTGGCAAGGAAAAAACTTGGCTACAAACCGAAGGTTGCTGTCGAGCAGGGTCTGATAAAGGAATTCGAATGGATTGAAAGTGGAAATCAATAAAAAAATAGTTCTGATTTTTTCTGTTTTAGTACTCGCAGCGTTCAGCTTCTACACCACATACACGATACACAGCAGCTATCATCTGCCGTACCATTCCGACGAGTGGGACCACCTCACCATGGCGGTCGAAATTGTCAAAAAAGGCAGCATCGTAAATTACAACCCCTACCTAAGTGACGAATACAAAAAAGACCTTGAAGTCAGTTACCATGTTCTGCTGAGCGAACTCATCCTGATGACTGGTTTAGACCCCGTGCAGTTCAGCATCATATTTCCGGCAATCGTATCGTTCATACTCTCATTAAACGCGTTCATGCTAGTAAGGTTCATAACCAAAAGTTCATTCGCTGGTTTGCTTTCCGGAATGCTCGTTACTACAATGAAGAGCAACGTGACCTTACTTGGGCCCTGGTTCATGGTTCCGTCGGCTTACGGAATGTCCCAGCTGCCGCTTATGCTGTTCGTGTTCGTAAAGGCGATGGGTGCAGCAAACTCGGTTGTGGCTAAAAAACCACTTGTAAGAAACTCACTCATGTCCATGAACATAACACCAGCAAAAACTTCCGAGAAAATTTCGCTGATAAACCTCTGGGACGTTGTGCTTGGCCTGTTATTCATCCAAATAACACTAGCGCATCCGCCGTCTGCTTCCATACTTCTGCCGGTCTTTGCGCTTTACCTGCTTATGCATCCGCGTTTGTTGTACAGAAACAGATTCAGGATTTTGATTTTTTGCGTGATTGCTTTCCTGCTGCTCGTGAACTTCATCTCCTTCGCAAAATTAGCCAACATCAAATCTCCATTGAGCTTCATGGACTGGCTTTTGAATGACACGCTCGTATTCACGGACGAACAGTACACCTACCATGTGCTCTACTTCTACCCGATATACCTTGGAAGCGCCATACTCTTCCTTGCGGTGCTTGGTTTTTACAGAAACATGTCCTCGGATGACAAGAGCAGGATAATCCCGATTGCGCTGCTCGCACTTCTCCCGTTCGTGGTGCAGTACTTCGAATTCGGGAAGAGTTTTTTCGCGGAGTACAGAAGGCTGTTCATGTACAACTCCGAGTTGATAATGATTCTTGCTGGCATGGGGTTGTATCTCCTGTACGCGATAGGAAAGGGCATAATCGGTGTATATGTCAAAAACGATTTTCTCCGAAAAATCATAACTGCCGGAATGCTCGTTCTCATAGCCGTCGCACTGAAAAACCAGGCAGATTCAACCTTCTTCTACAGCAACAGGTTGTACATGATCATAGGCGAAAACGAGGTTGGTACGATACAATGGCTGGGGAGCAACACATCTGAAAATTCAACGGTACTTGCGTACCCGCACGTTTCAAAGGCAATCACGCCGCTGAGTGGGCGAAGAGTCCTCGCACTTACGCAGACGAATCTCGGCTCAGGAAAGGATGAAATAGACAAGGCAAACATCTTCTTCCAGAACGACTGCAACGTAAAGGCCGGAATTTTAAACGAATTAAAACCGGACTATGTGTTCTTCAAGGGAGCAATAAACTGCCCGTTCCTTGAGGAGGTTTACGAGAGCAAGGGCAGCCGTATTTATAAGGTAAATCCATAATTTAGGTAAGATGATACTCGAAATAATACGCGCGGTGGTCGGTTTTCTGCTGGTTTTGTTCATCCCTGGTTTTGCAGCAACCTATGCGCTGTTCCCGAAGAACGACGAGCTTGACGAGATTGAAAGAATTGCATTATCCATCGGCCTGAGTATCGCCCTGGTCGTTCTGACCATAGCGGCGCTGAACATGGCGACAGGAATGCTTATAACAGCGACTAACTCCCTACTCGTCATACTGCTTATGACCCTTGCACTTTCAGTAATCGCCTACATCAGAAGAACCTAATCCTCGACAGTGATGTAAATCGTATCCGTCACTCCACTCGTCTTGTCCTTGTACGCGTTTATGTCAATCCGGTAGTCACCACCGTACTTCGCTTCCTCCAACCTCGCCCTGAAATCCACATTCCTCTGCTCTCCAGGACCCAAACTTACGGTTTCAACCTGCGGGTCGCTGAACACAAGACTGCTGCTGTATGCGCTGACATTGAGCGTCACGTTAATCTCGTTCTCCCCGACGTTCTTGACCTCAACCCAGATCGTGGTTTTTCCGTTCAGTTCAACCTTGTCCGGGTCGGCCCACGAGCGTATGCTTATATCTTCCCCGGTTTTGTAACTCGTAGGCAGGGATTTGAACAGCACAGCTACGACGATGAGCAGGCCCACTACAATCGCCACCGACCTCCACCGTATTTTTGACAACACGCTCAACATGTTAATGTATTCTAATAAACTAATAAATATAGTTGTATAAAATGCTCGGAATAATAGGCGGCACGAATTTCAAGGGAACAAAAATCCTGAAAAACCTGAAGGGAAAAACCGTCGCCACCGAATACGGAAACGTGGACGTTCTGGTGAACGAAAAAATCGCCTTCCTGAACCGCCACGGGAAAAGCCACAACATCCCGCCGCACAGGATAAACCACAAGGCAAATATAAAGGCGCTGAAAAAGTTAGGCACTACAAAAATCATCGGCATTTGCTCCGTCGGCAGTCTAAGGAAGAGCATAAAACCCGGAAGCATTCTCATCCCAAGCGACTACGTAAATTTCTGGGGCATACAAACCTTCTTTGATTCCAGAATAAAGCACATAACTCCGGAACTTGATGAAGCTTTGAGAAAAATCATCATCAAAAAATCAAAACAAGCCGGCGTAAAAATCATCCCTGAAGGAATTTACGTTCAAACCACCGGACCAAGACTCGAAACCAGGGCAGAAATAAAAATCCTGAAAAATTTCTGCGATGTCGTCGGCATGAATCTCGCGTCAGAGGCGACGCTCGCGCAGGAACTCGGGATTCCATATGCGGGCATCTGCTCCGTTGACAACTATGCAAACGGCGTAGTGCCTAAAAAACTCGACTTCGAAACCGTCGTAAAAGATTCAAGAAAGAACTCTGCCAGTGTGATGAAGATACTCATAAAAATTCTTGAGGATTCTAAATGAGCATCCTGATAAAAAACGTTTTGCTGAACAGCAAGGAAACCAACATAAAAATCGAAGAAAATCTCATCGCCGAAATCGGAAAAAAATCCAGTGCAGAATTCGTAATAGACGGCAAAAACAAGGCAGCGATTCCCGGTTTGATTAATACACATACTCACGCAGCCATGACGCTCATGCGCAGTTACGCAGACGATCTGGAATTGCACGACTGGCTCAGCAACCACATCTGGCCGCTTGAGGCAAAGCTCACTGAAGATGATGTTTACTGGGGCACAAAACTCGCATGTTTGGAAATGATAAAATCCGGAACAACCTGCTTCAACGACATGTACTGGCATACCAAGGGTTCAGCAAAGGCGGTCGAAGAATCCGGAATCCGCGGCGTTCTAAGCGCGGTTCTCATAGACCTTTTTAACGAGGAAAAAACAAAGGAACAAATTTCTCTGAACAAAAAACTCTTCAAGGAATTCAAAAAATTCTGCTCTCGCGTGATTTTTGCTTTGGGACCACATGCACTTTATACCGTTTCCAAAGAAGGTTTGCAGTGGTGCGCGGAATTTGCAAGAGAAAATAACCTGCTCGTGCACTTCCATCTTTCCGAAACAGAGCAGGAAGTGAAGGATTGCATAAAGAAAAACAAAAAACGCCCGGTCGAATACCTTGAGAGCATCGGTTTTCTCGGCCCGAATATGATTGCGTGTCATTCCGTCTGGTTGAACAAAAAAGAAATCCAGATTCTTGCGAAACATAAGGTGAAAATCGCCCACAACCCGACATCGAACATGAAGCTTGCGGTCGGTTCCGCCCTAAACTACGCGGAGATGAAAAAAGCAGGTTTAACCGTTTCCCTCGGCACGGACGGTTGCGCGTCAAACAACAACCTCGACATGTTCGAGTCCATGAAGTTTGCAACCCTTCTGCAGAAATTCCACACAAACAAACAACGTATAATGCCTGCGCAGGAGTCATTTGAACTTGCGACCATAAACGGCGCAAAGGCCCTGAACCTGAGCGCGGGGAAAATCGAAGAAGGCAGACTCGCAGACATCGTTCTCGTAAACCTGAAAAAACCGGAACTCACACCCGGTCACAACCTTATCTCGGATCTGGTTTACTCAGCAAACGGCTCGTGCGTTGACACGGTCATCTGCGACGGAAAAATACTCATGCAAAATCGTGTTGCAAAAAACGAGCAGGAAATAATCGAAGAAGCAAAAGAGACTGCAAAAAATCTTGTCTCAAGAAAGTAGCTATTCCCCCCACAGCAAAAACGGGTCATCCTAAAACCTAAAACAGAGCAATTTATATATAAGTACTTATATATGATATATAGGTGATATATAATGGCAAACGCTACGACAATACAGCTTGATAAATCAATTGTTAATGCACTAAAAGAAGCCAGGGAATACCCAAGACAAACCTACAACGAACTGATCAAGAACATGATTGCGATATTCAGAAATGCCAAGAAAAGAAACCAGTATGACGAATTTCTGCATAAGATCCAACAGGCCAAGATGAAAGAGCTGTGGGACAACAAAGATGACGAGTTATGGGAAAACGCTTAGACCGGGAGACGTAATTCTCACCAAAATTCAATTTACAGACACCTTGGAAGTCAAAACAAGACCCGCCTTGGTGTTGTTTGAAGAATTTGACAATGTTGTTGTCGCAGGGATCACAAGCAACACTGCTATGAAAGGTATTCCACTAACTAAAAAAGAAGGTGCTGTAAAAGATAGCGTTATCAAACTGAATTATATATTCACCATCTCCAAGATGATGATCGAAAAGACATTATTTTCATTGTCTAAAGACAAGAAAAAGATGGTCTTTGAAGAGTTGGTAGGAAAGCTGAAAAATCTATCCGAATAAATCTTTTGTATACCCTATTCCTTCACCACGGCAAGAAATGGCAGTTCCCTGTACTTTTCGTTCCAGTCCAGTCCGAATCCGACCACGAACTTGTCCGGAATTTTGAATCCTAAGTAATCAATTTTTATTTTTCTTATCCTTCGCGAGGGTTTGTCAAACAATGCGCAAATTCTCACGGATTTCGCCTTTTTCTTTTTTAAATACTTTTTTATAAAATCCATCGTTATGCCCGTATCGATGATATCCTCAATTACGAGAATGTCTTTTCCTGCAGGATTTTTTTCTAGATCTCGAAGTAGTTTTACATTGCCAGTCGTATTGGTTCCCGCATAACTCTTCGCCCGGATGTAGTCCGTTTTTATTTTCATTCCCTCCAAATTCCCAAAAAGTTCATTCGCGAAGGTCTTTGCACCCTTCAGAACGATAACGGCGTAGATTTCGTTCTTGTAGTCCTTTCTCACGTTCTCCGCGATTTTTTCCGCACGTTTTTTTATGCATCTGTGCGTTATCAATACCTGTGATAAGGGGGCATCCAGCTCCGAGGCTTCGGCATCTTCAGCGGTTCTTATCCCATCATCATTAACTTTCACAATCCCACCGAAATCCTTCACGATTTTTTGTTTTTTCATCACCTACCTCATAACCTCATAGTTTTTTCCATACCTGCAGAAATTCCTCACGTACCCCGGGTTTAATGATTTTGCGATGTTGTATTCATAAATGCCGCGCTGGGTTGCGCCGAGTCTGAAGTAAACGTCGCCCAGCGAGCAGTGCGCGGTTACCGATTCCGGAGCAAGGTTAAGCGCTAGGTTGTACTCGTTTATCGCCTCACCGTAAAGGCCGTTGTTCATGAATATATCCGCCATATTCTCGTGCGCGGTTTTCAGGTCAAGCCGCGGGCTCATGCCGAGTTTTTCCACGTCGTAGTTCACGAATCCGAAAAACAAAATCAAAACAACAAGCGAAATTAAAATTTTTTTGTATTTTTTGCTCTTCAAACTGTCGAAAAACCAATGCAATGCGTATGCGGCAAATATCATGAGAAACGCGACTGCGGGCAACCTGTACCGCGAATCAACAAAGAAAATCAGTACCGACAGAACTGCGGAGACTATCATAAAAATTAAAATGGACGTCTTACGTAACTGTTCGGCCGAAAGTAAAATCCCCAACAAACCGAGCGGTGCGATAATCCCGAACATCAGCAAAAATCCGGATTGCAACAAACCGGAAAACCGGCTGAAGAAATAGTAGTTCGTATTCGACGGAATTTCATACCAGTTCCAGAAAAGCAAAAACTTCCTGAGTTCGAGCTTTGCGTAATCCAACGGATTTTTCCTCACGTATTCAACACCCTTCAAAAACCAGAATCTTGCGACTTCGGATTCCGTGAGGTTTTTTCCGGTAACGTTTTCCGCATGCTTTCCGAGTTCCGCGACCATGACCTGCGGCGAATCAACATTTGGCAGTGGACTTGAAATTTTTCCGGTTGCAAATTCGTTCGTCCCCTGGTAGAAGTTAACGCCCCAGTTCGACGAGATGACAACAAAATCGCCGGTCACAACAAAGTTTCTCAAGGTGCATACTGCCAAAACCAACAAAACACCCGTGCAAAAAACCGCAAAATTCCTTAAAATTGTTTTTCTTTCTTTTTTTTCATTCAAAATGAACCAAAAGAAGACCAACGGCACAAAAAGTAAAATCGTCCCTCTCCCCAGCGCAGACAGTCCCAAAACAAAACCCGCGAGAAACCAGATTCTCTTGTTTTTTCTTTCAACCGCGTAAAGGAGCAAAACTACCGCGAGCAGGTCCAGAAACACAACGAGCGTTTCCATAAGGATCGTCGCGTCGTAAAAAACAAACATGCCGTATAATGCGGCAGCCAAACCCGCAAGGACTCCAACAACCGGGTTGAAGATTTTTTTCCCGATTAAGTAAATCAAAACGCACGAAAGCGAGCCGATTATCGTTTGTATCACGCGAACAAGATAAAGATCACGGCCAAGCGTGCCGTACAAAACCGCGAGAAAATACGGATAAAGCGGCCCCATGAAAAAAACCTCCGTTCCGAGCCAGTCGCCTTCTGCGATTTTTTGCGCCCATGAGTCGTAAAACTGCGCGTCAAGCAAAAGATTGCCGAATGATGCGTTTCCTCTCATCTGTTCTATATACGCAAGCCTGACTGCAAATGCAAAAATGAAGATTACGGCCGGAATTAAAAATCTATTTATCCTTGTCACATAATAAAATCCAAATGACGCTTAAAATCTCGATTAGTACAGGTAACCCCACGTATGCAGCCTGTCGCTGTCTTCCTCCCACCTGTCACCGATGTCCGTACGGTAATACATGTTCGGCAGAAGTATGTTGCTAATCTTGCTGTATGCGCGATGCTTTGCCTGTTTCATTGTTTGTCCGCAACCGACAACTATCAGTGCGACTCCCGCGTTGCCTGTTATGACCCAGTCGCCATTCACCTTTTTGACATCCTCTATATGCACGCCGTCCATTGTGCCCTGCTTGTCAAATATCACGACAGCGTCCTTCGAATTCGTGTCGAATACCTCCTCGTCCGTGAACGGGTATGGTGGCACCAGAATTCTCACGCCGATCTGGAAACCGCTCCTCGTCTTTAACTGCGGTTTGTTCCCCTTCGCGAGTTCGTACAAGAATTCCCCCATGGGCGTTATCATACCTTCCTGCTGTATGCTTATGGTCGGATAACCGAAACGCGCGGTGAACTCCAGCGGATAAATTCCGTAGTTGTTCGCGATGCAGTTTATGTCAATGTAGCCGACGTAATGCTCCTCCTTCAATTTCGGCTCCATCTTCTTCAGCGTGTGGTTGAACAACTTGTTCGGTTCGCTCCAGAACATCGAAGTATTGCCGCACCAGTATGGTTTTCCATTTCTCCTGACATACATGATGTGATTTTTTACAGTTGCGCAATATACCCTTCCATCGTAATCTACAATCTTCGTATCTCTCTTATCTACCCAGGAATCAAGTTTTTTCACCCTCTCTATGACTTCATATTGGATATTTGAAGCATCAGCAAAATGATCGTAAATCCACACCATGCCGCGTGGATTTCTCTTTTTTATAATCCCTACTCTACCAACCTTCAATAACAACTCCTGAATATCATCAGCCAACTTTTTTGAGGAGGTATAAAAAATCCTGAAACCATTTTTCATGGTTGTACCATCACCCAACGCAAACCAATCAAGGAAAATTCCGATTTGTCCCGGGGTTAGCTCCTTTACAAACTTTGGAACACTTTTATCTTGGGCTTTGCCAAGTGGGTTCAAGTATGAGTACAGCTGTTTGTTGTAAATATAAAACTCATTCTTCCCCTTCGAAAATTTAAACGGAAGCCGCTCTAACAGTTTTTCTATTCTCTCTGTTTTTTCTGTTGTTTTTTGCGATATGCTAATCTTGTTGTTCGAAGTGTAACCATCAGCCAGCCAGATTCCTAAAAATGCCAACCAATCATCCATTGGAATCTCAATCTCTCCGGTTTTATGTAAAACCACCTGGTTGCCTTCATAGTGACCTATGTCCACAGAAGGTATCACAAAATACTCCTCTCTTACACCAATCCACTCTCCCGTTCTCTTAATCAGCGATTGATACTCGAGGTCTTTGGCTTTTACAAAGGTAAATCTGTTGTTTTTCTTTCTTGCGTTTGTTTGTGTTGAAACATACATGTTGTGGTCTAAGGTTACCATGATATCCAAGGTTCGGTTTTGTATTGATACCAGTTGCTTATGATGGTCAAAGGAAACAATATTCTCGGGTCTGTTGTATTCAATCACATGGCTCAAAGGGTTCAGTGTGCATATCCCATCATCATAAGTTAAATCTTTAAAGAATTTCCAGCCACTATCTGTCAATACTTCTGTTTGGTCATCATAGCAACCCATTTCGCCCGTTGAAGGCCCGATGTTGCCGTTGAACAATTTTTTATGCTCGAAGTTCACGTTTATCGGGTAAATGAACTCCGTTCCATCAAAAAAAGCCCCAACCGCAACCTCAACACCGCTTATCTTCTTCTGGAGCTGAAACTCCTTTATCCTGTTCGACCATATCCTCTTGTAGTGTTCGAGAATCTGTATGACGTCCCTTCCGTCGTCCTCCTGACCAACGAACAGCAACTGTTTCTGGTTCTGTGCTTCCCCGCTCGGTTTTATCACGTACTTACCCGGATTCTTCTGCACGAAATCTATCGCAGTATCGAACGAAGTGAAATTCTCCTGCGGAATTATCGGAACCCCCGCCTTCTTCAGTTCCTCCTGTCCGAAAGCCCTGTCGTCCTCAAGCTTGTCACTGTATGGAGTACCACCAACAACAAACTTCCCCTCGTCGCGCAGCTTCTTGGCCTTTGCCCCCTCTCCAAGAACATCATCGAAAATAATTACGTCAGCCCAGGAAACCTCCTTCCCCCAATCATCGGTTTTCTCAACAAAACCGTCCCCGATTTCCTTCTGGCCGGGGTCGTGTATGTAATACTTAACGTTGTGCCCCTCTTTCAACACTTGCCAAGCAATATCAGTTATAAGTGCGTCGAGAGAAATAAAAAGAAAATTTTTTGGTTCCATTCATTTATTCCATACAGTCCATTGCCACCATGTGTACAACTCTTTATACAACTAATTATACTATTTCGAGTATAAAAATTTTTTTATTTTGCAATTTTTTTTGAATTTATTTTTTTTGTTCGAAAAATCCCACAAGAAGTGAAACAACAACGTAAAAATGTTAATTTTAAATACTTCTCATAATCTACCATGAAGAAGTTGTTATTTTTGGTGTTTGTATCTTTCCTTTCAGGTTGTGTTTCACCTCTGCCAACCCCGCAAATCACGACAACTGTCCCAACAACTACACTCGCAATACCTACAACTACAATCGTAACTACCACAACCACTACGATACCTGCCACAACATCCACTTCCACAACAATCGAGCCAACGCTCCCACCACAGCAGTGGATTGTTGAGGAAGGAATACGCATTAATGAAGGAGTTGCTCCACTAGGTATCAAACTTGATGATGGGCAATTGAGGATGTACATCACGGGCATGGGGATAAGTTCCTATGTTTCATCAGACGGTTTGAAATTCACTCTTGAAAAAAACAGCATAATAACGGACGGTTTCAATCCCGCGGTCATAAAGCTCCAGGATGGCAGCTATCGTGTGATATACAACGTCGTTGAGGGAAGAATGGAAGACCCAAACAGAAAATTGTATTTCAAGTCAGCCATCTCCCAGGACGGCATAAATTTTGTTCCGGAAAAAGGAATCAGGTTCCGGAGTCAAGGTCCACCGGATTACGATGCCATCTCCGTTCCAGATATCATCAAACTTCCGGACGGCAGGTTCAGGATGTATTACACGGGAGACATGTTCGCCCCCGTATCCGGAAGGGAGGGCAATAACGTGCGCACTGCGATTTCCTCCGACGAGGGGATGACCTGGCAGAGGGAAGAAGGCGTCCGGCTTAGATTCGAATCAATGGACCCCGACGTGGTTATTCTGCCCGACGGCAGGTACAGAATGTACTACACAACCAACCCGCCAGGCGGCAGCAAGGACGACCAGCGGGTTTATTCCGCCATCTCGGACAACGGACTGAATTTCACGTTCGAGAGCGAAGTCCTGTCGTCTGGAAAAGTGGGTCTGCGCTATATGGACCCCGAAGTGGTAGAAATTCTTGGCGGGTATCGAATGTATTTCTCAGAGGCGACCGGCGGACCGGGTAACGAGAGAACGATAATAAAAAGCGCTGTATGGAAATTAAAATAACCGGATGCAGAAATCGCCCCGGTCGGGATTCGAACCCGAGTCGCAAGATCGACAGTC
>CAZEGI010000020.1:0-20938 GCA_964512105.1 uncultured archaeon
GCGTGAAAGACTCGTGGGAAAAACAGGGGCACCGCCTACGAGCCGACTGGCAAATAAACAACCCCGCCCTTAAGGGCGGGGTATTCACGAGTAGTCAAGCAGGCTGGTTTGTGCGCCGGCCTGCGGAGGTTGAACGTCCTCCTCTCGGAGGACGCGACTCCAGTCTCCAGAGCTTTTGGAGATGTAGTGTTGGATGGTGTCGGCAGTCACATTTCCGACGCTGCGGTAGAACTTGCCGCAGCTCCAGAAACTACCATGCTGATAACGGCGTCGTAGCTCAGGAAAACTTTGGAATAAACGTCGTGCAGAAACGCCTTTGAAGATTTGCACGACATAGCTCACAGACACGTTGGGCTTACACCCAACAAACAAGTGCACGTGGTCAACATGCACTTGGATTTCATAAATCGTGAAGTTGTACTTCACCGCAACCTCACGAAACACACGCTCACAAAAGCTCTTAACCTCGCCGGACAAAATCTTATAACGGTATTTCGGGCAGAAAACCACGTGAAAACAAACCTGTCCGAAGCCATGGCTCACGCTAAGTAAATCCATATTAAACAACCTCCGAAGCGGTCCCTAAAGCGCCCGCGAAGCGGGCGCGCCGCCTCGGTAAAATATTAAAAAACAAGAGAGGTAAATGCAAGGAAACAAAACGGATTGCGCAATTCCTCTGCGGGCTAAAGCCCGCAGTATCCTTGCGGAAATGTAATGAAGTTACAGTTTGTTTTATTTTTGACAGGGTTGGTTTTAATTTCCGGATGTATCAACATTAATGCCGGCAAGAATATAATAAATCCTGGCTTACGAATTCTGAACGAAACCATATGTAAAAATCTGAACACCACGGATTACGACGACTGCCTCTACAATAACATTCCAAAATATCCGCGCACGGAAATCTGCTTGAACATAAGTTCAAACGCGACAAGGGAAAAGTGCTTCGACCTGCTTGCGCATCTTACCGGAAACCACACCCTTTGCGAGTATGCGGATAAGAGGTTCTGCTACTACTCGCTTGCACAGAGTTTGAAGGACCCGGAGCTGTGCGACAAGATTTCCTACGAGGAAACGGGTCTGAAGGACTCATGCTACATACTACTGTCCAAGAGCGTTGGCGACAGGAACCTTTGCAATAAAATAAGCAATGAAAATAGACTGATGAAGGAATACTGCCTGGACTACTTCAGATGAATTCCTTCACATTTACTTATCCCTCTCAATCTTCGCCTTTTCCTTCAGTTCAACCTTTTAACAAAAGGTTACGCAAAACTTGATAACAAGTTTTGGGACATCAAAATCGAAGATTTTGTGTCCAACGAAGCTACGCTTCCTTCGGAGCCAAAACTGCTTTGCAGTTTTGCGCTGATCAAAACATGTGCCATTTCACTTCGTTCAATGGCACTTACGTTGCGCATTTACGTGATCAAACATTCCAAACCCGTTACTTATCCCTTTCGACCTTTGCCTTTTCCTTCAGTTTCGCATGCGCTGCCGCAAGCCTCGCAATCGGAACCCTGTACGGCGAGCAGCTCACGTAAGTCAGGCCCGCGCGGTGGCAGAATTCCACAGACCGCGGGTCGCCGCCGTGTTCGCCGCATATGCCCACCACAAGGTCTTTTCTCGCGGATTTGCCTCTCTTGACGCCCATCTTCACCAGCTGTCCGACACCCACCTGGTCGATGGTCTGGAACGGGTCGTCCTTCAGGATTCCCTTCTCGATGTATTCCGGAAGGAACTTGCCTGCGTCATCCCTTGAAAACCCGTAGGTCATCTGCGTGAGGTCGTTTGTTCCGAAGGAGAAAAACTGGGCCTCCGTCGCTATCACGTCGGCAGTCAGTGCGGCCCTCGGGATTTCAATCATCGTTCCGATTTTGTACTTTACGCTGGTTTTTTGCTCCTTCATAACGTCCGTTGCAACCTTCACTATAATCTCCTTCAGCACTGTAAGCTCCTTTATCTCGCCAACGAGCGGTATCATTATCTCCGGGAAAATCTCGATGCCCTGCTTCTTCACCTCGCACGCCGCCTCGATTATAGCCCTTGCCTGCATCTCGCAGATTTCAGGATAAGTAATCACGAGCCGGCATCCGCGGTGGCCGAGCATCGGGTTGAGTTCGTGCAGACTTTTGGTCTTTGCCTTCAACTTTTCAACTGAAACATGCATCTCGTCCGCAAGCTCCTCAATGTCTTTGTCCTCCTGCGGCAGGAATTCGTGCAGGGGCGGGTCGAGCAGGCGTATGGTTACCGGCAGTCCCTTCATGACCTTGAAAATTCCAACAAAGTCGCCCCTCTGCATCGGCAGCAACTTATCGAGAGCGCGTCTTCTGCCCCGCTCGTCATCGGCAAGTATCATCTCCCTCACTGCCTTGATTCTGTCGCCCTCGAAGAACATGTGCTCTGTCCTGCACAAACCGATGCCTTCTGCACCGAAGTTTCTCGCGACTGTAGCGTCCTTCGGAGTGTCCGCATTTGTCTTCACACCGAGAGTTCTGAATTCGTCAGCCCAGTCCATGAGTATTCTAAATTCACCGGTCATCTCGGGCTCTATGAGTTGCACCTCCCCCAAAATAACCTCGCCTGTATTTCCATTTATGGCTATGACCTCGCCCTCCTTGACCGTGTACTTATCAGTGGTAAACAGCTTCTTTTTGTAGTCCACGGAGATTTTTTCACAGCCCGCGACGCAGCACTTGCCCATTCCTCTCGCAACGACAGCAGCGTGCGATGTCATACCGCCGCGTGCTGTCAGAATGCCCTGCGAAGCCACCATGCCGTGTATGTCATCCGGGCTGGTTTCCGTTCTCACAAGAATCACCTTCTCGCCCTCTTCGGCCATTTTTTCGGCATCGTCTGCTGTGAACACAACCTTACCTACTGCGGCACCCGGCGATGCCGGCAACCCTTTTGCAATCACTTCGAGTTTTGCATCAACGTCTATGCGCTTGTGCAGTAGCTGGTTAAGCTGTTCGGGGTCAACCCTCAGAACTGCGGTTTTCTTGTCTATCAGTTTTTCCTTAACCATGTCCACAGCCGCTTTCACGGCCGCCTGCGCTGTTCTCTTTCCCGTGCGCGTCTGCAATATGTACAACTCGCCTTTTTCTATGGTGAACTCGAAATCCTGTATGTCCTTGTAGTGTTTTTCCAAGATTTCGTAAACCTTTATCAATTCCTTGTATGCATGCGGAATGTCCTTCTTCAAATCGTCTATGGCCTTCGGCGTTCTTATCCCCGCAACAACATCCTCGCCCTGCGCGTTTATCAGGTACTCGCCGTAGTGTTCCTTCTTACCGCTTGCGGGATTCCTTGTGAACGAGACCCCTGTTCCGGAGTCGCTGCCCATGTTTCCGTAGACCATGGCCTGGATGTTCACGGCAGTTCCCAAATCATCCGGAATCTTGTTAATTTTTCTGTATGTAATCGCACGCTTGGTGTTCCACGAGCCGAAAACCGCATCAATCGCCATCTTCAGTTGCTCTCTTGGATCATTCGGGAAGTTCTTGCCCGCGCGCCTTTTGATTACGGCCTTGTAGCGCTCGACAACCTCCTTGAGTGCGGCAACCTTCAGGTCGGTGTCAAGTTTTGCGTTGTATTTTTTCTTTACGGCGGTAAGTTCCTCCTCAAACGCCTCGTGCTCGACACCCATCACCACGTCACCGAACATGTTTATGAACCTCCTGTACGAGTCGTAACCGAAACGTTCGTTTTTCGTACGTTTTATCAGCGCCTGAAGCGTTTCGTCGTTCAGGCCGAGGTTAAGCACGGTGTCCATCATTCCCGGCATCGAGAACTTCGCGCCGGAACGCACGGAAACCAGCAGCGGATTTTTTGTTCCGCCGAATTGCTTTCCGGCTACCTTCTCAAGTTTTTTCAGGTTCTCCTCAATCTGCTTGTCCAAACCAGCAGGATACTTCCTGTTGTTCTTGTAGTAAAGTTTACAAACTTCCGTAGTAATCGTAAAACCCGGAGGGACCGGCAAGCCGATGTTCGTCATCTCCGCCAGGTTTGCGCCTTTGCCCCCGAGCAAATCCTTCATCTCCGTCTTTCCATCCGCTTTACCGCCACCGAAAAAATACACAAACTTGTTCGCCATTTTCTTCATCAACCTCTTTCAAAATTTCATTCGAGAAATATGAAGTTACTCATTTGTCTTGGGAATATAAAAATAAAACGTACCGAAGAAAACAATTACTTTTTCATACGTCATAATACCAAAACAAAACTCAGAAAAGCTCAAAGTACAACTTATGCACCCAGTTCTTCTGCGTGTAAACATCCCTCTGGTATTCCGTCCCGCTCACGTTGAACTTCACCTTGTACAGGTCGCGGGCCGGGACCTTAACGCTGAACTCGCCGTTCAAATCCGTCGTTACGGTTTCTATGGTCTTGTTGTATGTGGTTGAAAAAATTCTTAGCTGCAGCCCGGTCACGGGTTTGCCGGTGGCCTTCATCTTCACCCAACCCGCGATGGTGCTGGATTTTCCGCCGGTTTCCACGCTGGTTTCGTTGTAGCAGAAATCCCGCATCGTGGTGCTCTCTATGAATCCGCATATGCTCTGGTTGTTCGTGGCTATGGCCTGATTGAAGTAGCACATGGTCAGCTCGGACTTGTGGACGCCCTCGCATTCAGGGATTTTCGACACGACCTTGGTTACGTTTATCGTCCTTATGTCAATGGACAGGTATTCGGAAGGTACGCCCTCCACCGTGCTTGTCGCTCCGAGTACGGTGCTTGTCGACTCCGGAACGGTCGTAGCCGCAATGCTCGTTTGCGGGGTTGTCGTTGTAATGCCCTGCTGCTCGATGCATCCGCATGCAAGTACAACCGCCAAAAAAACCAAAAGTGAAATTTTTTCCATCTCCCGTATGGTATTCGAATACTACTTAAAAAACTTTTCTATTCCGCCTTGACCTGCAGTATCTTCCTCCTGCCCATCACTTCCATGTAAAGGACCTCCTTACCTTCACTCACTCCAGTCACGTCATCCGGTATTGGGAGGTCGAAGGTCTCATAATTCTCGAGGTCCATGAGCTGCACGTTGCTGCCAACGACAGCGAGAACCTGCGCGGGTCTCTTGTTTATCACGGGAACATCGACATTGCTGCCGGACGGCTGCATCAGATTTTTTTTCTGACCGTCGAATATGCCGATAGCTTCAATCCTGAACTTCGCGCCGCCGTGCTTTCCTGCCTTTGAGTGGACCATGCTCGACACCCTGCACGGAATATCGTCTATTATCACGTACTTTCCGACCTTCAGGTCTTTTATATCGCAAATCCTCCGTTCTTCAGACATTTTGACACCTCGGTAATGAAACTAAATAAGTTTAGTAGTAATACGAGTGGGTAAATAAATCCGTGATTTCTCAAATAACTTTGACTTTAATCTCTTCAACACCTTTGAAATCCGGATCGCCGGTGTAAAATATCCCACACTGCACAAGTATGGAGCATGCTAAATGAATAACATCTGCATAAGAAATTTCCCTCTTACCAGAAACATAATATTTCAGACGTAGTTCTGTAGCGTATTTTGCTATCTGCAGGTTAACAGGAATTATCTGAATTCCCTCGATATTCTCTATCAAATTTATCGCTTCGCGTGCGTTATCTCTACCGATTTTTTTTGTTAAGCTATATTCTACCTCAGTCAAAGTCAGGGTATCAATCACGATATTCTCGGATAAAGATCCTCTGATAGTATCCTTAGAAATGCTAAACTTTTCACCTTGGCTAAAAAATTCAATCCATACCCAGCTGTCAATATAAACGCTCATTCAAATCTGCTCCATGCCTTTTTGCTATCCTTTATCATCTGTTCTATCTCCTGCGGCGTAAATTTTGGCACTCTCTCCCTAAGCTTCAGAAGTTCTTCAAATGCGTCCTTCGCCTTTGGTTTCATTACAGCTGCGTTCCCCTCAGGATGGAATACTACCTTGCTACCCTTCTTCAACTGCAGTTTTTTGCGTATCTCACGAGGAACCGTTATCTGTCCCTTGGATGTTACGGTTGCCTCAAAAGAGCCCATAAAATCACCTCCTTACATTTTATATAAAAGTAAGGAAAGTTTAAAAATGCCTTACTTTATGAGCTTATTCTATCGCGATATTTCCGCCGATTTTCGGCACATAGGTTTTGTAATCGTGAAGGCCTTCGGCAAATTCCTCGCAAACTTCGGCATCGCCGTGCACGCATATCACGTGTTCCGGGTTCAGCCGTTTGACGATGCTCTCCAAACCTTCCCTGTCAGCATGCGCCGAGAAATCGAACTGATGTACCTCGCATTCAATCTTGATTTTTTTCCTCCGCATCGCATCCACAACATAACCTTTGTCCAGCAGCAACCTGCCGTTGCTGTCCTCGGTCTGGTAGCCCGTAAGCAGCACACAGTCGCCCTTGTTCTTGCGAATCTTGTGCAGGTAGCTCAAAACCGGGCCGCCGTCCAGCATGCCGGCGCTCGTTACAATCACGCACGGTTCGTCGCAGATATCGCGCCTTGCTCTTTCGTTTTCAACCCAAATCGCACTGCTCGCTGCGGCGTGGAGTTTTTCCGCATCCCGCACGCACCCAGAATACTGCATTGTCAGACGCGTTATGGTCTTGCCCATGCCGTCCAGATAAACCGGCACGTTGAGGTTTGCGTCCTGCAGTATCAGCAGCGTTTCCTGGGTTCTTCCAACCGCGAATACCGGAACCAGCGCAACATTACCCCGGTCCGTGACTTCCTTAACCTTGTCCAGAAACGCGTTTTCTGTTTTTTTCCTGTCAGGGTGCGACCTGTCCCCGTAGGTGCTTTCCGTTATGACGATGTCCGCATGCTCCGGAAGTATCGTTCCGTTCTGCAGCCTCGTATCCCCTGTGTTAATGTCCCCGGTGTAAAAAATCTTCCTCCCGTCCGCATCCAGCAGCACGGACGCGCTTCCGGGAATGTGGCCTGCATCAAAAAACTCGAATTCAATGTTACCGAACAGCTTTACCTTCCTGCCGTAATCCGTTATTATTTCGCTCGTTATCATCCTGTCGATATCCTTCTCCGAGTACGGAACCTTTTCCCTCTTCAGTTTTCCGACGTTCACGAAGTCCCTCTGCAGGATGTGTGAAATTTCGAAGGTAAGTTCCGTGCCATAAACCGGGAAGGACTGTTTTTTGTGAAGTGCGGGAATCATTCCCGAGTGGTCCATGTGCGCGTGCGTCAGAATCAGCGCGTCAACAGACTTCGGTGTGTGCGGGTATTCAACCGGCTCGGAAAGTTTGACGCCCGCATCCAGAATTACGGATTTCCCGTTAAACTCCATGCGTATCAGGGACTTCCCGACTTCCTGCGCTCCTCCCAGAAACGAGAATTTAAGCATAAGAATTATTTTCCAGCAATGTATAAATAAACCTGCTTATAGAACTGTCACTTCTCCGGCGGCAATAATTTCCTCAACAATTAATATTTACGGGAGAATTTAGTATAAATAAAGTAGTATGGCAACTTGTACAAGTCAGGGAGTTAATAAGAAAATTGCCCACCGACTGGGAAGGGTTCTTGAATTGACTTTAATGGGTGAGACGCAGAAGCAGATAGCAAGTGAATTAGGTGTGGGTCAAGCTCAAATCAACAGGGACCAAGACAGACTAACTAAACTAGCACTGCCTCCGTTAAAGGAGATGCTGATGCATCCACGAGAGATAAGACATCGGCTAAAAACTCGGGAGGAAGAGGAGCTAAAACGAATGAGAGAGTGGGAGGAGCAAAAGAGGATAGCAGACAGGCAGGGCAGGGTGATGGAACTGAAGATACAAGGAAACACGCAACAAGAGATAGCACAAGAATTAGGGGTAGGTGTATCAATAGTCTATAGAGATTTGGAAAGACTACGCGAACTTGCGGTAGACGAGAGGCTAAAAGAACTGCTTGTAACAGACATGCGTGAGGTAGGTAGACGAGTAAGGCAGGAGACTATCCATAGACAGGAGAGTAGTCAACAGGTGGATAGTGCAACTAAAAGGAAGCTACTAGCATACAGACGAGGGAGGGTGTTAGAGGGAAGGCTCTTGGGCATGACAGAAGCAGAGTTAGCGGAAGAGCTTGGAGTTGTTGTACCCTATATCTCAAATGATGTGAGGGTACTACGCGGGCTGGCTGTTGATCCGAGGCTGAAAGCGTTGCTCGAAACAGACATGCGTAAGGGGGGAACACCAACTGAGCAGGTAGAAGCGGAGCATAGAAGGGACAGGGTCTTGGGATTAGGACTTGAAGGGAAGACACCAGCAGAGATAGCGAAAGAATTGGATATTGATGAAGAAGTGATATCAGAAGACCTGGGGACGTTAAGAAAAAAAGCGGAAGGGCCGGTAAGAGAAAAACTAAGACAGATGGATGAATCAGAGGAAAAAGAGGACAGGATAAGAACAGCTGAACGTAGGAAGGACGTAATGTTACTTAGGAGAGACGGAGGAACTATACATGGAATAGCACAAGCGTTAGGGGTAACCCCTTCAACCGTTCAGGGCGATTTAAACGCATTAAAAAAACTACAGGAACAACTGGGCTGGTTAGAGCTTATAGACGGAAGAAAATGCAAGAAAAAATAAGATTCATATCTTCTTCTTGATTTCTCTTTCTCGTACCCCACTGAGAAACGAGAATTTAAGCATAAATGCTATTTTCTTACGTTGTATAAATAAAGATGGAGCACATTTCAAAACTGAAAAAACTCCTAGAACATGCAGTCAGAGATTGTTGTGTTGAGCGTGAGATAGGTGTGATATTTTCCGCGGGTTTGGATTCAACGCTAATCGCAACAATCGCATCGAAATTCGCGGAGGTTAAAGCGTATAATGTGGGTGTGAAGGAATCTCATGATATTACTCATTCTAAAAAAATAAAAAATGCAAGATATCCAATCAACCGGATCGAGCTTACCGAGAAACAAATCGAATCCGCATTGCCAAAAATTATAAAAATAATAAACGAACTGAATCCGCTGAAAACAGCGGTTGCCGTGCCGTTTTACTTCGCGTCAAAAAAAGCGCATGAGGACGGGTTGCGCGTGATGCTCTGCGGCCAGGGCGGGGACGAGCTTTTTGGGGGTTACAACAAGTATCTGGAGCACCTGAAGGGGCATGGTTATCCCGGTTTGGAAGAGATTATGAGAAAGGACGTAAACGAAATTTTTAAAAATCAATTAAATTATGATAAAAAAATTTGTAAAGCAAATGGCATAGAATTAAAATTCCCGTTCATGGATAAAAAATTTATCGAATATGCGATGAAGATTCCTCTTAAATTGAAAATAAAAAGAATAAATAAGGAAAAGCCGAAGTTTTCCTGTGTTGATGAGGTTAACAATAAAAAATATATACGTAAGTACATCCTGCGTAAGGTTGCGCAGGAATTCTCACTTCCCGCAGAAGTCATAAACCGCAGGAAAAAAGCAGCGCAGTATGGTTCCGGGGTTCAGAAGGTCATGGAAAAACTCGCAAAGAAGAACGGCTTCAGATACGTGCGGGAATACGTGGAAAACCTGCACGCTACTTCATGAATTCCGTATGCCCAAAATGTATCAATAAATCAATCCCTAATTTTTTGCACTGTTCGTCCTTCGTGTCGCATGCGCCGTAGGTCGGGTCCACGAATATTATCGCTAACGCGCCGGTTTTTTTCTCCACCTCTTGAGCAATTTTCAAGGCATGTTGTTTCAGACCCTCAGGAAACTGCAGGCCGACGCGTTTTGCCTTTGATTTTTTTATTTCGGATACGATTTTTTCGAGTTCGAAGTCGTATTCATCCATTTTTACTTATTTTTTTGTATGTCTCGAATCTCCCTCAGGACATTAAGCTCGCTTTCGTTCAGTTCTTCGGTTTTTATTTCCTTGATTTCGTCTAGGGAAATGAACGTGTAAACAATTTCGTTTTCATCCAGCTGCCTGCCAATGGTCACATCCTCGATGGATATCGCAACCTTCTCGCCTGCTTTTGCGGATTTTATGTCCTCCTTGTTGAGCTGCATGGTTTTTATTCTACCGACAACCCGCCCGTTGGTTTTGAGTATTCTTGCCCCTAGAGTCAGTGTTCCACCTAAAACCTCAACCCCGACAATCGCGGGCTTGCTCTCCCTGAAAACGTGTTTCGGAAGAATCCGGAACTTTCCGGGCGCGATGGCGGTTTTTTCTGAAATGATTTTTTCTTTCTCCCTTTCGTCTTTAATCCACTGCCGGTAATCTTCAATCAATCGGTAAATGACTTTGTTCGAGATTATCGGAACGCCGCTGTCCGACGCATGTGTTTTTGCGTCATCCAGGGCAGATGTGTTAAAGGCAAGTATCACTCCAAGATACTTGTTGTGCGCCTTCACGGTTGATGCATCAATGACATCGAGTTTGTGGACTTTGCCGATTCCGCCTTTTCTTATCGCGATGCCCTCCTTTGTGAGCATCTTTACAAACGCTTCCAGCGATCCAAGAGTATCTGTTTTTACAACAACACCATTGATGTCCTTTGAAAACTCTATGCCCTCGATTTCTTTCTTCACGTCTTCAGCAATTTTTGCATCGCCGACATAAACAGGAGCGCCGGCAATTGCGTTCTCAAGTCCGGGAGCAGCAATCTTCACGCCCGATGCGGCATAAACGCTGTTCACGCTCTTGAATTTTTGTTCGGGGTCGCGCATCTCGTCAAGTGCGTGCGGTCTTAACAATGCCTTTACCTTCGTGACAACCGGTTCGCCGCGCGCGCCAACAACGATGGTGTCGTTCTTGTGGATCGTTCCCTCGTAGATTATCACATCAATTGTAGTGCCTAACCCGCGCTCCTCCTTCACCTCCAAAATCGTCCCCTTCGCAGGCGTGTCAACGCCGACCGTGAGTTTTTTTGCAAGATACTGCTGTGCCAAACCCATGAGAACCATCAGCAGTTCCGGAATCCCCTCCCCAGTTTTCGCGGATATCGGCACTATCGCAACCTGCTTTGTGAAATCCGAAACCTGCGAATAAAGGTCAGACTCAAAACCCTTTTCCGAAAGCTTTCCGACAATCGTATAAAACTTGTTGTAAAATTCGGCCCTTACGTCCTCGGGCTGCTTCTGGGGAGCTTCATTCTGCACCCATCCGCGTATCATGTCAATCTTGTTGGCTGCAACAATAAACGGCGTCTTGTACTGCTTCAGGATTTCAATAGCTTCGAGAGTCTGCGGCATCAGGCCGTCGTTTATGTCCACGACGAGAATCGCAAGGTCCGCGACGCTTCCGCCGCGCTTTCTCAATGTTGTAAAGGCTTCATGCCCCGGAGTATCAATAAAAAGAAGCCCCCTGAGCTGGATTTTCAGCTTGAGTTTTTTCAAAAGCTCGCCGCAAATCTCCTGCACGACCTCGAACGGAACATCGGTCGCACCGATATGCTGCGTTATTCCTCCGGCTTCGCGCGACGCGACAACGCTCCCCCTGATCCAATCCAGCAACGTTGTTTTTCCATGGTCAACGTGCCCAAGTACAGATATGATAGGTTCGCGGGTTTCGGTAGTCATTCTGACATAGTATAAGGAAAAGGGTATTAAATTAATCAATGCCAATAATTGACCATCATGCAGAGCAGAAGGCGGGAAGTATTGGCCAAGATGGATCGGGCGATCGAAGAAGATCAGGCTTTATTCACAGACAATTACATTCCGCCGATAAAAAGAGTCGGTGCATTCGGGTCATTCTCCCTTACAGTTGATGCGTTGGGTTCATGTCTTAGTGGACTTACAGTTCGACCAAAGGAAGAAGCTCTGCAGCGTTCCCTTACCGAAACTCTAATCCTGAATCCAAATGCGGATCTGGACGATGCAGGAAGATTCGTTGTGCGGCAGGAGCATAAGGGGCTTCTTCTTGAATCTCTCGTCAAAAGCGTCATAGGCAACACACCCGGTCTAAGCCCTCAGGATTTTGACAGAGTTGCCACACCGTTAAGCAACGGAAGGCTTTTTGCTGACGGCGTCGCATTTCCCGTAAGCGGCATTCTGCAACCTATAATCCACGTGCCAGGACGCGAAATAGGCGACAGGGAGGAAAGTTACTGGGCTGCTGACAGGGCCGACATACCAGACATGGCTCCTGACAGAAGGTTCGTATGGCAGGCAGAGCACAATATTATTTCAGGCGTGCTGGACCGGTATGCCATACATGCAGGCAGGAGTGGAAATCTCGAGGTCGGTGCGGGGTGGGGCGATTTCTACTGGCTTGCTCCGCCGGGCTTCAACAAAAGGATGGTTTCTGTTGAGTGGAATCCAATATACATCGCAGAGTTCAGGCGGCGTTTTCCAAGAGCAGACGTGAGACAGGGCAACATCTATCAACTCGATTTTCCAGATGACTCGTTCAGTAATGTTGTTGGTCTGACTCCGTTCTCTTCTTTGGAATACCTCGACCATGCAGTCGCCGAGTTATGGAGGGTTCTCAAACCAGGCGGAAGATTTTTCTCGTTCCAGGACCTGATTCCAAACGACGACCAGGTGGCAGACAGGCTCTTGAAGAGAGGTCTTGTACCAGACCCAGAACATGTTATGTTCTTTAGAAGCGAACAGGACCGCCAAGAAGTTGTTGAGGCACTTACGCATGTCTATGATTTCGGAGACCGCGCCTGGAGGGAATACAAAAAAATCCTCCACAGGAATGCAGTCGTCCAGAACCTGTATGAGTATCATGAACAGTGGCTTGCAACCGAATTAAAATACAGAGGATTCAGAATCCTGCACCAGGAAGACGAAACTGAGATATACATAGGCCCGAGAGAGGAAAGGCACCAGCAGTTCTGCGGGCGATGCAGCATGGACCACAACCGCGACGTGGCAATGTTCTCCACAGGCAGCCCGCGCGGACCATTCCGGGAACCGCATCCGAGTAACATATCTTTGCCATACCGGCTTCTTGGCGACGACATTGTAGAGCGGGCAATAGTCTGGACAACAGTTGCTGAGAAACCACAGTGATGATGTAAAACATCATGGCGGATTATCACAGAACGCATACCTGCCTTTGTTCCCCAAAACCCAGTTTTTCCTTGGCTTCCATGCGCGCATGAAATTCGCATGCGTTGCCTTTCTTTTTATTCCAATGCCCGGGCCAGAATCATTGTAGTAAACATACTCGTCGTCCGCCCCGGTGACAACAATCGCATGCGGACCGAGCCTTTTTTGCGTTAGGCTGAACGCGCGGCCAATGCCAGGCATAAGCGAGAATGTATCGGCACTCACTATGGGATTTTTTCCTTCAGACAGTCTTTCCCTCAACCAATCAATGTCACCATCCCACGTCTCCTCGTACCCCAAACCCAACCTCTCCATCGCAATCCTGTTTTCTACCGGTGAGAGATTGCCACGCTTTAGAACCGGAACCGATTTTACAGTTTCCGATATAGCTCTCTGGACAGGAGTTTTGCCCATCGACTCTCTCTGCACGCTCTCAACCTGGGATTCATCAAGGCCGACCCTTGCAGCCCTGTAAACGTCCTCTTCAGTCAGATATCTTCCGAGAACCTTTGTAGCAACCATCGCGATGCACCTGTTTCCGCATGTTATCGGACTCTGGCCATAAGCAGGTAAGTCCAGCGGATTCCTCTCGTGACCTGCAACCTGCCTAAGGTAATCATCAAGCCTATGCCTGTCTGCAAAATATGCATAAGCCCGTATTGTTGCATAAATCCCAACGCCAATGCCAAGCGCGATCAGTTCATGCTCTCCTGAGAGCGATAACCCTACTCCGCTCAGCATAAGCCCATAACCATCGGGACCTCCAAGAAACTTCGGCAGTTCGTCATGCATTTCACGAATCGGAAGCGGTCTAGGCAGTTCTTCGCGGCGTCTTACAACAGGCATATTAAATACCCGTCATTCAAAGTAAAATACTAAGCAATCCGTATGTGCTCGACCTGTCAAAATCCATTATGCATACTGCCTCAAATTCGTCTGCGTTCCTCTCAGTTGCTCCTTCAACAATGTGCTTTCCTTCACGAATCGAGAAACCGGCAGTCTCAGTTTCGTTTTCAAATATTCCATCACATCCCTCAAACTGTTGAATTCCCTGCCTTTCTGCGCGAGCGCTGACCTCACGTTTTCCCTCACGTTGAAAACGCCGAGCGGTACATAACCCTGGTAAGCCTCACGCAGAATAATAGCGCCTGCCTGTTTCTTCTTCCGTGCAAGAGCCTCGAGAACGCTGAACTTGCAGCTGTAATAGCATCCGCCCACGATCGAATACTCGTCCTTGCCCCTGTTCGTTTCGTGGTCCGCAAATATCAGCTCTTCATTCCTAAGCACGTGCAGAAACGCCTCAATCCATTCGTACTGCCAAGCAGTCGGCAGAAGTATAACAGCGTAATAATTGTTCAGACTGTCGAACTCATGCACCCGGTAGCAGTCGAGCATGTTGTAGTGCCTAACTTCCTTCAGCAACCGGTCCGCAAGCGTCATGTCACATGCGGTTATCGACCACCTTGTCGGCACGAGTTTTCTTCTCCTATCGCCGCCCATCGTCCCGACAGAAAACGCCTTCTGTATCCTCGAAAACGGAACGTCCTTTTCATAGAGCTGCATCACCGCATCAGCGGCTTTCAAATCCGTGTCGTAATACACCTTCTCAAGCTGGTTGTCCCACCTACAATTCTCGATATCGAATTCGTCAATTACCGCGCTCGGTCCGTAAGGCGTGTGCTCATCGCTGAACGACCTTCCGAGCGGAACCGTGCTGAAGTGAGCCTCGCTCTCTATCGAGCTTACTGCCATGGAAATCTCCACGAGTTTTTCAACAAGTTTGTTGTCGAGGTTCGTTACATCCACCTCGCGTTTCCCCCTTATAAGATTCATGCGAAAATTCACAACGTCATGCGTCTTCACGTTCGCGGGTATCCAGCTCTCGGGCGAATCAAAAATCGAAGTATCACCATGTTGCTGGGAAATCATGGGGCCAGCAAAAACCTTCGGGTAGTTCCAGCTCCCGATAAAAACGGACGGTGGCGTGCTTCCCTCAACATCCCTGCCGAGGGACACGGACCTCATGGGCAACCTGCTCGTGAGCTCCTTCAGATAGACGAATTTTTTCCCAAACATCAATAAAAATTAAAAAACCAAGATAAAAAACCCGCCCAGAGAGTGGTGGAAAAGTTATTTGTTATTGTTCAGTGAAATTTATCCGCCTTCAAATTCTCCACATGCTTCAGCCGCATCTGTGCCAGAATCTCGCGGGGTTTTTTGTTTTCCTGGATTCCGTAAAGATTCATGAACCCGAGAAGTTTTTTTCGCAGAATTTTTCCTTTTTGGTCTAAATCAGTGAGAATTACAACCCGTTTGAAACCCTGCAAAGATTCAACAACCTCAAGCATGGAATTTCCGGAATGCAGCTGCACAATATTCCCGATACCCAGCGATTCGAGCGCTTTCCTGTCCTTTATGCCTTCAACAATCACCGGCTCGTTTATCGAGTTTATGAATTCTTCGAGCAGGTCGGCATCTATCGCTGTCATATCAATCCGACAAAATTTTTCAGAATTTTTAAACCCATGATACCGCTTTTTTCCGGGTGGAACTGCGTCGCATAAACGTTGTTTTTTGAAACCACCGCAGGGAATTCCACACCGTATTTTGTCGTTGCGGAAACGATTTCCCTATCCTTCGGCACGGGATAATAGGAATGGACAAAGTAAAAGTAATCCCTCTCCGTTATCCCCTGCAAAATTTTATTTTTCTTTTTTACCTCAAGGTTGTTCCATCCCATGTGCGGAACTTTTAACGAACTTGAAAATTTTTTGCACGTTCCCTCGAAAATTCCAAGACCTTCAACACCCGGCGCCTCATCGCTTTTCTCGAAAATCACCTGTATGCCTAAACACAACCCTAGGAAAGGGATTCCTTCATCGATTTTTTCAAGCAGGGGTTTTTTGAATTCTGACAATTTCCCCATGGCATCCCCGAAATTTCCAACACCTGGAAGAACTATCGCATCGGCCCCGAGTTTTTTCGGGTTTGTCGTTATTCTCGTTTCAGCCCCGATTTTTTCAAACGCATTCACGATGCTCCTGAGATTTCCAGCGCCGTAATCGATGATTGCAATCATTCTTTCACAGCCCTTATGATGTCCTTGAGAATCTTCGAATTCTGTTCCGCTATGGTTCCGGTCACGACAACATCCGCTCCCGCAGCAACAACTTTTCTCGTGGCATCCGGCGTTCTTATGCCGCCACCGACAATCAGAGGGATGTCAAGATTTTTTTTCACCGCCCGTATCATCTCCTGCGGAACAGGTTTCTCGGCCCCGCTTCCCGCCTCAAGGTAAACGCAATGCATCCCGAAAAGTTCGGATGCCGTCGCATAGGAAACCGCCTTTTCCGTATCCTCCCCGGAAATCCGGTCAACCTTTCCGACGACCTCCACGGCCGTCGGTTTCTTGCTTGTACTTACCACAATGTAGCCCATCGGGATTATCCCTAACCCGGATTTTTTTACGAATTTTGCAGCTTTCACCTGCTCCCCGACAAGGAACCTTCGGTCTGTCGAATTCATCAGCATCATAAAGAAGATGTAATCCGCAAATCTCGAAACGCCGTGCGAGCCGCTCGGGAACAAAATTGTGGGAATCCTCACGCTCTTCTTTATCGCCTTTGTCGTTTCGTCCATCAAACCGGCAGTGTTTGTCGAACCGCCAATCATTATCGCGTCGCTTCCATACGTTTCCGCAAGTTTCGCGAGTTTTCCCGCATCCTCTGGCGATTGCTTGTCCGGGTCAATGAGCGTGAAATGAAGCTTCCGGTTTTTTTCCGACCTACCCTCAATCATATTCCTCATACTATCACTCCCGTGTTTTTTGCAAGATTCTCCGCATCCTGCCTGCTCAGCCCGTTGCGCAGTATCGTGTACCTGTCCCGTATGGTGTGCGCAACAGTCAGCGCGTCAATTATATCGGCATCCGGAATTCCGAGCTCTATCGCGTTG
Source organism: uncultured archaeon (assembly GCA_964512105.1). Taxonomy (GTDB): domain Archaea; phylum Altiarchaeota; class Altiarchaeia; order IMC4; family CAZEGI01; genus CAZEGI01. The sequence goes on from CAZEGI010000020.1 coordinate 16,950, forward strand.
GTCGGCGCGTTCACGCGTTTCAGTGCGTCCCTCACCCGCGTCCACTCCGCCTGATGAAGGTATGCCATCATTATGCATCCGACGCCGCACTGCTCCCCATGAAGCGCGGGTTTCTTGCATATCCTGTCGAGCGCATGCGAAAACATGTGCTCTGAGCCGGAAGACGGGCGCGAACTTCCAGCTATGCCGATTGCGACGCCGCTGCTTATCAGCGCCTCCACAAGAATCTTCACGTCCTGCCGTATCTCCGCGGACTTCTGCATCACGATTTCTGCGCTCATCGCTGAAAGCGTTGCCGCATAATCCCCGTAATATTCCAGGCGTTCGTTGTATGCAAGTTTCCAGTCAAGAACCGCGGTGTAATTGGATATGACGTCCGCGCATCCCGATGCGAGCAGACGCGGTGGGGCGTTTTTTATTATCGTCGTGTCTGCGATAACGGCCATAGGGCAGTGAAAAACGTTGGGGTGCGTTCCCTTTCCAAGTGACGAGCACGGTGATGCGATTCCGTCGTGCGACGCCGCGGTGGGAACGCTTATGAACGGTATCTCTGATTCGTATGACGCGACCTTTGCGGTATCAATGACCCTGCCGCCGCCGACAGCAACCGCATATCTCACTTCCTTGTCCTTCACGAGGTCCTTTATCGCGTTTATCTCGTCGTCGGACGAGTCTGAAACTATATAAATCTCAGAGCCGAGCTGCTGGCAGACCGCATCTCCGGCAGTGTTCCGCGTGTTTTTCCCGGAAACAACGAGCGACCTTCCCCTGAGCCTAAGGTCGTTAGCAACCTCCTTTACCATGGATATCGCGCCGTCACCAACAATAACCTTCCTCGGAAGTTCGATTTTTTTCATGGCTCAACCAGGACTATCTGGGCATGTTTTATCCCGTTGATGTCCCGAACATTATCCTCGTCAACAAAGCCGTGCTCTATGGCGGCATCCACAACCCTGTTCCCCATGAGGTTTGCGACGGTCGCTTCCTTAAGCGCGGCAATCAGCTCCTCAACACCGCATTCCTCCTCGTGGTAGAAGGTTTTTTTGACTTCCAGTTCGAGTTCCCCGTGCCTTATGGTCTTTCCGAGAATGTCCTTATCGCATGCCGCAACCAGCACGTCGCCCTCCTTCCTGTGCGTTTTAATGCAAAACATCCTGCTATTTATTAAACTGATATCTAAATAAACAATAAAATGGCTACTCCGATAGAACTCCAGATGAGCCTGCTGCTGTTCGTCGCACTTGCTGGCTATCTCATCGCCGCACGCATAAACCAATCCGCGGTCATAGGCGTGATACTCGCGGGTTTGCTCATAGGGCCGAGCGGTTTGGGTCTAGTGACGCATTCCGAGTTCGTGGGAAGCATCGCCCATCTCGGCGCAATCATCCTGCTTTTTGCCATCGGCCTGGAATTCCGGCTCAACGACATCGTAAAGTTCAGGTATCTCGTGATTGCATCCGTCGGGGTCGTATTGCCGTTCATTGGTGGTTATCTCATTGCGGATTTTTTCGACCACACCTTTGCATCCTCAATCTTCATAGGGGCTGCCCTGACCGCAACGAGCATCGCAATCACCGCAAGCGTCCTGAAGGAGATGGGGAAACTGCAGACTGATGCTGCAAAAGCCATAATCGGCGCTGCCGTGATTGATGACGTTCTGGCTTTGTTGGTTCTGTCATTTTCAGAACAACTTGTTGCGGGAGCAATATCTTACTCCTCTCTATTGGTCATCACCCTAAAAGCAATCGGGTTTGTCGGCTTTGGCGCTTTTCTTGGATACAAATACATAAGCAGAATCATAGAAAAAATCGACAAAACAAAAATCGTGCTGAAGTATCCGGAATTCACCTTCATATTCGCGATGATGTTCGCGTTTCTTTACGCTACGATAGCGAGCGTTGTCGGACTTTCCGGAATCGTCGGCGCATTCCTTGCAGGCGTTTCACTTTCCGGCGTGAAAACAACACACGGCAAGGACTACAGGGAGGGCGCGGAATATTTGCACATAATCTTCGCATCGGTTTTCTTTGTCTCTCTCGGGATATTGGCAAACCTGCGGGAGCTGAGTTTTACTTTCGGCACGGTTGGTTTTTTCCTCATGCTCTTGGTTGTAGCAGTTATCACAAAGGTCATTGGATGCGGTCTTCCAGCAAAACTCCAGGGCATGTCACGGAGGGACTCGCTTGTTGTCGGTTTTGGCATGTCGCCCCGGGGAGAAGTCGGCATGATAATCGCACTCATTGGTTTAAACCTCGGCATTTTCGGGCAGGACATCTACGTTTCCCTGATACTGATAGCTTTGCTGACCACAGTGCTAACGCCGATTATCCTGAGAAACTGGTTGTATAAAAGTAATAACTAACCAACCGGATTCAGCGGACCTTCTCCAAGCCACAGCGAGCGGAGGTTCAGTACAGCACGGTTCACCATATTGTTCCTGTTCGCTGTGTTGCTTGCGGTGTGTGCGGTGTTCACGTAAAGCGTCCCGCCTTCGCGGGCAGCATCGTAAAGGTGAGTCGGTCTTGCGCTTTCGTTTTCAGCAACGTCAGTCACGTAACCGGCAATCCATCCTCCCCTCAATGCAACAGCAATCGCTTCCTCGTCAACGATTGGACCGCGCGCGGTGTTGACTATAAACGGTTTCCTTCCCGCGTTGCGTATTTTTTCCAGAATCTCCATGTTTATCAGGTGTCTCGTTCCTTTTGGCGGCTCGTCTTTCGTAAGCGGACACTGCACAAATATGACATCTGAGGTCGTTATGAGCTCATCAAAACTCACGCAGTGTATCGGGTCGAACTCAACCGGTGCGTTTGGGTCTCCTTTGCCTTCGAGTACCCGTGCCCTGATGTTTGCTTCAACCAATCCGTTCAAGGCTGCCTCTTTTTCCGGGTATTCCACCGGGTCGCTGTAAACTATGCTGCCCTTGCCATCAGCCCTGTAAACAAACGGTATCAAACGCCGCATGGTTGCGCTACCGGTTTCACCACCACCGATGTGTCCCACACGTATGCCGTTTTCTAGGGTGTAGTTGTACATTCCTGGATGCCTGCCATCATACATCGAGCAGCCGACCTGGCTTCCGGCCTTGACCATGGTCGTGTTCGCATCATATCTGAGAAGTGACGTCAATGTTAAAACCACCGCGGTTTCAGCAACGTCGTCAAAAAGCGTTCCGGGAGCGTTTGTGTAAGTTCTTCCGGTTTCCTTGGCGACAGCAACACTTTTGTTATCAAATCCCATGGCTGCAGATGCGACGTGTCTCGCACTCTCCGGCATGTCGCTCCTCCAGTTCCCCTCGGTTATCGGCTCCATGAAACACAAAACCTGGTCAATGTCCTGCCTGTCCGGGTTGCCAAGCAAAGCCGCCATCTGCTCCGCATTCAGACACGTATGATGTGTATACTCATAAACGTCGGCACCTTCAAGAAACTCGCGCGCTTCAGGCGACATCATGTCGCGCTCAACCGGAATCGTGCAGAATATTTTTGGAACTTTTCCGCCTGCTCCTTCTATCTCCGCTCTGCGTTTTTGGTCTGCGGGTATGAACCTCACATGCTGCTCAAGTTCGTCCAGAGGAACGATGTCCTGCCCGACGGGGGTTTGCATCGCATCAGAGAGAAGACGCGCAGCAAGTGCCGGGTTTTGGCTTATACCCCTGAAAATCCGTCCCTGTTGTTCCGCGGGCAGTGCAGATAACCTTTCAAGCGCCTGTACGGTCGGTCCAATAATTTCGGGATGTTGAGCAAACAACTGCATAAGTTTTTCACGGTCGCCGGATAGTTCGCGAAGTGCAGGTGTTTGGGGAATCCGTATTCTCTGTTTTGTCGTCATTTTAATCACGGTTATACTTGGGGCATTTTAGTATAAATCCATTCCAACACCTTAGGAATTATAAATTCGATTTTTAATTTTCTATTCAGAATAATTACCAATGTAACTACTCTTTATCAGGGTTCTGGTGGTGGTATTATCTACTGTATTACTATTAC
>CAZEGI010000021.1:0-7840 GCA_964512105.1 uncultured archaeon
GGTCGTCGCCCCTCATATGTCCGTCGATTTCTCCAATAAGTTGTGGTATCACGGGCGGGACTTGCGAAGCGTCGTCCAGTGCCACACGAAGGTTCTTGACCCTCCACAGTGCAACAGCGGTCGCAGCCGCATCAATTCTCTCCGCCGGAAGACTATTTGGGTCTCCAAGAATTCCCTTCGCTCTGTCTCCAGCGCCTTCGCCCTGGAAAATATGAGTTGCTGGAGTTCCCGGTGCTATCTCCTTGAGATGACCTAAAGCCATATGCTTGACAGCCTTTCTGTGAGTTTGCATGATATCACCTAAAATAATACGGGAAGGATAAGAATAAATATAAGAAACATAGGTGACGTCCCTATCTCCTTATCCTCAATCTCTGTTCTGGTGAAAGTACGGACAGCCATTCCCTGACCTCCTCGGTGTTTAACTCCTTCACCTCTCTGACCTCACGGATTTTTCCAATCATACCCAGTGGTACAACCAACCGGGCCACACCGCTGAGGAGGAAAACAAAAAGCAACGGAGTCAAACCGAAAAAAACAAAATGCTGCGACGAAACAAAACCACCGAGTAACGCTCCAATAAAAATTCCGACCGCGTTCAGCACGTTGAAGTACGAAACGCACAGCGCCATCTTCTGCCGCGTTACCGCGTCGTAAATGAAAACCCCTGCGGAGAGGTTGAAGCCCGCCCACGCGAATCCCGAAAACCCCTCTATAATGACAAGGTAAACCAACAGCATTTCCGGGTTCGGAATGAAAACGGATGCAATCCATAGGAAAGGAATTGCGGGAATGAAAAAACTGCAAATCTTCACGACCCGCATGTTCCCGTACAAATCCGCAAACTTTCCCCACACCGGCATGAAGAGCAGCGTCGTGAGCGTGGAGCTCATTATCACGATGATGTAGTAAACGTAACTGAACTTCAGTGTTCCGAGCATGTAAACCGTGAAAAACGGGGATGCGATTGCGGTCGCAAGGTTCACCAGCGCGACAAAAATCGTGAACCTCCCAAAATTGGTTTTCGGCATCCTGCGCAAAAAATCCATGAGACTGAAGTAACTCCCCTTCATGTAAACGAATTTCGGCTCGTGCTGCTCCAGAAGCAGGAACGCGGAAACCGTCCTTGCAACGAACGCAACAAAAAACAGAACCCCGAAGCCCAGAAACACCGTCGTGCCTTTGGAGTAATCCAGAACGAAACCCGCGACCAGCATCGAAATCAGGGCAACGAAACCCACAATCCTGTTTCTCACACCGAAGTATTTCCCCATGCTTTTGGTGACAAGGTCCCGCATCCACGAGCTCCAGACCGGGCCTAAAAAACCCCCGAACAGGATGATGAGCGTGTAAGCGACGATAACGAGGTTCGCTCTCGTTTCGGGTGTGAGGTCGAAGATGAATGTTGAAACCCCTAAGCCAATCAGCGACAGCCACATCACTGCCTGCATCAGGACGCACGCAAAAACAATCTTCTTCCTCGAGAACCGTTCCATCGCCTTTGAGGCGTAAACCTGCGAGAAGTTTCCAAACAGGTTCGGAAGCGAGCTCAAAACACCGATTTGTGCGTTGTTCGCTCCGAGTGCGAGCGCATAGGGCGCAACGTAACGCAGCCCGAAACCGTCGCTCACGCCGTACGCCGAGCCCTCCTTTATGCTGATTTCGCGGGCTTTTGCCTTTAGTTTCTCTTCCAATCGCGTATTCATTACTTTTATTATTCGAATCCTAACTATTTTACCATATGTGAGACAGTAAAATGGACATAAGCTTGGCGATTTTTTTCGTGGGTCTTCTGGTATTTCTGGCGCATTTGTTTTCAACGCTGTTCGATAAAATACGGGTGCCTGATGTTCTCCCGCTCGTTTTTGTCGGTCTTCTCATGGGTCCGATTTTTGGTTTCATCACTATGGACGCACTGGGCAAGGTCGGCAACGTGATTACGACGATCGCCCTTATCCTCATCCTTTTCGAGAGCGGCATTTACCTGGATATTTCAACACTCTTCGAATCAATGTTGCCCGGAACACGGTTAACCATATTCAATTTCGTTGGAACGGTCACTGTCATAACTTCCATATCCATCTTCGTGTTCAACATGCCGGCTCTAGAGGGCATGATCCTCGGCTCAATACTTGGGGGGACCTCCTCCGCGGTGGTTATACCGATGGTGAACAGGCTCCGCCTGCAGGAGGATTCCCGTGCTGCCCTTTTGCTGGAATCAACCTTCAGCGATGTTCTATGCATTGTTGTGACGCTCTGCCTCCTCCAGACTATCAGATACCATGAACTAAGGCCCGGCTTTATGATGGGGCAGATTTTTGCCTCGTTCTTCCTTGCGGCAGCAATAGGTGCGGTTTTTGCCTTCCTGTGGTCGTCCACCCTCAATAGAATCCGACACCTGGAAAACAGCATTTTTCTTACACCTGCTTTCGTTTTCATCCTTTTCGGCGTTGCCGAGCTTTTGAGCTACAGCGGTGCGATTTCCGCCCTTGCTTTCGGCATCGTCTTGGGGAACATACAAATCCTGCAGAGCCCTACATTAAAAAAAATAACCTCCATGCGGCCGATAAAACTGAACGAAACGGAAAAAACGTTTTTTGCGGAGGTTACCTTCCTGCTTAAAACCTTCTTTTTCGTTTACGTCGGTCTGTCAATAAGGATGTCGAATATCGGGCTCATCCTCATAGGCCTTGGTTTGACGCTCATAATTTTTGTAGTGCGCATCCCAGTCGTAAGGGCAGCAATGAGCAGGACGACGACAAAATACGACGCATCTCTCGCATCGGTCATCGTACCGAAGGGACTAGCAGCCGCCGTGCTTGCCTACCTGCCGTTGCAGGCCGGGGTGCCGAGGGGCCTCTTCATCCAGGACGTTGTTTATGCCGTAATCCTGTTCAGCATCATTGTAACAGCGATTCTGACATTTCTCGTTGAGAATAATAAACTCAAACAGCCGTATGCGTTTGTTTTTTCGGGGTACGCAAGCGAAACGGATTCAAAGGAAAAGAAATGACTTTTGCCGATATCATACGGCAGACCTATCCGATGACTTTATTAAGCACGCGTATGTAATCCAGCAGATGGCGCGGCGTTAGAAAGTTCTTCCTTACATGTTCGTGCCCCCTTTCGCCCATATCCTTTGCCATCTCCGTGTTCTCGAGAATCCTTACAATGCGGTCTGCAAATGCATCGTAGTCGTACGGGTCATCGACTATATAACCATTCTCCCCATCAATCACTTGCAGAATCATCCCTCCCATCCGCGAACACACGACCGGGGTTTTCTTCCACAGGGCTTCCGCTACCGTAAGCGCGAACCCCTCCTTCGTCGACTTCTGGAGGACCACCGACGACGCGCGTTGTAACGCGTTTACGAGTATATCGCTGGTGAATGAGATGATACGGATGTCATCGAATCCCTCGGCTTTTTTTATAATGTTCTGGTATATGTGTTCGCCCTCGGGGTCGTCGGTTGCCATATTCCCCAACATGACGAGTTTGCAGTCCACTTTCTCCCTCACCTTTTCGAATACTTCGATAACACCCGCAGGGTCCTTTAGTTTGTCAAAGCGAGAAATCTGCGAGATTATCGGTTTGTCTTGTTCTATCTCAAACTTTTGGAGTATCTCCCTAATCTTCTCATCCGAGATCTCTTCATTCTTTGGAGCGAGCGGGTCGATGCTTGGGGGAATGACATACTGTGGAATGAGAATCCCCTGTTTGTACGATTCCATCGTCAAAATCATTGCGTCGTATTTCAGGATGTACGGTTCCAGAAAGTTCCACACCTTCTTGGCATTTCCGTTCATCTCCGACATGTCCAGATGAAAACGCCATATCCATGGTTGTTTTTTCTTGTAGAACGTAATCAACGGGAGTGGCTGGGGGTCGTGAACGATGATGCAGTCGTAATCATCCAGATGCAAAGACATCGAATTCTCCTCGTTTGTATCCAACCATATCCGCTTCTTCATTTTTGTGAGACGGATGGGGTACCCCTGAAGGGAATTGTGAAAGTTCTTGGTTACCTTGAAAAAATCCGTAGTGCCATATATGACGCGCCAATCGGTGGTTATGCCCACGTCATTCATAAGGGTGCAAATGCCGTTGAGAATTTCGGCAACGCCGCCGCCTGTTTTAGTCGAGTTTACGTGCGCTATCCGTTTTCCGAGAAGCGGTGTCGCTTCTTCGCGTATGACATCAATGAGGTCGTCACTCACCACCGGCCGGTATTGCTCTAAATTTTTTTTCATCCTCTTGCCCCCTACTCCAGACTACGATAAACCGCATGAAGTTTTCGCAATTCGTTGTCCCATGTGAAGTTTTTGATTACCCTTTCTCTCGCAGCCAGCCCCATCCTGTACAGGAGTTCGTTGTTTCTCAGCAGGCGGATTACGTATCTCGGGGCATGACTCACGCGACGATTGAAATTGACGATAAAACCCGTTTCTCCATGGACCACGATGTCATTCATGCCGCCCCTGTTCGTAACAACCGCAGGGGTATAATGGTATCCCGCCTGCGCAACCGATATACCAAAAGCCTCATACTGCGAGAGTAAGCAGTAAACGTCCGCCATCCCAAGCAGTGCGTTCCGCACGCTGTTGTTGACGAAGCTCGTAAACACCGTGGACTTCAGGAGGCCGCACTTTTCCAGGAACTGTTTCGTTTTTACATACTGATTCCCCGGCTTCCCGACGAATACGAGTTTTGCCTCCGGAACCGCCTTCTTGACCTGTCTAAACACCTTTGCGAGTGTGAGTGGGTCCTTTCGTTTGTCGAGTTTCCCTATGGAAAGCACTATCCTGTCCGAGGGCTTGAGATTGAACATCTTTCTCACCTCCCTCTCCTTTGCGCATACCCTCAGCTCCTGCGGGTCTATGCCGTTGGGTATCACGAATATTTTTTTGCGGTATCCGAACAACTCATGCAGAAACTTCACGTGCTCCCTCGTAACGGAAATCAACGCATCGGATAGGGCCCCTTCCGCCTTGAACAATGTCCTGAAATAATAGTCCCTAAAGATTCTCTCCCTGCCCTCATAGCCCATGCTCGGGTGGATATGCGGCTGATAAGTCACGGTCGCGCCATTCACCTTCGCCGCAATCATCGCTGCCCAGAACATGGGGGATATGTGGAAATGAAAATGAACCAATGACCTGACGTTCTCGGTGAGCTCATGTATCACGGAGGTCAGGTTGGGTATGACCACACGACGTCGCATTGGATGCGGGTCGTCGATGTTGTACCCAGTCATGCGTATAAAATTTATGCCGTCACGCTTGAACGATGCGACGTCATAATCCCCTTTTGACGTTGACGTAATGTTGCTCGTGACCAGATAAACCTCGCTGTCGGTATGTTTCGCCATCCATCTGGCCTGCTGGTACACTACCTCGGCCGCTCCCCCTTCAAATTTTTTTGGGTCAACCACCTTGTTATACACGTATACTATTCTTTTGTGCATACAGACGCTCCAGAAATTTTATCAAACCCGTGCCGTATTCCCCGTCCGTGATAAAGTCCGCGACTTTTTTCAATTCATCGGCGGCGTTGGACGGACACACGGACATGGCACATTTTTCAAGCATTTCGCGGTCGTTTTCGCCGTCACCCGCAGCCAAGACGTCGGAAAAGTCAAGGTCAAACTCTCTAAGGAGATGTTTCAGACCGTTCACCTTGGACGTCCCAGGCGGCAGAATCATAACCCTCTTTTTGTTAACCTCCGTTATGTACCTCACACCCGCGGCATCAAGGGACATGATAGCGTCACCCATATACTCCCGTGGAAGCTCCGCAATCGTTTCTTTAATCTCATACGCCCGATTCTTGGATTTTCTCAAAACCCGAGTTATGGCCTCACCGCCGGGATTCAAAACCCGCTTACCTTCCCCCGAAGTGAAAACGACGTTGCCGTTTTCCGCTATGAAGCCATCCACCCCAACCCCCAGCATCATATCCTGTAGGAACTTTAATGGCCTTCCGGAAACAATAAACAGCTTCAGGTCGTTTGCCTTGACTATCGCTCGTAGGCCGTTCCTGACCCTCTCGGTGAACACCGCACCCGGGTGACTCAACGTCTCATCAAAGTCGAACACCAGTGCCTTCACCATCCGTAACCTATCCTCCACTGATGCCTCCCCATTCTTCCTGCTTTCACATCTATTCATTTTTTTAGGACATACACTACCTACCCAGATCCGACGTTCTTTTCGGGCTTGAGAATTATTTTGCGTAATACACCTTCCTCACGGGCCAGGAAATTTCGATGCCCTCCCGGTCATACCTTTCCTTAAGCGCCTTTATGAACTCGTGCGTAACCAGATACCTATCCACGAACGTCTCAACCCTCAGAATGACCGTAAAATTTATGTTCGAATCCCCAAAGCTGTTGTACCTTATGAACGGCTCGAAGTTTTTAACCGCACCCGGAACCGTTTTCTGGATTTTCCTCGCGACGTCTACCGTCACCTCCTCGACCTTTCTCAAATCGGAGCCGTAAGCAACGCCGCACTGCACCGGCGCAGCCGTCTCGGGTTCCGGCAGGGAGTTGTTCACGATAACGCTGTCCGCGAGTTTCGAATTCGGTATTATCACGATGGTGTTCGGCAACGTTCTTATCCTCGTTGACCGCCACCCTATGTCCTCGACATACCCCGATATGTTCGCATCTGGCAGTTCTATAAAATCCCCGACGCTGACCGGCCTGTCCGAAATCACGTGCAGTCCCGCAAAAAAATTCGAGAGCGTGTTCTGCAACGCAAGGCCGATGGCCAACCCGCCCAAGCCCAGCGTGGCAATCAGCGGACTTATCTCGACCTGGAAGTGGTCGAGAATCATCAGAATCGCGAGCAGATATATCACGACGTTGATTATCTTGTTCAGCAACCTCGGGGTTTTTTCGAATTTTTTCTGGACCTTAATCCACCGTATCACCAGCACGTTCAGAATCCTGGACACAAGCATGGATATCAGCAACACAAAAAACACGAAGAACATCATGTTCATCCACGCCCCGTACGGGGCAAGTGCGGAGAGAGTGCCCAGCGCGAAGTACAAACCCAAAGAAACGGTAAAAACGTACACGGGTTTTGTTATTATCCCGAGCAGGATGTCGTCAACATCGCTCTTTGTCTTCTCCGTGAACCTCTTCACGTATCTCCTCAAAATAAAGTTGAATACGTTGGCGAATACGACCGAACCCACTATAATCAAGAAAAATCTAAGATACTCGCTCTGCGTTATAATTTCAATCGTCCCCATCTCACAGTTCTAAATTAGATGTGAGGGTATAAAAATGTTTCGGTTTTATGATTGTTGTTCTTAGATTAACCTTAGCACATCCCTCGTTTTCCAAACTTTCACTGCCATTTGTTTTTCGAAGTCCGTGTCTTCGGTCCAAATGCCATCGTTTTTGAATGACAGCGCCAGAGCGACGTATGGTGCGTCATTTATATCAATATCCCTCTATCATTCTTTCTAACTGCCCCTTTTGGCGAGTATCTTCCTATGTTTCTCCAACATCGATTTTTTCACCATCCTGTCCAAATCCATGACATCATCCATCGTCATCGTACTTTTGGACGTAAGCTTGTCCAGGAGTTCCAAATCCCTCGCCTTGGTCCATATCGCCTTTCTTGCCACTTCTGCCCACTTGACGTCGGAGTGTTTTTTCATAAGATTGTGCAGTTCGTTGGGCACGTTGAACGTCATGTTAACCATCCAAATCACCTCATTAAGTAAAATAAGTAAAACACCTTAATAAATAAAATTTACTTTAAATTCCCCCTAGATACGGAATCCTCGTTGGGGTTTTTCCTGTTGATGTTGATTTTGGGTT
>CAZEGI010000021.1:7940-17874 GCA_964512105.1 uncultured archaeon
CTTCTCCATACTCTTCCACCCCTTCGGATAAGTATCCGGTTTCATCGCAATTGTCGAGATTAATATATGAAAAGACGTGACTTTTTATGTGAACTATGACAGCAATCTGATAATTTCTTCCGTATTTAACACTTTAATCTCCTCTATTTGTTTCAGCCTTTTATCGTCGCTCCAAAGAACAGTGTTTGGGTATGCGAGTGTGGATGCGATAAAAATTACGTCGTCAATATCGACCTCTTTTGCCAATTCGATTGCTTTTTCTTTGTATTTGTTAAAAGCTCGTTTGGTGCAATCATCACTTTTCTGAGTAGAAGGTTGAGCAGTTGGTCAAATTCACCCTTGCTCAATCCGCTTTTCTTCTGGATGTCACCCTTATGTTTCCCCAATTCTTCGAAAATGTACATAGGGAATATGAAGTAGCCCTCATATTCAAGTATCAATCTTCTAGTTACCGAATCCTTAATCAACGCCGCGAAGAGGACATTGGAGTCGATGACTATGTTCATGCAATGAACCTCTTAGTGGCGTTCCTCTTCAATTTTCTGCTGAATTCTTCAACATCCTTTTCGGTTAATTTGCTTTTTGATGCTAGTTTCTCCGCCATCTTAAGAGTTTCGATTTTATCTACGATCGCCCTTCTCGCGACTTCACTCCATCGGATTTCGGAGAAAAGCCTCATCTCCTTATGGATACTCTCCGGTATAGATAGTGTTATGTTGGCCATTTTATCACATAAATATGTGAAAGCACATATATAAATACTTGCTATCCTCACGTGGGCGTTACTTCACAAATAATCATTCACTCACCCCTCGTTTTCCACCCCTTTAGATAAATATCCGGTTTCATCAAATCTGGTTCAAATTCACAAAAATTAGCCAAATACATGCATTTATATATTAGTTAATATCTATTTATTATTAACTAATAACTATATCCGCAAAAATGTCAAACATGGTACACATACAAAAATTAGAGCATTCACCGACTTTGAATACGGTGTTGATGGTAGAGGAAACCCTGAAGAAAACGGACGAGAGTGTCATAACCATTGCAGAACTCAAGCGAAGATTGCCCAAGCAGGTGAACCACAACATACTGAAGATAATACTCGAATATCTTGAGGAGAGCAACAAGATCGCAGTGAGCATTAAGGGCATTACATGGATACACAACACAAACCTGAACATGAGACGGGCGCTGGCGGGTGGTCTTGAGTTATGAAAACAGTGCGGGTTATTCTTTCCCCGGAAGCGGAAGAAGTTTACAGATATCTCAATGAGCAGGCGCCTAATTCAAAAAACGAGAGGATGATTCTTAATGCAATTCATAAAAAGATGATTCTAATGAGTATCATGGCAAAAAAGAAGCTGGAATTTATAGATTGGTTGATGATACTGATATTGATTATTCTAATAATCTGGTTTATTAAGATGGTGGTTGGGGGACCGGTATGAAATGGGAAAATGTATTATACTGGATATTCGTACTTTTTCTGATCTACCTAATCATCGAATTAATACGAAGATTGCTTGGGGGGAGTCTGGAGTTCGAAGAATTAATGGTTGGTTTGTTAATAGCAAATTTGGGATATGCTTTCCATATTAATTCAAAATTATCTGAACACATAGGTTGGCATAAAGGAAAGGGAAACGCTTCTTAAGGTAAAAACTGTAAAGAAAAGAATTGTTGTTGCATCACTAAAAATTCATCCTTCTTTCTCCTTCGTTTTCCACCCCTTCGGATACGTATCGGGTTTCATCACAACCCTATCCAAGTCAACAACTTCGCCTTTTTTTGATGCAAGGATTTCACCGCTTTCCATCAGGATTTTCCCGAACGCGACCAGTTCGTTTTTCAGCGTGAAGATGGAAACGAGCTCGCCTTTTTTTATGCCGGTTTCGAGTTTCACGACTCCGGGAACGTTGAGGTTTGCGCCGTGGCAGATTGCGTCAACAGCGGAATCAATGACCCAGATTTTTTTCAGGTCCTGGATTGCGAGCTCCATGGGCATTATGAGTTTTCTCAATTCCTTTTCATTTCCGGTTTCTTTCCAGTTTTCATATGCGTCCTTCAGGTCGTGGAGCGTCACGCATCTGGTTTCGTCCATCCATCCGACCTTGGTTCTGCGCAAGTCGGCCATATGCCCGCCGACGCCCAGGAACAGGCCGAGGTCGTGGCAGAGTTTTCTTATGTAGGTCCCGGATTCGCAGTGGCATCGGGCGAGGACGTCTCTTCCTGCGCGTTCCAGAAGTTCGAGTCCGTAAATTTCCCGGATGCGAAGTTCGCGTTTGACAGCGGACTTTATCGGCGGTCTCTGGTAAATTTTTCCCGTGAAGTATTCGAAGGATTTTTTTATTTCCTTGTCGTTTACGTCGCCATGCAAATGAAGGACGAAAACATATTCCTTTCCGCAGCCGAACAATGCCTGGAGAATTTTCGTTCCGTCGTCGAGGGCGACGGGCAAGACGCCCGTCACTTGAGGGTCGAGAGTTCCGGAGTGGCCGACTTTTTTCAAATGAAGGATGTCCTTGACCCATGCGCTTACTTGATGTGAGGTCGGGCCGGAAACCTTGTCGAGAATCACGAAACCTGTTTGCAGGTACTCTTCAATCTCGCGTTTGTCTGGTTCGCGGCCGAATTCCGGGTTGGTGCTCTCTTCGTTTTTTACGAGCACTTCCCGCAGAATCTCGAAGTCCATGCTCAGAAACCGGCCTGATCGAGTGCCTCCAGCACTTCCTCAGTTTTCGCGCCCTGCTTGACTTTTACAACTGCCGGTAAAGGTTCAAGGTGTGCTATGTTAACGTTCCCCCTTTTGACATCGCCGTCAACCAGCACTGTATTTTTGTCAACCTTGTCCAAGACGATGCAGTATTTTCCGGCTTCCCTGCCGGTCACTTTTTTGCATACCCTTCCGATATCAAGAATCATTTTGGAGTAATATAATGTACAATGCTCTTAAAAATTGTTTTTATTCGAATCCGGTTATATTTTAAAGCACAAAATGCCCAAAGAAAGTAAAGATTCGACTGAGGCACAAGCACCTGTGTGCCCAAGCTGCAAAAACCCCTCACTTGTTACAGATTACAAGCACGGGGAGGTTATTTGCAAGAAATGCGGTCTTGTTATTGAAGACAGCTTGTTCGATTTTGGTCCTGAATGGCGCGCCTTTGACGAGGAGCAGAAAAGCAAGAGAGCGCGTATCGGCGGTCCTGTGAAATTTGCGAAGTTGAGCAAGGGGCTTACCACTGAGATAGACCGATACGACAGGGACATCCGCGGGGGGGCGATACAGCCAGAAAGAAAGGCCCAGCTTTATCGTTTAAGAAAGTGGCAGCGCAGGAGCAGGATGAGCGATTCTGTTCAAAGGAACTTGTCAATTGCACTTCCGGAACTCGACAGGATGTGCGCCTACCTGAACATCCCGAACAATATCAAGGAAGAGTGCGCGATGTGGTACCGAAAGGCTGTGAACAAAGGTATCGTGCGCGGGAGAAGCATTGAATCCGTTGTTGCTGCAATAATCTACCTCATATCAAGAAAGCACCATCTTCCGAAGACGCTTGAGGAACTCGAGGCAGCGTCCGGCGTGAGGAGAAAGGACATTGGAAGAAGTTACCGTTTCGCATGCAGGCGTCTTGGTTTGAGAATGCCGATTGCAACACCGATGGACTATGTCCCGAGATTCGCTGCGGAGCTCGGGCTTTCCGGTGAAACTGAGGCGAAGGCGGTGGAGATACTGCAGAAGGCCAGGGAGAAGGGCGTAACGTCCGGAAGAGGGCCGACCGGAGTTGCGGCTGCTGCGATATACCTTGCGGGCAGGATAACAAAAGACAAGCAGACCCAGAAGGGGATTGCGGGGCGGCTAGCGGGCGTTACTGAGGTAACAATAAGAAACCGTTATGAGGAACTTGAGCGCGTGATTGGCACAAGCCTGCCAAAATTTGAGAGATATCTAGAGAGGGAAGACGTTCCGAAAACCGAGATTGCCGGAGGGGGGATCGAGTTATTCGCAAAGCCAAGGAAACGCGGGAGACCACCAAAACCGAAAAAACCGGAAAAGCCGAAAAAGAAGCGCGGAAGACCACCAAAACCGAAACCAAAAGAGAGACTCAAGCCGAGAAGAAAACGTGGAAGACCTGTGAAACCAAAAGTCAAGAAGAAAAAACCAAAGCCAAAGAAACGCGGCAGACCGAAAAAGAAAAAAAGATAAGCTGGGCACTTGATGGTAATATGCTACTTCTACAATTATTTTTACTATGAACGTCCCACCCGGATTCAAGGCTTACCACAGCAAACTGCTTGGTAACGAATTCAGAAACTTCATGCGGTACATCGGAAGGCCTTTGAACCGGTACAGCATCCGTGTAAATACTCTAAAATCGGATATGCGGCAGGTCATGCGAATTCTTGATGAACAACATATTGATTATGGAAAAATTCCATGGTGTAGTGAGGGATTATGGGTCAGTTCAAACCAGCTCGACATTCTCGAGCACCAACTTGGATACTACTACATTCAGGATGCATGCTCCATGATTCCCGCGCAGGTTCTCGAGCCGGAACCTGGAGAAAAAATTCTCGACTTGTGCGCGTCCCCAGGAAGCAAAACCACGCAGATTGCGGCGCTCATGAAAAATACCGGCGTGCTGGTCGCGAATGAGCCGAACACCATGCGGATACGCGGTCTGGTTTATAACATTCAGCGCTGTGGTGTGATGAATGCAGTCATAACAAAGCAGGACGGTTGTATATACTCGAGATTCAACGAAAAATTCGACAGAATTCTGGTGGATGTTCCGTGCAGCGATGTGGGTACTGTGCGAAAAAACCCCTTCGCGCTGAAACTCTGGAGTTTGGACCGGATACAAAAACTCAGCAACCTGCAGAAAAAACTCGCTGCCGAAGGATTCAGAATGCTAAAACCCGGCGGAACCATGGTTTATTCCACCTGCACAACATCAATTGAAGAAAATGAGCATGTTGTTGAAGATATCCTGAACAATTTTAATAATTCAAAACTGGAAAAAATAAAGCTTCCGGGTCTTGAGTCCATGCATGGTTTAACGGAAAAAACCCGGAACTGCATGCGCATCCTGCCGCAGCATAACGATACTGACAGTTTTTTCGTCGCGAAGGTGATTAAGAGTGGTTGAAAAAATTTCCAATGAGGAACAACAGGAAGTGCCAAAAAAAATAAATTCTTATTATGGAAGTTCCTTCTCTACGGATTTTATTCTCTTTAAAAAAATTGAAAAAAATGATGAAAAAATTTTTGTGTATTCCGGAAGTTTCATACCAAAACTACCTATCGAATGGATCGGCTTGCATTTCGCCACAATCTGTCCGGACGGAATTTACCTTTCCATCGAAGGCGCTCAGGTTATCGGAAAAACCGCAACAAAGAATGTGCTGGATATCGACAGGGAACAGGTGAACGAGCTGATGAATGGACGGGATTTAGCTTATGTCAGAAATTTGCATGGTTACATTATAATAAAAAATAATAAAGATATCATAGGGGTGTGCAGGGTGAAAGAGAATAAAATCATGAATATGATACCTAAGTCAAGGAGGTTGCTCAGAAAAGAAAGGTATTTAAAACCAAGTTCGGATTCTTAATCATGGCTGGTTCAATGAGGCTTACGGTTTTTGCATTCGTTGTGGTTTTTTTGGCAGGATGCATACTGCCTCAGCCCGAAGTGGTTTGCAACAAACCTTACATCAAGGTCGGAACATCGTGCTGTCTCGATGTCAACGATAACAAGATATGTGATGACCACGAGACAATGACCAGCGTCGTGATTACGACGTCCGTTCTGCCGACAACCACCACGCCAAAACCAGAAACCACGGCGTCCACGTCCGTGGCCACGACCACCACAACGTTCACGTGCAGCGTAAATTCGGACTGCGGCCAAACGCATTACGAAGGCAAGCCGTTCTGCCTCGAGGGGAAAATCGCCCGGGTTCTGTATTCTCCGTTCTGCAGGCATCCCGGCACTCTTGAAGCGGAATGCATATCCAAGATAAAGAACGTGTTCATGGGTTCGTGCATGGAAGACTCGAACTGCACGGACTGCATCAACTACTACTGCTACAACATAGAAATCTCCAACCCGGAGAAGTGCGAAAACCTCACGTGGACGGGCGGCGGTTTCAATACCTACATCGACACCTTCTCATAGCATACGCAAATCGACGCACAGGCCGTCCCAGGTCGGGTATTCCTCGACCACTGCGGATTTCAGACCGGATTTTTTCAAATCCTTTGCAATTTCCTCGACGATCCATGCGCCTGTGAGGATGCGGAGTTTTCTTGCATCGGCTTCGATGAGGTTTGATGGAATTTGGAATCTCCTTTTTAATTCCACAACTTTTTTAGATAATTTTTTAAGGATGATTTTTCTTTTTTCAATCTTGATACTCTCAATTTTTTTCTTATAATGAAAAGAAGGAACAAATTCCGGCAGGTAAATTGCCCTGCGGACCAGCAAACCCTCATCCGTTATAATATCATAATCCTTCGCGATATTTTTTGCCCGCCTCTTCATGCGGTTTTTCAGCTGCACCCCGTCCTTGAGTTTTACGGTGCAGAAATGAACCCGCAGCTTGGTGTTTTTTGCGCAGTATTCTAGAAGTTTCATTGCCATTTCCCTGCTACCATTGACTGCGAACGAAACGTCGCTTATCGGTTCAAAATCGTGTTTCTCCATACCGTCCGCGTTCGTTTCCGACATCTCCAGTTCGTTCAGATTCAGAAAATCCACACCGATGCGGTTTGCATAATCGACAAATTTTTTCGTTTTTTCGAATTCGCCCGGAATCACGGGAATTTCACAGCCGACGCTCCACCTGAACTTCAGCGCGTTCTCGAGTCCATGACTTTTTTTGAATTTAGGATTGAGAAAATCCGGGTGGAATCGTATCTCATCCAAACCTGCGTTGTATAATCTTCCTAAATTTTCATGAGTTGCTAACTCTCCAGAAGTATAAAGATGAATGTGAAATTTTTTTCCGAATTTTTTCTTCAGCAGTTTTATGTATCTCACGGTTCTATCTATCCTGCACAAGGGGTCGCCGCCCGTGATTCCTGCACCGGAAGAATCGCAGAGTTCCGCCTCTCTTAGTATTTCGCTGTCTTTTTTTATCCACCACTCGTTTGCCACAACAATGTCCTTGCCTTTTTTCCTTTCGCTGAGCGGGCAGTACCAGCATCCCGAAGAGCATAAGCCGGTGACGAGCAAAACCGTTTTGGCCCCCCTTATGCAATGTTTGCATCCTTCAGGAAGGTTTCCTATGCGCCATGAGTGATGCTGCGTTTTTATGATTTTTTTCATAACTTACCAAATGGACATAGAAAAACGTGGCTTAATCCGCAGGAAACTTCCCGTTAACCGATGAGAACAAATCCGTTATCTTCAGTATGCTCTCATGATTTTGATATGGGATTCCTCCATCTTCGTTGTCTATTCGTTGCATATCTGTTTCTATCCCTTCGGCCAAAAGGTAGTTGGCCAATTTTTCACCTATCTCGCCGTCACCGAAAAAATCAATCCTGGCTGCAATAACCTTACCGGTAGGCGTGGTTTTTCTTATGTCATGAACGTGGGTCATGGTTATAATCTCCCTGGGAATTCCCTTTTCCTTCACGACACGGTCAAGAGTACGGAAGGCCTCGACGAGCTGCGGGTGATTTATGTCGGCCGCTGTTCTGATTATAAAATCCTCAACAGTTTTCAAGATTTCTGTCATTTAAAACACCCTCTAAATCACTATTGAAAATCGCAATTTAAATACGCATTCGTCGCCTCATACCATGTCTTTCGCTGTTGTCAGAACGTCCGATATTACGGAACTCGAGGTCTCCCTCGGCCCTGCTCCGTGACCGATCAGGATTATGTCTTTCGCAACATCACTCTTTATCCTTATCGCGTTCAGTGTTCCGGAGACGTTCAGCGGGTCGTCGATGTCTATAAGCCTTGGCGATACCCGGAGCTTCGAGACGTCGCCTATGAGCTTTATTACGCGCCCGTGCTTCTTTGCGAGTTCTATGGCTTCCACGGTGATCTTTTCTATGCCCTCTATGGAAATGTCGCTGAAGGTCACTTTTTTACCGAGCATGGAGTTCGCGAGTATCGCGACCTTGGCCGCGGTGTCTATGCCTTTCAGGTCGTAGCTTGGATCGGGTTCTGCGATCTTCAATTCCTGGGCTTCCTTTAGAGCCACCTGCAGTTCGATGCCTTCTTCAGCCATTTTCGAGAGTATGAAGTTGCATGTTCCGTTCAGTATGCCTTCGACGGCTTCGATTTTGTTTGCCTGGAGGGTTTTTTCGACTAGGTTGATGAGCGGTATCGCTCCGCCGACGGTTGCCTCGTACCTCAACTGGGCGTTGTTTTTCTTTGCGAGTTCCATGAGTTCGTGAAACTTTAGTGCAAGGGGTGCCTTGTTCGATGTCACGACGTTCATCCCCCTTTCAAGTGCTACTTCAATGTGTTTAAGGCCAGGCTCGCCGGTCTTTATGCTGCCGGGTGTAAATTCCAGCATGATGTCCGCATTCACGGATTTTAAAACTTCGATGCTTTTCTTCTGGCACCAATGCTTATCTTTTTTTAAATCCTCGTTGAGGATTTTTTCCAGCTCGATGCCTTCCTCATTTATCACGCTGCCTTCCGCTTCGCATATCGCAACAACTTTAAGTTCGACTCCGTGCTCTCTCTTGAAGCTGCCGCTTTTTTCCACAAGCGTTCTTGCAACTGCCCTTCCTATCGCCCCGAAACCTACCATCACGAGTTTGATAACTTTCATCTTAACCCAACGAACTTATGAAAAGGAAATCCTTCTGTTTGCATATTTTCTCAACTTCGCTGACCACCCTGTCACGTTTGTTCTCGTCGACGTCCACTTTTATCCACACGGACGATTTTTCCGACGGGTCAGGCATCATCACATCCACATCGGAAACCAGCCCGATTTCGTTTATCCTGTCTATCGTATCCTGGATGTTCTTGTCTATGACATGGCCCACGAGGATGAACGCCACCGTCTTCTTCGAGTAATACCTTTTGCCCTCTAACTCGATTCTCTTCACCCTGATTCTGCGTTTCTCGAGGGATTTTTTCATCAGGTCCAGTGAAGATTCGTCAGCGACGCTGAACGTTATCTGCACGTCAACTTCCTCCTTCTTGCCGCGGGAGTGGAAAACGCTCATTATGTTTCCGCCGTGACTCGAAATCGGCTCAAGTGCCCTGATTAAACTCCCCGGAACGTCCTCGAGTTCCAAAACCATGTACACTTTCATCTTTATGAAGTATTAATTTATACTCTCAATATATAACCACGTTTACGATAAAAATGAAACCAAAATCACCCGTCGCCTTGGAGGATGCCCGGCTGGAGAAGAAGTATCTCGGCATGCTCGATAAAATGAAGAAACTTGTCGGGGGTGGAACAAAGCAGCTTGGAGGCGAGTACAGGAAACTCATAAAATTGCTCGGCAAGCGCATAAGAAAAATCGAAAAGGAGGAAAGGAAGACCACCCTGCGGCTCACCGACAAGCACGGGCTGGACCCGGACTACGTTTCGGAAATCGCATGGAAAATATCGAGGCTTGAGGGCACGGATTTTGCCACCTTCCTGAAAACCGAGGAGGATATTGTGGTTGAAGCGATAAACATCGCAAACCAGAACCGGATCTTGAAACTGACGCCCCTCGATATATACGTGGCTGCCAAGGACCTTGTCCAGGACGAGGAACACCCCGCGGAATTCATTCTCGAAGCATACAGGCACCACAGGGACGAGCTTCTAAAGCGCGCGGTAAAAATTAGGCGCGAGCGAGACAATGTCCGGTAAAGCGTTGATTTTTTTGCAGGTCTTGATTTTGTTAGGTTTCATTTTGCTCAGCGTGAATGCAGTTTATTATCCGCAGAGC
>CAZEGI010000022.1:0-17825 GCA_964512105.1 uncultured archaeon
TGCAGTTTGTATACGTTACAGCAGTAATCCGCCCCGTACGCCTCCCTCTTCTGCTCAACATCCTCTCCCCCGATGAGTATTACTGCGGCCGTTGGTTCGCTCTCCCTCAGTTGATGCGTTAATTCCGCAGTTTTGTCCCCTACAACCCCGTCAAACACGATGACGATGCCCTGCCCCTTAACCCTTTCCAATGCCGTTGTTTCATCAAAGGCACCCATTATTGCTCTATCTTCCGACTGAAGTATAAGTTTAAGCGGACCAAACCACTCCCGATCGGAAACGATAAGTATTCTTGTTTCATGAGAATTATCCATCAGTTTTACTCCATGTAAGGGATTCAGAATCTTCTTGTTTTGCGTTTTCATCCGTATCTATTATACATACACAGTCATTACTAAAAACCGCAGCCCCTTTAGCATATCTTTTTATCCCTCCAAACGCATAAATAAGCGAGGAAGCGTCCCCTACAACGTAACTTAACTTTGCCTGGCGGCATTGTGCTCCAGATACGGCACAAGTGCGGGGCGGGCGAATTGTTAACACTGTAAACGCTTCCTCTTTATCACCTTTTAAATCAACACATGGACAGCGGAGTTTATGCCATAGTGTATAAGGGCCTGCATGGTATGGATGACATCCCGGAGATGTCCCGGAAATATCACATTCCGAATGATGTTCTTGAAGCAATTCTGACGCAAAAAATCGTGCGGGACGTGAAATCCCGGTACCACGCGGTAAAACTCCAGGCCCCGAAGCTCCTTAAG
Organism: uncultured archaeon; assembly: GCA_964512105.1. Lineage (GTDB taxonomy): Archaea > Altiarchaeota > Altiarchaeia > IMC4 > CAZEGI01 > CAZEGI01. The sequence continues at coordinate 765 of CAZEGI010000022.1, forward strand.
AGATGGGAGTCCGGCGAAACATTCCTTCAGATTTCAGAGGGGCTCGGATTTTCGCCGGTCATGACTGCATCGCTGATTCTGCAGCAGAGGGGATTGACAAAAAAGCAGTTTTCCCTATGCATGAAGAACCCCGAAAAACTGGGAAATCCGCGCATTCTTAGGGAGCTCAAAGAAGCGATGCGAAACGACCCTGTTTATTCCCCGCATGGAACGATGAGGCAGGTGGTAAAGGGCAAGCTGGTCGAGGAAAAGATTCAGAAATGGCTTCTCGGCAGAAAAATAGGGTTCAGGCACGAGACCGAGGTCAGGAAAGAGCACAAAAAGACACCCGATTTTCTATTGGACATGCCCCTCACGCTGGAAAATCGCAAAGTGCACTGGGTCGAATGCAAGGCGAGTTTCGGCGATACGGTCGAAATAAAACGTGACCACAGAAAACAACTCAGGCACTACGTCGAGCTTTTCGGTTCCGGTGCCGTGGTTTACTGGTACGGTTTTCTTGACGGCCAAAAGTTCGACAAAATCCTGATAAAATCAAAAAACCTGCTGATGATGTAATTGAGAGATTTGAAAACAGATGACTGTAATTTCCCAAGACATCGGAAACAAGGTTTTTCAAACCTCTCAAGTTGGGGTTTGATGGGTTAATCAAACCCCTCTATTTTTTACCCGTCCTACTAAGTAATATCATGCCTAGCGTTATACTCCTGTGGGACCTCGGAATAATCATCGTTGCCGCGACTTTGTTGGCGTATGTTGCGAAATTTCTCAGGCAGCCGACCATTCCTGCATACGTCATAGCCGGAATCCTTATAGGCCCTGTCGGTTTCGGCCTCATAACGAACTACGAAACCATAAGAACGCTTTCCGAACTTGGCATCGCATTTTTGCTGTTCATAGTGGGTTTGGAGCTGGATTTGCAGAGGTTGAAGGACGTCGGATTTGCAGGCAGTGCGTCCGCCATGATAAGAAGCGGGCTGCTGTTCGGGGTCGGTTTTTTGATTGCGATATATTTCGGTTTTCTGGGGCTGGATGCGGTTTATCTTGGTCTGGCCCTGGCTTTCAGCAGCACCATGATCGTCGTAAAACTGCTTTCTGACAACAACGAACTGGACACGCTTCACGGAAGATACACCCTCGCAATCCTGCTGGCCGAGGATGCATTGGCAATAATCGCGCTCTCCGTACTTGCAACGGCCGATCATTTTACCGTTGCTACGATAGCCATATCCCTGCTGAAGGGATTCGGTTTGTTTTGCATATCAATCGTTGCAAGCAGGTTTCTGTTCCCGCCCATCTTCGGGTTTGTCGCAAGGTCGCAGGAGCTGCTGTTTCTCACAGCGCTTTCCATATGCATGATTTTTGCCAAACTATCCTCTCTTGCAGGATTCTCCATAGCCATCGGGGCACTCATTGCGGGCATCTCCATAGCAACATTTCCGTACAACATCGAAATCGTCAGCAGGATTCGCTCGTTGAGGGACTTCTTTGTGACGATATTCTTCGTTTCGCTGGGCATGGATATGATTTTGGTCGACATCGAACCGTTACTCCTGCCGGCACTGGCCCTAATCTTCGCGGTGGTCATACTCAAGCCGCTGATAATCATGTCCCTCAGTTCGCTTGCGGGCTATGGCCGACGCACGTCATTTTTGTCGTCAATTAGCCTGGCCCAAATATCCGAATTCTCACTCATCATAGTACTACAGGGCGTTTTGCTTTCGCATATATCGCATAGCATATTCTCCTTGACCGTGATCGTCGCTCTTGTGACAATAACGCTGACGCCCTACCTCATAAGATATGACGAACAGCTGTACCAGAAATTTTTACGCAGACTTGCAATATTCGATAAATTGACTTTCAGGAGATTTCCGGTAAACCTGGAGGGCATCCCGAAAAAATCCGAAAATCACATAATACTATGCGGGGCGCACAGGATGGGTCATGACATAATGCACGAATTATCCCATCTGCGTGAGAGATTCTTCGTCGTCGATTTCAATCCGGATGTCATCAAATCGCTCATGGACAAAAACATACCCTGCATTTACGGTGATATCGGGGATATCGAAATCCTGAAACGGATTGACCTGAAAAATGCCGAGATGGTCATCTCGACGGTCCCCAACGAGAGTGCGAACACCCTGCTGATAACTGAAACCAGAAAGGTCAATCCGAACGTCTTAATCTTCGTGACGGCAGATGCCATAAACCAGGCGATGGAGCTGTACGACGCGGGAGCGGATTACGTCATCGTTCCGAGAATGCTGAGCGGCGAAAAAATATCCGACGTCCTCGGCACTCCCGATTCCCAGAAAATGGCCACCATCAAAAAAATGCGCGAAGTGCATCTGAAGGAACTCAAGCATATACGCGAGGACGACCTTCTGAGCCGGTACGGTTTGTCATTCCTGAGACATAGATAAATGAACACCACGAGAGAAAAACTGCTGAATATCTACAACCTGTTGTTGAAGCACTTCGGAAAACAGCACTGGTGGCCTGCGGAGACCCCGTTCGAGGTCGTTGTTGGGGCGATTCTGACGCAATCAACGAGCTGGAAAAATGTCGAGTCCACGATTGAAAATTTAAAGGCAGAAGGTATTCTTACTCCTGCGGGAATCAGGAGAGTAAAAACGAAGCAGCTGTCCAAATTGATAAAACCCGCGCTTTACCACAACGTAAAGGCCAAAAAACTGAAAATTTTTGTTGATTTTTTATATAAGAATTATGACGGGAATCTTGAAAATTTTTTGAAAATAAAGAAAAATAAACTCAGGGAAGAACTTTTGTCCATATGGGGCATCGGACCCGAAACCGCGGATTCTATAATTCTTTACGCTGCGAACAAGCCATCCTTTGTGGTCGACACATACACAAAACGCGTATTCAAGAGGCTTGGTCTTGTCAAAAAAGAAAAATCATATGACGAGTCCAGGGAGTTTTTTGAGTCGAATCTGCCAAAAAGCGTGAAACTTTACAATGAATACCATGCCCTGACCGTGGAGTTGGGGAAAAATTATTGTAAAAACAATCCAAAATGTGATGGTTGTCCTGTAAAAAATTTATGCAGTTACCGCTGATGCTTTTTTCTTTCCAGCTTCCTCCTGAAAAATTCATTAGGCACTGGAACGTTGCCTTCCCCGAACCGGTCTTCCAGGTCCTTGTCAAGCCCCTTTCTGCCAAGCTTTATTATGCCCCTGATCTTTGTAGTGCTGTCTTTTACCTTCGTTGCTTTGTCCTTCAGCTTTGTTACCCGTCTTACGGCTTGACCTATCATTCTATTAGTATTTATCTTCCACAATAATAAGAATACCAAATCCAAAATGCAGAGAATCACAAAAATCAACGGAAAACTCGTAACCCTGAATTCCGCGCCCGGCTTCAGGGTTTACAACGAAAAGTTGATACGCAGGGGCGGGAAGGAATACCGGATTTGGGACCCGTTCAGGAGCAAACTCTCGGCAGCGCTCGTGAACGGTTTGAAGGAACTGCCCATAAACGAAAGGAGCAACGTGCTTTACCTCGGGGCTTCGGCCGGAACTACTGCCGGCCATGTTGCGGATATCACATCGGGAATCGTTTATTGCGTTGAGTTCTCCAAGAGGATGATGCGTGAGCTCATGACAGTGTGCGAGAGAAAACGGAACATGATGCCGATACTTGCGGACGCGAATTTTCCCGAGCGTTATGCGCACGGAGTCGGGAGGGTGGACGTCATATACCAGGACGTCGCGCAACCCAACCAGGCAGAAATACTGCTAAAAAACGCGGAATTCTTCAAGCCGAAGTTTGCGCTGCTCGCGATAAAATCGAGAAGCATTGACGCGGTGAAAGACCCGAAAAAAGTCTTTAACGAGGAGATAGAAAAACTGAAGGGCAAATTCGAGGTGCTGCAGGTGGTGGATTTAAAACCGTATGACGAGGACCACGTGCTTGTGAGTTTAAGAACGACAGGCAGATAATTCCAACTACATTTTTAAACCCAAAATATTAAATAATAACGGTGGGACTTGGTTGAATAGTGGCCTTTACTTTTATGGCTGGTTGGCATAACCTGTCTTCGCTTAAGTGCTCCTTTTAAGTCCCACCACTCCCTCCTATGATGAACCTCGGCATTATCGGATTGAATTCTCGGGAAGTCGCGGAATCTGCGAAACGCGCCGGTTATGGAGTCGGCATTGTGACCTACTACTCAGACCAGGACACTATTGACTTGGGGAATTTTTTTTCGATACAGAGCGACAGGTTCAGGCCGAACCTCCTTACGGAATATTCGACTTCAGCGCTGGTCAGGCTCGCGTTCGAAAAACTGTACGGAAAGGTTGACGGCATATTATTGGCGTCTGGCATAGGATGCGACTGGAGGGCAGTGGAGAAGCTGGAGAGATTTTTTGTCGTGTTTGGTAATGACTCCGCGGCAGTCAGAAAGGCGAAGAGTTGGAAGACGCTGAAGGAAAAACTGGACAGGCTGGGCATAAAATATCCAAGAACGGAGGTTATAGAATCGAACAAGGAGCTAGATGACATTCCCAAAAAATTCCACTTTCCGTTCGTTTTAAAGCTGCCGATGTACAACACGGTTGTGGAAAGTCATGCAGACCTGCAGAAACTCAAGGAACTGAATTTTACCGAAGCGCTGGTCCAGGCCTACGTTCCCGGAATACCGGCAAGCGCGTCCATACTGAGCACAGGGACGGATGCGGTGATTCTGTCGTTCAACAGGCAGCTTTTGGGCGTGAAGAAACTGAACGCTTCCTCAGAACTCACCTACTGCGGGCACTTCGTTCCGCTCGGCAGGGGAATAAGCACGGAAGTGCAGGAAAAATTCAAACGACTTGTGCTGGAACTCGGGCTTGTCGGCTCGAATGGCATAGACTTCAACATTTCAGGAAACGAGGTTTATTTCATGGAGATCAATCCGAGGATTCAGGACACCATCGCTTCCGTTGAAAGGTACAGGGGAATAAACCTCGTGGAGAAGCACCTTGATTGCACGAACGGCGGCGTTAAAATTCCGGAATCCTACTCGAACAGGGTTAACGGAAAGTGCACCTTCTTTGCTGACGGGAACGTGAGGGTTGGAAACCTCAGGATTGCGGGCGTTCACGACATCCCGTTTGAGGGAACGGTCATACAAAAAAACGAGCCCGTGTGCAGCTTCAGGATTGATGCTCCAAGCGAGGAGGCGTTCTACCGGGGCATGAATGAAAAATCCGCCGAGATAAGAGCGAGGTGCGAATCGTTCTAAGCGATGCTGCAGTTGGTTGCGAATTCTTTCATTGCATCTATGCTCGGAAATTCCCCGAGTTGCAGAGCTCCTGTTGCCGGACATGCGAACTGCGGCACGCCCCCGCCAAGTTTCAGCACTCCGGATAGGCATTCGTCAGCGACCTTTCTGTTTTCTGCGTCGTTAGCGTTAATCCATAGGAATTTGTAACCCTGACCCTGGAGTTCCTCGACAAGCGGCATCATGTTCTGGCAGTGCGGGCAGCTTGTGGTGTGGTAGAACATGACCGTATTTTCCGAGGTGTTGTATCTTTCTAGGCAATCCGCTGTCGTTTCATTCTCCGGCACGGTTTGCACTGTCGTTTCATTTTCTGTCTGTTCGGGCATCTCTTCCTGGTAGATGATTTCGTAAACCCGGACATATCCACCAGTAAAGTCCCCCACCAGTTTGAAGTGTTTGAGCTTGTTAACTTCGTGCGTGTACAACCCGAGCGCTTTGTATTCATCGATGTAATCGCTAAGGTAAATGCGCGTTTCCATGAAATCATGGAATTCGTCGGGAACATAAACAAGCGTGCGGTAGGTCGGGAGCAGATTGTCGTCCGGTCGTGACACTGCAAGCATCAGCATTCCTGGATTGGTCTCGTTTCCTATCAGAGGCTGGATTCCAAGTATTGAAGCGTCATGGTCCTTGACCCACGTGCTCCATGGTATCTTGGTTCCATGCGGGTCCACGACAGATATATCCGTGATTCTGTCGTCCCGTATCTCAAACATGATGCCAGCAATGTAGGCATTGCAACCGAAAACCACCCGTACCATGTACGAAACCTTGCCCCCCTCGCTTATGAGCTGCGGTTTTACAATGGTCTGGTATTCCGATTGTCCGAATAGTGCTCTTCCAGGTGAAATAAAGCCGCACTGACCGTAACCTTTCCTGTTCGGGTTTGTCGGACTTTGCAACCACTGTATATACTCCTCAGACTTGTTTGAGAAATCCCCGCGGGATATGAAATACGGCGCGGCAGCCTTGCCTATCATGGTGTAATCGATGATGACGTAATCTGCATCGTACTTTCTTGCTATAGCTAACGCCTCACTTTCGTTTGTTATCATAACATGGAACTTCGCTATCTCCTGTACCATGTAGTCCCTTATCTTGAGGTTGTCGAGTATGCTGATGTGTCCGGTTTCTGCGGTCAGCCAGTGCCCGTAATCCCACCACGTCAGTATCGAGCCGTTGAACGACTGGGTTTTCAGCCACTGGAACGCGGAGTCCCAGTAGTACCTCTCGGCCATTGGTCCACGGTGCATTGGCGTCGTGAAGATGTAATCGCCGTAGTTTATGTCGCCTATCGGCGTTACGCCGAAGAACGGGATGTACAAAACCGGAACGAACAGCAGGAGTATTACAACAACAACGCGTCCGCCTTCAAGGTCAGTCTTCTTCATCGCAGACAGCAGCCCGATTGTGGCGCCCAATGCGGCAACAGGCACGCTTGAAATGAACTGCATCTGTGACCTGTGGAACACGCCCCAAAGTATCGGGAGGCTCCATGAGAGCACGAACGTTGCGCCCAGACTGCGTTTTTTTACCGCCCAGTAGAACAGGATTGGCACCATACCTAACCCGAACAGGTAGGTGAGACCAAAAATCCGGTAGCCAGTATTTACGCATGCGTCTATGTTGATGCTGCCGTCATCGTTGAGGCACATGGTCGCCTGCTCGGCGGTTGTCAGTCCTATGATATCGCCGGCTCTTGCGTGCGTTATCCGCGATATTACGGTGTCGAAAATCTCCCCAGGGGTTATGTATGTTACAACAAAGACGATGGCAGCGAGAAGTATCAGCGCCCCGATTACGTACAGGTTTTTTTGTACAAGGTTTTCAAGTCTGTCGCTTATCGTGTTGCTATCTATTACGAGTTGCAGGCCGTACCTTTTCGACCTTATCATCTCCAATACGAATGACAGGGTCAGCGCTCCGCCAATTGCTATCAGAATGTTTTGCGACGGCATCTGGAAAACCGGAAGTGCGCCGTGCTTGTGCAAAACGAGAGGTGAGAGCATGCTTATGAGTATGGGTAGGAGGATGTATGGGATGTGTTCGACACAGTTCTTCTTCTGGATGAAGTTGACTGCGGCATACGCGACGCCGAAGATTCCTATGACTACTGCTGCGTACTCATAACCGCCCCACGTGAGGTTGAGCAGCAGCAGGGCGAACCCAGACATAACCGCATAACCCAAACTCCTTCTCTTCAGGGACGCTGCAAGCAGGAAATACGCCGCAACGAACATGAACATGCCGAGAGCGTCGTCCTCTGGGTTTGTAGCGACCGCCTGCGATGCGAACGCGGGGCTTGACATGAGTGCGAACGCCCCGAGCGCGGCAGCAACGTGTGCGTATGGTTTTTGGTCGGAGAACAGTTCACGTACGAGCAGGTAGAAAAGAACGACTGTGAAAACTCCGGCTAAACCGGAATCGAGCATCGCTGTTTCGAAAACCCCTATGCCAAAAGGTTTCAGCAACACCGCCATCGAGCCCATGAACACCGATGAAAGGAGCCGTGTGTGCCAGATGTCGTATCCCTCCGGAGGGTATGTTAGGTAGTCGTGGTCCATGACATGACCTTCTGTCGTTATGTCTATGGCCCACCGGTAGTACCAGTAGCTGTCGAGATTGTCTATGTACGGCGCTTCCGCGGGAACCATGCGCATGAAGAGGGACGAAAAAAACAACGCCAGCACGATAGCGACGCTCGGCTTTACGATTTTGTGCATCGATGCGACGTATGCCAGCAGGAACGAGCCGAAAGCGACCGTGAGTATCTTGTAGTCCTGCGCTATTATCCCGTCGTAGGTGTCCGCAAATCTTGAAAACAGCGCGGTAATAAGTATCAGTGCTGGAACGCCCATGAACCAGTAATTCTTCACCCCGTTCTTGAAGTACATGTAAACAAAATAAACAGAAGCCAAACCCAGAAGTATAAGGATAAAGGTCAATACGGTCTGCGGAGCGACGAGCTTCGCAAGCGTTATAACGAACACGGCAACTGAAACCGCGAACAGCGGCTCCTGGAAGTGTTCCGACAAATTGTTGTACTGTTTTTTCTGTTCCTCAGCCATTTTATCTGCCAAATCTGCGCTCCCTTGAGTTGTAGTCCTGCACGACCCATGCTAGGTCGTTCTTCTCGAATTCCTGCCAGAGTTTGTCAATGAAATATATTTCAGAATACGCCGACTGCCATAATAGGAAGTTGCTCAGCCTGTCCTCGGCAGTTCTGATTACGATTTCCGGATAGTTTTTCACCCAGAGGTATTTTTTAAGGTTATCCTCACTGAGCTCAAGGCTGTTGCTTACGACGCTTCTTGCGGCATTCAGAACCTCCTGCCTTCCGCCGTATGCGATTGCGAGATTGAGGGTAAAGCTTTTGTTGTTTCTTGTTACGTCCTCGAGCTCGTTGAGTTTTTTGACGAGGTTGCCGTTCGTTTTGCTCGAAACAGTTGCGAGGTAATTCATGTCACCGCACACGTTGACCTTAACCTTGTTGTCGTGGATTCTGTCATCCGTCAGGGCCTTCGTTGCCTGCTCCTCAAACACGCTGAACAAAACCTTAAGCTCTTCCCTGCTCCTGTTCATGATGTTCTCCAAAGACAGGGCGTATATCGTGGTTTCCTTTATGCTTAAGTCTCTGCACCACTCTAAGAAGTCGTAGAATTTCGTGATTCCCATCCTATAAGATTCCTGAAGGTTGGTTATCCCCCTCTTTCTCATATACCTGCGGTTGCCGTCAGGTATCAGTCCGACATGCATTTTACAGTGTGTATATGTTAAATAAAATGGATATAATAATGATTATCTGCCTATAAAAATGATATAATAAGTATAATAACTACGCTGCATCGGCATGAAAGTTCTTGACACGTCTGCCCTTTTAAGGATGTCTGGTCTGGAAGACGACACCTATACCGTTACAAATAGCGTTTTGAACGAGATAAGGGACGAAAGCGCGGGACTCGTTGTCGAATCAGCCATACGCTCAAAAAACCTCAAAATCCTCGAGCCGGGGAAAGAAAGTAGGGGTAGGGTGATAAAGGCAGCGAAAAAAACCGGGGATTTGCTGTCGGATGCGGATATCGATGTCCTTGCCCTGGCTCTGGAAAAAAAGCTTGAAGTGATTACCGATGACTATGGGATTCAGAACGTTGCGAAGGCGCTGAAAATAAGATACTCGGGCCTGACGCAGGACGGGATAAAGAAAAAAATAAAATGGGTGAAGGTTTGTCCGGGTTGCGGAAGGAAATATGCGACGGACGTGCGGAGATGTTCGACGTGCGACACAAAACTCAAAAAATGCAAAAATGGAAAGAAGAAGGGGGCATCAAGGTAGATCACACATAACTATTGATGCAGAAATGTTAGAGCAATTAAAGGAGATAGCTAGCAGGATACCAAATGGCGAAATGCTTTTGAGGACATGGGAAGACTTTGGCACTATAGATTATAGGCCATGTCAAGCAAGGGCCGAAGAATTTCAGAGACTTCGAGGAGCATATGCTGCCCTTGATGAAGAGTATCAGGATATTGAAATTTTAACAGCCCATTATCTCGCAAAGGGCTCAACTGTTTTGGAACTCTTTCACGACAATGTAGGGGACCTGCCGTGCTTTATCTTGAGTAAAATTGGTCCGAATGGCAGGTTAATTATAGCGAGCAGCGAGGCAAACACCGAAGACCTTGCATGTGGTTTTGTCAGGGCCTACGAAAAACGGCAGGAGGGATTTATGCGATTTGTTGAGAATGTAGATTTCATTAGAAGAGTAGGTGAATTCGCAAGAGTAGGTAACTCAGGGGAACTGATAGGACGATTTAACTTGGAAGTGCATAAACTGCGGGTTCCACCACTTCCTAAGAATATTAAACCGGTATCTGTGGACGCCGTAATCAACGAATGTGGAGGATGGGACTACAATTCAGATGCAGATACAAGGGACATTCTTGCTGAGATAGACACTATCTTGAAGCCCGGTGGTGTTATTATAACCGGGGAACCTGCAAGAGAGCAAGCGAGACTGGAGTATCTAATGGGAGAAGTACGAGTTGGTTACTCTACAGAAAGATTAGAAAAACTTAGCAACCCTTACTTTTGGATGATCTTAAGGAAACCTAAATGATTCTTATCACTCAATAGAAAATGACAAACAGTATCAAAGTAAAAAAGATTAATGAAGTTACAGCAACGCATCTTCCCGAGACGAAGACAATTTCACCCGCCTGTCCGAGTATGGTCATCACGGAAGCTGCCTTGCGCGATTGTATCGAGCACGTACTCGACTTCTTGCCTCGTGAATCTGCCGGAATTCTGGTTGTTGAAAAGGACGAGACACCCACCATAACGAGATACATCCGATGCCGACAAAGAGGTCCCGAACTCGGTGGTGCTGGCGAGCTGTCGCTTGGGGACGAGGAGCGTGCATTACTGCGGCAGGAAAATGTCTTAGGTGTCATACGGATTCATTCGCATACGATGGAGAACAGACCGCCACATTTTGGTGACATTGATGCAGACCGCTACGATACTCCACTACTTATGCCTGGTGTGACTCTTTTAGGACACTCCTCCGTCGGATGCCCTCAAACTCTGGTGGAACTAGGCTTAAACCGTATAACGGACCCCGATAAACGGAAAGAGTTAATTGACGCATATGCCAAAAATCCTGGAAAATATTTTCACATATACGTTTACAGGAATACGCCCGTGACTGAAGAGGAATTGCGAGAAAGGGACCAAGAAAACGCCATGCTCGATGCCATTTATAGAGCCGGCGGCAGCGCTGCAATAGGCGAATACTGGGACAAGAGAGGACCGAGAACCAAAATAATATACGAACCAGAGGGTGGTGAACCCCAAGCCCTTCTGAGGGCCAAATTTAGGAGGATACGGCACTGATGGGGTTGTGGGCTTTTTATCTTCAATAGAATTAATAATCTACTGAAAATGATTCGTGCTCCGGCGGTGGCTGGTCAGTTCTATCCCTACAGCAGGGAAATGCTCCAGAAGCAGGTTGAGGAGAGCATAGACAAAAAATCAAAAAAAGAGCACGCGCTGGGCGCGATGTGCCCGCATGCGGGTTACATGTATTCCGGCAAGCCCGCGGGTCTTGTTTATTCAAGGATGAAGATTCCTGACACGCTTGTTATTCTCGGACCAAACCATACCGGCATCGGCGCGGATTTCGCGATAATGACGGACGGAATCTGGAGAATGCCACTCGGTGAGGTCAAGATAGACAAACCGCTTGCGGAAGAGATATTCAAAAATTCAAAGGTTCTGGAGGACGATTTCACCGCGCACCAGCACGAGCATTCTATCGAAGTGCAGTTGCCGTTCATTCAGTACTTCAGCGACGATTTCCAGTTCGTCCCGATTACTATGAGGCATTATGCACCGGATGACGAATATCTGAACGTATGCACGGACATTGCGAATGCGATTGCGACCGCTGTAAAGAACACTAGGGAATCCGTAACAATAATCGCAAGTTCCGACCTCACGCATTACGAACCGCATGAAGTTGCGAACAAAAAAGACCATGCGATTTTGGATGCGGTTCTCGAACTTGATGCGAAAAAACTCCTGCAGGTTGTCCGTGACCTCCGGGTTTCCATGTGCGGTTTCGGTCCGGTCACGGTGATGCTGCTCGCATGCAAAAAACTCGGGGCAAAAAAGGCGGAACTCGTGAAGTACATGACGTCCGGCGACGTGACAAAGGATTATGGCGCTGTGGTCGGATACGGTGGGGTTATTGTGAAGTAAACCAAAATGTATTACGATGAGGTTTTCGAGGCGCTAAACAAGGGGAAGGTGAGATATCTCGTGGTTGGCGGAGTCGCCTTGGTTCTTCACGGCGTGGTAAGGCTTACAGTGGATTTGGACCTCTTTCTTGACATGACCCCAAAAAATCTTACAAAGTTCATAAAAATTATGGGTTCTCTGAGATACAAACCAAGGTTGCCCGTAAAGGCATTGGATTTTGCAGACGTGAAAAAAAGGGAACGCTGGGTAAAAGAGAAGAACATGAAGGTATTTTCTTTTATTCATTCCAAAGATTCATATAAGATGGTTGACGCATTCGCTGAAGAACCGATAAGTTTTAAGATCGCATATGACTCAAAAAAAATGATTAAAGCAGGTAATATTCAAATACCTGTAATTTCAATAGATGACCTAATAAAATTGAAAAAGTCGTCTGGAAGACCGCAAGACCTTGAGGATGTAAAGACCTTAATAAAATTGAGGAAAATTAAATGAAACAAATTAAAGGAATCCATCTTGCCTTAAACCAAGAAAAATTGAAAGAAACCAGAAATCTTTCTCCAGAGATGAAACTGAAATGGCTCGAGGAAGCGAATGCATTCATAAGTAGGGTAAACAAAAAAACACGAAAATGATAATTCCGGGAAGCAATTCGGAAAAACTCGCGGAAAAAGTTGCAAAAAAACTGAACAAGAAGGTTGCAAAGCTAGAGGTAAAAAAATTCCCGGATGGCGAACTGTATGTTCGCATACTTTCGGATGTGAAAGGAAAGGAATGTGCGGTTATAAAAACCACGCGGAATAATGACGACCTTATCGAGTTGTTTCTGATTCTTGACGCATTGAAGGATTTGGGTGCCTCTAAGCTTCATGCGATAATTCCGCATCTCGCATACGCGCGGCAGGACAGGCGCTTCAAGGACGGCGAGGCTGTAAGCGCAAAAACAATCCTGAAAATCGTGGATGGATACGCAGATTCGATTGCAACCGTAAACTGCCACTTCATAAAAAAGAAGGGAAGATTCAACTTTTACGGAATAAGGGTTGAAAACCTGGACGCAGTCCCGCTGGTCGCGGGCTACTTCAAAAAGCTGAAGAACCCGGTTGTCATAGCTCCGGATAAAGGTTCCATAGACCGGGCAAAAACCGCGGCAAAAGTGCTGAAGTGTAGGTTCAATTATCTGGAGAAGACGAGAATTTCCGGAAGCAAGGTTAAGACCAGGGAAAAGAATCTCGGCGTTACGGGAAAGGACATCCTCATAATTGACGACATCGTATCCACGGGCGGAACGATAATAAATGCCGTAAAAATCATAAAGAAACAGAAGCCAAAATCAACAAACGTCGGGTGCGTTCACGGGGTTTTCTCAAAGGGAACATCCGGCTTCAGAGTGGATGAGCTCGTGTGTACTGACACAATCCAGAACAAACTAAGCAGGGTCAGCGTTGCTGATATAATTGCCGATTACCTGAGAAAGTGAGAAAAAATTTTTTTATTTTGCTGGTCGTTCTTCTGTTTTTATCATTGCTTTCATTCATGAATTTTTTTAATAAAAACAAAAAAGAAACTGCAAATTTTTCACGCGTTTGTTTCAACAAAACGTGCATCCCCGTGGAATTGGCAGTAACCAATAGTGAAAGAGAAAGAGGTTTGATGTATCGCGACTTTCTTGCGGATGATGCCGGGATGCTGTTCATATTCAACGGAAAAGGAACATATCCCTTCTGGATGAAAAACATGAAGTTCCCGATTGACATAATCTGGATAAATGACGATGCAATAGTGCACATAGAGCGTGACGTTCCTCCGTGCGCAAGCGAGCAGTGCCTGTCCTACTGGCCCGAAGAAGAGGCGAATTACGTCCTCGAGGTTCCTGCGAATTTCACTCTGAAAACCGGGTTGGAAGTTGGTTCTAAAGTAGAATTTTATAAGTAGGATGTATCATAAATATTAATGATGAATAGATTCACTATCGTGTTGGTTTTTTTGACTGCAATCCTGTCACAGCCATCCACAGCATATCTCGCCTCATTTACTATGGACACAAAAGAGCAATGGGACAATGGAACGTATGTTTCAACTAACGATATCTATTCAAGATATCCCGGAGAGGTTCTCCTGAACTACGGTGCTGACGGGTGGTATAGCGGTTATTTCGGGAGTTTTTATTGTACCGGTGGGTTATCGCTTAATTCCTGGGATACGACCTATGTAAAATTTCAGTTAAATCCTAGTTCATGGACATCAAACGTTAATTACGGCACGTTGCGGCTTTTCGTCAATCATCACTTTTATGGTGGTTCCACGCCTCCAGAGGGCGATTATTTGAACTACTCTATATACAAGGTGTGGAGTTCCTGGACTGACATACCATGCAGTTCGAGTCCCGGATATTCAACTTTCATAACTACTGGGTATTTGGGTCCACTCGGGGCATACGAATGCGGAGGTGAGCCATGCGGTGGTGATGTCTGGGATAACTATTACTACAACTTTACGCTTCCTGGCGGGAACAAGACCCAAATCCAGAACAGCTGGGGCAATCCCAACGGAATGGCAATAACTGCCATCCACTTAGACGGTTTTGGCATAAATTCCCGGGAGACGGACACGCCGCCATGCCTTGACATAAACTTCACCGATGGTTCATTCCAGACGGTGTGCTTACCAAAAAGTAATCCCACCAATGGGACGCATACCTCAGGGGCTAACCAACTCGGTGGCGAAGACGTCGGTGCGTTTGTATCGTTCTATGCATCAGAAACCGAGCCTGCAGGCACTTATATCAGTTACAGGTTCAGAGGAAAAGCAGATATAAATTCCGCTTGGGGTGACTGGACTTCATGGGTTAACTACACATCAGGAACAATAAATCTCAGTGCCATGTCAGAACTAGCGAATACGACCTATATACAGGTGGATAGTTACCTTTACACAAACACTTCAGGAACAACCCCAGTTCTTGATTCATATGTGGTAGTGTACGAACTCGTACAGTGTGAGGACAAAGATGGTGATGGCTATGAGGTCAGGGTAGGAAACTGTGTTCTCACGACACCGGAGGATTGTAATGACAGCGACCCTAACATAAGCCCCGGCACTAACGAAATCTGCAATAACAACATAGACGATGACTGTGATCAGCACGTGGACTGTCGTGATGACGAATGTATTGGACAGATAGGTCCCAAGGGGGGGATCTGCTGTAAGATTCATCACTATGGCGGTTGGGGGTTGTGTTCAGGTTACTACTATTCTGACGACGACTGTAACACGTGCTGGGAGTGCGGTCCTGATTTAGAATGCATAAAAATGCCGAACTATCGTGACGACTGTTTTTTTGACGACTACGATGTTAACGGAAAGTGCGCATTATGCGTTAACGGGAACTGCACCAAGGATTATGAAGGGACATACTATGAGCGTGTTAATGGTTCAACATACGAGGGTTACGGCATCTGTCGCACCCCATCGAATTATGTATGTCCTGAGGTCAATGTGACATTCGACAGCACACCGACAGTGCAGTTGGTAAGCCATACCTACATCACAGAGTTAAAGCGTGATGTGAACTACATCGGTATAGTAATCCAGAACAATGAAGATTCGTACTCATTCAATGGTTACGTTCTTGCTTCAAGCTCATGCTGTGATGTTTCAGTGCATGGTTATGGTTCACAGTTCGATGAATTCTGGTTGTCCCCTCAGGAATCCATTTATATTACTATCATCGCGGACTTGAGTTCCTATAACGGCACGAATTGTCCTATCCATCTTTACTTGTATCAGGACTGTTTTGGAGAATACACTCTACTTGCGGATTATGCAACAATCAACGCAACCCTGCCTTCGCTGACAGAGGATAACTACAACCTTTCGATAACCCCAACAACATGGATAGTAAACCTCACGGACACAGGCAACTCCAGCCAGGTATGCACAGACACGAAGAAGACCTTCACGATAAACAACACCGGAAATGAAGTGGTATCCGACATAAACATCGAGTTTACGGGGGGGTTGCAGGATTACTACCTGATAGACAACCCGATACAGAACTTCAAACTCTACCCGAACCAGAGCGTGAACTTCACGCTTTACCTGTTCATAGATAACACAACCCAGAGTTCGGAATCGAAACTAAGGTTAACGTGGGGTAATGGTAGCAGTAAAAATGTCACGGTGACATATATCCAGGTTGGTGGCGAGTGGGCTGAAAAACCCAACGTTTCATCATACGACTGGAGCGTTATACTCACGGGCAGAGGCAGGATTAATCACGGTTGGTATTCCTATCGGAGAGGTGAAAATTCGATAATCCTGAAACTACCCAAAACATACAACCTTTCCGAGGTTGAAAATGCATCTCTTGTATACAGCGCCCGCTCTGACATTTATTACGCTCCATGGTGGTGGAATTATCCATATTACTATTGGCCGTGGTATCATTACTCCTTTGAGGGTATTTGTCCAACAGAGACATTAGTTTATCTAAACAGAAACACAACGATTGTAATGTGTCATGAGCCAAACGGCGAGTATATCTATGATATCCCGAATAACTACACTACATCCTATGGACCTTGGGGATGGTACTGGTGGTTTTATCCGTATTACCAGCTCCCGAACACGACGATGTACTACTTCTACTCAAACCTGTCCATCGTTAACTACACGAACGACCTTGACACGTTGATATACTCCTATAAGACAAAGGGCACAATCGAGGTAGCAGCAGGTTTGAGGTTCAATGGTTTCGGTCAGGGGGCGTACTGTACAGACCTCGTGTGTAACGTGACCGAAGTGAACGAAACCTCATGCTCCGATGGAATTGACAACGACTGTAACGGTTTTGTTGACTGTTACGATCTACATTGCTGCGCTCTTGACAATAGTACTGGATGTCTTGGAACTTACTACTGCAAACCGGCAGAAAACTGCACAGACGGAATAGACGACGACGGCGACGGAATGACGGACTGCAACGACACTGCGGACTGCTGCAATC
>CAZEGI010000023.1:0-3053 GCA_964512105.1 uncultured archaeon
CGTTGCAGGAACAATCTCGCCTGTCGGTTTGCATGTTCCGAATGAAAAAGTTCCGGTTGTAACCCGTGTTACTATCCCTGTTGCTGTGAGTATTATTATCAGCCCAACGATAGCATGCTTCATGGTTTCAGTTGCCTGCTTTCTCGTGCCCGGGTCGTCCTGCGACATCACCCATCTCAGCCCTGAGAACGCGATTATCAATGCACCAATGCCGCCTGCAACGGAAGCTATTATGTTGAAAAGGGAGCAGACAATGTAGTTTATTATGTCCGCGGTTTTTGTCAGTGGCATGCTGTCCTGCGCTGTTAGAACTGTTGAGAAAAAGACCAGAACAAAACCCGCAATGATTTTAGTTTTGATTTTCATTGTTATATATTGACTGTTTAAATTTAAGTTTGTGTTTAAGTTTCGCAACAGCACCAATATGTGCCCTGGTAATCAACCCGGTCCGTGGTCGAACCCGGATAAGGACCAAAGCTTCCGGTTGCCGGAGTACGCACATCCGGATGCCCGTCAGGAACGAGGCTCGCTGCCGCATCGGTGCATTTGCTGTCGCCTGTTGATGCCCGCACGCAGGTTCCGCCACCAGAAGTGAAGTGCGGTTTGCATGACTGATACTGTGTCCATTCCGCATCGCTTCCCTTGTAATCCGGAATGGATTTACATGCGAGATGGCAATCCGGAACATTCGCAACCCTCGGGAACTGTATTGCAGTATCGCTTGAGAATATTGCCGGGTCCTTGTTTATTGTTCCTGTGCAGCAGCACACGGGTTTTGAACCCGAACATCCACCCGAGCCGGCACTAAGCGGATTTCCTTGCCCGCCGCAGTTGCCCTCACCCAACCCGCCGCAACATTTCCCGCCGAAATAATCATTTGGAGCACCGTGCGTTTTTGCAGCCCTGCATGCATCGAAGCAGCCATTTCCGCTGGTTAAAGGATCTGTGCATGAGATTCCGATTGAGGTGGTTGTGCCACCACCGCCGCCACCTCCACCACCGCTGGTCGTGGCTCCACCATAAGTGCAACTCTTGAATATCGGGTCGGTACCCATCGAGACCTCTGTGACGATGGTTGACGCAACCAGTATCACAATCAAACCGATGATTGCATGCTTCATGGTTTCAAGCGCCTGCTTTCTCACGCCTGCTTCCTCGCGGGACATTACCCACTGCGCTCCTGCAAATGCGATGATAAGTGCAGCAATGCCGCCAGCTACAGCGCATATTATGCCAAAAATCTTGCATACAACCGTGTTGACGACCCCCGCCACCGCTTCTATTTCACCGGCTGCAGAAACCGAAGGTATCAGCATCAAGAGCATGGCAAGTTTTGCTGGTTTCATTTTATTACGCTGTTAAATCGCAACAGCACTTCGGTGTTCCGGAATTTGCACTTGTGCATGCACTGTCACCACCAGAGGCGTGCGCACTGGAACCGTCTTCACATTCCTCACCCGAAGGGTAACACTTGTGATGGCTTGACCATGAATCACTATCGGGACATTTATAGTTAGTTAGACTTTTGCATGCATTGTGGCAACCCACAACGTTGCACCAATACGAACCGCACTGTGCTGGAGCAGGTGGATCCCCGGCGTTAATGGTATCCGAGCATTTCTTGTATGTTGTTGTGCCTCCGCCTCCCCCGCCACCGCCTCCGCCCATCGGTGTTCCTGCGTAGGTGCATCCTTTTAGGGGATTTGTTCCTGTGCTTACCTCGGAAACGATGGTTGACGCAACCAGGATTAGAATTAAACCGATTACAGCATGCTTCATGGATTCAAAGGCGGTTTTTCTCACGCCCGGCTCCTCACGGCTCATGACCCATTGGATGCCGGCAAACGCTATGACAAGGGCCGCAATTCCGCCTGCAATCGCCACAATAATCCCGAAGATTTTGCAAACAACAACGTTCACAACTTCGGAGATTTCGACTGCATAACTCGATAATGCGGAAACTGTCGGGATTAATACGAGCAACATCAAAATTTTTGGTTTCATTTCTAGAGCAACACATCAACTAGGTTATTCTTGCAATCAACATAGCACATTCCTGCCGGTGGCGGGTATGGATTTGTTCCGCACCTGCAGTTTGTGTAGGAGTTTACAAGATCCAGATCAAACATGCCGATAATGCTATCTAACACACTCCGGTCCCTGCCCCTTTCTGCTACCGACTTTGTCGCGCATACGGACCAACAGAATCTGGAACATTCAGAATCAGCGCCGATTGTGCCGGGGTTGCTGCACTCAGCATACTCTGTCTGGTAATTCATGCACGCCCTGCCTTCGGGCCACGGCCCACCACCAAAGAAATTGGGGATACAGTCGGTAACCCCATACATAGCACAAAGTGCGCATTCCTCGGCTGAGAGGCAATTGCAGGTACTGCAACAGGGTGGAGCGCCTTCCGGAACCACCCTCCAGAGCTGCTCGCACGTTTCAAACCCAATCATGTAAACCATCGCTGCAGCGAAGAGTATTATGCACAGGCCGAGAAGTGCGTGGAGTATGGATGTCCTTGCCACCTTTCTCGCGCCCGGGTCATCCTGCGATGTAATCCATTTTATGCCTGCTATCACGATGACGAGAACAGCGACGGTTCCGGAAATCAGGTAGATGATAAGGAATATCGAGCATATAACGTTTATCACCGGGTCTCCGATGTCCCTACGCCATGGGCCAGACGCCGGCCCTGTCCCGGTCTGTGCTGCAACTATTGCTGCCACAATTAGCAACAAAGCCGCTGTCCCAAACACCTTGCGATTCATTTTACGGACACCCTTTGAACGATGTTGTGCTGCTCGCTATTGCTTCAACAATTTTCGCGGCAGCGAGTATTATCACTAAACCGACAACGGTGTGTATTATCGTGTCTTTCGCCTGTTTTCTCGCGCCCGGGTCGTCAGCCGACATGACCCACTTCAAACCCGAGAACGCGATTATGAGGGAACCGATTGCACCCGCAATCCCGATGACAACGTCATACAAAAGACAAGCGACGGTTATTATCGGTCCGGAAAGTTCGGATGCCGAGATTGTGCCACCGC
>CAZEGI010000023.1:3153-17420 GCA_964512105.1 uncultured archaeon
TTCGTAGTTTGTCAAATTTCATATATAAATATAAGTATATTTAAATTAAAAGCAGATTATAGATTTACTTTTGCGTAACTTGCGTAAGAAAAAATGGCTGCAAAGGAAATTCAATTAAAGGTTGCTGAAGCGCTTCAGAACGATGTTGGAAGAGGTATCGTCAGATTGGACCTGAAATCTGCGAAAGAGCTTGGAGTGTCGACTGGGGATATAGTGGAGATTACCGGCACCAAGAGCACTGCAGCTATTGTATGGCAGTCGCACCCGCAGGACGAGGGTCTCGGCATTATAAGGATGGATGGTCTTATAAGGCAGAACTCGGGGTCTTCTCTGGGTGACAAGGTCAAGGTCAGGCACGCCGATGTGAACGACGCGAAAAAAGTCGTAATCGCCCCGACGCAGGAGATAAGGTTCAGCGCGGAATTCGAGCAGTTTTTGAAGCAACGTTTGGAAGGTCGTCCATTGGTTCAGGGTGACAATATCGTGGTTGGGGTTTTGGGCACTACAATCACGTTCGTTGTTGCAGCAACAAATCCGAAGGGCATTGTCTTGATGTCGGATTCGACAACGCTAGAGATAAGGGAAAGCCCGATGCCTGTTGCGGTTGGCGAGGCTGTTAGATACGAGGACATCGGCGGTTTGAAGGACGAGATTCTGCGCATACGGGAAATGATTGAATTGCCGATGAAACACCCGGAACTTTTTGAAAAACTCGGGATAAAGCCGCCGAAGGGCGTTCTCCTGTACGGACCGCCGGGAACCGGTAAGACGCTTTTGGCAAAGGCAGTTGCGACAGAAACGAACGCGCACTACATCAGTATCAACGGCCCCGAGATAATGGACAAGTTTTACGGGGAAAGCGAGCGTAAACTTCGGGACATATTCGAGGATGCGCAGAAAAACGCGCCATCCATAATATTCATTGACGAAATCGATTCGATAGCGCCGAAACGTGAGGAAACCCGCGGAGAGGTTGAACGGCGCGTTGTCGCGCAGCTGCTTGCACTGATGGACGGTCTTGTTGCAAGAGGAAACGTTATAGTGATAGCAGCAACCAACAGGCAGGACTCCCTCGACCCTGCGCTTCGGAGGCCAGGAAGATTTGACCGCGAGATTGAAATTGGAGTTCCTGACAGGGACGGAAGATACGAAATACTGCAGATACACACGAGGGGGATGCCCCTGAGCAAGGACGTTGACCTGAAAAAAATCGCGGACACCACTTACGGTTTTGTTGGAGCCGACCTCGCTGCCCTGGCGAGAGAGGCGGCAATGAGCACCCTGAGGAGGGTTCTGCCGAAAATCGACCTTGAAAAGGCCGAGATTCCTGCAAACGTTCTTGAGGAGCTGGAGGTGACAAAGAGCGATTTCCAGAACGCCCTGAAGAGTGTTGAGCCGTCCGCCTTGAGAGAAGTTAGGATAGAGGTTCCGAACGTTAAGTGGAGCGATGTTGGTGGTTTGGAGAGGGTCAAGAAGCAACTTCGGGAAGCGATAGAATGGCCACTGAAAAAACCCGAGATGTTCAAGCGCGTTGGGATAAGAACGCCGAAGGCACTGCTTCTGTACGGCCCGCCAGGCTGCGGAAAAACCATGCTCGCAAAGACGGTTGCAACAGAATCGAATGCAAATTTCATTGCCATAAAAGGGCCGGAACTACTTTCCATGTGGGTCGGCGAATCGGAAAGAGGTGTGAGGGAGATTTTCAAGAAAGCGAGACAGACCGCACCGACCATAGTTTTATTTGATGAGATTGATGCCCTTGCGCCGAAGAGGGGAGCATACACCGGCACTCACGTAACGGAAACCGTCGTAAACCAGTTGCTGACGGAGCTCGACGGCATTGAATCCCTTGAAGGTGTCGTTGTCCTCGGAGCAACCAACAGGCACGACATGCTTGACCCGTCCTTACTGCGTCCGGGCAGGTTTGATAACATGCTGTTGATTCCCGCTCCCGACAGGAATTCGCGGCTGGAGATATTCAAAGTGCACACGAAAAAAATGCCGCTGAAGAACGTAAACCTGGAAAAACTCGCTGATTTAACAGAGGACTACAGCGGGGCAGATATAGAGGGTGTTTGCAGGGAAGCAGGAATGAACGCGCTCAGAGATAACCCAAACGCAAAGGAAGTTACGTCAAAGCACTTTGAAAAGGCCCTTGCGGAAATCAAACCGTCACTCACAAAGGAGGAGATGGAGAGATACGAGAAGTGGGGGCACAAAGGACCGACAACGCCTGCTTACGGGTAGAAGATGGATTCTCGGATACTGGACATAAACTGTGAATATCTCGGAATTTCCAGACTGCAGCTGATGGAGAACGCGGGGAAGGAGGTTGCCAACGCAGCAAAGGAATACGAAAAAATCGCTGTTTTCTGCGGAACCGGAAATAATGGCGGCGACGGTTTCGCTGCTGCGCGGCATCTTGAAGGTTTGGGGAAAAAGGTAACGATCTTTGCTCTTGATGGAAAACGTACAACGGAATGCGAAAAAAATTTTTATATTATAAAAAAACTGGAAAGGATAAAACTGTTCGTTATCAAGGATTCTGATGATATAAAAAAAATTGATTTAAAAGATTTCGATTTAATCGTAGATGCTCTGGTCGGTGTTGGAATCAAAGGCGAATTGAAAGAGCCGGTGAGGGGCCTGGTAAAACTCATAAATTCTTCGGATGCGTTCAAACTTTCGGTGGATGTTCCGACAGGAACCGAAGAACTGAAGGTGAAAGCTGACCTTGTTCTGTCGTTTCACACAAAAAAAACCGAAAATGCGAAAGTCGTTGACATCGGCATTCCAAAAGAGGCAGAGCTTTACTGCGGTCCGGGTGATGTTTGCGCTGCAATTCCAAAAAGAACCGGAAAAGAACACAAAGGCGATTTCGGAAGGGTGCTGGTTGTCGGCGGCAGCAGGGAATATGTGGGGACGACCACACTTGTTGGACGCACTGCACTGAGATGCAGCGTTGATATAGCAACCATTTACTGCCCGTCTTACGTCGCAGCAAGAATTCCATTCGACCCGAACCTTATAGTAGTGCCGGCAAAATCCGAGAACTGTTTTTCCGAAGATGACGTTGAAAAAATCCTCGAAATGAATTTCGATTGCATCGTTCTTGGAAACGGTCTCGGAACAAAAGATGAGACAAAGGAATTTGTCAAGGAAGTCGTGAAAAAAGTGAAAACCTCCATGGTTCTGGATGCGGACGCGCTGAAACTCGTGAAGGAAAAATATATTGATGAGAGGATGGTGCTGACGCCGCATGCCAAGGAGTTCGAGATTCTTGCTGGAGAGTACAATGAAAAAGAAAGAGTCGAACTTGTTGAAGATTTTGCAAAAAAAACCAAGAGTGTGGTGGTTCTCAAGGGCCCTGTGGACATCATCTCTGATGGAAAAACAACACGGCTCAACAGGACGCACAACCCGGGAATGACCGTCGGCGGCACAGGCGACACGCTCGCAGGAATCATCGGTGGTTTAATCGCGCTGAAAAATATGAATTTCAACGCCGCATGCGCCGGAACGTTCCTGAACGGCCTTGCCGGAAATATTGCGATGGAAGAGAAGGGTTTTTCGCTGATAGCAACGGACATCATCGAGTGCGTTCCGTACGCGATAAAGCAGTGCAAAAAATACGAATGATAGAAACCGTTACCAGACTCACGGAACTCGAAGAGCACATAAAAAAATCAGGACTTGGGTTCAGGGACGCGATACTCGACTACTACAAAAAACTCGGGGAAACGCTCGGCTTTGAGGTGCGGGTTAATGCGCCATTGATAATGCACGGTGTTAATCTTGGAAACATTGACCTCATGTGGGTCCAGCCGAATGTTGTTTTCTTCTGCGAGTTTGGCGCATTCGACGAGGTCCTGAAACACCTCTGGAAAATTGCGGAATTAAAACCGGAACTCGCGGTTCTTGTTTTAAGTTCAAATTCGCGATGCAAACCCGAGAAGGTTGCGGAGCTCATAAGAAAATCGGGACTGACGGAAAACATCCGGAACAGGACGCTCGTACTTGACATTGAAAGAAGAAAAATCATGCACAGCCCTAAACCTTGAGCAGTTTCAGCTCCCACACCTCGACGCGGTGAATCGGGGTTATCTTCTTTACCTTCTGGTAGATCTCCGTTCCGAGCTTTCCGAAGATTATGAGCTGCACGAACTGTTCCAGTTTCGTTCCCTTGTACCTGTCAACCGTTTTTGAAATCACGTCAAGAACCTCCTTCTTCTGCGTCGCGCGCAGCTTTCTCGGAGTTATAACCATAATTTTCATCCTCACCTTCGAATCCTGCAACTGCAAATCCCTCACGTAATCCGTTTTCCCCATACTCTTCCGCATCCTCGACCTCAGGTAAGCGTGTACGATGCTGAACTCCTTGAGTTTCGTGTTTGCGGCGTTTTCCTTGATTTCGCTTATCTCGAAGGTCAGCTTGAGATGCTGTTTTGAGCGGTCCTCGAGCAGGTCAGAGAGAAAAACTGAAACCGATCTCCCAAGAAGCAGTTTCGGTTCTGATGACACCGTCGAGCCAAGCTCCTTGTAGTCGAAATTCTCCGGTGCCAAAATCTTGTACACTGCTTTATCCTTCCACAAACCTGTTTTTTTAGCCATTCTTTAACATGCTTTCAGAAACCATCTGGCAGGAAATCAGATCGTCTATGGTTGACAGCAACGTATTTATGTCGTTCGTCTCGATTTTTGTTTTCACAGCGCCGTTGTGTGTGGTCTCGATATGGAGCCACTCCGAGTTTAAGTTATCGACATTCAACGCTGATGCAACGCTTTCCGCGTTCTTTGAATCCGTTTTGAGTGTTGCACTACACAACATTTTATCTCGTTTTTTCAGGGTCGTATATCCAGCTTTCAGGCAGTCTTTTCTCGGCCTTGTAGTATTTCACGAGCCGCTTTATCCTCGATTCTATAAGCAGCAAACCGTGTTTGTTGTGAATGTCCTTCTTGTGCTTGCTCAGGTGTTCACGCAGAACAAACGCGCGCCTTATGAGGTTTCTCAAATCCTCGGGAAGGTCCTTCTCGAGCTTGTTTTCCTTCAGGGTTTGTGTTATGCTCTTTCCGGTTATGTCCCGGACAGAGGGAATGCCATACTGGTCCCGAAGTATCAGCCCGATTTTGCTTTTCGTGTTTCCCGCCTTCGCGAGGTTTACCACAAACTCCTCAACCTCCTCCCTGGAGTAGGTAACCCATTCTACCGGCCCCGTTCTCTTGGGTTTTTTCGAACCCGACTTGCCTTTCTTGCGTGCGTGAATTCTTGCCATAAAACTTTTAACAAAAGTTTTATCACACTAAAAATCGCTTTGCGATTTTTGTGCCCAAAGATTTGTTTTACAAATCTTTCGGGAAACATGTGTGTTTTGCATCCTTCGGATGCTCAAGCACACTGAATTAGTGGTATGAGCCAGAAACCAAACGGATCCAACTCATCCAGAACTAAGGTTTATAAAATAGCATCCATAGCTTAAAAATGCTATTTTTTCGCATGCAGCTGTTTCTTGAAAATTTCGTTTGCAAGATGCATGAATTCCTGTTTCTTGTCTTTTGGAACTCGTGCGCCCGCCGCGATGTCGTGGCCGCCGCCCTCTCCACCGAACGCGCTGCTTGCGTCCCGCATGGCATTTCCGAGATGGATTCCTTTTCTTATCAAGTCCCAGTTTCCGCGCGCTGAAACCTTTATGAAATTTTTGTCGTCCCTGTCCTCTGCGAATCCGAGAACTGGTTTGTCCGGCGGTATCACGGTTCCCTGACCCATGCCTGCAACAACTCCGACAATGCTTTCCTTTATTTTTCCTTCAGCATCGAAGTAATAAAGATTGCTTAAAGATTCTACACCCTTAAGCTGCAGGTATTCTAAACCGTCCTTCAGTTCCTTCCTGTGCTTTTGCAGAATGTCCCGTGCTTTATCCAGATTCGTGCCTCTGTCACCAAGACATATTTCAACGCCGATTTCTGCTTTGCTCTGGCGTCCGCACGCGTTCATTAAAGTTGCAAACTCCTTTGCGTCCCGGAGTTCTGTTCTCTTTTCCTCGTTTAGGAGCGTGTAAACCTCGCCTATCATCCTTTGAATCACGAACTCGGGCTTTCCGAGATTGAGCAGGTGTATGTACAGCGCTGTTGTCAGTTTTTTTCTTTCCTCGAAACTCAAATCAACGTAGTTCCTCCAGTCGCCGTTGGATTTCGGGTTTATTCCCAGATCCGAGATGAACTGCGTGCATGCGGCAGGATTTCCGATAAGGCCCGGGATTAACGGATCCGAGGAATACGCGAGCATGTTGTTAAGAGGCCGGCTCTGGCGCCCAAAAAGCCGCAGGTCGTTTTTTACTTTTAGTGAACCATCCTCAACGCCATCGTTAAGAACTATGCGGTTTAACGAGTGCAGTTTGCCGTTGGAATCCTGCATGTCTCCGACAGCGCCGACGATGGCTATCGGCGACATGTTTCTAAAGCCGAGTGATTTTGCAACAAAATATGCCAGGCAGGACGCGCTGACATCTATGCCGCCGTCATAACCATGAGGATGTGGATTGACCTGTAGCTCGTAGTTTTTCTCCGGAACGTGGTGGTCGATTATGTAATACTTCTGTTTGAGATTTTTTTCTAGCAGGGATAACTGGCCGCTGCCCAGATCCGTGAGAACTACTGTCTTATTTGCATCAGCGATTTTCCCTATGGTTGTGCTGTCGAGCTGCTTCAGAATCATGAACTCTGTTTTTTTGTGGAGTTTTTTTAGCAGGTCCACGATGATTGCGCACGCTGTAACGCCATCCGCATCGTGGTGGCTCACTACGAGCAGGTCATCCTCCTGCTTAAGTCTCCCTGAAAATTTCTGAATGTCTGACCAAAACTCGGCTTTCATTTTAAAAGTAAGGATATGGTACTCAGCGCTTATTAATCACGCAAGAAGTCTGTCAAGGGTTTCCATCCACCTGTCGGTTTCGCTGCCTGTGAATAGGAGGACTTCCTTCTCCACCCCCTCGTCCAGATAAAAAATCCGTATGTATTTTGCAAGAAGTCTCTGCTCGTCCGCGTACTGGTTTATCCTGAACAGAGGCACGTAAAAGATTGCTGCTCCCGTTCCGGACGGTTCTGCGATTATGCCGAGGTTTGTGAGGTAGAGGTTCACGGACATCGGTGGCTCCTTTCCGATAAAGCCCATCCTCGTGCTCGGGAAAAGAATCGTTGAGCCGCCCGTGCTTTTGGTTTCGAGGATTACTTCCTCGCCCGCGCCAAGTTCAATTTCCGGGGCGGTTTTTTCGAAGGATTCGAAGGTATGCGGAACAAAGAACATGCCGACTGCCAAACCGAGCAGGATGAGCACCACGCTGAACAGGGACATGATGCGATTTTCGGAGGTGTAGATTACGACCGAACCCACAGCCAGTAGCAGAACAACTGCAACGCCCACAATCAACACGGTGTTTCTCCTTGATAGTTTTTTTCCTTTGGTTGCCATTGTTAGTTATTTATATGAATATAATAAAGAAAGGTGAGGGGGGATATGAAGAATGAACTCCGAACAAGCAAGTAGGATTATACTTTATGTTGTTGAGAAGACTGAACCGAGGTGGAGAGAATTTGACGAACATTGGGGTAATATCAACAGATTGCTCCTTTCTCGGGGTTATGAACAGGGGGGATTTTTGGCTGGGGACTTTGTTAAAATATTAGACATTCGTGGTGTATCATCAATTGAGAAAATTGGGGGGATACTAGACAACTATAAAGGTAAGACCTCGTATAATCGTGAATTCGCTGGGTCTCTCGAAAAACCTTTTTATCAAGATACGAAGAATGGAGTATATGGCGAAGAAGGTAAAGAATTTTTTAAATCCGTTCAGGAATTTAGAGGAAAACACGGTGCTTGGTTTTGGAGTAAAGTGTGGCAGATGTTAGTGTGTTGCAATTACCTGAAAAATAACTACAGAGGTAGTTATTCTTATTTCTTAAAAAGAAAATATGCGGGGTTTAAAAAAATGCCGGACACCTCAGACGCTGAGTTTCTCTCAATTTCTTCGCAAGACTGGGAATCATTTAAAATAGCTAAAAACCCCTGGAAGGAATTGTGTGGCATAGGCGTAAATGTGTTTGATTATATCGTTGCTGATATTACGGAGGCTGAGTTTGTCAAGGAGTCGTATAAATTTGATTCCGCAAACCAATACTTTTTTAGAGTGACGAGTATAGAAAAAATAGTAGAGAATATCAATCGTGAAAATGTAATTGATTTCTTGAAACAACTAAATTTACCATATGCTCTAAGAGAAATCAATAAAGGTATTTACACCTACTGCTCCGTAAGTGAAGCTAAAAATTTTGGATTTTGTCGCGATAGAATAACATGTGAAAAATGTGGCGTAAATGACATATGCGAAAAAAATATAGATGCTGTGAGACGATAACATGGAAATTTTGTGGTGCATAACCGGAGCAGGGCATTTGCTTGCAGAAACTACTGCAGTGATGGAAAAAATCTCGAAGAAACATCGCATTACGATTGCTTTCTCGACCGCGGCTTACGAGGTTACCGCGATGTACAACCTGCTGGACCGGATAAAGAACGTATCAAAAAAAGTAATCCTGGAAAAGGACCAGGGCGCTTCCGCTCCGTTTTGTTGCAGGATGAATAAAAAAAACTTTGACAGGATAATTGTCGCGCCGTGCACCGCCAACACAGTCGCAAAAATTGTTAATGGAATCGCTGACACCCTGGTTACGAATGTCGTCGCCCAGGGCATGAAAGGCAAGATTCCTGTTACGGTTGTGCCGACGGATTTGAAAAAAAAGGTGGAAACAACAACGCACAGGGGTAAGAGGATAACAATCCATTGCAGGGATGTGGATTTAAAAAACATAAAGAAACTGAAACATCAGGGAATAGAAGTTGTAGAAGAACCAAAAAAGATCAGATACTCCACCTTTAAGGTGGAGTAGTCTTACAAAGTCGAAGCTACTGCGACTTTGTAATAAAAATATAAAAAAGCGGGATTAGGCCCGCTTTTTGGCTGCTGCAGCAATGGATTCCTTCAGGCCCAGACCGAACGCAATCGCTATGCCTATGGATGCGCCCGCTACCACTATCTTGAATGAGTCCACCAGGATATCTATCTGCATAATCCCGAACTTGGGCAGCACCAAAACAACTCCGAGGAATATTATCACTATTTCGGCGCCAAGTGCTAACTCCTCTGCAAAACCCACCTTGACTTGTTTTGCCCTGTTACCCACAAAGTCCGCAATTATCAGCGTTATCAGAAGGATAACTCCGCCAAATATCGCGCTTGGTATGTATGCCATAAGGTCCTGCATGAACCTCGACAGAACAGGTAGTCCCAGCTTGGCTGCGCCTTCCGTTAGGAACAACAGGACGATGTACCATTTCACCGTGCTTGCCAGCACACTTGTCACCGAAACGTCACCCAGTGCACGGTCTGCTTTCCTTCTTTTCAGCCCCTCTTCAAAGCCGATGGCATGAAGTCCGTCTCTAACAAACTTGTAGAAGAGCCCGCCGATTACCAAACCGATCACAGCAAGAACTATGAACCATAGCAGGTTCGTCATGAAGGCAAACAGACCTTCGACGGTGGGGTTGATTAAGCCCGCGTTTATAACGAAAACCACTATAAGCCACTTCACGTACAGCGACACAAAGTTCACTATCGAGGACCACAACGAAGCCGGCATGGCGCTGTAAAGCGTTATGTTTTTGGTTATCTCCCCTATGCTTAGAATTCTTCTTAGAACATTGCAGATCACGTAACCGATTATGTAACCCAGAATAAACAG
Organism: uncultured archaeon; assembly: GCA_964512105.1. Taxonomy (GTDB): domain Archaea; phylum Altiarchaeota; class Altiarchaeia; order IMC4; family CAZEGI01; genus CAZEGI01. The sequence goes on from CAZEGI010000023.1 coordinate 12,949, forward strand.
CAGAATCAGACTCACGGCAATCTGACCGTATATCAGCAGAGCGGTTTGAAAACTCGCTATTTGCGATTCAAAACCCGTAACCATATTTTATCACCTCCAAGGTTTATTATTGTAAAGAATTAAATAACGCTATATAAATGCAAAATGTGGGTCCAAAAATACAGGCCGAAGCACTTTAACGAGATCGTTGGCAACCAGAAGGTGATTCAGGACCTTAAGGGGTACAATTGGAAAAAACCGCTGCTCATCCACGGGGCCGCGGGCGTTGGAAAAAGCGTTCTGGTGGACGCCCTCGCCAGCGAACTTGGATTTGAACTGGTCGAAATCACGGACGAGAACATCGAACAGGCGGAGAGCATCGCTCAAACAGGAAGTATCTTTGGGGGCAGGAAACTGCTGTTCATAGACAACGTTGACAGGATACGGGACATCCGTGCGGTTACGGAATTTTTGGGTAAAATTAATGCTCCGGTGGTTCTCATAACATCTGACTTCAAATCAAAGCGCCTTGCGACCATAAAACGCTCCTGCGAGGATTTGCAGATACGGAAACCCACGGCGCTGGTTGTTGCGAAGATTCTTGAGGTGATATGCAAAAAAGAAAAGATTCATGCAGAAAAGGAAATCCTTGCAAAAATAGCAGAAAACGCGGAAGGTGACCCAAGAGCTGCGATAAACGACCTGGAAACAGTCGCAAAGGGTAAGGAAAAGATAGCCATGAAAGACCTTGAGATTCTTGAGTACAGGGACACGAAATCCGATATTTACAAGGCGCTTAACACCATACTGCGCTCGGATGACAGGGAAAAAATCGTGAATTCGACGTGGGACCTTGACGAGGAGTTGCGCGACGTCCTGCTCTGGGTTGACGAGAATGTTCCGAGGGTTTACGGCGGTGACAACGAGGCATTCCACAACCTTTCAAGGGCCGACGTTTTTCTGGGAAGGATACAGAAACGGCAGTACTGGGGCTTCCAGCGATACGCAAACGTGCTCATGACACTGGGCGTCAACATCCGGAAACCGGAAAGAATCGGCTTTGTGCAGTACCAGTTTCCGAGGTACATCGCGAAGCTCGGACAGACGAAAAAAGAGCGCGCACTGAAAAAGAGCATCGGCCAGAAACTGGCTCCAAAACTGCACCTGTCACAGAAAACCGCTGCTTTGGAGTACATACCGCTCTTTAGGGAACTTGTAAAACACAAAAAAACCAAAGCCGACGAGTTAAAGGAATTCTTCAAACTCGAGCCGGAAGAACTGGAATTCATCACCGGCTGATTTCCGATAAGCTGTTTTTCTCCAGCAGAACCCTGAAATCCTCGAGACTCACGCGCTTCCTGCCGGCAAGCTTCTCTTTTATTGCGCTCGCCTTTTTCTCGATTCTCTGCTCCTCGCGGTTTTTCCGTATCTCCTCGAGCTGTTCGTGGTACGGCCGCATGAGTTCCCTCAACACCTTTATTTCCGCATTTATGTTGGCTATCTCGTTCTGCATCGGCTTCATCTGTTCGTATTTCTCCAGAAGTTTCCTGTGCTGCTCGTCGGATTCCTTCTTCAGCACGTCCACCTGGGAATAGATTTCGAGGGCTTTTTTGTGGTAGTTCTCGGCCTGCTCGGCGAGTTTCCTTACCTCCTCGGTTGCCTTGTCCAGCTTCTCATCAATCTTCTTCAGATTTTCGTAGGTGTGTGAAATTTCGCTGTGCAACTTGTTGGCCTCCTCTGCCCTCTTCAGACGCTTCTTGAGTTCGAGGAAACTGTTGAACAGGTTTATCTCGTGCCTGAGGGGAACGTCCTCGTTCAGCAGGGTGTTCAGATTTTCCGAATGAATCTTTTTGAGAAATTCGAGGGTGCCGCGCGCCTCGCGGTTCAGCTCGTCACGCTTTGATTTTTTCTCCTTTATGACGCCGCCGCGGTCCTTTGCCCTCTGCAGCACGGCTTTCTTCGATTCCTTCAGTTTTTTGATCTTTTCGTTGACCTTGTCCCGCTCGGCCCTGAAGGTCTTCGCCTCCTCGAAAAGTTTCCTTACCTTCTCGTTGCGTGTGTCGCGCTCTAGCCGGTATTTGTCGGCCTCGTTCCTGTGAACCTTGAGTTTTTGGTAAATGCCTGCGAGTTTTCTTTTTTTGGCATCTATCTCGTGCACGTATTCCTCGACCTTCTTCTTAAGCTCCTTTTCCGTCAGTTTTTCGCTCATTCCAGTACTCCAGCGCCTTTTTATGCTTCTCCACAACGCCCTTAAGCTCCCTGTGGCGTGCCTCGTCTATCTGCGGCAGGCCTTCGAGAGCGGTGGTAATGTTATTAATTTCAGAATCCGCTTTTCTTTTTTCTTCCGTGAATTTTTCGCCGTTGTCCGAGTCGTTAATCCAGTGTTCAAGCTGGCTCTGCTTTTCCCTCAGAACGGACAGCTTTTTCTTGAGTTCCTCACGAGTATGTTTTACCCCGTCCAGCTGCTCGAACTCCTTGCCGTACTCCTTGAGGAAATTCTCGTGTTTTTTTATTATGCCTTCCAAGAGCTCTTTCTCGCCAACTTCCTTCATTCTGGTTTAATATTCTGCATAATTAAAGAATAAAAAGATGCTTTCCGCTACCGAGCTTGAGGAATTTGAATCCTATGCAGGGGACATACTAAAAAACAGGGACTTCAAAAAACTCGCCGCAATTCCGGGAAGTTACGCGATAAAGAAATTCCTGAACAAAAGTGTTGGCGGTACGAAACAGGAACATTCAGTAAGAACCGGAATTTTATGCTGCCGGTTTGCAAAGAAACTTGGTGTGGACAAAAAACTTGCCGCACGTTCTGGCATGCTTCACGACATCGGCCTTGCGCGTCCCGGATGCCGGCTGTGCAGGAATTCGGAATACTACAACTGCGGCTGGTGCCATTCGAAGGTGAGCGCAAGAATCGCGACCGAGCTGCATGAAGACAGCGCAGTAATAAACGCGATAAGGGTTCACATGTTTCCTGCGTACCCCACGCGGCCGCCGCTCAAGCCGCTCGAACTCCTGCTCTGGTTCTGCGACCGCCTTGATGTCATAATCTTCATGCTCGGGCTGTCTAACAGGTTTTTTGCCGAGGATTTAAAATATATAATGGGTAAAAAACAAAATGCTCGGAAGATTCCGCAAAGGGTATGAAGAAAAAACACTCGGTCTTGGAAGGTTTTTCGCATCCTTAGGTCTGACGCCAAATGCCCTGACAATTTTAAGCCTCATCGCAAGCATTTTTTCGTTTTATTTTTTTTATGAAAAAAATCTGCTGATGGGCTTTATTTTCATCCTTGTCATGGCGCTGTTCGACATGCTCGACGGCGCAGTCGCCCGCGCCACAGGAAAAATCACGAAGTTCGGCGGCGTCCTCGACCACGTGATAGACCGCTACGCGGAATTTTTCATAATTCTGGGTTTGATTTTGGGCGATTACCTGAACTGGCTTATCGGTTTTTTCGCATTGTTCGGGATGCTGATGGCATCGTATGTAAGAGGAAAGGCTGAATCAATCGGCGGTTTGAAATCGTGCACCGTTGGGATTGCAGAAAGACAGGAGAAACTGATTTTGATTATGGCAGGGGTAATTTTTTTCAATTATAATGAAAATTTCCTGAATCTGCTTGTTCTGATTGTCGGTGTTCTCTCACACATAACTGTCGCGCAGCGTCTGGATTTTGCGAGAAAAAACATAAAGTGAACCAGAAATACGACCTTGTCGGAATCGGGAATCCTGTCTATGACACGATAGAGACGCCGTACATTTCAACGAAAGGCAGGGTCCTCTCCGGGTGCAGCACGAATGCATGCATTGTTGCCACGCGTCTGGGTTTGAAGACGTGTCTGGTGGGTTCGGTTGGTGGCGATTTTGTTCATAATTTTAATAAAAAAATAAAGGAGATAGGAATAGATTCAATAACTAACGAATGCAAACAAAGTGGCGGTTTCCACCTTGTTTACGACAGCAAAGGCGACCGCACTTTAACGATTCTTGGGATTGCGGATAAAATTCCTCCCGGATTGATTAAAAACAACAAAAAAATTCTGGATTCAAGATTCATTCTTTTCGGTCCGATTCTCCAAGAAATTCCTCTCGAAGTTGTTGATTTTGTAAAGGAAAACTCAAAGGCAAAGCTTTTTTTAGACCCGCAGGGATTTGTTCGCGGGAAAGAAGGTAAAAAAATAATAAAGAAATGCGATAAGAAAAAAATGAGAAGTATAATTTCAAACTTCGACGTTGTCAAGCCGAACGAATACGAGTCCGAACTCATCACCGGATTTTCAGACCCGAAAAAATCAGCTGAGGAGCTTTACTCCTGGGGTGCAAAAATCGCAATCGTGACGCTTGCGGAGCGCGGCTCCGTAATTTACGATGGCTTGGAATTCTACAAAATTCCCGCGTACAAGACTCTTGCGAAAGACCCAACCGGAGCTGGAGATACATACGCCGGCGGTTTTATGACGGAACTTCTGAGAAACAAAAATCTGTATGA
>CAZEGI010000024.1:0-17246 GCA_964512105.1 uncultured archaeon
GGAATTTTCACCGCGGAATTTTCAACCATCAGATTCTGTAGTGTTTGCGACGCCACCTGCCCGATGGATTCGCCGGTTACGATTGCGTCTGCTTTTTCTTTTTTTGCTATCTCCTCTGCTATGTGGTACATCATGCGCTTGCATAAAATGCATTGAAAGCGGCGGTTGCAGTTCTTGGATATTTCGCTCTGATTTCCAACGTGCGGAACCACGTATGTTTTGATATTCTTTCCAGAACTTTTTTCAAGTTGTTTAACGAGAAGTTTGATTTTTTCTAAATTTTCTGATTCCGAATTTTTCATGTGCACCGCAACGACCTCTGCATCCTGCTTCAGCATTAGGTATGCGGCAACGGGTGAGTCTATACCCCCAGATATCAAAGAGATTAACTTCATTCTAAAAAACAAGACCGGATGCAGAGATTATGTCCCCTTTCGTGATTTGGTTTCGTCCTTTTTGTTTTTTTCCTTCTCCTGTCCGGGTATCACGACACCGATAAGATTTCCGGATGGTGGTTTTGTGTCGTTTTCGATTCTCTGTTCGCGCTCTTGTGTTTGGTTCTGTTTTTGTTCTTCCTTCTGAATCCCCTTCCCTATGCTCGCCAGAGCCCTATCACGACCCTTGGATGAAGCATTTATCGCATTGAGGATGTGTTCCTTCGCCGGTTCTGGCGCTTTCTCAAGAACGCGCTGAAGAACTTCAAAGTGCTTTGATGTTGCCTCGCTTACTATTTCGAGAACGCGCGTAACGTTCCTGCCCTCCTTTTCCGCAACGTCTATTCCATCCTCAACCTCGGAAATGTCTCTGCCATATTCGTCCACAAGTTCCTTTGCTTTTTCGGGCTTCCCGACTTGTACCATAACGGCCGCCTCTGCAAGTCGCTCCTCCGCATACTTTATCTTCAACTTTGCCTTCTCAATCTTGTCGAAAGTGAACATCAAACGCGCCTTTTCCGCGAGTTTGTCAAAGACATACAAAAAACTATCAGGGGTTATGCCCGCATTCTCGAATTCCTGCGCGACTGCTGTCGACAACAAAACGTAAGCCACCAGAAAAACCATCAGCTTTTCTTTCATGTTAGTGTATTGGACCTAGGTTTAAATAACGTTCAACCCGTTTTCTTTCGCTATCTTCTGGAAGCTTTCTGCAAGGTATTTTATCTGGTTCCAGTTCAGGCCGTATGTGTTGAGCTTCCATGTCTGGGTCGCTCCCGGGAACGGCCCGATTATTCCGTGTTTGGTAAGCTCGTCCGTCAGGAAATAGCCCCGACGCTTATGCGTTTCAGAGATTTTGCCGAAGGTTTCTGTCGTGTCAACCTTGGTTAGCGTGTGTTTTCTCGGCATCTCGCTCAGAATTTTATTTCCTTTAATTTTCAGAAACTCGTCTGCAAAGTAAGTTATCTTCTTCACTTCGTCGTCCCAGTGCTTCACGCGTTCCTTCACCTTCGGGAACGAAGCCATCAATGCGATGAGCGGCGCGCCCATGACCGTGCATCCGAGAAGCTCGGTTTCCTTTATCCCGAACTTCCTTCCCGATACATCGCCCGTTGATTGCGTTGTCCTGAAGACCTTTCCTGCATACTCCGAAGTTGTTGCAAGAACGCCAGTGGGTGCAGGGGCAGACATTGACTTGTGTCCCGAACCGACAATAAAATCTGCATTCAATTTTTTGCCATCGACTGACATTGTGCCAACGGTGTAGGCGCCATTCACGAGAAACGGGATTCCGTATTCTTTGCAGACCTTTCCTATTTCTTCGACAGGATGCAAATTTCCGAACTGGTAATCAACGTGATGAATCGCAACAAGTTTTGGCAGTTTTCCTGTCTCTTTTTTTACAGATTCGATTTTTTTCGCAACTGCGTCTGCAGTAAGAATGTTTTTTTCGTTTACAGGAACCTCGCGCCAAATAGCTCCCCGGGATTCAAATGCAAGGCAGAGCGAGTAATGCGCAATTGAACTCACCAGAGCGATGTCATTTTTTTCCAATAAACTGTTGATAACAATCTGGAAAGCCCCACGCGCCCCTCGAACAACGCGCGCCTCGTCCATATTCACGAACTTTGCCAAGTCCTGAACGAATTCCTGGATCGGTGGCTTGCAGATCTTGTCTAATCTGAAGGGTTTCAGACAATAATCACATGTGGAATAGCCATCGCCGTATGATATCATAGCCTTTCTGGCCTCAAGTGTCAAACGGCCTGCTGCCTGTATCGGCTGAATGTTTATGTAATCCTCTTCGCGATCCCTGACCTGAAGGCCTTCGACTATTGGCTCCATTTTTCCAAAACATTTAACGCTTTCTTGATTTTTTCGAGTGCTTTTCTCACCTGTTCCTTCTGTTTTTCATCGAGTTCATGCTTTGGCGCACTCTGTCTCAATACTTCACGTACATCTTCCAATGCGAACATCGCATTAAACAGGTTTTCTGTCTCCTTGCTCATTTCTGCCATGTAATTAATTTAACCTTAGTATTAAAGTGGTTTTAGCTGGGGAGTCGTCGGGTTATATTTTCTTATATTTCTCATCTTTATTTTATAACAGCTAATTTAATAGAGTATAGAAAGATGTCTCGTTTGAGTGGAACGGCAGGTGCGGAAGAAAAAACCCCGGCCAAGGGATTTGTGACTATCGTCATAGTATTGCTGCTGATTGCAGCCGTAGCCCTAATCGGTTACTATAAGGTGGTAAAGCCAGCCGGCGGTCTCGGAAGCATCCTGACAATATCGACAACATCAACGTCCAGCACATCCACGAGTTCGACAACGTCCTCCACAACTTCCACCACCTCTTCAACGTCAACAAGCTCGACAACATCGAGCTCCAGCACGACTACGTCCAGCACAACTTCGACATCATCAACCTCGACGAGCATACCGGAGTGGAAAATGTGTGCAGGTAAGGAAATACCGGATAGCATGCTATCCGTGGAAAACGGCACCATCCCAGAAGATGCTGTCAAGGCGGTGTTGTGCATCAAGGGGTTCGGGCAACAGAATGCATACACGAGCATGATGGATAGTTTGAAATCTAAGGAGGGCGTTATAACTGCCAGCATAACCTACCGTTACCCCATAGGTTACGTGATTTACTACCCGAAGGAGATTACCATCGCGGATATAATATCCACCCTCGGCGATTATTCCATAACGGTCGTAAAAGACGGTATACGGTAGTCAAACCTCGAAATCAGCTTCAACCAGCTCCGGAAGTTTTCCGAAGGTTCCGAGTTTGTTTTTATGTATTATCAGGACGCCTCGAACACCGGAAATTTTTTTGGCTTTTTCTATTCCTTTTTCCATCCCATGTTTTCCCTTAACTTCGTTACCTATCGCGGTTGCAGTAGCATCTGCAAGTGTTGCGGATTTCGCGACAACGGTGACGGCATCGGACTCGCCAAGGCTTATGGAATGTCCGACCGATGCCGAGCTGGTGCATATTCCCAGAGGCGTTTCCTCGGGCCTGACACTGAATGCCAGTTTGTTGGAGAATTTTGACTGACCGGCATGAATCCCGATGGTTTTTTCCTTTTTCAGTTTTAAAAAAATGTCCCCCCCGTTTTCCACTACAATCTCGCTTGAATGTTTTAACAGCTCTTTTCCAACCAATTCCGCAAATGCGCCCGCTACTGCTGCGGACGGCCCAACGCCGGTTTTTTTCGCTGCTTCTGCCATGAGCTTTACGATTTCCGGAGCTGAATTATCTACGGCTAGGGGTTCGTAAGAAATCATGAAAACGGGGTTTTTCTGCATATACGCTTCGAGAAGTTTGTATTGTCTGAAAACCTCGTCCCTTGCGATATCTTTAAGATTTCCGTCAGCTATGATCTTCAAATGCGTATCCTTGTAGTCGAGAGTGAATTTCATCAACCCTCCTTTATTTTTACGGCTCGCACGGGGCACGCCTCGACGCACGCATTGCAGTAGATGCACTTATCCTCGTCTATTTCGACGGTTTTATCCTTCAGGAACTTTATCGCATCGGTGGGGCACAAAGCGATGCACTCCCCACAATTTATACACTCGTTTGAATCATGGGTTATTTTCTTCTCGAGTTTTTCCACCTCGATGTTATACTTTTTCAATGCGGCTATAACGCGCTTCTCATCGCTCTTGTCGCCCACAACGGAAACGACCAGCAAGCCCTCGTTGAAGTCTATGTCCGCATTCAGTATGTTCAACGGAACTCCGGTTTCAAGTATGACCTTTGACAGTATCGGCGATTCCAGTTCCTGTGGTGGATATTTGAGTATGTATTTGTTCATTTCATCACCTCCTGCGCTGGTAATATTTGTTCACGTCCGACAGCGTCACTATTCCGACGATCCTGTTCTGGTCATCAACCACTGGCGTCGAGTTTATCTGGTGCTTGTCTATGCGCCTTGCAACCACGTCCAATGGTTCTGTTACTCGTGAGGTTATCACGCGCGCGGTCATTATCTCTGCAAGTTTCTTTTTGTGTTTCGCGGTGGCGTTGGTTATGTCCCACGACGTGACAATCCCCACGACCCTGTTTTCATCGTCCACTATCGGCACCTGGTCGATCTGGTTTTTTACTATGAGATTCGAAACGTGACCTATCGTTTCTTTTGGTTTTGCGGTTATGACGGGCTTGGTCATTATCTCGCTCACGAACGGGACTTTCTCCTTTATTCTCATAGGTTTGAACACGGTATCTCTTGGTAGCGGTTCCAATGGTTCAGTTATGAAAAATTCCTTTGCTTCAATCCATTTCCCGAGTTCGTCTGCGATTTCTCTTGCGGTTTTCAGGCTGGATAGGCAACCGGTCTTCACGCTCTTTCCGTTCAGCTCGACCCTGCCGGAAAAAAGCTCCTCGTACGTGACTTCCCTAACAACCGGGCGGTTCAGCCTCGGAACGCCGTAATCCAGGATGTTGGTTTTTATGTCCTTGTTCCTGACTGCCGTGTTCCTTGCGATTTTTTCGTTCAAAACCGGAATTGGGATCCCGATACCGACGAAAAGAGTAGTGCCGTACTGGTGCACGGTAGCTCCCTTGATGAATTTCTTGTCCATGTCTTGCAGATTGCCCTTGACCGCGATGTTGCCGAATGCGTTTTTTGGCGAGTGCTGCGTCCCTTCCCCAACGATGTAACCCTGCGCACCGCACAAAAATATTCGGGTTCCAAACCCGATGGTCTCGTAATTCGGGTCGTTGTTTAACGGGCTTAATTCGCCGGTGCCGGAAAAGTTGACATTCCTGCTGTTTGGAAGGAGAGTGCCCATGTAGGTGTAAACCGTCCTGTCCGTCGTGTTGGTTGCGGCATTGTATCGCTGATAGTTGTTTCGTGGATTGAAGAGATACGCCTGATTTAAATCGTCCAGCGTAACGGAGGTTTCGATTTTTTTTCTCGGATAACAATCTGTACCATATGCCGTCGCTCTTACATCTATTTCCTTCCCGGCCACTAGGTCCTCTATGACGTGGGCACCGCCGTATTCAAGGCCCCTGTTGATGCTCAACGCAGTCGAACCTATGTAAACGTCAACGGCGGCAAGTCCTGCATATGCAGGAACCTCGTTAAGGTAAACTGAACCCCCACCAAACTTTATCGGCGGGTCCGCATGTCCGAAGTTCAGGAAAGCTCCGGATGAACACATTGCCCCAAACGTCCCGGTTGTGACAACATCCACTTCCTCTGCGGCCTTCTTTGCCCCGTGCTTTTCCACGATTTCCGGCATTTCATCTGCTCGCACAACGACCGCTTCTCCTGCCCGGATTTTTTCGTTAATTTCTGCGATTGTTTTCATTATATGGAGAAAATCCGCATTCGTATATAAATACTTTCCTGTTTTTATTATGCAGATATTAATATTTAATACATATATTAATAAACCGGTAAAATGCAGCTTCCCGAACTTTCAGAAATCGGCAGATTAAGAGAAAAACTTGGACTGACACAAAGCGAACTTGCAAAAAAATCCGGGGTCAGCCAGTCACTCATAGCAAGAATCGAGGCGGGAGACATCGACCCGGGGTACAGCAACGTCGCACGCATATTCCGCGCGCTCAGCGAACTTGAGGACATTGAGATTACGGCAAAAGAGATCATGACGCCGCGTGTGCATGGAATACAGCTCGGGAACACCATGGAAACCGCGGCCAAAAAAATGAAAAAGCACGATGTTTCCCAGATGCCGGTTTTTGACGGCGACCGTATTGTCGGTTCGATTTCGGAGCGCGTGATTTTAGACCAGATAACACGGGGGATGGATGCAAGCGACCTGTCAAGGAAAAAGGTCGATGATTACCTCGAAGGCGCATTTCCGACCGTAAGCCCTGAAACGCCGCTGAGTTCCGTATCCGCGCTGCTGGAGCACAACAGCGCGGTTATCGTTCTGGAAAAGGGAATTCCAAGAGGCATAATAACAAATTCGGACCTGCTTAAGATGGTCCATGGCTGATTTTTATCTTACGTAATTAAATGTGATAATATGAATGAAGTCAATGACTGGATGAATAAAGCGGAACATGACCTGAACACTGCAAGAGTCAACTTCCAACAGGGAGTATACGACGCAGCAGCATTCTTTTGTCAGCAGGCAATAGAGAAGGCACTAAAGGCCCTTTATATTAAGAAATTTAAGAGATTGATTAAAGTTCATGATTTAGTATTTTTAGGTGGGAAGGTCGGTTTGCCTAAAAAATTACTGGAGTTCTGTGAGGAGATAAGCTCTTATTATGTTGAAACTAGGTATCCAGACACTTACGCAGACTTTGAGGAAAATAAGGTTTCTTCTGCAATCAAGAAATCTGAGGAGGTGATTCGATGGGTGAAAGAGAAGATTTGATAAAGGGTGTTAGAAAATTTAAAGAGAGATTGTCCAGAGAACGGAAAACGGAGAGGGTAATCCTGTTTGGCTCACGCTTAAGGAAAGTGCATAGGAGAGATAGCGATGTGGACCTTATCATTGTGTCCCCATCATTCAGAGGGGTGAAGAGCAGTAGAAGTTTTGGCTTACGGAAGTACTGGACGCTTGATTTACCTGTTGATTTTATATGCTACACACCTGATGAATTTGAAGAAAAGAAAAGGCAGGTTTCCATTGTGAGTGAAGCCCTAAAGGATGGAGTTGTAATTTAGGGGATAATAACAAATTCGGACTTACTTAAGATGGTTCACAGTTGATTTTTATTTTTCTTATCACATAATTCCGCATGGGAACGATTGCCGAAAACATTATAAGTGCAAAGGTCGGGAAAAAAGTAGCCCCCGGCGACATTGTTATAACTCCGGTGGATGTTGCAATGGCCCAGGACGGCACGGGGCCGCTCGCGGTTAAAAAAATCTCGGACCTCGGGGTAAAAAAACTCGCAAAACCCGGAAGCTGCATATTCTTTATAGACCATGCGACGCCCGCGCCGAGGGCGGAATTATCATCCTCACATAAGATTCTTAGAAATTTTTCAAAAAAATTTGGTATGAAATTGTCCGAGGTAGGAGAGGGCATCTGCCACGAATTACTTGTCGAGAATTACGTAAATCCGGGTGACATTGTTGTTGGTGCTGACTCGCACACTTGCACCTCCGGAGCTTTGGGTGCTTTCGCTACGGGAATGGGTTCGACGGATATCGCGGTTGCCATGTCACTCGGAAAAACATGGCTGAGGGTTCCAGAAACCTTCAGGATTGATGTGGACGGAAAGTTCAGGAAGGGGGTTTATGCAAAGGACTTGATTCTGAGCGTGATTGGAAAAATCGGGGCTGACGGCGCAAATTACATGGCGCTCGAATTTTGCGGCGATACTATCAAAAAAATGTCTATGGATTCAAAGTTCACTTTAACGAACATGGCTGTTGAAGCCGGCGCAAAGACGGGCTTGATTGCGACTGATGAAACAACAAAAAAATTTATGAAAAAATACGGGAGAGTGAAAAATTTTAAAATTATAAAAGCTGATAAAAACGCAAAATATGAAAAAACAATAAAGTTCGATGCGGAAAAAATCGGGCCGGTGGTTGCTGCACCGCATACCGTTGACAACGTGAAAAAAATTTCTCGAGTTGAGGGGACAAAGATTAACCAGGTTTTCATAGGTACATGCACGAACGGAAGATTAGAGGATTTACATATTGCTGCTAAAATTTTGAAAGGGAAAAAAGTGCATCCAGACGTGAGGTTGATTGTCGGCCCCGCATCAAAAAAGGTTTACTTGGATGCGATTTCTGATGGAACCATGCAGATCCTGACAAATTCCGGAGCGTTCATACTCGGGCCGGGTTGCGGCCCGTGCGTCGGGATTCACCAGGGCGTTCTTGCCGACAACGAGGTTTGCCTGTCAACGGCAAACAGGAATTTCAAAGGAAGGATGGGCAATCCGAATGCTGAGATTTATCTTGCATCGCCTGCGACTGCTGCTGCTTCTGCGATAACAGGAAAAATAACCGACCCGAGAAGATTTATTTAGGTAGGTGTTATTGTTAAAGAGAAGTTTTATGAAAATAAAGAGCGTTCATGAACCCCCTGTACGTTTGCTCGCTGAACCAAAGGATATTAAAGGCAGTGGAAAGCAAACGAGAATCCTGATTCTTGAAAACCAAGAGGATTTCGTAAAGTTGTTTAGGAGAAGCTTGGATGGTGAAGGTAGGGAGATACATTTTGCTGTTGACGAGGAGGACGCAGTTGTATGGCAAAGTCTTGAACGCTTTGATATTTTCATCTGGGTCGGGTGGAATGTGCCGACCGGGACCTCGCGAGAGAGGAAACCCACCAAGGAAGAATCGATTAACAGCGTGCGTAAATCGCTGAGTGGGGATGAGATAATAAACAGACAACCATACATAATCGCTGTTGTGCATGAAAGGGGCTATTTCACTCCGGAGGAATACACAGAACTCGGGATTAGGGAACAGGTTCTCGGTCCTGCAGACTATAAGAAGCCGGGTAGGTTTAGACGGGAGTTGGTTGCTGCGGTAAAAAAAGCCGAAAGGGAGATTGCGAAACAACGAAACTTATAACCTGCGTTTAGCAACTTCCGGTTTGTAGGCAAACCTCCCAAGTAACGGGCCATAGTGTTCCAGGGTTGGTTTGAACCCGTCTATGGCCCCTGGAAGCGTCACTGCCATTGCGTTTAGTTCTGGAGACCTGTCAAGCGCTGCTGCGACACGTGCTGTGGTGGTTCCTACGCCTTGCTCAAGTTCCCGTACTTTTTCTTCGATAAACGTGCAGGCAGCGGTTGCTGCTTTGGGTGTCATCTGGCCGCCCTTCCTCTGCAGTATCAAAAGGTCAACAGAGCCATCAAGCTTTGTCTGTCCGATCACATAAATACAACGGGTTTCAACGCCGAATGGATTGTCACCGGTTTGCGTAAATAAGTTGAATAAATCCCCTTTTTTGTTCTGATACACAGATGGCAACACAAACTTTTCGTATTCTGGATGCATATGAAAATACATTAGCGGAAGAGAGAATACGGGTGCGGAATCAAGCTCAGAAGACTCGTCAGATCTACCACTAGTATCCGTAGAATCAGGAGCGCCTAGTTTTAGCTCGGACACATGAATTCTGCCGTTTAAATCCAGATATACCTCAAATTTCGATTCAGTGAATTCTTCGAGTGCGGAATATCGGGACATGTAGTAGCTCTCTACCGATTCCGGACCGAAAATTGCGTTGAACAGCACTTCCGCAGTAACCTCTGGGACAACAATTTTTGGTTCCTCCAGAGAACCCCGAGGGAATTCATTCCTCTGCTTCGACCTTTGCATGTTATATACCCCGAACGTGAGGATAAAACTTATATTCCCTGCAGGACATTATTAACCCATGAAGTTGCATGGAAAAGCGCACAAGTTCGGCAGTGATATAAGCACTGACCTTATTGCTCCGGGCAGGCTGTTCCACCTGCGGGGGAACCTTCCAGAACTTGCGAAGCACGTGCTTGAGGACGCGGACCCGGAATTTCCGAAGAACGTGCGGGAAGGTGACTTTGTTGTTGGTGGAAAAAACTTCGGCTGCGGAAGTTCGCGCGAGCATGCCCCAACGATAATAAAAATGAGCGGCGTTTCTGCCGTGCTTGCGAAGTCTTTTGCGCGGATTTTCTACAGGAATGCGATTAACGTCGGGCTGCCGGTTCTGGAGTGTGATACTGACAGGATTGCGCAGGGAGATGAATTGGAAGTGGATTTGTTAAAAGGAGTTGTAGAGAATAAATCCAAGAAAATAAAACTAAAGGCAAAGCCGCTACCTGACGTAATGATAAGAATTCTGAATGACGGTGGACTGGTTGAGCACGTGAAGAAGCATGGTGGGTTTATGTTGGGTTGATTTTTTATTCTCTTTTGATGAATATACCTCAGATGGCACACAAAATAACGTTTATTCCGGGTGACGGGGTAGGACCCGAAGTGGCAGAAGCCGCACGAAGGGTGATTGAAGCCACTGGTGTGAGGATAGAATGGGATGTCGTAGATGCAGGTTCCGATGTCATGGGGAAATACGGAACCCCTCTCCCCGAGCATGTTCTTGAATCCATAAGGGAGAATAAAGTTGCTTTGAAAGGCCCAGTAACCACACCAATCGGAACGGGCTTCAGGAGTGTCAATGTCGCGCTGAGGAAGGAACTGGATTTGTACGCATGCGTGAGGCCATGCAAGAGTTATGAGGGCGTTAACAGCAGGTATAAGAATATTGACCTCGTGATTGTGCGGGAAAACACCGAGGATTTGTATGCCGGGATTGAATTCGAAGAAGGAAAATCCGAAACCCTTGAACTCATCGATGCAATAAGGATGCTGACGGATAGAAAAATACGCGAAGATTCCGGAATAAGCATAAAGCCGATTTCCGTTTCCGGGACGGAAAGAATTGTAAAGTTCGCGTTCGAGTATGCGAAGAAAAACAAAAGGAAAAAAGTCACTTCTGTCACGAAATCGAACATCATGAAATTTTCCGACGGACTGTTCATGCACATCGCCGAGAAGGTTGCGCAGAATTACCCGGATATTGAATACGAACACAGGCTTGTGGACAACATGTGCATGCAGCTCGTGCAGAAGCCGGAACTTTACGACATTCTCGTGCTGCCGAATCTTTATGGGGACATAATTTCGGATTTGTGCGCTGGATTGGTTGGTGGTCTAGGCGTTGCACCCGGCGCGAACATCGGGGACAAATATGCGGTTTTCGAGGCAACGCACGGAAGCGCGCCGAAGTACAAGGGCATGAACAAGGTAAACCCGACGGCCATGATTTTATCCGGAGTTCTGATGCTCAGGCATATCGGTGAAGTGCAAGCTGCGGATAAAGTTGAGAAAGCGGTTGCCGAAGTGATAAAGGAGGGGAGAAGCGTGACCTACGACCTGAAACCGTTGAGGGATGACAAAACCGCTGTCGGGACGAAGGAAATGACAGATGCGATTATTGAGAAAATCAAGAAGTAAAGAGTATTAATTCTCTGGCTTTCTATATGTATTTATGCCCCGCGTGGTTGAGTCTCCGCTGAGGATTCCTCTGCCCGATGTTCTGCCGGTTGAACAGACTGAAAAACCGGAGTGGTTTAAACTTAGGGAAAGAATTGTAAGGGCTAAAGGCAATCCCAGCGAAACCGGTTTTTTATTAGACACATTAAATGAGGAGCGTCGGAAGAGTGAGGGCCACCAAGATTTTGTCGTGGAGTTGGGGGTCCTGTGGAGTCTTCCGGAGGATATTCCCTCTGAAGGTGCGGCAATTGTTTTAGATTCAGCCGAGGAGTTGCTTGAGAAATCTGAGGCCGCAACAATCAGAGGCATATTGCATCCGGAGTTAGTTGAGAGTGTTGCTACAGATGCTGTGGGGAAGGCAGGTAAGAGGGAACCAGACAGGGCTCTTAGATTGCTTTCTAATCTCGTGAAAAGGCATAGGGAACCTAAGTTAGCTAGAGTGGATGAGAGGGAAGTTACTTTTGGGGAAGGCCCAGATGCCACTAAAGGAGTATTAAGAAAGTTTATAATGGATGGTGTCCCCAGTCGTGTTTACGTTTATGCCATTAGAGCGTTGGGAGATATTGGTAGAGAACATCCAGACAAGGTCGTGCCAATACTCAACGGCTTGACTAGAAATAAATCTTTGAATGTGCGCAGAGCGGCTGTGGAGGCGCTGGGTGAAGTCGGTAGTGCACATCCGGATGAGGTAATGCCAACCCTCGAAAGAATTGCTAGAGGCAGGAGTCTTCTGCGTTATAACGCAGTGGACGCTTTAGGCACAGTGGGTGCGGCACGACCAGAAAGAGTGGAGGATATATTGCCAATACTAACAGGTTTCGCTGAACGCTTGCATGCGGGAGGAGAGACGACTACTGAGTTGACGAACGCGTTCATTAAAATAGGAAAGAGCAATCCAACTCAGGTTCTTCCGATACTCAGTGGATACGCTGAACGCAGAGGTTATGGGGAGTATAGATTCCGTGCCATTGCTGGAGATGCACTTGGTGCAATTGGGGTAGAACACCCCGATAGAGTTTTACCCATTCTTGTAACACTAAGCAGAAGCGAAGATGGTGTAGTGCGTTACGTTGCTGTAAAGGCGTTGGGTGAGATAGGTAAAAAACACCCAGATAGAGCCCTACCATTGCTTGGTGTGCTTATTGGTGATAGGGAAGCATGGATGAGGAGCCTTACGATTGAATCATTAGTTGAGGTGGGTGTCGCAAACCCAGGTAGGATGGGTGAAGTGACCACCTTAATCGAATCTAGGACTGAAGATGCTGATTTCAGCGTGCGTGATAAAGCAGAAGAGGCATTAGAGAGACTCAAGGCAGGCAGGGATAAGGAAGCTGCTAGAAAAAGATTTATTGTGAATCTTATTGGGAGTAGACAACCTGTCTTTGCATCAGCTGAACTTGAGGTTGCAGGCAGTAGGATGGAATCGTTGGTTGAAATGAGTCAAACCATCTGCAGGGAACACGAAAACGTCATTGGTTTGGTGGTTTGGGGTGGCACAGAAAAAGGTTATACAAGCAAGAAACGTGATGTTGATGTAGCAATCATAGGAGAGAACATGAGTGTAGAAATACGAGATAGTGTGAGGTATGGATTGCATAAATTAGCGGAAGAGCATAAACTGGTTTTAGATCTCATGGAAAAAAACCCAGTACTCAACCGTGATGTAGACGTATCAACTTTAGAGGGGTCCTCTTTTGAAAATGCTGAAACACTCTTTAGCGGACTCTTCTTAGGAGATAAGGAAAGATTAGATGAAGCGAAGAGAAGATTTTTATCTAGAATTGGGTCACAAGAGTGGGATGTTATCAGAAACAGAGGGGTAATATATACCTCATACATTAAATTAGAGGACATCGACTTAGACTTTGAAGAAGCCCGGAGTATTGGCGTAATACGCACTATACTTTATACTCTGCCGGATTTGGAAACGATGAGGCAGGAACTCCGGGAGAGATGAAATAAAAAATCGACGATTTTTTGAATGAACACTCAGTTTTTAATCATTTTTATTTGAAGGCCAACAATAGTATCATTCAGAAAATGGCAAAGAACAAGATTTACATCGTGGATGTGACGAACAGGGACGGCGTGCAGACATCACGTTTAGGACTTGCGAAACTGCAGAAGACCATGATAAACAAGTACCTCGGCGAGATAGGAATATTCCAGTCGGAGTTCGGTTTTCCGGTCACAAGGCACGAAGTAAATTACCTGAACGCAAATCTTGAACTCGCGAATAAGGGCGTGTTCGGAAAGATGCGGTTGAGCGGATGGATCCGCGCAGTCGAAAAGGATGTTGAAGTCGCATTCAAGAACGTTCCGAAGATAAAAAACCTGAATCTTTCAATCTCGACATCGGACCAGATGATACAGGGAAAATTCAAGGGCAGGCATGACAGGAAAGACGTCATAAAAATGATGACCGATTCTGTGAATCTGGCATACAAAAAAGGCGCTGAGAACGTGGGTGTGAATGCCGAGGACGCGTCTAGAACGCACATGGATTACCTGATTGAATTCTCGGAGGCCGCAAAGGAGCATGGTGCGAAGAGGATAAGGTATTGCGACACTCTCGGTTACGATGACCCGTTCACGATTTACAACAGGACGAAGATGCTTGCAGAGGAGGTGAAGATACCGATAGAACAGCATTGCCACAACGATTTGGGCATGGCTGTCGCATGTTCCGTTGCTGGGGCGAAGGGCGCGATTGATGCAGGAGTGGATGCTTACATAAACACATCAGTAAACGGAATGGGCGAACGCGCAGGTAACGCGGATTTGGTTTCCGTTGTTCTTGCAGTTTTGAAATCAAGCGGATTCGCAGGAAAGTACGAACTTGCAAAGAATGTAAAGCTTTCCATGGCGTGGAGGATTGCAAAGTATGCATCATATGCGTTTGGCGTTCCCATTCCGATAAACCAGGTTGCTGTCGGTGGTAACGCATTCGCACACGAATCGGGGATACATACGGACGGCGCTCTCAAGGACTGGAGGAATTACGAGTTATACCATTACGAGGAACTCGGACGTGGGGAGCCTGAGATTATCGAGACGGGAAGACAGATAACTGCGGGCGAATATTCGGGAATCAAAGGGTTCAGGAACGTGGCTGGAAAACTTGAGATAGAGTTCAAAAACGAGAATGAGGCCAAGGAAATCCTTGAACTCGTGAGATATGCGAATGTGCACACGCAAAAACCTCTGACAGACGACGAGCTCAGGTTCATTGCGAGTTATCCCAAACAGGCAAGAAGGATTATGACTGTTACGCCGTGATTGGTTGAACAGGATAAGAAAAATAGGACTAAATAAACAAAAAATTGCGATTCCTGCCGATGGTGTAAGAAACGGTAAATCAACCGCCTATCCTGAAGACACTGGTGCCGCACTTTGGACACTTACCCCGCGTTGCCTTCTTTCCGTTCTTCAGGGTAACTGCCTTCGGATCCTTGATGTCTACCTTCTTCTTGCACTTAACACAGTATGCTTGTACCATGGTATAATAATTAGCGGATGTATTTAAAATATGCTGGAATTATAGCAAATTGCAAAAATATTGGAACTTTGATTGCAATTTGCTAGCTAGCAAAACACATTGATTTATAAATTTTTTCACGTGTTTTGCTATTATTTTTACCAGAAAAAATCAGAACTTTGTGATTTTGTCTTTTATGTTTTTGAACCTTCTTCCTCCGATACATTCCTTGCAAACATTTCTCTCGGGAATGAAACATGCAGAACAAACCCTACGTCCGCACAACATGCAAGAAAAAAGTCTTCCGGGCTTACCGCAGATGTCGCATAAACCCGTTAAATCCATTCTTAACTCGCCATCGCGAATTTTAACTTCTTCGGTTTGATTTCGACCTTCGGAAGCTGCATCGGCGGCGGCAACTGTAGCCTTCGTGCAAGGTCTATGGATTCCATCAATGAATCCTGGATTATAACGGTGGAAATTTCCGTAACCGCCTCGGAGGTCAGTTCGACCTTGCCCTCAACCTCCTTGTACTGCTTTTCCAGGTCTGGGGAGTAGTACCACAGACTGCCCTCGATTGCGATTCTTCCGAGCCCGGGTTCATACTCAACGGCGTATTTGTAGTTAACAAGCAGGTAATCGCCAATACTCTTGTCCTTCGCTTTTTTCACGGAAAGAATTCCAGAATTCGCATTTATGTTTATCTGCGTTACCTTTGATTCCTTGCGTTCGCCTTCCAGTTTTTTAATCCTGACATTTGCAACCGGCATTTTCTCACCTTTTTTATGTTTTAGTATAATGAGTATAAAAGTTTGGTTAGATAAATAAATTCAAAAACATAGCCACAAAACCGCCTGCAAGCGTGGCAAAGAAATTCACCAGATGCGTGTGTTTTTTATTTTTTTCGAAGGTTGCTCCTAAAAAACTGTCTATGTTACATCCGATGAATCCGGAGAAAACCCCTATCGTCAGGAATGAAAAGTCGCGCGTGAACAGCGGCGGGATTGCGGCGATGAGGAAGGAGCCGAAAAGTGCTCCGTGAAACCCGGGCACGGAGATTCCGCCGTCAGTTCCAACCCTTACAGATTCGAGGGTTGTGATGAGCTTCGGTTTTCCGTGAACCTGCCCGATTTCGCCTGCAAAGGTGTCCGCGTTCGCGGTCGCCATGGCCCCGAGATAGGCAGCAACGAACATGGGGTTTTTGGTGAGTGCGTAGGCAACGGCAAAAATCGCGGCAGAAAGGCCATTGCCGAGAACGTTCTTGATGGTGCGGGTTTTTTCAGCGACCCCGTACTCCTCCTTCACGCCGTACTTGTACTTGGTGACGAGATTTGCGGTGACAAAAAACACCAGCAGGAGTGAGAACCAGTAAACGCCAAGGGCGTATATGGTCACTAGGCCTATGACGAACACCCCTATCACGCCCGATGCGTCCATGACTTTCTTACGATACGCAAGGGCGGATAACAAAACGCCTACAAACAACGCAAACAAAACGTCGAGCATGGTTAGAAATGGTAGCGAAAATAAAAATACTACACGCCGGGTGGGTGTATGAATATTTCCTCAAAGATGTGTTCCTGTTTCAGCATTATGCGCTGGTTTTTAGTAAGGTGCAGCAGAGGGACAAAGAACATGAGCTTCTGCTCGCGGCTGCTTGCGATTTCGGAAAACATGGCTACGGATTTATTTGCAAGCACCGCCATTATTCTTGAGTAAACTTCGTCTATCAGCTTTCCGATTTCAATTTCCGGGGCAACGATGAGGAGTTGCTCACCGTTGTCCTTCTTTTTTTTCTCCGGGCGTTTTTCTTCGAGGACCGCCTGTATGGCTGCGATGAGTTCTACGGCAGATATTCTGCGCCTGAGAACGCGAGCCGGCTCCAGCTCTATCGGAACCTCACGCTCCAGCTCGCTGATTGCGAACATTTCCTCAACGTTCCGGGAATCGAACAGTGAGGCCAACAGGTAACTGTAATCGCCGTTATCCTCCCCTCTGCCGAACTCGAGAACGTCCGATTTCATCCTTAATAGAACGGAACTCACGAGAACCACGTTCGCGGGGATGCGGAAGTTCATCTCCGTCATCTGCTGTACTTTTTGAGAATAGCGCGTAGCCAGCTCTATGATGTCGATGTTCCAAGGGTTCATCCCTTTTATTACCTCGTACAGAATCTCCTTCCAGGTCAAACCTTCAGATTCTATGAGGGTGTCTAGTTTCTTGTGATGTTCCATACGTCTCCCAGCAGCCACCCTTTAGAATATGGATTTTGAAACTTAAAAATGTATCTGGCTTCGGTGGGGATATTTAATGTTGAAATGCGTAGTAG
>CAZEGI010000025.1:0-3033 GCA_964512105.1 uncultured archaeon
GTGCATCTTGATACCTTGGGCGGAATAGACGTAAGGTTTCCCAGAGGAACGGAAATTCTCAGGGGCGTCGGTTTTGAAACGCCGCCTCGCGTTCTTACAGAGATTGATGAGGTTGCGCAACACGGCCCCGATGCGATTATGGACTATGTTGCCGGAAAAATAAGAGATGGTTTGAGGGAACAGCTGTTTGAGGAATTCAAGCGCCAGAATGGCAGGTATCCTGAAAGTGTCCTGTTCGTATTGTCTGACGACACAAGACCGAGGACAACGCCAAGGGCTACGCTGAAGGCGTTGCTCGACCTCTGCGAGGAGATGGAAGCCGAAGGCACGCTTCCGCAGAAGATAACGCTGATTACAGGAACCGGAACGCACAAGACGATGGTCGAGGACGAAACAAGGCACGATTTCAGCGGATTTTTTGGGAGAGAGGAATACGCAAGGCTGGAGGAGAATGCAGACAGATTTCACATTCAACGCGACCCAAGAACAGGTTATCCGGTTCTGCAGCACAAGTGGGACGTTGACATTGTGGACATGGATACCCAACTGCTTGGAAGACCGGTGCAGGTAAACAAAGTAATGCTCGAGCATGAGGCGATTGCTATTGCTGCAGATGTGGACCTTCATCCCTACATGGGCGCAAGCGGCGGACCTTACAAGTTCTGCATAATCGGCATTGGCGGTAAAGGTAATTTTTCTACGCATTCCCCAGCCATGCTTACATCCCCAACGACGCTGCCGGGAACATTCGAGGACAATGGGTTTTTCAGAGCAGTTAAGGGAGCAGCGTTAGGCGTTCTACAAGAAGCCAAGGCTAACGGTCAACTAAGGATGGATCCCGTATCCGTGAACGTTGTTTTAGATTACTACAGAGATGGCAAACCCCCGCATGACCTTATAATTGGTCCGATAGGTGAGGGGTGGGAGGAAGCGGCAGGGCTGATATTCTCAGCATACCGCGGCCCGATAACAAAACCTTCTGACGTATTGGTCGTATGCGTGGAAAGGGCAAAGGGTTACGAATTCCTCGCTGCAATGCGGCCGCTTGCAAATGACCTTGCGACGAACAGGCCCGACAACCAGATATTGCCGGGCAACATCGACGGTAGGGTTGGAGTGGTTTTCAACCCGTGCATATTCTCAGACAAACAGGTCGGGGGACTTTCAACGCCCGCAACCTATGTCCATCTCTGTAAATTAAAGTCTCTTGCGAGGGCAAATATGGATGCCATAGTCGAGGACGTCGCAGATGTTAGGGACCTTGGCGACGTGGTAAGAAGATTAAGGGCCCACAGAAACAGGATATTGGGGGAATGGTATCAGTATATAGAAGACGAATTTGAAGCCGAAGGAAACCTTGGCGAAGGCGGTCAGAGAACCATCCGGCTGTGGAGAATACTAAAAGAGTTCGGAGCAGTGTATCTGGGCACAACGAATGATGGTTATCCTCCAGAAATAACAGGCACGCCGATTCCTCTGGCAGGTTACGAGAAAAAACTCCGCGGCGTTTATGGGCCGGGACAGGAATCAGACTACGAGCACGACCTTCTTTTTAGACCGGTGGCGGAGTTCCTGAGCGAGATGAGCCCCGACATTACTGACAGATTACACCCAGATGTTCGCAGACAGTTGGGCGATGTAAGGCTCACGGTTCTTGGTTTGAGGGCTTTACAACTTGGCGGTTTGCATGAACAAATAGGCGAATCCGCATCCAGCATCGTTGATTTGGCAATTGCGCATCACAGGTTAGTGACTGGTGAGGAGCCGAATGTGCGCCTGCTGCCCGACATGCACACTCTTGCGGAACTGGGGCATTAACTGATTTTTAAGCACTTTGGTGAATAATTAAACGGTGGTATCATGGCAAAAAAACTCTTCATACCCGGACCTGTCGATGTTTTACCCGATGTCTCTGCCAAGATGGCTGAGCCCATGATAGGGCACCGTAGCAAGGAATATGCTGCACTGCACCAGGCGACCGTCGAAAAACTCAAAAAACTGATGTTCACGAACAATCGTGTGTTTCTTGGAACATGCTCAAGTACAGGCTGGATGGAAGCCGCTGTTCTGAACTGCGTGAACAAGAAGGCACTTCATGTCTGTAACGGGGCGTTCGCTGACCGCTGGGCGGAAATTTCAGCAGCATATGGCAAACCTTATGACAAATTGCCAATCGAGTGGGGCTCTGCTGTAAAGCCGGAGCAACTTGAAGACAAACTGAATTCCGGCGAATATGATACGTTATTCGTGACGCACAATGAAACCAGCACTGCAGCAATGACGCCTTTGGAAGGAATTGGTAAGCTGTGCGCTGACAACAACGTCATTTTCTGCGTTGACTGTGTGAGCTCTATGGCTGGAGTGAAAATCGAGGTTGACAAGCTCGGCATTGACGTGATGGTAACCGGAACCCAGAAGTGTTTTGCAGTTGCTCCTGGACTTGCAATGGTCGCGGTGAGCCAGAAAGCGCTTGACCGCTCGAAGGAAGTTAAGAATAAAGGGTTCTACTTCGATTTCCTGCGGTATCTGAAGTATGATGAAAAAAACAACACTCCCTCAACTCCACCGATCCCGCAGATAAACGCATTGAACTACCAGCTCGACAAGATTCTGAACAAAGAAGGTTTGGAAAAAAGGTTCAAGCGCCACAGGGAAATGGCGGATTACACGCGAAAATGGATGAAAAAACACTTCGAGCTTTTCACCCAGGACTGGTGCTCATCAGACACGGTTTCATGCGCAAAGAATAGTAAGAATTTTGACCTTGCTGACCTAAGCACAAAATTGGGGGAGAGGGGTTACCAGTTCTCTAATGGTTATGGCCAGTTGAAAGGAAAGGCATTCAGGGTTGCGCATATGGGTGACAAGCAGTTATCAGAGCTAAAGGAGTATCTGGCAACCATCGAGGATTTACTGAATCTGTAAGGGTTGTTAAAATAATAAGATATAAGTGATTGTGTAATATAATTAATGTTCAGATGATGACACCGACCCAGGCTGATATTTGATGACAAGGGTAGCTTCTGATGGACA
>CAZEGI010000025.1:3133-8433 GCA_964512105.1 uncultured archaeon
TCAGCCTGCTGACCCTCTTCATGAAGTCCTCGCGCAGTTTGTCGCCAACAAAATTGCCTTTGAACGCATCAACCTTTGCGGCTAAGGCAAGTTTTGCAGCGAATGTCCTTGCGAGTTTCCCGCGGTGCTCCTTCCTCGCAGACCTTATCTCCGGCAGCTGGAATATTATCCCGTGCTTCGGCGGTTTCTTTTTGGTTTTCAGGAACCGGAAGAATGCGTCTTCCGCCCCGAGAATCTGGATTGTTCCGGCAGGCATCAGCGAAAGCCGTTTCAAACTTCCGGCGAGTGCGATTAACCTTGCGCCAAGAAGCGGTCCGGCGAGCGCGGAAATGTTTGGTGCAATGTCGTCCATGGATTCCTTCACGTACCTCTCAATTTCCGTTCCCGCGGAGTAAAGTTGCAGTAGGGATTTCGTTATGTTCCTAACCGCTTTGATGTCCTCATCGGAAAATTCCGCACCGAGTGATTCCTTTGAAGCGTTTATGATTTTTTTTCTGAATTCCGGATCGAGGTTGACCTTTTCATCAAAGTTATTCCGGCTGCCGCATGCGTCTATGAGTCCCGCGTAGGTCTCGTGCTTGCTTACGAGATGGTCAAGCTCCGGAAAGTGCAGCGAATACCACTCCCTCAGCCGCTCAACCAGTCGGTTCGCGACCTCTTCAAGGTCGTCTAAAGAATTGACGGCCTGTATCAGAACCCTGTCGTGCTCAATGACTTTTAACTCCTGCTTGGTCAGCTCCGAATTTACTTCAAATATGAGTTTTCTGGCATCCGTGTCGTTTATCCCAATTTTTCCCGCTATCTCGAAAACGTCCACGACGCCCTCACGGTCTTCGAGAAACTTTATCCTAAGGTCGTGGCCCCAGAACCTGCTCGTGTTTTTTACGGCCACCCCGTTCACGCCCGTTTTGAGCAGTTTTTTTATGAGCTGCGCTTCCTCATCGCAGATGGAACTGCTCGTCTGGGCGAGTTTTTTCGCGACAACGGATGCGTTTTTCGGGAACAGTACCTTCTCGATTATGCGGTCGTCCTTCAGTGCGAACGCGCCGAAAACGTTCGTCGTTAACCTCACCGGCCTCATCTGCCTCATCATGTTTAAGATATGTAACCCAGTATAAAAAACCTCGGTTTTTTAATCCCTAAACGAATTGATAATCATGTACGAAAAAAGATGCATGACTGGAATTGCAAAACTGGACGAGATTCTTAATGGTGGCATACCCCGCGGGCATACCGTTTTGATTTCCGGAGACAGCGGAACAGGAAAAACCATTTTGTGCGAGGAAATTTTGTTCAACGGTGCCAAAAAACACGGGGAGAACGGGGTTTACATAACCATGACCGAGCCCGTCTTCAAGACGCTGAAAAACCTTGAGGGGCTGAAGTATTACGAGAAATCCCTGGTGGACGGCAAAAAAGTCAATCTGCTCAGCCTCAAGATGCTTGCGGACATGCTCAAAATCAAGGACGAGTCGCAGCTTTTCGAGAAGCAGGAAACGCTGATGAATGCGATTGAAGAGGTGGTCGAGGCAACGGACGCAAAGCGGCTGGCTATTGATTCAATAACCGCGATATGCTACAACCTCAGGGAGGAGGTCAGGATACGGAAGTTCATATTCGAGCTTGGAACAATACTTGCGGGCCTGGACTGCACGACGCTCATGACGAGCGAGGTTCCGGCAGACCGTGCGGGTTACTCGGTGTTCGGCGTTGAAGAATTCATCTCGGATGGAATACTGAAACTCGACAGGTCCGAGCGCAAAGGCGCACTGCTAAGAACCCTGCAAATCGTAAAGATGCGCGGGATTCAGCACTCGGTGAACCGGCACGTGATGGACATTCTTCCGGAAGGTGTGCAGCTCATGCCCATGATGAAGGCGTACACGGAGTGATTTCGATGTATCTGGTAAAGGAATTCGTCGGGGTTTCTGCGGCTTATCTGGACGAGGTCATGAGGGAAAGCACGGATTCGGTATTCTACCGGGTTGGCGAAAAAACCGGAACCAGCCTTGCGCGCACGCAGCAGAGGGAATGCGGAAAGGACCTGGGCTGCTACCTG
Source organism: uncultured archaeon (assembly GCA_964512105.1). Classification (GTDB taxonomy): domain Archaea; phylum Altiarchaeota; class Altiarchaeia; order IMC4; family CAZEGI01; genus CAZEGI01. The sequence goes on from CAZEGI010000025.1 coordinate 5,193, forward strand.
AGCGTACTCAAGAAATCCGGCCTGATTGATGACTTTGAAGTTAAAACGGAAAACGAAAGGACGCTGGTTACCGTAAAGGACAGGGACGTCGCATCCAGTGCGGACATGCGCAGCCTCGTGAGGGGTTTCTTGGCGGGAATAACACATGGCATTGGAAAAGCATACGAAATTTCAGCAAAGATGGAAGGCGATAAATGCGTTTTTACATTGACAACAAAAAAATGAAGCCAGACGAACTCATAGCCAACGAGATTATGAAAAACCTCAAGGAGGCGCTTGAGGAGGTGACCGGCAGCAAGGGCGCTGCAAAGGCGATTGCGAACAAGATAGGCAAGAATCTTGGCGTGATGCTTGCGGAGAAAAACAAATTCAGGACGATGAAGGAAGCGATTTCATTTCTTGAGAAAAACGGGCTGATGACAGTGAACAACCTGAAGACCGGCGAAGAAATCGAGGTTGTTGCGAAAAACACGGTTGAATCCGTGCCCGGTAGCGACCTGCCGTTGTGCTGGTTCATCGGCGGAATACTCTCGGGAATCGCTGAAAAGCTGGAGAGCGAAACCTATCTCGCGCGCGAGCTGAAATGCCCCGAGGTGGGCGAAAGTGCATGCAGGTTCATAATCGAAAGAATCAGAATATGACCGAAAAAAAATCAGCTGAGGAATCCGTAGGAATCCCGATCGGAGTTCCGATACTCCTCTACGGGCCGGTGGGCTCCGGCAAGACGACGTTCTCGCTCCGCATGGCAAAGGAATTTCTCGGAAGGAACCTTCCGCTCATCTGGGTCTGCCTGGACGAATCCCCGCTCAACATAAGAAAAAAACTCAGCTACTTCGGCGTTGACAACGAAAATCTCGAGAAAAAGAACCTCGTGAGATACGTGGACGTTTATACCGAGTACGTGACCGGCAAGGCCCTGGACGAACCGTACGTCCTGAACTGCAGCTCCGTGTCGGACCTTACGGAGGTAAACATCGCGCTCAACACCGCAAGGAAGGAACTCAAGGGGGGCGGCCTGCTCGTCGTGGACTCCGTATCCACGCTGTTGCTTTACACGAATGCGGACATCTGCGAAAAATTCCTCAGGATAACGACCGGCAGGTTCAAAAGCGACGATTACACGGGGTTGTTCATACTGCAGAAGGGCATGCACTCCGCAGAGGTTGAGGAAACCATGAAGATGATTGCTGACGCGGTCATGGGGTTCGAGGTGGACAAGGGCTCATGGAAGGTCAGCATCATAAAGAAGCCGCTCACCCAGAAAACAGCAAAGCTTCTCATCGGCACGGGGAACGTGCTGAGCGAGGCGAAGTAAGAGGCGCGACTTGATTTACCGGTTAATATACCCCTGTTATTCGAAATCCAGTTTGTTCCGATTTTTTAGAGGCGCGATCTGCCTTGCTTGAAAATGGATTTTTTCCTGCTTCTCTGTAGCACTAGAGCTACAACTATAACTAAAACCACTGCGCCAGCAGCTATCATGACCTTCTTGGTATAACCGACCTCCACGGTCTTCGTGGCTGAGAGGTAATTCGGGTCGCTCAGGGAAACCGTAATCTTGCCGCTGGTTCCCTCGATGTTGAACATCGCAACGCCGGATGCGTCCGTTGAGGATTCACCCCAGCCGGATTCGGTTTCAACCTTCACCGTAACGTTCGATACCGTGGCGTTCCCGCTGGTGATCGTTACAAAGAGCGTGCTGTCCTCTACCTCTGTTGCGATATCCACCGGACGCGGGCTAACCTTCACGCTGTCTGTCGCGGTTGTATATCCGGTTTTGCTGGCAGTAATGGTATAGCTGCCTGCCTTGCCCGGTTTGAACGTGTAGGTTTTGTCGGTAACGGTCGTGCTTTCAGGACCCTCTATCGCGATTGTTACGGAAATCTCCTTATCGGTTTCGTCCTTGACCGTTATAATGGTTTCATCCCCGAGAGAAATCTCGGTTTTGCTCACGGTCATGCTGAGCGCACCGCCACTCGGTGTTACGCTTGCAGTTCCATCCGCATAATCGGTCTTCTTGGCTGTTATGGTGTAGGCTTTTGCATCCGGCAGCGTTAACTTTGCAATGCCGCTGTCGTCTGTCACCTGGGTGATACTCGCGTCTTCGGCAGTGGATACCGTTACTCCGGGTGCAACCAGACCCGACTGGTCCTTTACAAGCACCGTTACGGCATCGCCTGCCTTCAGGGTTGAAGGCGAGGTTGTTACAGAGAGCGTGCCGTGCGCTTTGAAGCTGGTCGTTGATGTCGTGTAGGATGGCTCCTCGACCTTTACGCTGTATGAACCCACCGATGCGGGTGTGTAACTTACGGTGCCTGAAGACGAGGTTGTGAACTTGTCAAAGTCGCCGTTTGGTTTCGTTATCGTAACACTCGCACCAGCGATTGCGCTTCCACCGGATGTTACGGTTATCGTGATACTACTGCCGACCGCTTGGTCCAGCGTGGATATTGAAACATCCGGCGTTGCCTTGGACGCAACCGTGATTGTTCTCGTTTTTGACGGGTATCCGGATTTTTCAGCGTATATGCTGTAGTCGCCGGCACCGCTCACCGTAAAGGGAACATAACCATTTCTGTCTGTGGTATATGTTGCGGGGCTCATCCCCGGGCCGCTCACGGTTATCTTAACACCAGATATTCCATCTCCTTTATCATCCGTAATCCGAATGGTTATCGTCTGCCCAGCCCTTGGTGTTGAGGGCGACGGGTCGCCTATAGTGATGTTCCTATATATCAGGAGTTCAACGGTTCTCTTGCAGTACTCGCTTTTGTATGCATCAATCTGGAACGCGCCATAAGCATCCTTCCATTTCTTTGTGAGGGTGAAGGTCTTTTCACCGTCGCTATTGGTATACCCGACATTCCAAAACTCATCGTCAGTGTCCCACTCCTCATCTGTCCCCAATCTCGTAACCTTTATCTTGGCATCCTCGAGTTCGTCGCCATCGTCGTCGTAAACCTTCGCGGTTATCTCCTCATCCGGTGCAGGGCTTTCGGGCGATAATTCAACGTCTTCAATACTTTTGCTGTCGCTCAGGAATTCCAAATCGTCTTCATAGTCCTCATCATCCACCTCGACCTTGAAGGTGTGTTCCCCGCACTCATAATTCCTGAGGTCGTCGTCCCACTCTGCGGAATCGAACCTTGAGGAACTTATTACGATGCTGTAATCATCACCATTGTTTACTGTTATCGAGTCCGTATTGCCATCGAAGACCTCGACACCGTCATACGTAATC
>CAZEGI010000025.1:8533-15641 GCA_964512105.1 uncultured archaeon
CATGAGCAATGCAATCGCGATGACAACGAGCACTATCACAACAACCCATAACCAGTCGTATTGCTTGACGACTGCCTCTACGCGCGTTTTTGACTCGTACATCGAATTCTGGTTGCCCGGGTTTGCTATCAGCGTGACGTTTCCGCTCTCGGTTATCTCGAAGGTGATAATACCGTTGGCATCGCTGACCGCTTCTCGCACTCCTTCGTCTGTTTCAATCCTCACGCTTATCCCCGCAAGAGGCGTGCCGTGGCTTGAGAGATTCACCACGAGGTTGTTGCCGTCCGCCCGGGTGTCCAGAACCACCTCCCTGTAAACGACCTCCAATGTTTTTGTTGTTGCCCCGAAGTTCTCCTTCGTTACGGTTACGGTGTAGGTTCCGACATTCTTTGGCGTAAAAACATAGGTATCGCCCTGTACGATAATCTCTTCCGGACCAGTAATCTTAATATCCGCGGAAACCGCATTGCCCGCGCTGTCCTTCACGGACACGGTTGTGATACTGCCAAGCTCGATTTTCTCCGGACTTAGGGAAATTCCGAGTTCACCAAGAACATTTATTTTTTCAGTGTAATCCCAGAAATTTGTTTTCTTGACGCTGATGGTGTACGTTCCCGGTGACGCAACTACGGTTTCAAACCCTCCGTTCTCGCTGCTCCCTGCCGTGCCAAGCTCGTCTATGCCCACGGTCGCTCCAGTAACGAGCAGGTCCTGTGCATCCCTTACGTTTATCGTAAACTTTTCGTTGGCTTTAATCTCCTTCGGCAGCGTTACCCTGAACCGGTTTTTGATAATGATGGTTTTTTCTATGGTGGTGTAGCCCACCTTCTGGACCTTTATCGTGTATGAACCTAGGTCCGTAGGTATGAGACTTACCGTTCCGTCCGAAAATGTGTTTCTTGCCTCGGACATTCCGTCCGGTTTGGTTATGGTGACTTTGGCATCCGCTATTTTACTGCCACCCGAACTGACCGTAATGTTCACCTGTTCATTCACGATTGGCATCTCCGGGGTTATCGTAACGCTCGGCGTTGACCTGTCGGAAACCACAAGCGTTTTGTTTATGCCCCAGTAATCCATGCTGAGTTCCCCTATGATGAGCGTGTACGTGCCGGGCGTGTTTATCGTGAAATTGACGCCACCGCTTATCGTTCGTTGTGGGTAAACATTGCCTTCGGAATCCATATACTTCACACCAATACCCATCGGAACCGCAAGCGATATCTGGTCGCCCACCACGGGATTTTCAGGGTGTGGACCGTCTATGGTAAGGTTGCTCTTTACCCAGAATCGCTTAGTGCCACAGTATTTCGTGCCTGTTATGGAAAGCTTGTACTCCCCGGAGGTGCTCGGCTTGAAGATTGTCTGTCCCGAGGCGTTCGTCGCCTCAATCAGTTCCTTCTTGTTCTCGCGTTCGTTGTATAACTCCACGTTCAGGTTTTTTATGGCAGTCCCATCGGTGTCGGTAATCGTGATGGTGAGCGGCTTCTTCGGAATAGGGCGCTCGGGAGATACGCTGATATTTGGTGGATTCCCCAGCACGAGGTCCATACTAAGCGAACTCACTACCTCGCCGTCCCCTATATTCACCAGTTCCGCCTTTGCAGTGTGTATGCCGCATTCTAGGGAGCGCGTGTCCCAGTTCCAGTCCTTCGACTCGACCTCCTCTCTATCGCAACCGGGGGTGATTGATGAGAAATTTACGTCATCTACCGAAAATATGAGATACATGTTGCACGTTTCGCCACTCAACTTGGCAACGAGTTTGAATGCTTTGTTCAACCTCGGCGATGTCGGGTCAACCTCCAGGTCGATAACCTTAGCTGCTTCAACAACCGAAATTAACAGCAGCAGTAAGCAGCCTACTGCCAAGAACCGCGTCTTCATTTTAATCTGTTATGTATTAAAAAAACACCCTTAAAAATTAGGACTTTTCCACCAGTCTTAGACTGGTGGCCAAAGTCTGCTGCCAAGAACCATTCGTAGATGTCTTCATGCCACTGATATCTGACTCGTGGTTCTTGACATAAGTCGTAAGTCATGTTGTTGTATGGACGTTCAATGAACTTTATTTTTATTACAGACTGGCGTATATTTAATCAATACGACAGAGGGATACCACAAAATGATAAAATTTGACCTTCTCAGGAAATCCAAAAAATTCGACGTTGTTACCATGGGTTTAGTTGTTGGCGACCTTATTGGAAAACCTGTTGATGAAATGCCCGGCAGGGGCAAACTTGTCATGATAGACGATGCTCAACTGCACACGGGCGGAAACGTCTGCAACACGGGAATCGCGCTCGCACGTCTTGGTATAGATACGGGAGCAGTCGCGATGATCGGTGAGGGGGGAAGGGATGGTCTTGGGGACTTCATTGTGAACGCGCTGGCCAACAACGGCGTTGATACCGACGGCGTAATCCACAGAGAGGGAATACACAGCTCCGCCACGATGGTTATGGTTTCATCGGACGGGGAACGGAGTTTTATCCACTACCCCGGCGGTCATGGTGCCCTTTCCTTCTGGGATATTACGGACGATATTTATAAATACATAACCCAAGGCAGAATCCTGCAGGTCGGTTACTTCGGCATTCTCCCGAAGTTGCAAAGCAACATGGGCAGATTTCTCGGCGAGGTGAAAAGACGCGACCCAAGCATGATAATCTCGCTCGAAACCGCAGGCGACACGCGGCCCATGGAAACCGAGAGGGTCAGGAAACAGTTGTTGCCGCGTTAAAACACACGGACATATTCATCCCAAGCCTTGAAGAAGCCAGGGCGATAACCGGTGTTGCAACGCCGGGAAATGTTCCTATCGAAGAACTCACACTGGGACAGATAGAGCAACTCGCGGAAAGAATGTCGGATGTATTCCTCGAGAGTGGCGTAAAGGTCGCGGGTGTAAAACTCGGCAGCTTGGGCTGCTTCATAAAAACCGCGGAAGAGAGACACATGATACCTGCCTACAACATAGGCAAAAGAAACGTCAGGGACACCACAGGCGGTGGCGATTCTTTCATCGCGGGATTCCTTGCGGGTTATGCCAGAGAGTTGCCGCTGGAAGAGTGCGGGCGTCTCGGAAATGCCGTTGGCGCAATATGCGTTTCGGGCATCGGGGCATCAACCGCAATCATCGCACTTACGGAATCAGGAGAGCCGTTGGGTGGGAAACTGAGAGAACCGTCGGAAAGGATACTCGACTTTGTCAGACAACATGGACAAGCAGCTTTAGAGCGACTCTCGCCGGAGGGGCTGACAGCGGCAAGAAAAAGGCAAAAAACCTAACTACAGAAACCGCACCAACTGCAGGACATCTTCCCCCTTACGGGTGTATTTTTTGAAGTAACCCTCCTGCACAAATTTAAATAACCAACCCGCTAATAATAAATTATGGAGGATAAACGGGCTAAATTTCTTAAGATTTATGCAGACATCCCCGAAAGTATAAGAAGCGATATCATAATAGTTGTTGATAAAAAACCTTATAGCTGGAATTCTGCCTTTATAGAGATAAAAGATAATACACAACTAGGGAAGAAAATCTTAAAAATATTGGAGGAGCTAGAGATAATATGACTAAAGAAATTGAAAGAGAACTAAAAGAAACAGTGATAATGAGAATAGAGACTCTCCCATCCAATCTAAAGCTTTCTATAGGTGGTGGAAAAAGTTTAACAAGAGACGAATTAATAGAACATGTCCGAAAAGAAGATGACATAGGTAAACAGATTATCGAGTCGCATCTCTCCTTTATGAAAGCAATTGCACGAGGAGAATTTACAAAAGCCATTGCTTCTGTTTAAGATGAGAAAAGGATTGATTATCACTCTTCCTCGATATGATGATACTACAGAATATCTATCCCAGTTTTCTCGACAGATCGAAGAAGAAGCAGACGATAAGGGAATTAAGCTAAAGGGATTGAAGGATGAGAAAGTAACCCGAGAGGGACTTGAGGAGGTTATCACAAAATTGGATTACAAGATGATTGTATTCAACGGGCATGGCTCAAGTAATGCGATAGAGGGGTATAAGGAAGAGATAGTAAAAGTAGGGATAAATGATGATCTGCTCAGGGAGAGAATCGTTTATGCAAGATCTTGTCATGTTGCCAAGGAATTAGGAAAGGAATGTACAAAGGATACTAGATATGGTTGTTTTATAGGTTACGATAGACCTTTTCAATTTTATGTGGATATCCGATGTACTACAAATCCATTAAGAGACAATACTGCAAAATTATTTTTAGAGCCGTCTAATCTTGTTCCTATCTCAATAATAAAAGGAAACTCTACTTCTAATGCAAACGAAAACTCAAAAAGACAACTACTCAAAAATATCAAAAAAATCCTTAGGAATCTAGATTCGGAATCCTTTAAAATAGCGGAAGCATTATGGAATAATTATGAAGGACAAGTTCTGCTTGGTAATCCAGATGTAAATCTATAATTATCTGTCCTCACTAAACTAATCTACATCCATCACAAAAACCTCACCAATTGCAGGACATCCTCGCCCCCGTGCGTGTATCTTTTGAAATAACCTTCCTGCACAAACTCGAGGTTTCTGAAAAATTCCAAGCCCGATTTGTTGTCCACTTTAACTTTCACTATAACCCGGTTGATTTTTTTTTCCCTCAAAAAATCAAAAACCCGATAAACGAGTTTTGTCCCTATTCCGTTCTCCTTGCATTCCGGGTCAATTGCAATCGGGCCGAGTTCCGCCCTGCCTACGCCTTCCTGAAACAAGACGCCCGCGAAACCCACAACCTCGTTTAACTCCGCGACAAAAATCCTGAAGTCGCGTCTCTGCGTGATGTCCAAGATAAACTGCTCCGTAATCTCAAAATCCTCGAAGCATTCCGCATGTTTTTCGTGAAGTTCGAGGATTTTTTTTACGTTTTCGGGTTTAAAGGGTCGCAGGGCGATTTCCATTTTATTTAATCACTTATTACGAAATAGTATAAGAGATGAAATACGTGATTGTTGTCGGGGACGGCATGTCAGATTACCCCATAAAAGAACTCGGGGACAGAACGCCCTTGGAGTATGCCAAAACCCCGAACCTCGACTTTGTCGCAAGGAACGGAAAGTGCGGTATGTTGAGGACACTTTACAAAAACTTCCCCCTGGACAGCGGCGTTGCGAACCTTTCCCTGCTGGGTTACGACCCGCGAAAGTATTACCCCGGCAGAGGTCCATTGGAAGCAGCGAACATGAACGTGAACCTTTCAAAAAACGACATCGCCATGCGGTGCAACCTCATAACCGAGGAAAACGGAGTCCTCAAGGACTACAGCGCCGGGCACATAACAAACGAAGAAGCAGAGAAACTTATAAATTTCGTGAACGAAAATCTTGGAAGAAAGGAGATAAATTTCTACCCTGGTGTAAGTTACAGGCACCTTCTCGTGTTAAGAAACGATTACTCCGTGGATTTAAATTGCAAGCCGCCGCACGACATCGTCGGCCAGGAAATACAAAAAAACCTCATAAAGCCATTGAGCGACGATGCGGAAAGCACCGCTTTAATGCTCAACAAACTCACACTGAAGTCGGTGGAAATTCTTGAGCAACATGAGATAAACAAAAAACGCATCTCCGAGGGAAAAAATCCCGGAAACATGATATGGCCGTGGGGTCCGGGCAAATTCCCGAGAATGCCAAAATTCGAGGCCAAGTACAGCGTGAAAGGTGCGATGATATCTGCGGTTAACATCCTCCGTGGGATTGCAAGATGCGTAGGGATGGAGGTTGTGGACGTTCCCGGCATTACCGGTTACCTGGACACGAACTACAAGGGCAAGGCGGATTACGCTGTAAAAGCGCTGGAAAAAAACGACCTCGTTTTCGTGCACATCGAATCAACGGACGAGGCGGGGCATGAAGGAAGCATAGAACACAAAATCCAGGCGATACAGGACGTTGACCTGGTCGTCGGAAGAATAATGAACGCGCTGGAAGGAAAGGAATTTAAAATTGCTGTGATGTCTGACCACCCAACTCCGATTCCCGTCAAAACTCACACCGCAGACGCCGTCCCCTTTGCGATATACACCACAAACGAAAAGGGCGACGGCGTTGAAAAATATTCCGAGAGGGAAATCGAGAAAAAAGGGGCGTACGGGTTGCGCGAGGGTTACGAATTTATGGAACTCTTGGTTAAGAATAAAGGTGCGTAAAATGTCGCTGAAACACAAAAAAGAGTCAGGATTGCCTTCCCTAATGGAGGGGGAGGATGTTGCAAAATTATGCACGAGGTTGAATACTAAAAGGAGAAATGTGCCCGAGGTTGTTTCAGGCGTGGATTTCGAAGCGAATGCGGATTTCATGTGTTCCGTTTACGGAAAAACAAAAAGTAGAAGTTCGTTCACGCCTAAGAAGGAAGCCGAAGCACGGGGACTTCTCACGCAACTCTTCGGGTTGGAGGATATTTATCACATCATATATTTCGATCCTGATGGAACAAAACTGTCTGATTTCTTATTCGGGGGAGCTCCCTTAACACTCTTATCGCGAACAATCAGGCAGTCCTTAGATATGAGAGTGAGAGGTATGCTCATGGGCAGAGAATTGCCTGGGGAAATTGGTGTGGTGGAACAGCAAGGTTTGAGAAATGAGGATTTCATGTATCTCAACAAGGGAATAGCGAGCGCTTCCCTTACTAATACGAGTGCCCCAAGTTGCGCAATCATACTAAAACCGGAGGTTTTGGGTATCCAGGGTACAGTCGCATTTAACTTCGAAGATACGGACATCGTGGGAAAATATGTGAGGTTCCATGAAAAATGTGGGGGTAAATTAACACCACAGCATTACAGAGACCTTTTCAGGTTGCTTATGCTCGCTCCACATGATCTAGACGGAGTCAGACTGGAAGTCGGACTCGCGTCAAGGTTCGTGCTAGATGATGAACCCCGCAGAAGAATGGAAAGAGAAGCGCAGAGCAGAGGTTCGGGTTATTGGGAATCCGCATTAATGCGCGCCCATGTTGATTTTTATGAAGAGCATGTATGGGACGTGGAAAGGGCGTTCATCGAGAGAGTTTTGAACAGAACCGTAACCTTCAGTAACGGCGTGGCAGATAGGATTTGGGACGACGA
>CAZEGI010000026.1:0-15604 GCA_964512105.1 uncultured archaeon
TACACGACATCAGCAGGCATGCCAACTGGGTATGTAACCGGAAAAACAGGTTATTCGTACACAGTGAGCAAAAAATAAAGGTATATCTCTATAAAAGATATATCCATAACAGTGAGCAAAATGAGGAATAAACTCTATGCGATACTGGTATGCGTTTTTTTAAGCACTGTAGCTTTTGCCCAAGAATCAGCAGGCGACATCTTCGGAGAGAAGCTGAGCAGGATTCTGTGCACGGTCATAACAATCCTATTCCTGGTTGCCTCCGGGGTTGCGGTAATCATAATGGTCCTGAACGGACTGAAGTGGACCGCAGCCGGTGACGACGCGGGCGCAAGGAAGCAGGCAAGGGATGGTTTAGTCCATGCCATAATCGGACTGACCATAGTGATGCTTGCGATTTACGTTGTGTCCGTAGTTGTCGAAGACAGCGATGTACCGATGCTTTCGTGCGGATTCCCTGTATGGGGCAGTTCCGGTGAAAGCGGATACGTGTACACGACAGGCAGCACTTGGATAAGCGGTGGCGGGGTTACCGGTTATGCGGTATACAGGCCAAGGTATGTAACCACAACCGTGGAGGTTACGCCATTCGTGATTGAGCAACCTGTTACGACCATAAGTTCCCTGTATTCCTACACGCTTGCACTCAAAAGTGGCTGGAATCTCATATCAACGCCATTGGTACTTGAAAATTCCAGAATCAGTGATGTGTTATCTGGAGTCAATTACAACGCGATATACACCTGGAACGTTACGAAGTACAGGGAAACTGGCGAGGGATGGAGCGTATACACGAACGGCGTGAAGGAAAGCGCGCAGGATATCCATACCATCGAGCCAGACAGGGGTTACTGGATAGATGTGAACGAGCCGGTTACACTAGAGCTGACAGGAACAAAACCGGAGACGCCGAGAATAACGCCCGTGTACGAAGGCTGGAACCTTGTTGGTCCTTCCGTGCTTAAGTCAGTGGAGATAAAAAAGACCACAAGCGGCCTCGACTACAGCGGCGTTTACGGATATAACGCGACAGCGGTCCTGAAGAACGCGGACGACAGCGGCTGGAGAAACTTTGCAAAGGCAGACAACTTCGCAGGTATGAAACCGCCTATGCCGCCGGGAATGCAGGAGTCGCAAAACCTGAACAGCGGACACATCACGCAGTTCGAACCCGGAAACGGCTACTGGCTGTACAACAATCAGGACGAGAACTGGATTATCGAATAATCCGATACTCGGTTGTTAACAGAACTGTCCCCTTTTTTATTTTATTCTTTTATTCCCTTATCACAGCGACATGCTCTGCCTTATAATCTCCTTTATCTCGGCAGGCGGACTGCCAAGCCTTATGAACGATGTGTTGCCTCTTACGCCCTTTCCGGATACTGTCAGAGTTATGAGGCCAAGCATCTCCAGGTCGTTCAGATATTCCCTGAACCACCGCATGGTTCTCGGTTTTTTGTTCAGTTTTTTGCAGAGCGACTCGTAAATCTCGTATATCTCGCCCGAAGAAAGCACGTCATTCGGTGTGTCTGCAAGTTTCTTGTATTTTCCGCCCTTCTCAACGCCCTCTGCAACCGCATACAGAACAATCTGCTGGTTTTCAGGCAGCGTGCTTATGAGTTCGTACATGATGTCCTCTTCAACCTTGAGCCTGGCCTTTTCGACATCCTCTCTTGTAACCCTGCTTCTGCCCGCGTTCTGTGCTATCTCGCCGGACTTTTGCAGCAGCTGCAGCGCATAGCGGGCGTCGCCGTTCGTTTTTGCAGCGAACGCGGCAATCAGCGAAACCTCGGGGTTTGCGATGGTTCCGGGCTGGAATCCGAGTTTTGCGCGGTGCATGAGAATGGTCCTGAGTTGGTTCGCGTTGTAAGCCTTGAAAACGAGCTCCTCCTCACATAGAGTGCTTTTGCTTCTGGAGTCAAGATTTTCCTTGAACGTCGCACGGTTGGAAATGCCGATGATGCTTATGTGTCCTTTCCCAAGTTCGTCGTTCATTCTCGTGAGTATGTACATCAAATCATTAACGTCCTTTATCGTGTCGATTTCGTCCAGCACCACAAGCATCTCAAGCCCATTGCCTTCGATGACCGCCTTGAGTTTTTCGCATAGTTTTGTCGGCGACGCCCCGAGCAGTTTTTTTTCCGATGTTCCTTCAAGCGGCCTGTTTCTCAGTTCCGGGTCTTTAAGTGCCTCATCGTTAAGAATTCTCAGCAAAACCTGATACTTCGAATTGTAACTCAGGCGGCAGTTCATGTACACAGCCATGACCTTCATCTTGTTGGGGTTTTTTTCCGGGTCGTTTGTGATTTCCCCAAGTTTCCTGATGACGTACTTCACGACGGACGTTTTTCCTGTGCCTGTTTTACCGTAGATGAATATGTTGTCCGGCTTTTCTCCGCGCAGAACCGGGGCGATTATCTTTGTGATCTCTACGGCTTCGGACTCGCGGTGCGGCAGTTCGTCCGGAACATAGTGCGGAGACAACACTCGCAAATCCTTAAAAATCTTTCTGTCCTTCAGTTCGGCACCAAAAACCTCGTCAATATCCGTCAATCCAGCCACCGTTATCACAGAAGGGTATGGACTTTAAGTAAGGGAATTTAAGCTTATAAGTATTTATATGCTAAATGTATTAGTAAGTAATCTATATCCAAAGATGGGGTGCAAAAATGGTCAAACGATTTTTAACGTCTCTGCTGGGCGCTTCAAGGCCAGGTGACGAGGATGTGAACGTAGAGGACTACATGAAGGACATGACGATACGTGAGGGGAAGATTATAGAGGACGAGAACGTCACCTATGTGAAACCAATGGAGCTGGACGCGGAAGGAACGGGTATCGGCAACGTGTTAAGCGAGCTGGAAAGGCGTAACGTGGTCATTCTGAACGTAAAGGCTCTGTTGCACAACAAGACAATACTTCGGGCAATCGTGAAGGAACTCAGGGACGCAAGTCTAGACATGGACGGCGACCTCGCAAGAATCTCCGAAGAAAAAATACTCCTCGTGCCCAACGGCATGCGCATCGTGAGCAGGGAGACGTAAATCCGGAGCGCGCAATTCTTGTAATTCCTTATCCGGTTAGTGGTATCTATCCCTTTAGCGTTTTAAAGAAATCACTTGAAAACAGAATCATCCGGAAAAACCACGATACCATTGTTCGTTATCTTCATCGGCCGCAGGTGTTTGTCAAAATCGGTTCCGCGCATTTTCTCGATGCGGATGCCGTTTATGACCTCACCCCTATTGTCTATCATCTCGAGCTTTATCACGCCGCTTGCGAGGAACTCCTCCATGAGTATGTTGTCGTCGCCGGTTTCTGCCGTGAGTATGGTTGTGCATTCGACACTCGTGAGGAAATTCACCAGGGCAAGAAGGTCGCGCCTTGCGTCGCACTCGTTCTGGTAGAGCATCTTCATGCTCGTTACGGAATCTATGACAATGCGTTTTGGCTTATAGGCCGCAATCTTGTCCCTGAGCGCAACCAGCAGGTTTGTAAGGTTCAATTCCGGTTTTGACACGATACTTTCCGCACGCAGGGCCCAGCGTTTCGTCCCGATTTCCTGCGTCGTGTCCATTATCTTTATGTTTCTCAGGTCCCAGCCGAGCGTTTCCATGTTCGACTTCAGCTCGTCGGCCTGCTCCTCAAGCGCGATGTAAAGGCCCTTCTCCATGGTCTTTGTGCCCTCAACCAGAAACTGCATCGCGAGAATCGTTTTTCCGGCACCGGGCCCGCCGGTCACGAGATATGGCCGGCCTTCAATAAGGCCGCCGTTCAGCATTTTGTCCAATCCGTCAACGCCGGTTTTGATTTTTTTCGGAGCCATATGTTATAAATTAGCCGGGCGATATAAAAGCTACTCTAAGCGGAATTCCTCCACAACAGAATACACCGGCCCTTTCGGCGTGAGTTCGCTCTTCATGAGTTCGATTTTTTCAGCGATAAAATTGCAAAATTCCTCATTTTTATACTTTTCGAATATGTCCTGCAACTTCCCCCTGTCCTTCACGAATTTTACCCTCGCAATCGTGAAATGAGGATGAAATCTTTCGTCGCGTCCAAATCCCAATTTTGATAACTCTTCTTCGATTTTTTTGTTAAGATTAATAATCACATCACCATCCTCCACCCCGACCCAAATCACTCTCGCATGACCCGCATTCGGAAATGCGCCGACGCCTTTCAGAATAACCTTAAATTTTTTTTCTTCGTTCAGAAAATTAAGATTTTCGGTAATTGCCGGAATTTTTTTATCATTGACTTCTCCAAGAAATTTAAGAGTAAGATGGATATTCTCGCGCTCCACGAGTTTCATACTCCCCGCCGGTTTCACCTCCCTCTGCACGTTTATTATTCTTTCCTTGAGTTCGTTAGGGCAGGCGATCGCCAAAAACAGTCTCATCTTATGTTATTTTTATATATTCAAGGTATAAAGAATAGTTACTAAAATGCTACCGACAGGAGTCAACCCGAAACAGATGAAGAAGATGATGAAGCGCATGGGCATAAAGCTTGATGAAATCAATGCGGAAGAGGTCATAATACGTTGCGTGGACAGGGACATCGTCATAAAAAACCCCCAGGTCGTAAAGACCAACGTTTCCGGTCAGGAGATGTTCCAGGTCGTTGGCGATGTTTCCGAAGAAGCCGGTGAAGTGGCGCTCGATATAAGTGAGGACGACGTAAAAATGGTTGCAGAGCAGGCTGGTGTCTCGGAAGAAAAGGCCCGCGAAGTGCTGGAGGAAACGAACGGCGACCTCGCGGAAGCCATAATGAGGTTGAAGGGTTAAATTTTTACTTTCAAAATGTGCGGCATTGCTGGTTACATAGGCAACAGAAACGCTCCGGAAATTCTGTTCGACATGCTCAAGCGTCTGGAGTATCGGGGCTACGATTCTGCGGGTTTAGCTTACATTACCGGAGACAGGATTTTCATACCGAAGGACAAGGGAAAGGTCGACGAGGTGAGGGCAAAGATAAACCTGAAAAAAATCTCCTCGAAAATCGGCGTTGCCCACACGCGGTGGGCGACGCACGGAAAACCGTCGCAACTGAACGCGCATCCGCACCTTGGCTGCGACGAGAGGTTTGCGGTAGCACACAACGGCATAATCGAAAACTACCTTGAACTGAAGCGTGAACTTGAGGAGCGCGGTCACAGGTTCAAATCCGAAACTGACACGGAAGTCATCGTTCACCTGATAGAGGAGCACTACAAGGGGGATTTTTTCAGGGCATTTGAAGGCGCGATACGGGAGCTGAAGGGCAGCTATGCGATAACCGCAATCTCATCCCTTGAGAAGGACAAGATACTGGTTGCGAGAAAGGAAAGTCCGCTCCTCGTTGGTATCGGAAAAAAAGAAAACTTCGTCGCATCGGATGCGCCGGCATTTCTCCCGTACACGAAAAACGTGATAATATTCGAGGACTTCGAGTACGGCGTTGTTCAGAAGGACAAGGTTGTCGTAAAAAACCTCGAAACCGGAAAAACCGTAAAAAAGAAAACCGAAAAAATCAGGTGGAGCATGGAGGAAGCGGAAAAATCCGGTTACCACCACTTCATGCTCAAGGAAATATTCGAGGAGCCGAATGCGGCAAGAAACGCGTTAAGCGGCATGCGGGACATTAAAAAAATCGCGAAGAAACTTTCAAAGAAAAAAAGAATCTACTTCGTCGCATGCGGAACCGCGTATCACGTCGGACTGGTCGGAAAATACCTCCTGGAAAAGTTCGGGATTCATGCGGAGGCGGTCGTTGCGTCCGAGTTTCGCTATTCGACCGCAAACGCACTCGACAGGGATTGTGCGGTAATCGCCGTTTCCCAGTCCGGAGAGACTGCCGATACGATTGCCGCAGTAAAGGCAGCCAAGAAGAAAGGCGCATATGTTGGAAGTGTTGTGAACGTTGTCGGTTCTACAATAACCAGGATTTCCGACGATACCGCATATATCTACGCGGGCCCGGAAATTGCGGTTGCGTCCACCAAGGCATATACCGGACAGGTGATGTCTATAACGTTATTGGCATTGATGCTGGCAAGAGAGAGGAGAAAAATAAACGACACGGTGTTTAAAAAACTTCTGACCGAAATTAAAACCCTTCCGGAGAAAATATCAAGAATCCTGAAGGAGAACAACATACGCGGACTATCGGAAAAGTACGCCAACACGCACACGTTTTTCTTCCTCGGCAGGAGGCTGAACTTCCCGACAGCGCTGGAGGGTGCCCTGAAACTGAAGGAGATAAGTTACGTCCATGCGGAAGGATACCCAGCAGGCGAACTGAAACACGGGCCGCTTGCGCTTCTCGAGCCCGGAGTATGCGTGCTCGTTGTAGTGCCTAACGACGAACTCAGGGAAAAAGTAGAGAGCAACATACAGGAAGTAAAAGCTCGGGGGGCGCACGTGATAACGGTCGGCGAAACCGGCGATTTCAGAATACCAAAGACGGACACGCTTCTGACACCGGTCCTGGACATAGTCCCGTTGCATCTTTTTGCGTACTACATCTCTGTGTTACGGGGGATAGACCCGGACAAGCCGAGAAACCTCGCCAAGTCGGTTACTGTTGAATAGAATGGAGCTAAAAATTTCAAAGAACAAGATAGAACTTGATAAGAAACTCAACGAACTTGATTGTTTTGTGCTGGAGTTTACATCACTACTCAACAAATCAAATATAGAATATGCCATTGTATCCGGCTATGTTTCAATACTCTTTGGGAGAAACAGGGCATCTGAAGATGTTGATCTTATTGTTAAAAAATACAACTTCAAAAAGTTTGATGCTCTCTGGGATAAAATCAACGATAAGTTCGAATGTGTTAACTCTCAAGATTCAAGAGATGCCTATGACGAATACTTGTTAAATGGCAATGCCATACGGTTCTCCAGAAAAGGTATGTTCATTCCTAATTTCGAATTTAAATTCCCAAAAAACGAACTCGATAGATGGACGACAGAATATAAAACTAAGGTGTTGCTAAATAAAAATAAACTCTACATTTCGCCACTTGAATTACAGATACCATTCAAGATTTTTCTGGGGGGTGAAAAGGATATCGAAGATGCAAGGTATTTATATAATCTATTTAAGGGAAAAATGGATAATGAGTTATTCGAGGGTTTCATACACAGACTTGGGGTAAACAAAGCTTTTGATAAATTTTTGAAATGAAATTCCCAAAAATCGACTTGAAGGAACTCGAAAAATTTAAAAAAGAAAATTTCAGGGAGCGGCTGGAATTCATAGACAAGTACGCAGAATGGTTGAAAAAAACCGACAACAAAAAATGGAGTAGGGGGCAAAAGACAATAGTTGACACACATTAAGCTAAGAAACCTCGCCAAGTCGGTTACAGTCGAATAAACAGCTTATAAGCAAGCAATTCTCGATATTAACTATACGCCTCTAAAGGTGAACTAAATGGCAAGAATCATAGAAAGTCCAAGGAGAACTAGACATCGTGAGTTAGAGGACGAACGGGTTAGAAGGCTAATGGAAGCAGATCCCGGTACACTCTCTCCTCAGGAGCGATTGGAGGCAGCCCAATTGGGGATGAAGCAAATTTCAAGGGAAGCAAGCCAGGGCGGCGATGTCAGCCCCGAAAGAGTAAAGCGAGTTGCCGATAGGATAAGGCGGGCACGAAGAGGAGTCGATAATCAATAAAAAACTTAATCGAACTCCCCTATCGTCTTCTGTTTTTCCTTTTCTTTATTCTCAGAAAGAGGAATAACCTGCCCATCTCTTACAGCAATGGTCTTTACTCCACATTGCCCCTCAATCCACTTCGCTTCGTTTTCCGGATTCGCGTTCAGCACAAACTTTTAAGAAAAGTTTGATCAAAACAGGTGCTACACTCGCTAATTTGGAGGTCGTGTTTCTCCCTCCAAATTTTTTAAAATTTAAATTTTAAAATCGCTCGGTAGCACTTAAAAAATTAGGCACTACAACAAACTTTTAAGAAAAGTTTGATCAAAAATTTACTCCTTGGCACTCGCAAAAATGTTGATTAAAATCAATTAAAACTCCTCGATGGTTTTTTGTCCCTTTGTGTTCTCAACCAAAGAGATAACCTGCCCATCTCTTACAGCAATGGTCTTTACTCCACATTGCCCCTCAATCCACTTCGCTTCGTTTTCCGGATTCGCGTTTAACATCTGCATTCCAAAGTGCGTTATCACCGCGAGTTCCGGTTTTACCTGTTGGATGATTTTCAACGCATATCTTGTGTTCAGATGCGTCCCGATTTCCTTATGCTCCGGAAAAATCACGTTCAGGATAAGGATTTTCGAATTTTTGTAATGCTTTATCAGTTCGTCAGAATATGCGGTGTCCGAGGTGTAAGTCACATCCCCCTCTTTCGTGAAAAATTTGAATCCGAAACCATCCGCATGTTCGTATGTGGGCAACGCTTCAACCTCCAGATTTTTTATTTTGAAGCGTTCATCAGCATGCGGAATCTTTGTTTCGATGATTTTTTGATGATAATCGGAAACGTATTCGAGCGTATTTTTGGGTATCACGAGCAGGCCGTTCTGTTTTTTACCGCCGTTGGTCATGGCCTCTATTATGACCTCAACGTCGCTGTAGTGGTCAAGGTGCTGGTGCGAGACAAAAACCGCATCCAAGGTTGCCGGATTTTTGTGGAACTGCAACGCCCGTATAAGGGAACCGGGTCCGGGATCGAGAAGGATTTTTTCACCGAAGTCCAGCCATATTCCTCCCGTATAACGCCTCTGCGTAAGCGTTACAAACCTTCCGCCGCCGGTTCCGAGAAAAGTGATATCCATCGTATATTCTAAAGAAATCCTGTTTAAATAATCAGTCAACCGGAATTGCGAGTGGCAGGCTTATGAGATTCCAACCAAGGGACAGACCAACTGTTCTCTGAACTGTTGTCACGGGACCGAAAGCATAAACAGCACTGCCAGAACTCACAAATACCGTGCCATTCGCAATTGCAGGGGGGGAAACCGGCCCCCAACAAGTATAATTCCAAATCAATGCGCCAGTATTCGAATCCAATGCGTATATCGCGTAATCATCTGACCCTATGAAAACTACACCATCAACAATGGCAGGTGACGAATCTACGCGATCTCCAGTTGTGTAATTCCATATGTGCGCACCATTCGTGGCATTCAATGCATACGTTTTGTTATTGTTACGTGAACTTACATACACGATATCACCATAAACAGCGGGCGAGGAATATACGGGAGAACCCGTGTTGTAACTCCAAATGTGTGCCCCGGTACTGGCATTCAGGGCGTATATCAGGTAATCATATGAACCTACAAATACGACGCCATTAACAACCGCAGGTGACGAAAATATCATGTTTATGGTTGTATAATTCCATATGTGTGCGCCGTTCGTCGCGTTTAATGCGTACACTTTACCATTTGTGCACCCAATAAATACTCTGCCGCCTGAAACCGCGGGTGAGGAATACACGTGCCCCTTAGTGGTATAATTCCAAATCGGAATGCCTGTGCTCGCATTCAATGCATAAACCTTGTTGTCATCCCACGAGCCTGTGAAGACAACACCATCAACAACAGCGGGTGAGGAATCCACCGTACCACCGGTAGTGTAATTCCATATGTGCGCACCATTGATTGCGTTCAACGCATAAGTCTTATTGTCATCAGAGCCGAAGTAAACTATACCTGCCGAGACAGCGGGAGTAGAATATATTGAATTTCCTGTCGTGTAATTCCAGATTATCGCACCAGTGTTTACGTTCAATGCATATAATGTGCCGCTAGCCGAACCTATAAACAGGGTGTCGTTAACGACCACAGGAGATGACAGCAGCCCGGATATCGCGAAGGTGGCGTTCCACTTCAATATCATGTTTCTTGCGTTGATCTGTTCCGGGGAATAACTCGCATGCGTCGGATCATGATTAAACATCGGCCACCAGTCGATGATAACTGTCGTTGTCGTCGAGGATGTTGATGTGGATGTCGTTGATGCGACCGTTGAGGTTGTTGATGTCGTAGTGCTTGTGGTGGTAGCCCCTGAACCAAAAGCATACGTCTTGTTATCTCGCGATCCTACAAATACCATACCCTCCGCAATAGCCGATGACGAAACTATAATGTCCCCAGTGGTGTAGTTCCATAAATGTTCGCCTGTGCTCGCATTCAGCGCGTAAACGTTGTTGTCATAAGAGCCGATGAAAACCACTCCGGACGAAACCGAAGGTGAGGAAAACACACCGTTCCCAGTGGTGTAATTCCATATATGTGCCCCTGTGCTGACATTCAACGCATAAGTCCTGTTATCCATGGAACCAAAAAACACCATTCCGTATGCGACAGCCGGCGTTGACCATATACCTGCACCTGTCGTGTAATTCCACATCTGTGCACCGTTGGTAACATTCAATGCGTAGAACGTTCCCACCGTGGAACTTACAAAAACCGTATCTCCCGCTACATCCGGTGATGCAGCTACCGACTGGTCCAAAGTGTGGTTCCATATCTGTCCGCCCGCTAGGGTGTTCAGCGCGTAAACCCCGTGGTCATAAGAACCGATGAATACTCTGCCTCCTGAAACGGCAGGCGAACCTGCTACTATCTGCGCGCCGGCCGTATAATTCCATTTATACGCTCCTGTCGAGGCATTCAATGCCCACAACTTCCCGCCCAAAGAACCGACAAAAACAACACCATCCGCAACCATGGGGGATGAATAAACACTCTCTCCGGTGCTGTAGTTCCACACTTCTGCGCCATCGGTAAAGTTCAGCGCATACACATGGTTGTCGAGTGACCCGACAAAAACCACCCCTTCCGATACCGCTGGCGATGAGGATGCTATACTACTTCCGGTTGTGTAGTTCCATATATGCGCGCCGGTGCTCAGATTTATCGCATACAGTTTGTCATCATAGGAACCAACAAGCACAACACCGTTAAAAACCGCAGGTGAGGATTCTATCCAACCTCCGGTCGTGTAGTTCCACTTCAATTCAAAATTACCCACATCGACCGGACTGGTTGTATAGCCGCTGTGATTTAAATCGTGCCTGAACATCGGCCAAACTCTGGTTTCATCTATTGTTGTCGAGGTTGATGTCGTGCTTGTGGATGTTGTTGACTCGACACCGAACGCATACAATTTATCATCGTTAGATCCAATGAACAGCATACCTTCTCCAACTGCAGGAGAGGATTGTACAATGCCCTGTGTCGTATAATTCCATAGATGAACGCCATTGCTTGCATTCAACACATACACCGCATAATCCTCGGAGCCGATAAACACAACACCATTAGCGACAGCAGGCGAGGAAAAGACGTCACTCAGCGTGCTATAATTCCATACTTCTGCACCAGTGCTTGCATTCAGCGCATATACCTTGTTGTCCAGAGAACCAACAAACACCATTCCATAAGCAACAGCCGGCGATGACTTTACGTAATCCCCTGTGGTATAATCCCATATGTGTGCACCAGTGCTCGCGTTTAGCGCATACACCTTGTTGTCTATGGAGCCAACAAACACCATTCCATAAGCAACAGCCGGCGATGAATACACGTCCTCCCCAGTCGTATAATCCCATATGTGTGCACCGGTGCTCGCGTTCAATGCGTACACCTTATTACTGTCGGAGCCAACAAACACCACACCGTCTGAAACAGCAGGCGAAGAACTTATCAGGTTTCCGGTGCTGTAGTTCCATACATGTGCACCAGTATTCGCGTTCAATGCATACACCCTGTAACTGCCACGCGAGCTTACGAAGACCATTCCCATTGAAACAACCGGTGAAGAAACATCACCACCTGTAGAATAGTTCCACAGCTGCACGCCGGTGCTGGCGTTCAGTGCATATACGTTGTCGTCCCAGGAGCCTACATACACAACACCACCCAAAACAGTGGGTGAGGAGAATACCCAATCACCTGTGGAATAGTTCCACAACTGCATACCAGTGCTCGCATTAAACGCATACACGTTGTTATCATAAGCCCCAACATACACAACGCCACCAACAACCGCCGGCGAAGATAGCACATTGTTACCCGTAGTGTAACTCCAGTTCAACGCCAATCTGCTGGCATCAATCTGCATTGTGGAGTAAGCGGTATGTTGAGCATCCCTATGGAACATCGGCCAATCATTAACCGGGATGGTTGATGTTGATGAGGTCGTGGTACTTGAAGTTGTGGTAGTTACGCTAAAAGCATAAACATTATGGTCCAAGGAACCGACGTAAACAGTACCATCAACAATCGCAGGGGATGAAAACACAGACGAACTGGTATTGTAGTTCCACAATAGAGCACCATTACTGGCGTTCAGCGCATAGATATCGCTATCCCTAGAACCAACAAACACGACACCGCCAGCAACAGCAGGTGAGGATTCCACACCCCCCAGGGTTGTGTAGTTCCATATATGCGCGCCGGTATTAGCATTCAAAGCATAAACCTTCTTATCTTCAGAACCAATGAATACAACACCACCCGCAACCGTCGGGGATGATATCGTATCGTTCCCGGTGGTGTAGTTCCATACATGCGCGCCAGTAACCGCGTTCAGTGCATATACGTTATCATCATCGGAACCGATATACACAACACCGCCAACAACGGCAGGTGAGGAAAGTACCATGCCGGTGGTTGAGTAGTTCCATATAAGGTTACCGAAACTAGCATTCAGTGCATAAACCCTACCATTTAAAGAACCGACAAACAACCTGTCACCCGCAACAGCGGGCGATGAAAATACCCAGTCCCCGATGGTGTAATTCCACAACTGCGACCCTGTCGCAGCACTCAGGGCATAGACGTTGTTATCATAGGAGCCTATATACAAAATTCCGCCTACAATGACGGGGGAAGCCAGTACATCACTTCCAACAGTATAGTTCCATATTTGCGAACCGTTAATCGCATTCAGGGCATAAATCCTGTTATCATTGGAACCGAAATAAACCACGTCACCGGAGACTGCAACGGAAGAATACGATATGGCTTCCTCGGCGGTGTAGCTCCATATAAACGCTCCGGTGCTCGCGTTCAATGCGTAAAGCTTATGGTTCTCATAAGAAGCCACAAACAACCTGTCGTTGACGACCGTTGGCGAGGAGTATACATCCGCACCGGCGGTGTAGTTCCACTTCAATCCAAAATTTGTTAGATTGACCTGGCTGGTCGAATAGCCAGTGTGTGCAGCATCGTGCCTGAACGTCGGCCACCAGTCTGTCGAGGAAACGGTCTGGGATAAAACCAAAAAAAACAGTATGCACATTAGAGGAGGTTTTTTCATTATATCCCATAAAAAATTATAAATAAGTATATATAAAATACCATAACATGAAAATCCTGTGCGTTGCGGACATACACGGAAGCAGAAACGAACTGCTGGTTGTAAAAAAAATCGCGGATGATGAAAAACCGGACCTTGTTTTAATCCTTGGAGACTACAGCGGGCACGGCGGCTTCCACGACATCGAGGGCAACAAGAACGATGCGAAATTTGCTCTTGAAACTTTTAAGGATTTCAATGTTAAGGCAATAATCGGAAACTGCGACAACCTTGACGTGCTCAACGTTTTGAGCGAGTCCGGCGTAAACCTCCACGAAAAAAAAGAGGAAATCTCCGGAATAACTTTTATCGGATTGGGCGGTTCAAACACCACGCCATTCAACACGCCAACGGAATTTTCCGAAGATGACATATACAAAAAATTGAAAAAGTTATTTGAAGATGCAAAAAACAAAAAAGTAATCCTCGCAACGCACTTTCCCCCGAAGGACACGGAGTGCGACAAAATCGCAAGCGGTCTGCACCCCGGAAGCTCCGGGTTGAGAAAAATCATCGAGGAATTCCAACCCATGCTAAACGTATGCTCGCACATTCACGAGGCGGGCGGAAAAATCGACAGAATCGGGAAAACCAAAATTGCGAGCATTGGTCCTGTCAAGAATGGTTACGGTCTAATAAATCTCAACGGAAAACTCGAAGTGCTTTTGCCGAGGTTCTGATTCGGGAATTGACGGATTTATATATCTAATAAAAATAACTTAACCTAACCGCAAAAATGAAAAAGCATGCCGCAATCCTGGCCATTATACTCCTCGTTGCTTCCATCGGGAGCGTTAGTGCCGCAAAGAAAGTATTGTTTTACGAGATCGGCACGGCCGGCGGATACACCATCGAGTCCGGTTATTCAAAATTCTCCGATGAACTCAGGAACAAGGGTTACGATGTTGCATCCATAACCAAGGGCGAACTAACAAAGGAAAAACTCAAGGGTTATGATGTGGTGGCGATACAGGAACTTGGGAGAAAGCTTTCGACTGAGGAGATGTCCGCAGTGCTGTGGTTTGTCATGCAGAAGGGCGGCGGACTTTTCATAAACGGGGGCTCGCCGGACAACGCCAATCAACTTACCGTTCTGTTCGGCGTTACCGTTGATGATGGATTGCTGGTAGACACCACGGACCCGATATCCGGGGACACTTCAAATGCACATTTCGTTCTGGACAGATTCATCACCGAGGACGTGATGCGGTCAATCAGGCAGGGCGTGAGCAAAATCGGGTTCTATCAGGGCCATGGACTTATACTCTCCGGAAATGCAAAGGCAATCGTCATGGGTGATGAAGACACGTATTCCGACACGATGTCATTCCCGTCAGGAAGCCAGCCTGCCGTAGGTGCGGCAGCGATGTTCGGCAACGGCCTTATATTCATACTAAGCGATGCGGATGTGTTGTCAAACGAACATCTGGACGAATTCGACAACAAGGTACTCGGAACAAACATCGTTGACTGGCTTGCGGTTCCCAGAGAATCGCTTCCCTCAAACACTACGGAGGAACTTTCCATCATAATAGGCGAGTTGAAATTGAGCAATGCTCGCTTCCGACAGGATAACGACAAACTCCAGCAGGAAAATCAGGCGTTGAAGATGCAGAACAACGCGCTCAACGCGCAGATAAACGCGCTCAACTCACAGATCGAAGAACTCAAGAGCGGCAGGATAGGTTCGTTTACCGCCGGAAACATTGCGATAATGTTCCTCGGCGTGTGCATCCTTATCGTAGCCATAGTCCTTTCCGCCAGGAAGGGTGGCAAGGCCGAGGGCGAGGATCTGCTCGGGGAACTTGGTTACGAGTTCGAGGAGGAAAAGCCGGGACGCGAAAAGGAGGAATCCCTGGATGAAGAGGTTCTGAAGGAAACCGAGGAAGAAGATACCGAAAAAAAAGAACTCGAGAGAATGCTCGACAAGAAGAAGTAAACTCACAAACGCTTTATCTGCGTTTCCCTCTTTGAACCGCCTATTTTTTTCAGCAACTCAAGGAGCAGTGCGTCATCAATCTTCTGCGGAAGCTTTCCTGCTTGAAGTAATTGTATCAGCAAAATTTCTATCTGTCGCGCATACATCGGTCTGGCAAGGCGTATGTTCGCCAACCGCTGCCTGGCTTCGGGCGTCATTATCCTGCTGACAATCGCCTTTATCTGTCTTGCGACCTCCTCTTCCTGAAGCTGCTGCTGCATCTGTTCCTGAACCTGGCTCTGAAGCTGCTGCTGTAGTTGTTGCATTCTCCTCCGCCTCATGTCTTCGAGCTCG
>CAZEGI010000027.1:0-15134 GCA_964512105.1 uncultured archaeon
GACCCGAAACCACGAATGTTCTTAAAGCTGTTATGTTTATCTGTGAGGTCTGTAGTGTTATCTGCGCGGAGTAGTTTCCGTATGAGTAATCCATCGGAATGTTCCATCGTATTGAGTATGTCAAGTTGGTGGTTGCTCCGCCGATGTAGTATCCATAACTTGATGTTGCGTTATCGTACATGTAGCCGTAACCGCCGTAACCGTATGTGTTGGCTGTCCAGTAGTAATTTCCGTAATCGTAGGAGTAGCCGTTAATGTAGTTTGTTACGTAGGAGTAACCATAACCATATGTGTAGTTGCCGCTTGCGTAATCATATGCGTAACCATAACCGTATTGCCAGTATCCATAACCGTACGAGTAATCCATATTGTTGGACGGTGTCGCAGAAACACGTATGGTTTGGTTGTTGTCACAAGTAACGTCCCGGTTGCTTATGGCAGTAGAATTCTGTGGGAATGGTAGAACGCATGAGAACGTTGTTGAATCAGGTTTCGTTATTGTTAATGTCGAGGACAGAATCGGGACGACTTCGTAGGTATTTATCTGCACGGTGGCGTCAATCGTGACAGACTGCCCAACGTAAAGACTGCTGATAGCACTCATCAGCACGCTGACAGCAGAACCCGGTCCTGAAAGATATAACATCGCAACAATTACAAGAGTAAGTGCTGCAGATACCAATTTTTTCGGTGTATTGTGGATATCCATGTTTTAACCTCTTTAAATATTGTAAAGTATTGTTATCTATCCCTTTAAATATTTGTGGATTTATGTATTGGCATAATGCTTTAAATACCTTTCGGTAATGGGAACTTACTGAAAAGATATTTAAATATTATGTTTGGGCTTTAAAAACCTTTTTTGCCATATCACGATTTGGTTTTTGGTCGTCCCAGTCACACTACGAGCCGACAGCGGTCCGGTTTATCCTCCATGTGTAAAACCCGGGTGGCGGCTTTGTAGATGCAAACTATCCGGAATCCACCATATATGTTTGGTAGTCCCTTCTTTGTCCGAACCAGCGACCAATTCACATATATTATATATACTTTAGAGATGCGGGCCCGGAAACATGAAGATATTTATACGAAAGGAAAATGTATTAGTACAAAATGGTCAAAACACACACAAGTGGTGCCGTCGGTATTGCGTTTATAGCTCTGGTGATAATTTCAATCCTGACCGGACGCCTGAAATTCAACTTTATTTTTGACACCGTTGATGAAGTGACAAACCTCATTCTGGACAACCTTGTACTGTCAACGGTCCTGTTTGTGGTTGCAGTAACTGCAACCTATTTCCTGCTGAAATGGTGGCGCAAGCACGAGGAGGAGGAATCCAGAAAGATATGGGACGAAATAAAAAAGAAGGACGAGGAGAAGGGGAAGAAAGCAGTGGCTACCGAAGAAACGCCCGTGCCAACAACCAAGCGCGGGCAGCTCGAGGAGCGGGAGCGCATGATTAAGGAGCGGGAAGAAAAAATGAAACTCGAAGAGATGAAAAAACTCGAGGAGCGCGAGAAAAAAATCAGTGGTGGTGAGTACGCAAAACCGCAGATGCCTGCGGTCGGGGGTTATAAACCACCATCGGGCGACACAAAAAAACCATTGCCTTACATACCGCCCGCATCACAGCAAACTGGTATGGAAAAAACCGCAACACCCGTAGGGGAGGTGAAAAAACCTGTTGCACCCTACATGCCTACAACACCTCCGCAACCGGCGCCAAGACCTCAGGGTGCTGCAACAACAGTTCCTGTCAAACCAGAGGAAACCAAAAAAACTTTCGTTTATACTCCACCACCGGTTCCGAAAAAACCCGAAGTAAAAAAACCGCCGATTCAAGAAGTTACAAAGCCGAAAAGAACAAGAAGAAAAAAGACTGAAGAGACTATCTAACGTGGCTTGAATCTTAGCATTGCTGCTTATGCATTAGTGGGTTCGAGCGAAGCGAGTAACCCACAATCCGTAGTGATGATCAACCTTTCAGAAGGTTGGTTTGAACCTCAGCATTCCGACTTTTCCACCAAACGTGTTCCACAACTGGAAGCCCTCCTCAAACTCGTCCGAAACCACTTCCACATTCGCCCCGGTTTCCTTCGCCTTCGTGTAGAGCTTATCCAGTTCCTCGTCATCCAGGTTTTCTGAGATGAGCAGGGTTTCGACAGCTCCGGCCTTCAATGCAAGTTCAACGTCGTTTCCGTATGCGACGTTTCCGTCACGCACGAGTTCCCCGAGAAAACGCTGCATCAGCACTTTTTGTTTGACCATCTCCACGTCCTTCAGGTCGTCCTGCGCCTTGTTTATAAGCTCCCGGATTCCGGATTCGTCCGTGTAGGTTATGTCCTTGACTGCTATGATTTTTTTTCTGAGCTCGTGGTGCAGGTATTCGCCGTTCACAAAATCGTCCTTTGTTCCTGCCGGGCCGCCTATGACAATTCCCCGGAGCTCCTTGAGGTTGGGCAAAAAAATATCGGTCGCTGTTTCGCCTATCCGCACCTTAAACTCGTGCGACTGCTGGTCAATGATGCGCTCAAACCTCCTGTGCGACTGACCACCGGCGTGGTGCTTTCCGTGGTATGCGGACGTGAGTTTTTTTACTATTGTGTAACGCGAACCCTTGAGGAACGCTATGGTCGAGGTTTTGTTGTCAATTGCGATTAAACCGTAAATGTCCTTTGGTGCAACCAGTTCTTCCAAGGGTTGGGTGATGAACTCCTGGTCGCACCTGTAAACCCGCACGTGGACGGGTTCAGGCGGCGTAATCTGCCATATCCGCAAATCCTGCACGCCCTCGCGCTCCGAAACGTTTCCGCAAAAAAGCGCAAGACCGTTTGGTGGTGTCTGTTTGTACAGGCGCAGCGCTTGGATGGATTTTTCAAGCGCATCCACGACGTTCTTCCTCGTGGATTTGGACTTGATGTTGGTTGCGGTTCCCTGCTCTTCCCTGAGCTGATTCAACACGAGGTTGAGGTCCGTCCCTTTCGGAACGTAAACCGAAATTAACTCGGTATGCCTTCCCCTCTTTGACTTCAGTTCCTTTATTATTTTCTTTAGCCTGTGCTCTTCAACCGGGTCCATTTTGTTTATTATTAGCGATTATTGTAAATTTTTTGATGTCGTAAACGTTTAATTTCGATGTCATTTTTTCCATCGAAATTTTTTAACACGGAGAAACTGACGTGTTAAAATCTTTCTTTTTAAGAAAGAAAAGGTTTTTCTTGAGTTTGTGCTCTTCAACCGGGTCCATTTTAGAACTCTAATATAGGTCAGCGGAGTTTATTAAGGATTAAGTCAGCATCAAATTCGAGTGCCGTGACCGGAACCTCCACACCGAAATTTTCCAGAACCTTCGGGTGCAGCTCGCCAAAAAATCCGAACTCGTTTCCTGCGCATCTCCCCTGGATGAAGGAACCGTGCTGGACGGGTTTAAACTGAAGTTCAAGATTCAGCGATTCGAAAAGGCCGGAAACGATCGCCTTCATTCCCGAAAAATCGGACTTCGAATCCGCAAAAACCGCAGCCATTTTCAGTGAGTTTTTTCCTTTTAGAGTTACGCACTCGCCAACTTCAAACAGTTTTTGCGGGTATTCTTTATTTTTGTTTTTTTCGAGTATGAGCATGAGCGACGGCAGCAGCCAGTTTCTTGCCACCCCGTACTCTGAAGATTTACTGTCCTGGGTTTCTACCACTCCCTGCTCTCTAAGATTCATTCTCGAAAAAAGCGTTTCCCTATTGGTCATGACCATGGTCATAACATCCTGAAAGCCGAAGCCCAGCATTAACTCCCGGAGTTTGTCGGAAAATTTTTCGGTTTCATCTGCGCCCCCTATCGTATCAAGTTTCGGCATGGTCGGCTGGAACTTTTCATATCCGTAAGCAATAGCTATGTCCTCCACCAAATCAATAGGATGGAGTATATCCGCCCGGTATGGAGGAACATCAACCAAAAACTTTTTGCCCTTTATCTCGACGCCAAATCGCATCTTTTCGAGGAGTTTTTTCACGTCCCTTTCGTTGAACGTAGTGCCTAAAAGTTTGTTCACATACTCGAGTTCGAGATTCATCCGCTTCGGTTTTAAATCGGGTGTTTTCATGTGGATAGTAATTCATGAAGTTTCGTTTTATATATAACGCTACTTGGCGGTCGGAATTTTTAACACCACGTATGCTATATGCGAAAGCCTGCGTTTTATCGGGACAGGAGCCAAAAACTCCAAGAAATACCAGACCCGCAGAACGCACAACAAAAGCCTGCCGGTTACTCCGACAATAAAATTTTCTTTTTTGTTTTTGGAAACTTTCAAACCGGGAAAGAACGGCGGCATGTCAATATATCCCGTATCAATTATCTTTATTTTTTGGTTTATCCTGTTGACCATGTTTTTGAAATCGTTTAGGTCCAGAGTGTCAAGACCGCTTATGTTGGCATGTGCTTTATTCCCCGCGTTCGGGGCAAACACCAGCACGTTATCTGCCAGATCGACTGCCTTCTCGAGATATTCTAACCTGTTTTCTCCGGAAAATCTCTGAACGACCTCCATGCTCAGCGCTATGTCATAACTTTTATCTGACCGATACTTTAGCAGATTATCAATGAAGATGACATCCACATCCGAAGTTATGATTTTGTCACCCCCCAGAGCATCCATTACTTCTCTGAATTTTTTTATCGCGAACTCGCGGTCATCAACAACCGTTATTCGAGCTCCGTACTCCTGCCCCAAGAGGATGAAGTCCATGCTCGCTCCGTATTTTTCGGGCAGGCCGAATATCAGAACGCTCCTGGGATTTATCCTATCGAACAGCCCGCACAGCAGTTTGCGTTTGACCATGTATTCGTATGCTGTCCCGAAACCCTCGCCCTCTCTGAGAGCCATCCGGTACAGGAGATTTATGTTCATTCTAAAGTAAACCATTCTGTTTATACCACTCTACGGTTTTTCTTATGCCCTCCTCTAATCGTATCGGTTTGAACCCCAACTCCCTTCCCGCCAGTGATGTATCAAAACTTCTGTCCTCCGTGAAAAATCTGACCTGCGAGCACGTCAGCAGTGGCTGGGTTCCGGACAGACGCGAAAAAATCTCAGACGATTTTGCGATGAAATTTGCAATGTTTTTTGGAACATAAATTTTTGGCAGAGTTACGCCAAGTTCCTTTGCTATTGTTCCAACTAACTCTTCGACAGTCACCGCACGTTCTCCTGCTATCAGGTAAGTACCGAGTATATTTCCATTTATACATCCGTTAAAAGCCCGCACCAAATCACTTATATAAGTCAGATGCAGAAAACTCTTCCCCCCGTCAATCAAAAAAAACCTTCGTTTCTTTATCGCTCTGAACAAACCCAAAACGTGCATGTCTCTTGGTCCGTAAACGAACTCCGGCCGTAACACGGTTACTGGAAGGCCGTGTTTTTTGTTATACTCAAGAACGAGTTTCTCTGCCTCTGCTTTTGTTTTTTCGTATATGTTCGACGGGTTGTACGGAAAACTTTCATCCGCGTTTTTTACGTTGGGTCCCAAAACTCCGGCAGTGCTCAGGTAAACGAACTGTTTTATGTTTTTGTTCAGGCACGCATCGAGCATGTTTCTTGTGCCGTCAAGATTTACGTCCCAGTATTTTTTTTCGGGAATGTTCCAACCACCGAGGATTCCCGCAAGATGGAAAACAACATCGATGTTGTTTAGTTCAATTGAATTTTTTTCTGTTATATCGCCATAAACTAATTCAACTTCGTGCCCTTGCAGGTATTGTACGTTGCTGCTTTTTCTCAGAAGAGCCACGACTTCGTGATTTTTTTCAATTAAGCTATCAATGAGGTGACTTCCGATGAACCCCGTTCCGCCGGTGACAAAGATTCTCATTTTACTCTATAAACAATAATCGAATCGTCCTCGTAATAAGGTGTCTCGTTCCTGAATATATTTTTGATGAATTTTTTTGTTTTTTCGAAATCGTTCCTGTCGAAGGCGCCGAGTGAAATGCCGACCCTATAGATGTCCTTGTGGATTATCACCCACTGGATATTGTATTTCTTCAGCGGTGTTAGTGATGTGGAAGCATTTAAATCAATCTTTTCAGGATTGCGCAACCGGTAGAACAAGGTCTCGTTTTCCAAGAAGTCCATAGCAGCAGGCGGAATTCTTGAGGTGTAGCCGCCAACCATTTTTTTGTGATGGACGGTTTGCAGGTACTCGTATTCCGGAATGCCGTAGAACATCAGCGCGCCATTGTACGTGTATATGCGCGGAGCTATCGGGACATCGAGTATCGCGTAATCTCCGGTGTCGTTTGCGATTTCGTGATAAAACGCGGGAACGGTTGTTGGCGTTAACGAGATTGGAGCAACCATGAACTCGAATAAAACCACGGCCAGCACAACGAGTGCGATTTTTTTACTCAGTTTTTTGATTGCGAATCCGGAGATTACCGCGAGCGACAGCATCAGGAAGACATCGAACCTGTACGGTGCCCTGAAGATTGAAAATCCAGGCACGAGGTAAAAAATCAGGCACGGCAGCGGGAAATATATTTCCCCGAGAAAATGCAGCACCGGTCCGAGCGCAAGTATGGCGAAGAGTATCGCGGATGCAGACCAGAAATCAAACGCGCGGTCCTTGAAGGCATAGAGCAGCGTAACGAGCGTCATGCCTGCCGCAAGGACGATTGGATATGCAAAAAAGTCATTCTTGAAAACGATGTGGATTACGACCAGGCAGAGTAAAATCGTGGTTGTTATTGGAACCGCAGAGGTCCGCTTTTGCAGGAGTTCTTTTGTTCTTTTGTACTTTCCGGAAAACCATTCCGCGGATTTGCTACCGCGCATATAAAGGCATGCTAAGATGAGTACAACATAGCCAGCAGGAACCACAACCCCGTCAGCAACGTCCGAGGTTATGAAATTTTTCAGCGTGGTTCCGTATCCTCCGAGCAGCGGGTGTTTCTCCAAAGGGATGAAAAAACTGAAAAAATCGGCTGAGTAGTAAACTGCAGCATCGAGCCCCGTACTGCTGTAGTCCGTGCCCTCCTTTAGCATCGGGTAAACCAGGGGAAAAACGAACAACAACGATAAAACAAAAACAACCAAAAAACGCTTGGTGAGTTTTGTGTTGAACGAATTTTTTTCATTATAAAAATGATATGAAAGGAAGAAGAGGATGAATATGAACAAAAGCCCGAGATATTGCCAGTCGGAAATAGCGACCATGAAGATGAAAAATGATGCGAGGACCGGATTCCTGAAACCATTCTCATGGTATGTTTTAAGAACATAAAGCACCGCAAACGGAATCCACTGTATCGTTACCAGATTCAAATGCCCGACGAAAATTTCCGAGAAATGGTAGGGGCAAAATGCGAATATCACTCCTGAAATGAACGCCGCGGTTTTGTTTTTTGTCAGATGCTCGACCAGAAGAAAAGTGCCGTATGCTCCGATTACGAACGACAGCAGAATGAGAATGTTGTAAGTTGCAATCAACCCAAAAAAATCCTGCAGCGGTATTCCCAGCAGAAGGTTGAAAAAACTCTGCATATGGAACGCCAGATTCACACCTGTAGGATAGAACAGGTAATTTGTGTAGTAAATACTCGCATTATCCTCAACAGATTTTTTGAACCACCAGAGGCCCCAGAGGCTCTGCCACGCATCATTACCACCAATAATTTTTGTGCTTAGGTTTAGGATAAGAGGGAATGTCATCAGGAGTGTGAGTATTGCGTAAAGAACCAGAACGCAGATATGAACCTTCGGTCTCATTTTAAACAATTATTATTTACCATAAAGATATTTAATGATGAACTCAAAGACCAGGGATTTCGCCCTGCTGTGTTTCGTGCTGGTGGTTGCGGTAACGCTGAGGGTCACGAATCTTTACACGCTCCCGCGGTGGGACTGGGACGAGGGTGTGAACATGAACATTGCCTGGAACCTCGTGCAGGGGAAGGCGCAGATGTTCTGCATAAGCTATCCGTTCTTTCCGCATCCGCCCTTGTTTTTCATGATTCTTGGTTCCATGCTGTGGGTTTTTGGGAATTCGCTTATGGTTTTGCGGGCACTCGTTGTGGTTTATGGTTTGTGCACTACGGTTCTGCTGTATTTTTTGGGAAAGGAACTTTTTGATTCGCGCGTTGGTTTGCTTGCCTCGTTTCTGTATGCGGTTTATCCCGCAGCGATTTACTGGGGCAGGCAGGGTTTTGCGAACAACCAGCTGGCGTTTTTTTCTGTTCTTGGGTTTTATTTTTTGGTTAGGTTTTTGAATGCAAAGAGGCAACGTTACCTGTACCTTGCTGCTTTGAGTGTTTCGCTCTGCGCGGTCACGGAACTTACGGGTTTTGCTTTCGTTGTTTCCTTCTGGATTGTTTTGTGGATGTATTCCCGGAAGGACTTCTGGAAAGGTTTTTTCGTTTCACTGGTTTTGCCTGCGGTTTATTTTCTGGTTGTGGTTTTTTTCATGCGGGAGGCGTTTTTTTATGATGCGGGGCATTACGGAACTCTGGATACCGGCGGTACAAAACTGCGCGGCTCATCGGTGCTCTGGTCTCTGGCCGGTGTGGGGCTGTTTTTTGTTTTATACAGGACCGGTTACCTCGGATTCATAGTCCGGAAAAATCTCGATGGTATCGGGCAGGTTTTTAACCTCAAGAACACGAAACAACTAAAGACGGATTTCATGCTCCTCATTTGTGCGCTTAACCTTCTGCTGGCCTTCACGCTCGCATCCCCGTTAACGGAGGAGAATTTGTTTGACGGTCTTGACTACTTCTGGTTGGGAATCCTTGGTTTCATTTTTGTTAGCGCCAGGGAAAGGAACCTGCTGTTCATATTTTTCATCCCCGTGTTCTGGAGCATCATGCAGGTCGGAAGAACCGATCACATGCTGATTCCGCTTTATCCGTATTTCGCTTTTGGTCTGGCACTGCTTGTCCGGTGGAGCTATACTTGCCTGAAAAAATTCATTTGCATCCGCGGAATTGCATGCTATGCGCTTGCTGCAATTTTACTCTGCCCCTTTGCGCTCGCTTTGTACCAGGACGTTTCGACCTTCGTACTTGCAAGGAATTTTCACACGGAATCTCTGGATACGGTTATGGAACTGACAACGTACGTGAACCGGAATTCCAACCCGGACGATGTGGTCCTTGTGCCGTCCCACTTTCCGAGATTCCTGAAACCGCAAGCAGCAATACTCACGGACGGCATAACCAAGGAGGGTAAGACAATCGCGTATTTTCCAGAGAACATGCCGCAGGAACGGTTCGTGTTCAACTGCTCGTACAAAAACGCGAAATACGTCATTACCGGAAAAAACGCGGTAGAAGGTTTGAGGAACAACTCGAAACTTGCGGAAATCGGGAATGAAATCGACAAATGGCCGGTTGAATATAGGATAAACGACACATACATTTACAGGAATCCGGAAAAATGAGGAAAAAAATTTTGCTGCTTGTTTTTGTGCTGGCGGTGTTGCTGAGGGTCACGAATCTTTACACGCTCCCGCGGTGGGACTGGGACGAGGGTGTGAACATGAACATTGCCTGGAACCTCGTGCAGGGGAAGGCGCAGATGTTCTGCATAAGCTATCCGTTCTTTCCGCATCCGCCCTTGTTTTTCATGATTCTTGGTTCCATGCTGTGGGTTTTTGGGAATTCGCTTATGGTTTTGCGGGCACTCGTTGTGGTTTATGGTTTGTGCACTACGGTTCTGCTGTATTTTTTGGGAAAGGAACTTTTTGATTCGCGCGTTGGTTTGCTTGCCTCGTTTCTGTATGCGGTTTATCCCGCAGCGATTTACTGGGGCAGGCAGGGTTTTGCGAACAACCAGCTGGCGTTTTTTTCTGTTCTTGGGTTTTATTTTTTGGTTAGGTTTTTGAATGCAAAGAGGCAACGTTACCTGTACCTTGCTGCTTTGAGTGTTTCGCTCTGCGCGGTCACGGAACTTACGGGTTTTGCTTTCGTTGTTTCCTTCTGGATTGTTTTGTGGATGTATTCCCGGAAGGACTTCTGGAAAGGTTTTTTCGTTTCACTGGTTTTGCCTGCGGTTTATTTTCTGGTTGTGGTTTTTTTCATGCGGGAGGCGTTTTTTTATGATGCGGGGCATTACGGAATGGGTGGAACCATGCAAGGTCCGTCTGCAATGGTGGTTGTCGGTCTGCTGTTGCTCACGATTTACCTGATAAAGCCCCTCAGGGATGTTTATACTGGAATCGCAAGGAGCGTTGACCTCGACCTGCCGGTTTATTACGCAATCGCGAGCCTTACGGTTTTTCTGCCACTGACTGAATCGCGGTTTCTCGTAAGCATAGATTATTTCTGGCTGGGCGTTCTTGGATTTTCGCTTCTGGAGAAGAAAAAACGCAATCTTACACTGTGTTTTTTCCTGGCCTACTTCCTGCTGGTTGTTTCGATGGACAGGTCAGACCACATGCTGATTCCACTCTACCCGTACTTCGCTCTCGGTCTGGGGGTTTTCCTGCCGCTGCTGTACAAAAGAGCGCTTGGGTACTTTCCGGGTTTATTGAAACGTTTCAAGAAGGAAGTTTCTCCGGCAGTTATATTGCTGCTTGTGGCGTATCCGGTCGTGTTCATGTCGCTCCAGAGCGTCACCCTGTTTGTTCTTGGAGGTATTCAAAGCGAGCCCGTGAACTCCGACCTTGCTGTTGTAGATTACCTCAACCAGCACACAACACCGCAGGATTTTGTCATAGTGCCGAGCCACCTCCCGAGGTTTCTGCACGCAAAGACGGGGATACTGACGCAGGGTGTTGCAATCGAGGGTGTGCCGATAAAGTACGAGTCCGGAGATATACCGAAGGAGCGTTTTTTGTTCAACTGCTCGTACAGGAACGCGAAGTACGTCATTGTTGCGAATTCGACGCTGAACGAACTCAAGATAACACCTGAATTGAAGAAAATCGCGGAGGATATACAAAGCTGGAATCTGATAAACGCAAACGCGGACATCTGGGAAAACCCTAAACAATCCAGCCGCTGAAGAAGGTGAACCAGGTCCAGAACGCCAGGAACGCTATCAAACCCACAAGCATGAGGATGTCCTTCCGCGTTATGTCGTCCCTTAACCTGAATTCCATCTTACTTTCTGCAAGCGTAAAGGCATTTATATACTCCTACCTATTATTTATATATACTAAAATCAAGATATAAATACAAAAAAGAGAGGTGAAAAATATGGAGTTGAAGTTTAAGGGTTTAGCAGTACTGATGTTAGCTTTGCTTGTTTCTGGCTTTGTGAGCGCCCAAGAGTTTGAGGGTATGACGACCGCCAGCCAGATAGCGACGCGGCTCGGGAGCATTCTCTGCGCGATAATGACGATTCTGCTTATGGTTGCCGCGGGAATAGCGATAATCATAGTGGTAATACAAGGCATAAAGTGGACAGCATCTGCGGATGACCCTGGCGCTAGAAAAACCGCCAAAGGGGGAATCATACACGCGATTATAGGGCTGATTATAGTGATAATCGCCGTAGAAGTGATATCGATGATTGTTGCGGGGACGGACGTAATAATCATGGGTTGCATGTACTAAGCGACAACCCTTGATTTTTTTTATTTTTACGATTTTTTGACTTGCGATAGCAGTATTTTATGAAGGAAGATGGGTGCAGATAGCGAATTGAAGTCAGGGATTTCAGTTTTGGTGTTGGTTTTAAGTTTTCTTAGCTTTGTGAGTGCACAGGGTGAGTTCGAAGGTATGACGACCGCCAGCCAGATAGCGACGCGGCTCGGGAGCATTCTCTGCGCGATAATGACGATTCTGCTTATGGTTGCCGCGGGAATAGCGATAATCATAGTGGTAATACAAGGCATAAAGTGGACAGCATCTGCGGATGACCCTGGCGCTAGAAAAACCGCCAAAGGGGGAATCATACACGCGATTATAGGGCTGATTATAGTGATAATCGCCGTAGAAGTGATATCGATGATTGTTGCGGGGACGGACGTAATAATCATGGGTTGCATGTACTAAAGCCAAAACGCAGAATACGCCACCCATACACTATTTTTGCATTTATAAATCCATCTGTTGTATATCACTTATAACACAAAATGGAAAACTCCAAACTTAAAATTATGGGTTCGATGCTTCTGCTTTTGATTATTCTGGGTTCTGTGAGCGCACAGGGAGATTTCGAAGGTCTTGAAACCGCGAGCAGAATAGGGTCGCGGCTCGGGAGCATTCTCTGCGCGATAGTGGTAATTCTGCTCATGGTTGCCGCCGGAATCGCGATAATCATACTGATAATTCAGGGTATAAAGTGGACCGGTTCGGCAGACGACCCGGGCGCGAGAAAGCAGGCGAAGGACGCTATCGTTCATGCAATCATCGGGCTGATTATAGTTGTGCTCGCTGTGGAAATAATATCCATGGTTGTCGCAGGCATGGAGCTGATAAGCGACTGCATGTACCAAGTGACGGGGTCGATATAACCCCTTCTTCTAATTTTTTTATATTTTATACCCTCTTCTAATTTTTAATACAATGCTAAACACGACCAGGTTGCTTGCCATATCCGTGATGGTTCTGCTTCTGTTGGGTTCTGTTATTGCCCAGCCGGTTCCGGGAGCAACTGCAAGGATGATTGCATCGAAAGTGGTGAACATCCTGTGCTCGATGCTTATGGTCATCATCTTCCTTGCTGCAGGCATTGCGATTATTGTGGTTGTTCTGGCCGGAATCAAATGGAGTTCCGCGGGTGACGACCCTGGAGCAAGAAAGCAGGCGAGGGATTCGGTGATACACGCGATTATCGGGCTGATTATAGTGATAGTGGCTGCGGAGCTGGTTGCGGTGGTTATCGCCGGGACCGACATAATAGTGAAGCGCTGCGTTATTTGATATTTAGTTTTAATCAGCTAATATTCTAATGTATGAAAATTAATGCGCGGGTGATTTTTTCAGCATTTGCTATTTTTCTGCTTTTAGCGCTAATGCCGGCTGTTTCAGCGCCAGGAGAAAGTGAACCGGCCCCAAAGGACCCATTTGAATATTCCGAATGTGAGGGGTTGCTTGCTAAATTTAAGGCTCAGTGTTTTTTTCTATCCTCATTGGGAGCCGTATCGGAATGGCTGGCAGGAATCGCCAAGTCGTTTGTGGATGCCGTGTTTGGGGTGATAGAGTGGGCAATGCTCTGGAATCCTGTAATTTATCCGCCAAGCGACGCATCACTCTCCGTAAAGTTGGTCATAGGAATCATACTCAAGGCGCTTATACCCTTTTACGCGATACTAATAATCTTCACGGGGATTTACATCATACTCATCTCGGAATCCGCAGAGAGCAGGGCAAAGGCCAAGAACATGTTTCTGAAACTGATCTTCAGCATGATAATGGTTTCACTTTCACCCGCGATATTCCAGATTCTTTTGAGCGTTTCGCAGGGGGTGACAGCGAACATTCTTGACAGGGCTCACAACGCTGCAGTAACCGTGCCGGGTAAGCCCGCGGCCGGTATCGGGGCTTTCCTCGCGGTGAGTTTCTTGGGGGCAACTGGTATCATTGCAATAAACCCGTGGTTCTGGCTTCCCGGAGTGGTTATAGTTCTTGCGAGCGGCTTGATGATTCTGATAAGGTATTTTTTTGTAACGCTGTTCGCGATAATATTCCCGGTGACGCTCTTCCTGTACTTTACGGACTTCACGAAATCCATCGGGAACATGCTCCTGCATCAAACGGTGCTGTGGATTTTCATACCCGTTGTTCAGGCGATGATGGTCGCGATAGGGGTTTTTTCAATCATAAACCTAAGTCTGGTTGGAAGCACGCTTGCCGGTGGGATAGTTCAAGGAATGTTCGTTCTTGCAGGCATGTGCGGCGTTCTTGTTGCACCTTTGTTGTTAAGTGGAATGATGAAGTGGGCGGGCGCAGCGGTTGCTGCAACAGGCCTTATGATGACCTCGAAGGGTGAGGGTTTAAAGGGAGGTATAACCGCAGGTATTGGTGCCGTGATGATGGGTGCAGGTGCTTCTGGAATTGAGGGTATAGGTATGGAGATGGCATACATAACCCCAAGTCCTTTTGGTGAATCAACAGCCAGTCTAGGTGCACGCGTTAGCGGTGGATTATCTCACAGGGCCAGCAGTTTTGGCAGGAGATTCTTCACAGGGCAGGGTTGGAAAGATTGGGCACAGAGGGCATTCACTTGGGAGGGCAGAAAGCAGACCTTCATGGAAGGAGGTATCGGCAGGACATACACCGCTGCCACGCGCGGTGCAACCAGAGGTGAAGGTGTTGCAGGTATGTGGGGGCAGACATTTTTGCCTGAGGCGTATAAAACCAGAGATGAACTTCTGCACCCCACTAAAGGAGCTGGTGAGGGTGGTGGAGGTGTGTCGCGAAGCGGAAAAGAGGCACAAGTAAGCCCAGGTATTGGAAGCGGA
The DNA here is from genome assembly GCA_964512105.1 of uncultured archaeon. GTDB lineage: Archaea > Altiarchaeota > Altiarchaeia > IMC4 > CAZEGI01 > CAZEGI01. The sequence continues at coordinate 14,404 of CAZEGI010000027.1, forward strand.
ATGGGAGTCAGCCAGTATGATTCCATGTCCGGGACCAGACTTTTCCTCACAGGTGAAGGAAGACTTCCGATACCTTGGGAACTTGACATAACACCGAGGATAGGAGGCTTCGGGCGGGGCCTTTCACTCATCGAAGGTGCGCTCGAGAAAGGTAGGGGGGTTGGGATAGTTACAGGCGTTGTAAAGGGCGCTCTAAACATCGGCTGGTCTCTTCGTCCCATGAGTCCGTTCTATCCGATAAGGCAGATTGGAAGAACGCTCCACAACGTGGCACCCGTATTGCTGCCACCTGCAAGATACGCGGTTTTGTTTGCGGGCCCTCTCGGATTGCTGGTTTCAAGAGGAACTGCCATGCATGTGGGAAGAACCATGGCTGGTTTGGGTTTCAGACAGATTTACACAAGAACGTGGGCGAGGGCCAGATTAAGTTACAACGCAAGCATGTGGTTAGCTACTGGAAATGACGGATATGCAAGAAGATGGTCGGATATCATAACAGGAATGAGGAGCGGTCAGGTGGGATTGGCAACCATGGGTGTAAGCCTTGAACGTGGAGACGAGTGGTTCTATCAGGCCGAACTCAGCAAGGTTTACGGCGCGCGGCCATGGTATGACCCAACCAGATGGATGGGCAGAAGGGTGCGCGAACGGCACCGCGGCCTTTATGATTATCATATAAGAAATGTGAGGTTGAGTGATGAAGAATTTGAAGGTGTTGCGAAGAAAAAACG
>CAZEGI010000028.1:0-14166 GCA_964512105.1 uncultured archaeon
GCGTCCCAGCAGTATCCGGGGTCGTCGGACCAGTTCAGACCGATAAAAAAATATAGTCTCATAAACAGGCCAAATAACAAAATTGCAACCAACCAGTGACATGATTTAACTTTACCCAAACTATGCATCATCTTTCAATTTTGACAATGTATAAGCATAAATAATCCACAACATTACGCCACCATAAAACGTCAACCAATCTAATATCACCCCACTATCATCCTGAAGAATACTCGAAAAATAATCATATTTTAATGATATAAGGGCAAATGCAAGTGATACAGTAAATACCGGAATAATTTTGACTTTTCTCGTTGTCAGATGGTCGAATATAACAATAAACGGCAGAATAAAATAAACATAGTGTTGATTCCAATACACAGGACTGAACATCATCATTGAAACCATGACAAAAGAATATTCAAGATTGAGGGATGTTCCCCTCGCAGTTATATCTCTTCTACATAATACCATAATCAGAAAAGCTAAAGTAATCTGAATTACCCTTGTGATATATATGCTAAAGTCGCTTTTGAGATGGTAACCAATATAACTTTGTAAAGTCAGATTATATGGGGCTACCAAACCTTCCGAGTACATCCTCATATCCCCACTTTTTATCCAATCATAATGTATCTGTACTCCAACAATGCTCATAGACACCAACATCAATAGAGTGAAAGTTACAATAGCTGAAAAAAACACCATGTACATTCTTTTGTAGAGCAGATACAACAAAAGCAATACTGGTTGAAGTTTTATGATTGTTGCAATACCTAATAAAATTCCCGCCAGCATATCATGCCGCTTCTTCATGAAATAAAGCCCACCCGCAACAAATCCCAAAACAATAAGTGTGACTTGACCTAGGCGTAGTGTTTGCGCTAATGGTTCAGATAGGGAAAACATGATTATAGATATTGTTAAAATGAACCATGTGTTTCTACCATTCCCTACACACCAGATATACCCTATTACTATCCCTGCAAGAACAAACTGGTCCAATAAAATACAGATAATCCCTGTATTGTGAAACCCGATATTCGTGAATGGTCTTAACATGATAGCGTAGAATGGAGGATAGCTATAATCTGGCATTGGTTGGGGTATACCCACTTCTTGGGATTTACGTTCAAGTACACTATAATCATAGGGATTGTTTCCCTCTTTTAATACCTCCGCCGCAGTATAAAACGCCTTTAAATCAAAAAAATCAGCATATCTCAAGCTATCGAACACGACGCTTGTGTAAACTATTCCACAGACTATGGCAATGAACACCACAAGTATTTTCTCCCCCCTCGTTTTCATCCTACCACAACATACCCAACAAATTCCCTAAAATCATCGGATAAGCTTCGCATGGCGTCCAGCAATTAGGACACTTTAGTTTTTTTATTATTTCTTTAGTTTTTTCTGTTTCATTACGTGTTAATATTTTTTTCAACTCATAATCAAAACTTCTGAGGTTGCCTAAATTTTTATTGTAGATGGTGCAAGGAAAGACATTCCCCAAAGGGTCAATAAAACACGAGGACAACAATGCCTTGCATGGCAGCGGTGTTTTTCCAGTTTCCGCATATCTCCTTGCGAGTTTTAGGTATAAATCCGGCAGCATAACCGCGGGATTCATGGAAACGATTTTTTTCGCATCGCACAGATTTCCGATTTCTATCGCCAGGTTATCCTTAAACTTTTTTTCATTTTCCAGATTGATGTTTGAGTAAAAATGTTCCGATGTGTGGAAAACGTTGACATGGAAATCCACAGGTAAAATTTCCGGGATTTCTTTCCTTACGGCGTTGTACGTGTCACGGAACTTTCCAGTGTTCCAAGGGCAGAGCGTGAACTCGAAAAAAACATCGAAATTTTTTCCGGAAAGTTCCCTGAGTCTTTTGTACGTCTCCACGCTTTTTCTCCACCCGCCCGGAATGCCGCGAATTTTTTCATGGACGTTCTCGGGACCGTCCAGGCTCACGGTGACTATGCATTTGGGAATCCTCAGGGATAATATCTCCTTGACCCTTTCATATATTTTTTCACTCAAAAAACCGTTTGTCGGAATATTCAAAAGATAAAGATCACTGCACTTATCTTTCAATATCCTTGCAATGTTCACTATATCCTCCCTGAGAAACGGTTCGCCACCCGTAAGGCTGACCCACGAGAAAAAATCCGCGTTTTCAAAGATTTTTTTAATTTCGTCAAGCGTCAGTTCGTTTTCCGGCTTCTTCTGCCATATGTTGCATATCCTGCAGCGCGAGTTGCACTTGTACGTTACAGCGAAATTCAGTTTGTAAGGGAATTTTAACAGATTCAAATTAGAACAAAAAATTTTATTGAACAGCGAGAATTGTTTTTTCATTAACATTCTTAAATCTCCCTGACAATCCTCTTCAGTATCCTGAAGCCGTCCCTGAACGTGTTCAGCTTTGCCTGCCCGGCAGCCCTCGATTTTTCGAAACTCGGAACTTCCAGAACACGAAGTTTTTTCTTTGCGGCCTTTATTGACATCTCGGTTTCGATGCCAAAACCATTTTCTTCTAGTTCCAGATTTCTTATTATGCTCTTTCTAAAGGAGCGATAACCGTAACACAAATCCGAATACCTCATCCCCCAGATTGCATTCACAAGAAACACGAAAAACTTGTTCCCGATTTTCCTGTACCACTGCATGTCCTCCGAGCCTCCGCCCTGTATGAACCTCGAGCCCATGCAGACATCATACCCTGCGTTAATCCCTGCGACCAGAAGTTCAATCTCCTCGGGAATGTTCGAGCAGTCCGCATCCATGGTTATCACGATGTCGCCAGTTGCAGCATCCATACCCGTTCTCAATGCAGAACCCTTTCCCTTGTCGTCGTAAAGGATTTTCGCACCGTAGCGTTTTGCGATTTCAACGGTTTTGTCTTTCGATTGGCCGTCAACCACAATAATCTCATCGATGTTGCTTGGCAGCGTTTCCAGAACCTTCTCGATGTTCTTTTCCTCGTTCAGTGTTGGAATGACAACAGATACTTTCATCTTTTGACGAATTTCAAATAAACAAAAATCGCCACAAGCAAGAGCAGCATCATGCCCAACCCGAGAAATACCGGGCTTGTGAGCCAGTCCTCATTGGTGTCATCAGCTGATTCAACAACGCGTATCAATCCCGACGCGAGTGCAGAATAGTGCAGTTCGTCGTCGTATTCCAGCGACGCAAAAACCGCATAGTTGCTGTTCGGCAGCGCGCCGAAGTTGGAAACTTCGAAAGAGACGGGTTTTTCCTCATGAGCGTTCAGCTGAATCTGCTTTTCCTTCACGTCCACCGTAAGTTCATCCGGCAGGAAAAGTTTTGCGTTTACCTGATGCGGCTTTTCATCGAAGTTCCTTACTGTCAGCTTGAGCGATTTTGCACCCTTGCTGACGTTCAGCGTTTCCATGGACCCGTACAACTTAGAGGAGGTGTGCACCCTGTAATTTATCATAACCGGGGCCAGCGTCGAGAACGGATAACCATTCACATCCTTGTAATGCGTGACCATGACGAGGTGGTAACTCCCCACCCGCGTTTCCGGGAGTTTTACAATGAACTGTCCGACGTATGGTTTTTCCGGTTCTAGAGCACCAACGGGTATCTCATTCGCCTCAAAACCTTCGGGAACAACAAGCGAAAGCACAACGTCATACGCCGGCTCGTCGCCCTTGTTGATTATGGAAACGTTCACCCACGTGCTGCCGCCCATCGCGGTTTTTTCCGTCTCCGTCGTCGTGGTGAGCGTTATGTAGGTTGCGCTGCACGCCACGGAAAAAAACACCAGAACCAGAATTGCGTGTGCGATTTTCATTTTCTAATTTGTATTTAGTTATAGTATAATAATTAATATACGGTTCGAGAAACCGCGATATCCTATAATCCCAGCCAAAATAATCAAAAATGCGAGTTATAAGCGGAAATAAGGAGGTATTTTTTGCGATTTTTATCGTTGCAATAATGTTGCCGGCATTTTGTTCTGCGCAGGGTGACGAGTGCAACACCGAAAATGTGAATGCTGCAACCGCCGAGGAGGTAAACGCCTTCATAGTGAATTACGCCGGCGGCACAGGGAAATCCTTCATGGAGGGCCATGGACAGTACATTGTTGATGCCGCCAAGGCATGGACCCTTAATCCGTGGTTCCTTGTCGGAATAACGAGCCACGAGAGCACTGTTGGGAAGGCAGGAACCGGCACGATAACCTACAAAGCACAGAATCCCGGAAACATCAAGAGGGATATGGGGTACAGGACAAAGGAACCGAATCCCCTTAGTGGATATACAAACTTCAACGGATGGGACCAGGGATATTTGGCTATGGCGAAACTCGTACGTCAGACGCATTTCGACAAGGGCAGGAAGGACTACAACGCCATGGCAAATCCTGCAATCTGCGGCGATGAGTGTTACTTCCAGGAGGAAGCTGGCCATCCGGAATACGGAACCTGGCAGGACTGGGTGAGCGACAACAAGAAGGTCTTCGAGCTTGCATGCGGCGGAACCATGACGGGCGGAACCATCACTACAGGCGGGACCATGTGGACCAGCGAGGCGATACTCGCTATGGTCAAAACGACAATCGCAAAACTCGTGTGCCTGCCGCTGTGGTTCATGCCGTTCATCATTCTTGCAATGATTGTCATGGGGGCCCTGATGATAGTCGGGCGCGGTGACGACCCCGGACAGAGGGAGCGCGGAAAACGTCTTATAAAAGACGCGATTCTCGGGGCATTCGTTGTTCTCGGTTTCGTGAGCCTTTCAGGAATCTTCGTTGACGTGAGCAACTGCTGGAAGGGCGAGTGGCCGATATCGGATACAGCGATAAGCGGCAGTTTGCCACCGGGCGTCGGTGCTGGTTCCGGCAACACCATCGTGCTGGACCCGGGCCACGGCGGTGGTGATTCCGGCGCGACAGGCGGGGGGATGAGGGAAGCGGACGTAAATCTCGACATCGCGAAACGGGTAAAGACCATACTCGAGGCTCACGGAAAGACCGTTCTTCTGACCCGGAGCGACGGCTCTACAAATCCGTCGTTCCAGGACAGGGCCAAGGTGGCGAACGACGCGAATGCGGATTTTTTCGTGAGCATACACAACAATGCCGGTGGTGGCAGCGGTTCATGGACAATTGTTTATTGTTACTGTAGTTATTGCAAAGAGGCAGGCGGAACAGTTCCCTGCAAGGATGAACCGAAAGTGCATTATTGTCCCGTTGATGAGTGCGGCGTCAAGAATCCCTCTTATGAAAAAAGCCGTGACCTTGCAAGGAGAATGGGGACGAACATGAATAACGCACTTGGGAGAGGGATTGTTGTAAATGGCGGGGAACTGGGAGTATTACATTTTGTAAATGCACCCGCAGTCCTGGTCGAGTGCCTGTTCATCGACAACGCAGCGGAGCAAAAAATGCTCAAGGACGAGCAGACGAAACAGAAGATAGCGCAGGCGATAGCGGAGTCTCTATTCTAATGAAACTGAACTAAAGTTTGGGCCCAGCCGGATCCGCAATCAGAACCAATGGTTCAACAAAGACGAATGTCTTTGTGAACACAAATTCTTTTGAATTTGTTGTTCTGATAACTCCTGTTGGAAACTTCGTTTCCAACCATAATTTGCCTCCGGCAAATTTTCTTTCTTTTTTTCGTAAACGTTTTTTCTTTCTTGATAAGAAAGAAAAAAGGTTTGGGCCCAGCCGGATTCGGACCGGCGATCTTCGCCTCGTTCCGAACCGCGGGAGGGAAATCCCCCCCAGTTTGAGGGTTTTAAGCCATTGATTTCTCTGGCTTAAAAAATTTCGATTGAAATCGAAATTCCTCCTGACCCCTCCCCGAGGGATGCATATTGCATCCCTCATTTTTCTTTTGGGGACACTCAAAACAACGCAAATTCCTTTCAGGAATTTGGTTTCCAAAACTGCTTTGCAGTTTTGCGAACTTTGTGTTTTGGTGCGCCGAAATCCACCGGATTTCGAGCGTGAAACAACTTTTCTTTTTCCTAAAAAGAAAAGGGGTTCTCGTAAAGGCGACGTCATAACCGACTAGACCATGGGCCCGTCGCGAAATAACTAATGCATTTTATAAACTAAAAATTAAAGGTTATAAGCATGAAACCTCAAACACCGTTACTCACCGTAGATGCGATAATCCTGAAAAAAAACTCCGTAGCCCTCATCAGGCGGAAAAATCCGCCGTTCCAGGGCAGGTGGGCGTTGCCCGGTGGTTTTGTCGATGTTGGCGAAACCGTTGAGCATGCGGTCGTGCGGGAGGCAAAGGAGGAAACCGGATTGAACGTAAAAATCGAAAAGTTGCACGGCGTTTATTCAGACCCGAAGCGCGACCCGCGCGGGCATACGGTCGGTGTGATTTACGTATGCAGGGTTGTTGGCGGTGAATTAAAAGGATTGGATGATGCAACTGAAGCAAAATTTTTTAGCTTAACAAAACTTCCGGAACTTGCGTTCGACCATGCGAAAATCCTTGCTGACCTAACAAAGTCTTAGCAGTTTTTCCAGATTTATGTACCTCGCGACCCGTTCCTCCATGCGGTTGAGTTTTCTTCCGCGCGGTGCACCGATTCTGTTCATGACCGCCTCGAGTTTTCCTACGGCCGTGAGGGTGTCGTAATTTGTTAGCAGCACCGGGACTTTCTTCTCCTCCGCACGTGACAAAACTCTGACGCTCGGATGCAGGTTCCCTGTCAGGATAAGACACTTGGTTTCCGTCTCAAGCGCGGTGAGCAGGATGTCCGAGCGGTCGCCGCCGGTTATCACGGCCTTGTCTGTCAGCCTCCTGAAATACTTGAGCGCATTCTGCGGCCCCATCGCCCCGATTATGAACGAACCCACCAGGGTATCGGGTTTGTCCCTGCATGTTAAAATTTTTGCGTTTATTATCTCAGCGATCTCCTCGACGCTTATGGACTTGAGGATGCTGTCCTCCGGAAGCACGCCTATCACCCTTACCCCTTTCTTCTCGAGGAACGGCACGACCAGTTTTTTCACATTTTGCATGCCGTCCTTCGGCACGTCAACCAGTACAACGCCCGCGATTCTTTTCCTGCTACCGATAATCCTCACGTCCCGCAGAACCCTGTCTATCGCATGTTCAGACTCGTATTTCGATATGAGCAGGATTTTCGCGCCAACGAGTTTTGCAACGTCCGGATCCGAGAGGCCAAGCATCATTCCCGCGGAAACCTCACCGGTTCCCTCCAGGATTACAACGTCCCGTTTCTCCGAGATTTTCCTGAACGCCTTCCTTATCTCGTTCCTAGGGTTTTTTCCTGTGCCTTTGAGGACGTTCTCCACCAGCCTGTCCGTGAGCAGAACCGGAGACAGAATTTCCGACGGCTCTTCAAGGCAGAGTATGTTCTTGACTTTCCATGCGTCATCATCCGTGAGCCTTCCGTTCACGTCAACAATCCTGTTCCCGATGGGTTTCATGTACCCTACCCGCTTGCCTTTTTTCATCAGGTTCAGCGCCATCCCTAGGCAGATGGCCGTTTTCCCCGACTGCGGCTCAGACGAGCAAACAAAAAGTTTTTTCATTTTTTGCCCTCCAATATTATTCTTGCATCTATCGCACAACTTCCGGAACCTTCCGGAAACACCATGAGCGGATTTACGTCCAGCTCCACGATTTCCGGAAAGTCCGTAACCAGTTGCGACAATCTTAAAAGCGAATCGACAACCGATTTTATGTCTGCAGGTTTTTCACCCCTCATACCCCTGAGTACCGGATACATTTTCGTTCCTGTAACCATGTCATTTGCCTCGTCCCTATTCATCGGCGCAACCTTGAACCTCACGTCCTTCAGCACCTCGACGTAAATCCCGCCCATCCCGAACATCATGACATCCCCGAGTTTAGGGTCCCTGTTCGAGCCCAGAATGACCTCATGGCCGCCGGTAATCATCTCCTGCACAAGGATTCCATGTATGCGTGCTTTCGGGGCAAACCTTTTCGCGTTTGCCAGTATGCGGTTGTATGCGGAAACGACCTCATCTCGGTTGACGTTAACCATGACGCACCCGATGTCCGACTTGTGCACTATATCCAGAGACATGATTTTCAATGCGACAGGATAACCGACAGCATCCGCAAAACTTAAGGCATCTTCCGGATTCTTCACGAGTTTGTATCTGCACGTCGGTATCCCGTATGCTTTCAGAATCTCCATCGCTTCGAAACCGAGGTTTACAACACCCCTCACCATCGCTTTTCTTATTATCCTCTCCACTTTGTCCCTCTCAACACTGAAAACTTCGGGTTTTTTGTATTTCCGTTTTTTGATTTTGGTGTATTCAACCATCGCACTCATGGTTTTTGCAGCCCTCTCCGGATACGGATAATTTGGTATTCCGTTTTTCTTCAGAATTCTGATTCCGGCAGAAACGTCAACGCCGCCCATGAACGAGCACAAAACCGGCTTACCGGTTTTTTTAGAGACACCTGCGACAACCTCGGCAATCTCCTTCGCATTGGTCATGGCCTGCGGCGTGAGCAGCACAATGACGCAATCAACGTTCCTGTCAGCAACAACGGTTTCAAGTGTTTTCTTATACCTTTCCGCATCCGCATCGCCGAGCATGTCAACCGGATTGTAGATGCTCGATGCGGCAGGCAGGAAATTTCTGAGTTTTTTTATCGTGTTGTTTTCAAATGCGGTAATCTCCAAACCGTAACTCTCACAGGCGTCCGTCGCGATTATGCTCGGCCCGCCGGCGTTCGTTACAATCGCGACCCCGTTACCTTTCGGAATCGGCTGTTCTGCAAACGCTATCGCGTAATCAAAAAGTTCCTCTGCAGAATCCGCACGCATTATGCCGCACTGCTCGAACGCAGTGTCATAGGCGCTGTCGGAGCCGGCCAGCGCTCCGGTGTGGGATGCGGCAGCCCTCGCGCCGGCAGATGTCCTCCCGCTCTTCATGAAGATTACCGGTTTTTTTCTCGAAACGCTTCTGGAAGTTTCCATGAGCGTTTTCCCGTCCTTGAGGTCTTCCAGATACCCAAGTATAACGCGCGTGTTGCCATCCGCATTGAGCATTTCCAGAAACTCGTTCTCAGACAAATCCGCCTTATTCCCGAGAGAGACGAACTTTGAAAAACCGACATCCTCGAGTTTCGCCCAGTCGAGTATCGCGGAGCATAAGGCACCGGACTGCGACATCATTGCGATTTTGCCTCGGCCTGGCATATGCGATGCAAAAGTCGCGTTCAAACCGGAATAGGTATTTATGATGCCAAGGCAGTTCGGCCCGACCATGCGCATCCGGTGTTTTTTCACAATCCTTAGGCATTCGTTTTCTAGTTTCGTGCCTTCAATGCTGGACTCCTTGAAGCCTGCGGAAATCACCACAACCGTTTTTACGCGCTTCCTTCCGCATTCTTCGAGAACCTGCGGCACGAATCTTGCAGGAATTGCAATAACCGCAAGTTCAACCCTGCCCGGAACCATGGAAATGCTGCTGTAGCATTTCAGTCCGAGAATTCTGCCTGCTTTGGGATTTATTGGAAATACTCTTCCCTTGAAGTTTTTTTTGAGGTTGTCGAGTATGCCCCACCCAACCTTCCCCCTATCCCTCGAGGCGCCGATGACTGCCACAGACCGTGGCGAAAAAATATCAGACATGAACCTACTTTGTCAATTCAGTTATCAGGTCGATGACCCTGTTCGAGTAGCCCCATTCGTTGTCATACCACGATAATACCTTTATCAGGTTTCCTCCAATGACCATGGTTGCCGAGGCGTCAAAAATGCTCGAAGCCGGGTTTCCGATTATGTCGGTTGAAACGATCGGATCTTCCGTATATTCCAAAATGCCTTTCAGTGAACCTTCGCTTGCATCCTTCATCGCCTTGTTGATCTCCTCCTTTGTTGCGGGTTTCTTCAACACAGCCACCAAGTCAACGAGACTTCCATTTGGCACAGGAACACGGACCGCAATGCCATCGAGCTTGCCCAGCATGCTTGGAATGACCTTACCCGTTGCTTTCGCAGCGCCGGTTGATGTCGGCACCATGTTAACACCCGCTGCACGCGCTCTTCTAAGATCCTTGTGCGGGGCGTCCATAAGTCTCTGGTCTGCGGTATACGCATGAATCGTCGTCATCAAACCCTTTTCAATGCCGAATTTTTCCTCAAGCACTTTAACAACCGGCACCAGACAGTTGGTGGTGCAGGATGCGTTGTCCAAAACCGTTGCGTCCTTCGGCGGCTTGTTCACGCCGAGAACGACAGACGGCAGTTCGCCCTTGCCGGGCGCCGTTATGATAACCTTCTTTGCGCCTGCTGTAATATGTTTTGCAGCATCGTCCCTGTTCGTGAAAATTCCCGTGGACTCGACAACAACGTCTATCCCGAGATTTTTCCATGGCAGAATCGCAGGGTCGCGTTCGGCGAATGTCTGTATCCTCTTGCCGTCAACCTCGATGTACTTGTCGCCTGCAACCACCCCGCCCGGAAACTTCCCGTGTATGCTGTCATACTTCAGCAGGTGCGCAAGCGTCTTTGTGTCGCACAGGTCGTTTATCGCAACGATGTCAATGCCTTTCTTCTTCACACCAGCCCTTAAAACAAGCCTACCAATCCTTCCAAAACCATTTATCGCAACTTTAACCATTTTGCCACCTCAGAAATAGTACTTAATAATTTACGGATGTTCATAAAAATCAAAATAAATTACCTTTGTTCCTTCAACAGATTCACGATCTTCACAAGCGTCTCCTTCGCATCCCCGAACATCATCATCGTCTTCGGGTTGTAAAACAGTTCGTTGTCCTCTCCTGCGAAACCCGGGCTCAGGCTTCGCTTCAATATGATGATTGTTCTTGCCTTGTCCGCGTTGAGTATCGGCATGCCGTAGAGCGGGCTGTCTTTTTTGTAGCGCGCCGCAGGGTTTATGACGTCGTTTGCGCCGACTACGAAAGCCACATCCGTTTCCTCGAAATCGTCGTTGATCTGGTCCATCTCGTAAAGTTTTTCATACGGAGTGTTAACCTCTGCTAGCAGTATGTTCATGTGACCCGGCATTCTGCCGGCAACGGGGTGTATCGCATACCTTACCTTGACGCCTTTTTTCTCCAGAAGCGTTACCATCTCGTGAAGCGCGTGCTGCGCCTGCGCCACTGCAAGTCCATAACCTGGAATGATTATGACTGAATCTGCCTTTTCGAGCATCATGACAGCATCCTGCGGCGTGTAGCTTGTGACCCTGCGCTGTTCGGTCGCGCCGCTTATCTCCTTGCCGACTTTGCCGAACAGCACGTTCGTAACGCTCCTGTTCATCGCCTTGCACATAAGCCTCGTGAGGATTACTCCCGAAGCGCCTATAAGGGCGCCGCTGATAATCAAAACGTAGTTGGATAAAACGAATCCTGTCATCGATGCCGCAAGTCCTGTGAATGCGTTAAGCATCGACAGCACGGCAGGCATGTCTGCCCCACCTATCGGTATCACATACAAAACACCGATGAGTGCTGAAAGGAATGTTAAAATTACAAGCTGTGCCAGTGAGGTTGGATTCATCACAAAAGCAACGCTAATGCCAAGAGAAATCAGCAAAATTATAAAATTCAGTTGTTGCTGTATCGGGAATATTATTGGCGTGGTCCTCATTACTCCCTGCAGTTTTGCATAAGCTATCACGCTTCCTGCGAACGCTATCATGCCGATGATTATGCTTAGAACAAGTGTGATGCTGATGTTTATCGTCGGTTCGGCAGTCATGCGCACGAACTCTGCCAGAGCAACCAGCGCGGACGCCGCACCACCACAACCAATCAGAACCGCAACCATCTGCGGCATCTCCGTCATCTTGACCTTTTTTGCAAGATAAACGCCGATAGCGCTGCCAAGTACCAGTCCTGCAATGATGTAATCGTAATCAAGAATTTTTTTGTCGAAAAGCGTGACAACAATCGCGATGAGCATGCCAACCGCTGCAAGACGGTTTCCTCCGCGGGCCGATTTCGGCGAACTCATCATCTTCAGCCCGAATATGAACAAAACCACGGAGACGAGGTATGCGAAATTTATTGCATTCTGGTTTAAACCTATCATCCGGTTCACCTGTTCTCTCTTTTTTTGAACATCTTGAGCATCCTGTCCGTCACCATGAAGCCGCCTACGACGTTTATCATCGCAAAGATTAGGGCGATAAAACCAAGAACCGAGCTGAGCGTGCTGTAACCTGCGCCCGCACTTATTAAAGAACCTACAATTGTGATGCCAGCTATTGCATGCGAACCCGACATCAATGGTGTGTGAAGAAGCGGAGGCACTTTACTTATCACCTCAAAACCGACAAAAACGCTGAGCATGAATATGTAAAGCAATATGAGCAGTTCTCCAATCACTTTGCTTCACCTCCCGAAAAAACCCTCTTCACAGTTTCGCTTATGATTTCCCCTCTGTAGCATACGCAGCACCCGCCAGTAATTTCATCTGAAAATGGCGGTTTCGGTTCCCCGTTTTGGTAGATGTGCCTGAACAGGTTTGCGGTGTTCCTCGCATACATCTGGCTTGCATGGAACGGCAGATGTGTCGGCAGGTTGGTCGGCCCGACAATCGTCACGTTGTGTTTTTTCACGGTCTTTCCCGCCTCGGTCAAGGCACAGTTTCCGCCCTGTTCGGCTGCAATATCAACGATAATCGAACCTGCAGGCATGAGCTTTACCATTTCCTCGGTTATCAGAATGGGCGCTTTTTTTCCGAAAACCTGTGCGGTGCTTATAACCACATCGGTTTTAGGCAGCCTTGAGCTTATCGCCTGCTGCTCTCTTTTGATGAACTCTTCGCTGGCTTCCTTTGCGTAACCCCCCGCAGTTTCAGCATTCTTTGGCAATTCCATCTCAATGAACTTTGCTCCGAGACTTTCTATCTGCTCTTTGACCGCAGGCCGCGTGTCAAATGCCTCAACTTTTGCGCCCAGACGTTTTGCTGTTCCGATGGCCTGCAAGCCCGCAACACCTGCACCAATGACAAGAACATTCGCCGGAATGACTGTCCCCGCAGCAGTCATGAGAAGTGGGAAAAACTTCCCTAAATGGTCTGCAGCCATGATAACCGCCTTGTATCCCGCCACTGTGCTCATCGAGCTCAAGGCGTCCATGCTCTGCGCCCTTGATATCCTCGGAACAAGCTCCATCGAGAACACGGTCATTTTTTTTGCAACGAACTTTTCGACTAGGTCTGTGTTTACAAGAACCCAGAATGCTCCGAACAATGTTATCCCATCGGGCATGAGTTTCAGTTCATCTTTCTTGGGCGGTTGGATCTTGAGTATTACATCGGCGTTCTTGTATAGCGTCTTTGCATCTTTAACGACTTCTGCACCGGCATTAATATAATGTTTATCCAGGAAAGACGAGTTAACGCCGGCATTCGATTCGACAAGGACCCTAGTATTGCACTTTAGCAGGTCCTTGACCGTCTCAGGCACAACCGCAACCCGCGTTTCCCAGTCGTTAGTTTCACGTGGTACGCCAACCTTCAGCATTTTGGAACAAAAGAGATAACAAATTCGAATACAGTATTATAAATAAAAGTTGCTTGTTGACGGGTTAGTATTGGAACTATTAAATCCTTCTAAGTTCTCCTCGCAGGGTCTCACAGGTAACAAATATTTTACAAGCCCCGACCATACCTATCCTTGAAGATGCCAGCGAGACCGTCCGCAAGCACTATCCTGGCTAAATTCTCATCTCTGCAGGCGGGAAGAACCTTGCCAACCTGTTCCTCATGTTATCCCTCTTCCTTTCATTGAGGCCGTCCCACACAATGTCACACAACCTGTCGAAATTCCCGGTTTTTTGGTTAATCCAAGCGTCCAAAATTGCATGGTTTTGTTCCAAAAGTCCAGAAAGCTCCTTAACACAGGTAACCTCACCACGGTCCATAAGCGCATGCACGACCGTACCTTCATGCGTCTTGGGCTCGTCGGCCAGAGGCTCTCTCTCCAGTATCTCCCTTACAATATCCGCAACTTCTCTCGACCCGCTGTCACTGACCTCTCGAACAGACGGCAAACTTCCGGTTACAATCTTACCATGTGATGTTTTTGTCCCCATTGTATAGTCTACTACGCATTTCATGTGCTATCCCCCCTGATCTATTACACTTTGGTTGAAGTGTAATAAATATCAGGA
>CAZEGI010000029.1:0-10045 GCA_964512105.1 uncultured archaeon
TTATGACGTCCGCTTGACGTGCGGAAGATCTCCGGTCCGAATCCGGACGAGCCCATCCGCCCCTTTCTTTCTTCCCAAGAAAGAAAGGCCCTCGGGTTCAAAGAAAGAAAAATGTGCGACTGAAGGTCGCACTTAGGAAGGGGTCAGGAACAACTTAGAACTGGGGGGAACCTAGGTTCCCCGCGGTTCAGGTACGAATCCGGACGAGCCCACTCATTTTAGAAATTATCCTCTGCATCGCTAAAATCTCCGGTAATCAAACCCTGCTCATCAGTACCATGCTGGTGTTGCATCCCGGCCCACCGTCCAGCATGAACAGGTCTTCGATTGGCTCAATTAATACCAGGTAGCGGCCTTCGGCTGGTTTGAGTGTGGCAAGTGATTTCGGACAGTTGTTCACCAGCCGTGTGGTCAGTGTTATTTTGGATGTGTTTTGTGGGTGTAGGTGCGTTTCCGATGGGTCTGATTCCACAACCACTATTGCTTCACCCTGCTCCTGCATAAAACGTTGGAACTCACTTGTCCGCTCCAGCGCGCGCCGGTAAATTGGGTCTATCCAGATTCCGGGTTTCCTGTGCATGGTATCCTCGGCATTGAACGCATCGAGGTTCATGTCAAGGTCGGGTGACTGGCAGTATATTGGAGTCCCAAATTTTCTCCACTTCACGAATCCAGGGCGGAATACGTATACTCTCGTATCCTCGTGCCCCGGGATTTCCCTCACGGCTTCGAGGAAGCCGTCCACTTCAAGCTGGTCGGCTCCTTCCGCAACTATCATGAAAGGTGTTGCTCCCGCACCATGTATGACAGAACCCCCCTTGCTCAGCATGACCCGTGTGGACATCTTGGTCTTCCAAGCGCTCGATTGGTCAAGGTATGACATCTCCTTCCCACCGTAACTCAAAGGTTCTACACAGAACGTATTGTCGTGAGACCACACGCGCATGTCCTTTGGCCATCTTGTGTCCGCAGTTTTTATGTCGTAGCGTATATAAGGTATTCCTGCAGACTCCAGAGTCGCTCTGATTTTTTCCATATCATGGGTTATGGAATCCCCAGTACCAGTGTCTGCGAGTGCTATGGAAACATAAGTAACCCTAGGAGGTAGCACGACGTCCTCCATTCCTGACCCATGCCAGAAGGAGTTTATCTCCCTGAATTCCTGCAGCACGTTCTGGAGCGCTTCCCTATCGGTTAGAAGCTCCCGCACCACATCCCTGGCTGTTTGAAACACGAGGGCGTTCCTGTTTATCTGTAGTGACGTGTCTACGCTGCGCGGGTCAATTCGAGGCATGCCGTACAATCTTTCCGTGGATTTTTTGCCGAAAAAAGGTGTCAGAGCTTTTTTCACTGCCCCTTCGCCGTCGCCACCCAAATCAAAATTGCTGTAGTCCCCCCTGTCTGCTTCCATGAGCCGGTCTCTGAAGAACCTCATCCACTCTCCAGCTATCTCGAACGCGCAGACGCCCGTTTGCCATCCTATCAGCGCCTGGGTTTCCGGGTTTTTAGGGACCCTGACAATGCGGTAACTGTCGTCGAATGCGGTCCATGCCGGGCTTTTGGCTTCGGTCCGCATCACTTCCGGAAGTTTTTCTTCAGGAACTTTGAGCGCGTATACCTTGCCTCTATCGAGAATGAAGACATTCGACCCAGGCGATTTTTCCTGTGCTTCCTCGACTTCTCTAAACCGACCTACAGAACCATCGTATTCTTTCAGTACGGGCATTATTATTTTCAGCGGCACGTCCCGCCTGCGGCTGTCCAGAACGCGTGCTTTTTCAGAAAGGTCGTCCGGGTTGAAACGTTTTAGCATGTGGAATAATACGAACCCTAGGTTTATATCTCCACACAAATCAGCACTTAAAAAATATATACGCCATGCCTGTAAGGTTTTTCTTCTTTTCTTCTGTATGATATAACATGCAAAAAATCAAATCCCGCATCGGAGTTCCAGAACTCATGATGCCGGAGGATAGGAAACACGATAATGTCGCGATTCTTATTGATTCCCTGAAAATCAAAAAAGGTGACGTCATAATTTCCGTAGGCGGTGGATGTGGGGCGAGCATCGAACCCGAGATTCTGGCTGCATGCAGAGGGGCACGGGTCATTGTGGTGAACAAAGAGGGTGTTGAGCGCATGGGGCCGGGCATCACGGATGGAAATCCCATTGAATACGAACAAACGGACTTCATGAAGTACGAGTTGCCGGGAAGGGTCAGGGGTTTTTTCATGCCCACTGTTCTTGGAATTATAAGCACGAAGGGGGCAGATGCCATAGTTTCGAAGGCGCTGGATGCCATGCGGAATCCTGGCGATTTTCTTGTGGCAAGCAGTTACCTGCACGATGCCAGGAAACCAAAACCCTACCAGAGGGACTTTTCGAGAATTCAAGAGATTGCAAGAGAAAGAGGTATAGAGTTTGAGCCGGTCATACAGACTGAATTTCCTGGAACTTACGTTGAGGTGTTTGTTTTGAAGAGCAGAAAATAATCACTTCTTCGCCCTGTTGGTTTTTTTAGATTTTATTTTAAATACCTTCACCTAAGTATTATTAGGAAAATGAAGAAAACACCAATACCATTGCCTGTTGTTATAAGCAAGGAGGGCGAATGGTTTGTAGCGGCTTGTCCGCTTTTGGATATAGCTACGCAGGGAAGAAACGAAGAGGAAGTCAGAGAGAATATGAAGGATTTAATTGAGGACTACTTTCAGGATCCGGACACGGTCAAACCTACGATGAAAACCATGATATCTGCTTCTGTTTCTGTTATAAACGTACCGGTAAAGATAGGGGCCACCCATGCCAAAGCTTCGATCGCTAAGTCAGAATAAAGTAATAGAGATACTTGAGTCAAACGGGTTTAAGCAGGTAAGATCCCGAAAGCACATCACCTTCAAGAAAACCGCTTCTGATGGGAGAGTCTTGACGACTTGGGTTCCGCATCACAATGAAGTTACCTTGTTTGTTGTAAGGTACATCATCAAACAAACAGAAAAACCGAGGGAAGAATTTTATTGAACACGGCAGATAACTTACTTCTTCGCTCTGTTGGTTTTTTTAGATTTCCCGAAGCCGCATGAGGCGCAGGTTTTTTTCTTCCGGTTGAAGGCGAACCTTCCGCATCTCGGGCAACGGATGTGCGTGTGCTTCTTCCCGTGTTTCCCCATGCTCGGAGTTCCTTTGCTCATTTTCAGGAAACGAACAGTATCATGTCGCCCCGCAGAAACAGGGTGTTGAACTTCTTCTCGACTTCGCCGTCCGTGAAGGTCGCGTTCGCAAGGACCACGTTTATGTGGATGTCAAACGCCTTCAGGGTTCCGCGGACTTCCATGCCGTTCTTCAGTCTTACCAAAACTTCCTTGTCCAGCAAATCGCCAAGGGCATCAAGTGGTTTCATCATAATTCACCTTTTAAAAACCAAAAACAGTTTTTATGTATTATGCATGGAGTTTAAAAAACGCAGATTTATACTCTGCCAAGAAATAATCAACACCATGGACGTCGATGTATTGAGGAAACTCGTGGGCGGTTTTCATGCGCAGTACCTCTTGGTTCTGGTCTTTGCGGTTTTTTCGTATCGCGCGGTTCTCGAAACTCCGGCGTATTTTATTGCGGGAATCCTTGCGATATGGTTCGGGACCGCGGCGGACATAGCGGCTAACAGAACGTACGACGCGAAGGACGACGAAAAACTGGAATGGAAGAGAAAAATCAACCCGGTGAGCAACGGGGAGATTTCAAAAAATACTGCCAAGATGGTTTGCATCGCGCTTTATCTTGCAAGCATCGTTATGGGACTGCTGACGAAAAATGCGGTTTTTTTCAGTGTTTTGGTTGTGAGAAATTTCATAGGTTTCTTTTATTCCGCACCGCCGATACGGGCGAAGTCCACCAAGTTTCTGGACGTCCTCTTCCACCTGTTCATCATTGATTCCGGACCCGCGCTGATGACGCTCGTGCTTACGCAGAACTACTCGTTCACGCTGATGCTCGGTTTGTTCATCCTGGTTCTGAACTCGGTCTTCACGGAGATAAACCAGGAAATGCGCGACTACGAGATTGACAGAAAAACCGGGCTGGAAACTACTGTGATTCTGCTCGGGCTGGATGGGTCGCTTTTTTTGGAGAGGATTCTGCTGTTCATGATACTGCTCGTAATAACGACCTTCAGCATTTACGGAAATTTGTACCTGCTGGCTGTGGTGTCCCTTGTCCTAATGATAAGAACATCCAAAAAACCGAAGGACTACAAGGATATTTATGACTCGCGGGCACTGTGCATTTATTCCCTGCTGCTTGCGGGCTTTATAAACTTCGGCCTTATAGTTTAGTTGCAGAATGGAACTTTTGAGGGACCTGGACAAACGTGTGGAAAAAGTAAGGGCCCTGATGAAGAAACAGGGTTTGAACGCACTTCTCATCCTAAAACCCGAAAACAAGATTTACCTCACGGGTGCTGAGCCGGGCAGATTACTGATAACAAAAAGGGGCGCGGTACTCTGGGTGCGCAGGTTGTACACGGAGATAAACAGCGACATGTACTTCCACGAGGATTACCCGATAGATGTGCGGATTTACGAGAAAAATGCCGTAAAGAACCATGTAAAAAAACTAAAGATAAAAAAACTTGGTGTCGAAGATTCGGGAGTTGAAACACAAAAGGCCATGAGGCGCGAGTTGAAGGTTACACCCGTGGTGACCGATGCGGTTGAAAATGCAAGGGCAATAAAATCGGAGTACGAAATCGGACTCATAAAAAAATCCGCGGAAATCGCGAAAAAAGGCATGCGGAAGGCGTACGAGGTCGTGAAGGAAGGTGCGTCGGAAATAAATGCGGTTGCGGAAGTCGAGTATGAAATACGGAAAAACGGTTCCGAAACGCCGCCGTTCAACGAGGGTGCGATACTTGCATACGGAAAAAACGGCGCGAACATCCACGCCATTTCCGGAAAAAGGAAAATTTCGCACGGGCTGGCGGTTGTGGATTTGGGCGCGAGGTACATGCACTACTACTCGGACATGACCCGCACGATAAAGGTCGGTCATCTGGATAAAAAAGAAAGGGGAATTCTCGAATTCGTGAAGAACCTGCAACAGGAAGCGATTGATAAAATTGAAGTAGGAATGAAGGCTTCCGAGCTTCATAAATTTGTTGAAGAAAAAATCAAGAAAAAAGGTTTCGAGTTTTACCACTCCACGGGGCACGGCATCGGGATAAAGGTGCACGAGCTTCCGAGCATAAGTGAAAACTCGAAGGAAACATTTGAGAAAAACATGGTGTTCACGGTCGAGCCGGGAATTTACATTCCGCATAAGTTCGGCGTCAGGTGGGAGGACACGCTTGTTTTGAGAAAAAACAAAAAGGAGATATTGACGAGATGAGAAAGGATAAGGACGAGCAGAAGGAAATAGCATCCGAGAGAATCCAGCGGCTGTTCGAGCTTGCGGACGAGGAGGCGAAAAACAAAAACCTCGAACTTGCAACCAAGTACGTGAAATCCGCAAGGAGCATCAGCATGCGGTTTCGTGTTCGAATCCCGAAAGAACAAAAAGTAAGAATGTGCAAGTTCTGTTATGGTTATATGAAACCTGGCATAAACTCAAGAACGCGGTTGAACTCGAAACTCAAACGCGTGGAAGTGGAATGCCTGAACTGCAACCGCATGATGTATTTTCCGTATTCAAGAAAGAAAAAATGAAAGGCAAAACCACGACGATAAACATGGGGAAACTCGGCGTCACGAACGAACTTCTGGACGAGATAAGAAACCGCATGGAGAAGTACGAGCGTGTGAAGGTGAAAATGCTGAGGGCTGCGAGGGGTGACAAAAACCGCAGGGAAATCGCACGCGAAATCGCGGGAAAACTGAACGTGAGGTTGGTGGAAATCCGAGGGAATACGTTCACGATTTCTGGGGAGTGATTTATCATTTATAAGGTGGAATAATTAAACATGAACTCCCGGCTTTCAGTTGCAGTATTGTTCGTTTTCCTTATTTTCTTAGTGCATAATGCTGCGGGCGGAATTTCCGGGATTCTGTCGGAAATTGTTAGAATGGCCCAAGCTGTTACTATGGAATCCGACAGACAAACGATTGCTACATTCCTTGAGCAACAGGGGTATTCGCCCGTAAGCAGCGGCTTTAACGACATTAAATGTTGCTACTGCGCCGCTTTAGCCGGAACGTACATAAACTGCTGGGGGAGGGAAGCATGCACAGGGATTGGATGCGACCAGCAATCCAGTGAGGGCATGTGCAATAACGCCGGAGACTGTCCGTGTAACCCACAATGCACCCCCAATGAGAAATGTGATAAAGGGGTATGCGTTCCCAAGACGACAACCACCACAATCACGACAACGACCATCCAGGACTATATTCCATGTTCATCAAACGAGGACTGCTTGACCACTCCCGACGCTTCATTCTGCTGCGCTAATAACCTCGAATGCGGTTGGTGCGAAGGCGGAAAGTGCATGGAGCTTGAGGGAGGGGGCACGGGCAAAGGGCCTTATGGTGCTTATAGATGTTCGACTAAGTGCGGCGCGGAATGCAACACGCCGGAAGGATGCTACGGCGTTAAACAGTGCAAACTCGTCGGCACGGGCGGAAACCGGGGGTGCTGGCTCTTGTGCATAAAGGGTCAGTGCGGTGCCACGTGCTCGACCTATCCGGAAAACACCGGTTGCAACGAGGGTTACACCTGCGGCAGGAATACCTGCAAATGCACCCAGGCGGCGGTGAGATGCGCAATATGTCCGCACAACAACATCGGATCTGCAGGGGGGATAGAGTATATTTGCGACGGTGGCAGTCTAGTAAAATGCGTTTGGCCGGAGGAAGGAGCCGAAGACACGAATCCAACATGCGAATGGGAGGAATGTGATTTTGGCTGCGAAAATAGCGCATGCAAGCTTCCGCCCATGCCGTGCGCGGAGAACCCCAACGCGCCGGGATGTCCGGGTGCTGCTTGATAAGTTTTTATTCTGCTGCGATTAGTTGGTAACATGGCAAGAAAAAAACTCTACAGGAGCGTGAAGTACAAGGAACTTGCGGGCGTTTGTGGTGGTCTTGCAGAGTATTTTGACACTGACCCCGTATTAGTGCGGATTCTGTGGGTGGTATTTACGCTGTTTACGACCATATTCCCCGGCGTGATTCTGTATCTGGCGATGTGGCTCATTGTCCCTGAAGCGAAAAAGTGAATGATGCGGTAAAGGCCAAGGTTGATGATTATTTGAAGAAGGCGGAACCACTTTTCAGGAATTTGAAGGTTCAGGATGTAGAGGGCATACCTGAAAAAACCTCGCGCGAGTTTCTGGACATGATGCTTTCCTATTACCATGACGCGAAACACTTTTATGATAAGGGTGAGTACATAAATGCGCTTGCCGCGCTGGAGTACGCAGAGGGGTGGCTGGATGCGGGAAAAAGAATAGGGATATTCAGATAGTCATTGCAGATAAACATGCCCTTTCTGCTGCACCGCGTTCACTGCCATCACAACGGGTTTATCCGTAACGAGTATGTCCCTGTACTCTTCAGGGGATGCGATTCTCTTCAGGAGTTTTTCGTTTATGTGTGTGGTTGTCAGTATGGGAATGTTGTTGTTGATGAAGAAGCCGCTCCAGTGGGCGGCAAGGGGCACGGGTTCCGTGCTTGTGTTGAGGAAACCCACCATGTGGCGCAATATTCCGTCAAGAGCGTAGGCGCTCATCTCGAAGCACTCAAAAGAATACCAGTTGCCCATGAGTATGTATCCTTCGCATTCATGTTTCTTGGCCGCCTTGAATCCAGTAACTTCAACGCGCATGAGGTCCTTCAGCATGAGGCTCGGGCTTATGACAAGAGGTCCTAAAACCTCCTTATGACCGGACACCACCGTGCCGTCTGCGATGCGATACTCCTGGGCAACCGCCTTCACATTAACCTCCTGGATCAGTATCTTTGTTATGTTCAACGATGGCCTGCGCTGGTATATGAACAATTCGCCGTTCGCATCAACGCTCCACTCCAATTCAACACCCACACCAAGTTCTTTTTGTATCGCAGTGGATACGGAATCCACCTTCGAGGTGAACTGTCCTGTGAAGGATAAATCCCTGCAGCTAATGCCACCGAACTTCTTTAGGAAATCGGAATAATCCCTGTCGTAGATGTCATAGCCTTCATCGCTGGTGTCGCTTATGACAGAACCGCTGGCCGGATCTATGTAATCGAAGTTGGTCTGCCTTTGGAAAACGTCGAGCGGTGGTTTTGTGGTTGATTGGTGTTTTTTACCGCCTTCGGTTTCTTGATATACGCAACAATGGCTGTATTCGCCTCTTACTGTTTTTGTGTTCAAGCCGGCATTGACGTAGTGGAACGTAGCTTTCGGATTGTATGGTGTAAAAACCGTAACGCCGGATATTGGAGGATAAAAGGCATCGCCGGACTTGTTTAACCTGCCAATCACGTGCTTTACAATCACGCCCATGCGGTCCTCGTCGGGAATCTTGTTTTCCTCGCGATGTCCGTATGCCTTTGGGGAAAAAACACTCGCATATATCTTCTTCACCGCAGTCTCGAAGGCCTTGAAGTCCTTCCCCGCGTCTTTCGTTGTTGCCACAATCGCGGAATCGTAAACCCCTTTGAACAGGTGCTGTTCGCTGTCCTCCATCATGCTCGAACTGCTCAGCACCAGAGGGACTCCCTTTGCCCGCAACCTGTTGAGCATGGCCTTCATGATTTGTCCATGCTTCTCGGAAAACGAACCATGGAGAAACATCTGCCTGATCGGGCCAAGGTAGGCATCCGTGACCCCCAGAGGATCGACAGAACTGTAGATGCCGTGTATCTCATGCCTGGAGATTCCGTTTTTTGACATAAATTCGTCAAAGGTTTTGGTCGTTATAAAATCGAACTCAGGTATCTTGAAGCCCAGTTTAGAAGCCCTGCTTTGCAGGTACAGCAATCCCAACGCCTTGCCACCATAGTTCTCCCTCAGATACTTTTCAACCGATTCTTCGGAAAGGGACAGGTTTTTCTCGGCGGAAAGAACACGCTTGAATCTTTCATCTAGGTCTTTAATCCACGAGATAGACCTCGTGGGGCGTTCATCGCCAGCAGAGTTGGAGGGAGCAGTACCCACATAATATATTGCGGGTATAAAATTAAATCAGGGGTTCTTCTGCGGGCTCTGTGCGGTAACCTTCCCGCCCTGATAGACGCCCTCGTACAGCGTCGCCTGCCCCTCGACCTTTTCAAATACAATTTGCGCTATCGGCGCGAGTTTCTCCAGTTTGAATTCGTAATTTGATATGTTTTTCAGACCCATGGTTAAAGTGCCTTTGTATCCCGGATCCACGAGCGCTGTTGTGAGCAAACATCCTGAGCGAAAAACCGTTGACCTCGGAAGAATTCTCGCTATCAGGTAGTCCGGCATGTTCACCTCCTCATGGGTTTCAACCAGAACGTATTCGTTAGGATATATCACGAACGTTTCAAGGTTTATTTCCTCAACCTCCGGATTTTCTCGTGCCCTTACACCCAGGGTCGCACCGCTCTTGATGCGGTAAATCTTTCCTACGCGGAGGTCATATCCCGCCCCGCTCATACACTTGTCGCTAAACCCCTTTATCAGCTTACCTTTATGTACCAGCCCCAAAATTTCGGATTGTGCTAAGACCATTTTGCCTTATATATTAGATTTTTATACTTAAACCGTTGTTCAGGAGGTGGAGGTTCCTGTTAAGCTCGTAACCCTCCTCGGACGCCAGTGAAACATAATCGCTGCGGAGCTTTATCCCGCCGTGGCACGGTATTATGTGGTCGGGCTGCAGCAGCTTTATCAACCTGCGGTGGTCCTCCTTGGAAGCGTGGCCCGATGCGTGAATTCCGCGGAATATTCTAACACCTTTGGAACTAAGCTTGGTTTCGAGAGCATAGCGGTTTGCTTCATTTATTGGTGAAGGAATTACATTGGAGCAGAACAGCAGTGAATCGTCCCTTTTGAATTCAAACGGGAACTTGCCATCAACCATCCTCACGAGCATGGAGT
>CAZEGI010000029.1:10145-12402 GCA_964512105.1 uncultured archaeon
GAAGTTTGAGGGATACTGTGAGTAACCTCAACAAACTCCACAGATACCCCATGGGAAATATCAAACTCATGCCTGAAGTCCGCTGAGTAAAAATTGCCCTGCGGATGCTCCCTTCTCCCAATTTCTGCTGCATAGTGCGTTGTGATTATCGGCACCTTGACCCTGTTCAGGCCGACTGCCCCCACATGGTCCAAATGCCCATGTGAAATTACCTGCGCGGAAACGTTCTTCAGCCGACTCATGTCAGGAATCACGTCCAGCTTTATGAGCTCCTCCCTCGGACGCTTCTTCAGCTCTGTGGTTTCGTCGTCGTACATCTGGAGCGTGTCCAAACGTATTCCGTTGTCTATGGCTATCGTTTCCCTGCCGACCGTGACGCCGGTCATGTTCCTTCCTACCGCCTTGTAGCCGGAAACCGCTGTTATTTCCATATGAAGTTATCTCTTTAATTTTAGTGAATAAAAGGTGTATAAAAAAAGGGCCAGAAGAAGGATAAGCGCTACCGTGAAACTCCCGCCCCCACCAACCATTCCCGTAGCGCGCCCCGTGATTTTCAGCTCTTCCTCAGCCGGCTCTGTCGTAGTTGTAGCTACGGTGCTCAGAGTTGTAGGAGTCGTTGTCTTGGCTGTTGTTTCAACCGTCGTTGGAGTGGTTGTTTCAATTGTCGTAATTGTCGTTGGCAGAGTGGTTGTAACTGCCAAGACGGTTGTTTCAACAGTGCTTGAGGTTACCGCGCTCGTGGTGGTTTTTTCTTCTAATTCCTTCACCCTCCTCGGATGCACCACGGAAAATCCTCCTGCATCCATCTCCCTAAGATTTCCTGCTGAATCGCTCGCGACAATCTTTACGGTGTATTTACCCGCCCTACCCGTTTCATTAAAAATCCCGCGACAATCACTTTCCGTGCAATTGAGCACCACACCATATTCCATCCCATCGGGATTTGCCACCAAAACAACAACTCTGCTTAGATTTACATCCTCAACCTTTACGTAAATTTTCACCCTTCCCCCGAGACGTACGAATAGCGGGTCTATGGTGTAGTCCAGAACCTTCGGCGCTTCCAAATCAACCGTAGTTGTAATCTCAACCGAGGTCGTGCTCGTTGATGATATGGATGTTGTTGAACTTTCCGTAGAGGTGGTACTGCTCGAACTCGTTGTGGATGAGCTTGTTGTAGTCGTAGTAGAACTTGAAGTCATAATTGTTGTGGATAAGGTAGTGCTTGTAGAACTCTCAACTGAAGTTGTCGTGCTCGAACTCGTTGTGGAAGTTGAAGAAGCTGGAATGGTACTGCTTGTGCTCGTGGATGTCGTGCTCGTTGTCGTGGTTGTAGTCGGTGGTAAATACA
Organism: uncultured archaeon; assembly: GCA_964512105.1. GTDB lineage: Archaea > Altiarchaeota > Altiarchaeia > IMC4 > CAZEGI01 > CAZEGI01. The sequence continues at coordinate 11,497 of CAZEGI010000029.1, forward strand.
ATCCATTCTGCTGTCCAGGTGTTCCACCGAGAGAAATGCTTTCGGCCCAGTTGCTTACATTGTTTTTCCCTGATGGTGTAGATTTTTCAAGTGTTTTTCCACTTCCATTTGCACCCCACGAGGAACTGTATGTAACACCATCAATGGTCACACCTTTCCATTCTAAAGTGATAGTGTCACCAGCATTATTCAACCCGCCACAGATGGTGCTTGAGTTTACATGCAATGCCAGCGAATTCCCAATATTAAAGTTGCTGTAAACCTCGGTTCCAGAACCACCATCCGTCACAATTGTATAACCGCCCGCGGGGATTACCGTACCATTAGCGTGATGGATATTCCCCGAACGATTCACGAATCCTTCCAAGAGTAAATCGCCACACACGCCCCAGCCAGTCAAATTGATGCTCGTATTCCCATAATTGTAAATCTCAATCCACTCGTTGTACGAATCACTTCCCTGCGAACTCGATGGGTCGTACATAATCTCATTGACCGCGATTGGTAGCTCCCCAACCAAAACCATCTTAGTCGCATCGTTATCACTCTCGTTCAACTCGCTGACATCATCATACGGGTCAACCAGTGCGTAAATCGTATTGTTCCCTGAACTGACATTCCATTCTGCCTCAACAATCACGCCCGAATTCGCAGAAACATTGACACTCTCATTCTCTACAAGTGTCGAGCCGTCCTCTCGAACCTCATACACGTAGACCAACGTGCTTGCATTTTTATCACCGACATTCCACACAGTAACATTCACATTCACTGGGTCACCTTCAATCAAATTATCACTCGAAACTCCGGTAACATTCGCCCTCAGGTCAGCCTTCTTCTCGCCCTTCGCAGTAAATACCGTAAAGTGGTCAACAATGCCCCAAACATAATTTTCTTCTGTGTTCA
>CAZEGI010000030.1:0-12200 GCA_964512105.1 uncultured archaeon
ATTGGTTTTTTGATGAACACGTGCTCCGCAGAAGCACGCATTGATTCGGTAAGTTTTGACCCGAACTACATCGAGCCGGGTAACGAAGTGAACATATACGTAAAATTCCACGAACAGCCCGTGAGGCGTGACATACTGAGGGGTGCACCGAGCACCGTTGCGGCCGATAATCCGGACATGCTGTACAAGGCCGAACTTGCGCCCGCGGATGACATAACAAAGAATTACATAATCATAAAAGAAAGCAAACGCAATATCGGGCACCTTTTCATTGGTGAAAGCTGGACGACACCGTTCAGCATAAAGGTCAAAGAGGATGCACCGATAACAACATACAAGCTTGACTTCATACTGAAGTACTACAACCTCAACGAAACCGTGGAGGAAATCGCAAGAACGTACGAGTTTGACATGTCTGTAAGAGGCATTGTCAAGTTCGATGTAAAAACCGCGAACGTCATGCGGCTCGGGGACATAAACAATCTCGTTCTGACGGTCAGCAATGTCGGCGGGGGTTCTGCAAGACACGTGAGCGTCAGCCTGAATGCGTCAGCACCTTTCACGACCCTCGAGAACAGCGAGGCCTATTTGGGTGACTTTAACGGTCTCGAGACCAAGGATGCGAAATTCAAGATATCCGTTGGAACAGACGCATCACCAAAGGCCTACGAGATACCCGTGCAGATAAGCTATATAGACAGCAACGGCTCAACAAGCACCATAAAAAAGAACGTCGGCGTATGGGTCGAAGACGAGCCAAAGGTGAGTCTCGCGCTGGAAGGCACGACCAAGTTCGTGAAGGGGAGCAAGGGGAAAGTTACGATAAACGTATACAACAAGGGGTTCAGCGAGGTCAAATTCCTGACGCTTCAGCTTCTGCCGGCAAACGGTTACACGATAACGTCCCAGGATACGAGCTACATCGGAAATCTCGACTCCGATGATTCCGAGGCAGAGGACTTTGAGATAGCAGTGAGCAGCATGGCGCCGAACGGTAAGCTTTCACTACCCGTAACTTTGGAATACACGGAAAAGAACACCAACAGGGTGCATACGCTGAATGAAAACCTTACGATTTCCGTGATGACAAGCGCCGAATATGCACAGGAAACCAGTCAGCAGGGAACGCTGTCGAGAATTTCAGGAGTCATCATGATTCTGCCCGTACTGGTCGTTGCATACGTTCTCCTGTGGCTTGTTTACAAGATAGCAACCGCGATAACCACCTATCTGAACAGGAGGTTGTTCAGCAAATAGGGATGATAAGCGACTACGTAAAATTCGCGCTTACCGGGATAAGGCACCAGCCTATAAGAAGCTGGCTCACCATGGTGGGCGTCTTTGTGGGCATAACTGCAGTTGTTGCCTTGATTTCGATAGGCGAAGGAATGCAGGCCGCAATAAACGAGCAGTTCCAGAAGGTCGGCACCAACCGCATAGTGATTGTTCCCGGCTCCCTCATGACAGGACCACCGGGTTCCGACTTCAGCGCTGCAAAGCTCGATGACAACGACCTTGAGATTGTGAGGGGCGTAAGAGGTGTAGAGTTTGCTGCAGGCGGGCTGCTGAAGAGCGCCAGCGTGAAGTTTGAGGACCAGACCAAATACCTAATGGCACTAAACACCCCGACCGATTCTGCATCAACCGACTACCTCAAAAAAATGGACTTCTTCCAGATCGGGGAGGGCAGATATTTGAGGGACGAGGACAAATACAAGGCCATTGTCGGATACACCACAGCCAGGGAGCTCTTTGACAAGGAGATACGCGTGGGTAACACGCTCGTAATCGAGGGCAAGGTTTTTGAGGTTGTGGGAATAGGCGTAAAGACAGGAAATCCAGTTCATGACAACAAGGTTTCAATGCCGCTCAAAACTGCCCGCGAGATTTTCAACACGGGTGATGAGATATCGGAAATTTTCGCTACCGTAAAGGACGGGTTCGTTCCTGCCGACGTGGCCAAGGACATAGAGAAAAAACTCCGCAAGGACCACAACGTAAAGGAGGGCGAGGAGGATTTTTCTGTGAATACGGTAGAAAGCCTTGTGGGCAACTTCAGCATGATTCTGAACATCGTCCAGATGGTGCTCACAGGCATTGCATCCATTTCGCTGGTGGTTGGAGGTGTCGGGATAATGAACACCATGTACACGTCGGTACTTGAAAGAACGCGCCAGATAGGCATAATGAAGGCAATCGGTGCCAGAAACTCTGACATAATGCTGATTTTCCTAATCGAGGCGGGAATGCTTGGGATTGTCGGCGGAGTTATAGGCATCGTGCTCGGCCTTGCCATGAGCAAGGGTGTCGAGCTTATAGCACTGAGCTATGGGCTGGACATGCTGAAAGCGTATATATCGCCGGGGCTGGTGCTTGGGGCCCTGGCATTTTCATTCACAATCGGCAGCGTATCGGGACTACTTCCCGCACGGAAGGCGGCGAACATGAACCCCGTGGATGCCTTGAGGAAATGACATGATTGCGGACTACTTCAGAATTGCGGTCAAGGGCATAAGGAACAAGGGCGTAAGAAGCATGCTGACGATGATAGGGATATTCATCGGTATAGCGGCAGTCGTCTCGCTGATATCCTTGGGTCAGGGACTCCAGAACGCCGTAAACCAGCAGTTCGAGATGGTTGGCGCGAACGTCATCCTCGTAATGCCGGGTGCGGGGCTTGAGAGTTACGGCATGGCGGGAAGCAAGCTTACGGAGCACGACCTCGACCTCGTGAAAAAAGTCCGTGGCATTGACCTCGCAGGGGGTGTGATAGTCAAAACCGCAAAGCTCGAGTTCGGGGACGAAATAAAATACAATTACGTCATAGGTTTTCCGACAGACGAATCGCAGGAAATCTTCCTGAACGCGCAGGGCATAAAAACCGAATCCGGACAGGAAAAGTTCAAGCCGACTGACAATTACAAGATAGCCGTGGGTTACCGGATAGGGCACGGGGATTTTTTTGCCAAGGAGGTTAAGGTCGGCGACAACCTGATGATAAACGACAAAAAATTCAGGGTTGCTGCCATAATCGGAAAGATCGGCAACAGGCAGGACGACAGTCAGAGCTACATACCGATGGACACTGCGAAGGAGCTGTTCAATGATGATTCCTACTCCATGTTATTCGCAAGGTCGAAGGGCGGCTTCGACACGGAGAAGGTCGCTGACGACGTGAAGGAAAAAATCCGCAAGGACAGAGGTCTTAAAAAGGGCGAAGAAGACTTCAGCGTCCAAAGCTATGAGCAGATAAGGGAATCTTTAAACACCGTGCTGAACATCGTGCAGGCGTTTCTTGTCGGCATAGCCGCGATATCGTTGTTCGTTGGTGGTGTCGGCATAATGAACACCATGTACACGTCGGTCCTCGAACGAACGAAGGAAATTGGGGTGATGAAGGCAATCGGCGCGCGGAACTCCGACGTGATGCTGATATTCCTTATCGAGTCCGGAATTCTGGGGATGGTCGGCGGCTCGATAGGATGCGCCATAGGCATCGGCTTCAGCAAAACCGTCGAATTCATTGCTGTAAACCAGCTTGGCACGGAACTCCTGAAGGCGGATGCCTCCCCGGAGCTGATTTTAGGGGCTCTCGGGTTTTCCTTCATTGTCGGCTGTTTGTCAGGAGTGCTGCCAGCGAGGCAGGCATCGCAGTTGAAGCCGGTGGATGCGCTGAGGTACGAATAAAGATCAATGATAAGGGTAGATAGAAAATGTCCGTTGTTTCAGTAGTCAAATGCGATTCTTATGAACACGAAAAGGTTGAAAGCGCCATCAAAGAATCCTTGAGATTGCTTGGTGGCTTAGAAAAAATCATCAAAAAGAACGACAAGGTTCTTCTAAAAGTTAATGCGCTTCTTGGAAAGACGCCGGAAACCGCCACGACAACACACCCGGAAATCGTAAGGGCGATGATACGCGAGGTGAAAAAATCCGGTGGAATGCCCATCGTGGGGGATTGCTCAGGCGATGCGATGACGGGAACCATGCACGCAATGAAAATTTCCAGGATACGGGAGGTGTGTGATGAAGAGGGCGTTCCTTGTTTATGCCTTGAAACAACGGGCTTCAAAAAAGTAAAAATTCCGAATGGAAAACAACTTCATGAGGTTCACGTGGCAAAACCGGTTCTTAAGGCAGATGTCGTTATAACAATGCCGAAACTGAAAACGCATGTGGAAACCCTCTACACGGGGGCAGTAAAAAACATGTTCGGAGCCGTTCCGCACGGTGACAGGAAGAAAGCCCACCGCCTGAAGGATTACAAAAAATTCTCGGAAGCGCTTGTTGACATTTACTCCGTCGCAAAACCGCATCTTGCCGTGATGGATGCAATTTACGGAATGGAAGGTTTTGGTCCATCGCAGGGAAACCCGAAAAAAATCGGTTTTGTTCTCGCGTCGTTTGATTCCGTCGCATTGGATACTGTCGCCTGTAAGATTGTCGGATTTAGAGAGAACGAGGTTCATACAACGGTGGCAGCGGGTGAGAGGGAACTTGGCACCGATAATCTTAAAAAGATAAGGATTGTCGGTGACAAACCGGAAAAAATAAAATTCAAAAAGCCGAATACAATCCTGACCGGACCATCGTTTTTCGGCTTTATGCTGGGTCTACGTTCCATGCAGCCCTCCATAATAAAAAAGAAGTGCGTCGCATGCGGTACATGTGCAAAGTCGTGCCCTGTCGGAGCGATAAGCATAAATACCTACGCTCGTATTGATAGGGATAAATGCATTCAATGCTACTGCTGCCACGAACTTTGCCCGGAAGGTGCGGTAGGTATTGAAGGGAATTTGATTTCAAGAGTGATAGGTTCATTCCAAAATCTGAAGGAGAGGATATGGCCGCAATAAACGTAAAAAACCTTACAAGGAAGTACGGCGAACTTGTCGCAGTTGACTCCATAAACCTCGAGATTCGGGAAGGCGAGCTTTTCGGTCTGCTCGGCCCTAACGGTGCTGGAAAAACCACCACGCTCAAAATGCTGTCAACACTCATAAACCCGACATCCGGAAGCGCCCGGATCTGCGACCATAACGTGACAAAAGAGCAGGACGCAGTCAGGCGTTGCATCGGCATCGTTTTCCAGGACCCTAGCCTGGACACAAAACTCACGGGGAGGGAAAATCTGGATTTCCACGCGCGCATGTACGGAATGGACAAAAAAGCTCGGGACGAAAAAATCTCGGAGGTCTTGGAACTCGTGGAGCTGACAGACAAAGCCGACATACTCGTGGAAGATTACTCCGGCGGAATGCAGCGCCGACTTGAAATCGCGCGCGGACTCATGCATTATCCGAAGGTTTTGTTCCTTGACGAGCCCACGCTTGGCCTTGATGCGCAAACGCGAAGGCACATCTGGGACTACATAAAAAATCTGAACGACAGGATGAAGGTGACCATGATTCTTACAACGCACTACATGGAAGAGGCAGATTACCTGTGCGACCGCGTCGCGATAATGGACCACGGAAAATTTGTCGCTCTTGACACGCCGGAAAAACTGAAGGAATCCGTCGGCTCAGACATAGTGTCCTTACAAATAAATGAGAATGGTGTAGCATTAAAGGAAAAGTTAGGGCAGCAAAAATGGGTCGAGGACATAAAGGAGCACAACGGCAGCCTCACGCTTTCCGTTAAAAAAGGCGATGAAAAAATACCTAAAATCGTCAGGATTGCTGAGGATTTAGGCATCAGGATAGCATCGGTAAACCTGAGAAAACCCACCCTAGAAGACGTTTTCTTGTATTATACAGGCAGAACCATGAGGGCACAGGAGGCGGACGCGAAAGACCGCATGAGATTGCGTGTGAGGGCACGCATGGGGGGCAGAAGATGAGCAAGTTGATTAGTATCTCTGCAATATACACAATCTGGCTGAGGGAAATGAAACGTTTTATAAGAGCAAAGTCCCGCATTGTCGGCTCACTTGGTATGCCGTTTTTCTTCCTCGCAATTATAGGTTCGGGATTCAGCAGGATGCAGATGATGGGCATTCCTGCAGGCATTGATTACATGAATTTCCTCGCACCAGGAATCATCGGCATGGTTTTGCTGTTCGCATCGATGGCCATGGGCATAAGCGTCATATGGGACAGGCAGTTCGGATTCCTTAAGGAGATCATGGTAACGCCAGTCAGCAGAACATCCATCGTGCTCGGAAGAATCGCGGGGGGCGTAACCACCGCGCTCATCCAGTCCTTCCTCATCCTGATTCTGGCAACGCTCATGGGCGGCATCAAAGGGATAACCATACTCGGATTCATGCTCTCAGTCGTGTTCATGATACTCATTTCGGCATCGTTCGTCGGTCTGGGCCTTGCCTTTGCCTCGAAGATGGAGGACATGCACGGCTTCCAGCTCGTGATGAACTTCGTGATAATGCCGCTGTTCTTCCTTTCCGGCGCTTTGTTCCCGCTGGACAAAATGCCCGCATGGATACAATACCTCGCATACATCGACCCATTGACATACGGGGTTGATGGTCTTAGAAACTGTCTGATAGGAATTTCGGAATTTTCGTTATTAGCGGATTTTGGAGTATTGTCCGCATTTTGCGTGGCCATGGTTGTTCTGGGAACATATCTATTCGGAAAAACCGAAGTAGATTGATATTTTTAGCTGAAATCGTATATTTTCAGGATGGATAAGCAGAAGGATTTCTCAGAGTGGTATCATACAGTACTTGAAGAAGCGAAAATCCTGGACCAGAGGTATTCCATAAAGGGCATGCTCGTCTATCGGAAATGGGGCCTTTTTATCCTGAAACAGATGCAGGAATACCTTGAAAAACTTCTCGAAGAAAACAGCCATGAACCTGTTTTGTTCCCCGTACTCATTCCGGACAACGTGCTGGGAAAGGAATCCGAACACATCGCAGGTTTCGAGGAGCAGGTTTTCTGGGTCACGCATGCAGGCAAAACCCCGTTGGAAAGAAAACTCGCCTTGCGCCCCACGTCCGAAACCAGCATCTACGACATGTTTTCGCTCTGGATAAGGTCGCACACGGACCTGCCACTCAAGGTGCACCAATCGTGCGCAGTTTACCGTTACGAAACCAAACATACCCGTCCGCTCATCCGCGGCCGCGAGTTTTTATGGAACGAAGGCCACACAGCATTCGCAACCAATGAGGAAGCGGAGAAGAACCTTAAGGAGATAAAAGTAATTTACGGAAAACTCATAAACGAACTTCTTTGTTTGCCGTTCCAGATAAACAAACGTCCTGACTGGGACAAGTTTCCAGGTGCAGTTTACACCCTCGCCTTCGAAACCTTCATGCCTGATGGCAAGGTACTGCAGGTGGGAACCGCACACAACCTCGGCCAGAACTTCTCCAAAGTTTTCAACATAACCTATGAGGACGAAGAAGGCGGGCACAAACACGTTTACCAAACATCATATGGCCCCGGCTTCGGAAGGCTTCTCGCAGCCGTAATTTCGATACACGGGGACGATAAAGGTCTGGTATTACCACCACAAATAGCCCCCACGCAGGTTGTTATAATCCCAATTCTTTTCAAGGAATCGGAAAAAAACGCCATACTTTCATACGCAAAGAAGGTAAAAAGTAAATTGGAGAAACAGGGCATCCGCGTAGAAATCGATGCCAGCGAAGAACGTCCCGGCGCAAAATACTACAAGTGGGAGATGCTTGGCGTTCCACTCCGCATAGAAATCGGGCCCCGCGACCTGAAGGAAGGAAAACTTACGCTTGTGCGAAGAGATACCGGTAAGAAGGAAACCACGGATGTGGAAAAGCTGGATGTAAACGCAATCTTCACAAAAATCGAGCAGAACCTACGGGAAACCGCACAGAAAAACTTCGACAAAAACATCGTGGAAGTCAAAAATCTCCAGGAGTTCAACAAAAACATCGGCAGCAAAATCGTCATCACTGGGTGGTGCGGCGAGGATAGATGCGCCCCGAAAATCGAGAGCAAGGGGACGATTCTCGCGCTGACCGATGAACGAGGCAAATGCGTTGTGTGCGGGGCTGAAGGCAGGAAGATAAGGATTGGTAAAACATATTAAGTGTGATAGGGAGAAGAGAAAAAATGGAAAGAAAAAAGTTGGTAAATATGATAGGCGCACTTTTGATAATTCTTTTGGGCCCCCTGGTCATCATCTTAACGATGGACTTTTCCAAGCCGATGTCCACGGTTAGCTTTATACTAAATGTTATCATCAGGTTTCTGATTGTTTATCTTGCAATTGCGATTCCGGTTCATTTCCTGACTAAGGAGTAAAATGAGAATCAGCGATTTATCTCCTGAAGAAAAGGTACAATTTGAGAAAGAAAAAATTGGTTATAGGGAAACGGTGGATGTTTACTGGAGAGTAGCGATATTATTACTTTTTTGGCCGATGATAGACCTGATTTTGACGATGACCACCCCATTTTTCGGAGAGCCTCATTGTTTTGGCCCTTTCCCGGAAATTCCATTCTTCCCGATATTGGAATCTCTCTGTGTCTTTTGTGTGGCATTTGGTTTTGCATGGTCGTGGATCCTTGTGAAGTGGCAGTGGGGGGAGCGTAAGAGATGGGTAGCAGCTCTTGTGATAATCCTCTGGAGTGGATGGTTCACTTATACCATGGTAACACATGATTGGGTAAAGGATACCTTACCAAGACAGATTATAGCAACTGCTGAATTTCTAGTTTTTCTTGGGATTACCGTTTTTCTTGCCATCAAAGTGAAATGGCCACGGTTTATATGGGCAGTGCTTGCATATCTTGGGCTTTTGCTGGTCCTCTTCTATGGAGTTTATCATCCTATGTGCCCACCGTCAGAATGCCCCCCTCCTCATGACATAGGCCTCTTAAATACTATACAAATACCAGAAGACATTATACCTTACCTTGGAATTATCTTAGCGATTATAATGGCAATCTTAAGTTTTGAGAAAGTACAAAGAAGGCTGGCTCTCCGAGAGGTGCTAAAACAACGTGAAAAGAAAAGGGAATAGTTACTAAAAAAATAAAAAATTAAAAGTCATTCGTCGTTCTATCTGAGCCTGAGTTATTACCACCGCTTCGGTCTTCGCTTGCTGTAGCAATCCCTGCAGTAGACAGGTTTTCCTTCTGTCGGCTTGAACGGAACCTGACACGCTGCGCCGCATTCGCTGCAAATCGCGTCGTGCATTTCGCGCCCCGGACCCTTGTCGAATCCTCTGCCGAAATCCCTTGCCATGCTTATCACCTCCTTCCTATTTACCTCCACCTGGAGTATCTTTGCAAAAGCGCCTTCAACCTTTGCGTTTTGGCAGCGTCGAAAGTGCCGTCGCTGTTTAGACGTTCTATATAGTCAAAGGCATCATCGATGGAGCGTGTGGACATCTTGTTGACAATCGTTGCTGCGATGGTGTTCTTGTTCTCGCCCAGATTGAATTCGACCAGCATGTCATCAAGGTCAAAACCGAAGTATTTTTCCCGGCGCATGTCGAGCATCTGTTTTGTATTGCTTTCCGAAGGCCTTCTGATTCGATGTTTGCTGAACCTGTGAGGTTTCCAGGAGTTGTTCATTATGTTTGGTGTACTTGCACTAATTTGGAGTGGATGTATAAATATGGCTATATTGGCAATTCTACCGGGTTTATCTTGGTCCTGCAGTGGTGCTCTATGCCCCACAGGTCGCGTATCTCCCCTGGCGAGATGAAGGAAATTGCTTTGCCCTTCTCTCCGGCCCTTGCTGTCCGCCCTATGCGGTGGATATAACTGTCGGGGTCCTTTGGCAGGTCGTAGTTGAATATGTGCGATATGTTTTCTATGTCAAGACCGCGGGCCGCGACGTCTGTTGCGACGAGGAAGCGGAATTTCCGGTTCCTGAATCCGTCCATCACCTTGTCCCTCTGGTTCTGCGAAAGGTCGCCGTGAAGCACTTCCGCGTCAACACCTTTCCGTTTCATGAGCCTTACAAGTGTGTCCGACCATCTTTTGGTGTTACAGAATACTATCGCACCGCTTGGCTGCTCTGACTTAATGACTTTGATGAAAGTATCCAGCTTCTTACTCTGGTGAGTCTCATAGTAGCACTGTTCGATTTCATCAACCGTCATCTGCTCCGAAGCAATGGAGATGACTTCAGGATTTTTCATCACAGAATGCGCAAGCTCTTGGATTTTATCCGGCATTGTAGCGGAGAAAAGCATGGTCTGGCGCTCGGAAGGAACATGATGTATGATTTTGCGTATGTCGTCTATAAAACCCATGTCCAGCATCCTGTCCGCTTCATCCAGAACCAGTTGGTTGACGCCATCCAGCCGCAGAGCCCGCCTGTCGAGAAGGTCTAATATTCTGCCGGGGGTTCCAACGACCACGTGAATCCCTCTTCTAAGCAGATTTATCTGCGGTGCGATGCTCTTGCCGCCATAAAATGCAGCAACAAGGACCCTTTTGTTGTAACCTATCTTGTGCAGTTCCCCCGAAACCTGCTCCGCGAGTTCCCTTGTTGGTGTCAGTATCAACGCCTGAACCCTGCGGGCGCTACAGTCAACCTTTTCGATTATAGGGATGGCAAACGCAAGCGTCTTGCCCGTGCCTGTTTTAGCCTCGACAATCAAATCGCTTCCATTCATCAACCTTGGAATTGCCTCGCCCTGTATGGGCATCGGCCTGTCGAAGCCGTTGTATTCCAAATCCTTCAATACGTGATGACTTAGATTAAAGTCACCAAATCCATCAATATCCATTATATCTTCACCTCAATTGTAGAATTAGGGATTCACAAAGGCAGTACGAAAAACACGAGAAGTATTTAACTACTGTACAATTTCCAATCTCAATTCTACTCAATACCATAGTATACGCAAGATGTGTTTAAATACCAAAAAGAATTAATCACATATTCTCCTGGATGAAATTCTCGATATACGCATCGGCCTTTTCAATAAACTTAACCCTGTCAAAACCACGTTTTTCTATCTCTCGCTCAGCCCGCCCTCTCGCCTTTGCTCTAAAGTACTCTATTTCCTGCCGGTTCCATGTTCTGCTGGACGCGATCTCATAAGCGTCGTCGTAGTATACTGCGATCTCCCTTCGCGCAGTATCGTCGGGGTACAACGCAGCATGCGCCGCAGAATTGCCGACAAGACTTGCCATTTTTTCAAGGTCTTTCTTCCTGCTCATTTCAGCATACCCCTCCATCTTATATCAGATTCGTTTTCGCCAATGGCATTTACCTTCTTCAGAATTTTTTTGTATTCAACGGTAGTTTTCTTTTTCAGCATATTCAAATCCTCTTTACTGATTTTCTTAGAATGCCTTATGCTGTTGATCACCCTCTGTCCAAGGATACCCTCGAGTTTCTGCTTGGTTTTTTTGTAATCATAGTCCAGATCAAGTAGGTTACCAATCATCAGAAGCATGTTAAGTGCTTTCAGGTAATACTCTCCTTTATTCCCTGTATTCCTCTCTGCATCCGCGACCTCAATCAGCGTTTCAACAGAGTACATCATCTCCTTGTAAGCTATTTTCGGTGCTGGTGGGATTATAATTCTAGAGATATTGCCCTCGCCAAATATCATACCTTCTGAGAGCCACATCCTTATATATGGCTCCATCATCAGGGCATTCTCATACGTATGTTCAGAATAAACCGTCAGATGCATCCTGATCCCTAGTTTTTTCTCTATTGTTTTTTTTACTGAACTTTTATTTTCCGACGGGACAGGCAGCACCACCAAAACGTCATAGTCGCTTAATTCATCTGCATCCCCTCTCACACGCGAGCCATAAAGAAGAAGCATTGACAATAAGGGATAACTCTTGTACAACTCGACAACGAGCTGTCTTAGTTTTTTTTCTTTCCATCCAAGCTCTGCAAGCCTGACCTGATTTTCGGGCTTCATCAACCTGTAGGACGCCCTTTCGGGTTGAAATACTGCATGCTCCTTCTTGAGCCTGTTTAACACCACGGCAGATGCCCCTACCGACGTCCCCAAAACTTTCTGTGCCTGCTCCTTAGTAAAAACAGAGCCATTCAGCTCAGAGTACAGTCTCATGTACGGTTTGTATATCATCTCTTAATAGATTGGCATCTGGGTTAATAAATTAACAAATTTGTTAAATTTGATAAAATAGGTGATGGAGGAAAAATACTTCGCTTTACATACGATTTAACATCATTTAGCGAAGTGTTTTCGCTAAATAGTTGTTCATGCGCTTCTCGAGGCTATAATGCAAAAAAATCACACAT
>CAZEGI010000031.1:0-3492 GCA_964512105.1 uncultured archaeon
AGCAATCGATCTGTAAGTTTGACCATTTTGTGGGGTCTAGATCGAAAGAATGATCAGTTACAGTTAACCAATTGAGTCCTATTGCTCTTGCCGATTTATCTGTTGCTTCTATATGCCCACCAAATTCAACAGCGTTATTTGTATATTCTGAATGGTAGTGAGTATCACCACAATACCAGTTACCATACTTTGGCAAATCTTCAGCACTTATGTAGATGTTTAGTGGTCCTTCTCCATTACCCAGGATGGAGATATTATTATAAAACACCATGCTAATGCTTACCCTGCTATTAACTTTCGTTAATTGAGATTGGTTCACTGAAAACTCGATAAGATATGGTAAGTTGGACTCGTTGAGATATATCGACGGTTCAAACGTTTTCTGGTCTATAAGTGAATCACTAATCGCATCGTATATTCTGATGTTTTTTAGAGAAGTAGGAATGTTTATTATACCGAAGATAGGAATATCCGCGCCTTCATTTACCCTCCATGGAGCGTCCATATAGAATTGATCCTCAAGATTACACATCGGTGGAGTACAATAGAGGGAATTTATCTTATCACTTGAACCATTAATACCTCGGATAGACTTTGTAATACCACTAACCATGTCTAGACTTAAAACTAATCCAACTATTACTAATACCCACCACGCTACTTCAATCTTATTTTTCATCAATCAAATTCTTGAAAGTATTCCATAGATAACCTACACACGTTCCAGTGAAGATCCAACCAAAAAAGTTTAGCAAGATTAATTTAATTATTTCTTCAGGGAATAGAGAATAGAACAGTCTAGGAAATAGGATACTTAGTATCCTCATTGGAAGAAAAGCAATTAAGAATATAGTCTCGGATAGATATTCTGGTGTTTGCTTTTCCCACCACATATATCCTATCAACAGATAAGTGGGCATTGATAGAATTCCCCATATCCCCCCAATAATCGCCCCCTTCTTCCACAAAGCCATTTTCTTTCCTTTTGTTTTGTTGTTCATTTGAGCACCTCATAGAAATGACCGACAAGCGCCCCTAGTAGGAAGTAATATGAAAAAAATGTAAACCAGTATGCCAGTATGTCAAAAAACATCCGGTAGAAGTACAATCACCGAGTAGATAACCGATAACAACTCCTACAGGAATTGATGGTATTGTTAAGAAAGAGAACACTGTTGGATCTGCACCTAAACCTGAAAAACCCACAATCCCGATAATCAGCCCAACCAAACCGGTTTTTTTCCACAGCTTCATCCTCTTCCATGGAGTTTCCTTCTTCCACCATTCTCCCTCTGCTTTTACCTTTTCCTCTTCCACCCCAACCACCCCGCGTTATTTTTTATAGACAATAGAATAAAAACCAAAATGTCGGTTTAAGAGCCTTTTCCTCTCCTGAAAGCGTCTTCTACGGATATGTGCAAGAGCGAGGTTAATTCATTCTGGGCCCTTGTTATTACACGATGCGGTGTACCCCTGTTTTTCACAGCCTGTCAAGTTCTTTTTTGATTTTTTCTTTCAGGTTTGCGACTGTAGACCAGTGTGATGCCGGCAGGAAGGCCTTGAGTTCGCTTCGGATTTTTGTATTGTCAATGGAGTTGGCTGTTTTGATCAGCAAATTCTTTTTCTCAACCAGCGGCTTTCTGGCCAGGTTGCTCCTGAGAAGGAAGTAAAGGTCGTAATAGTCACGGGGTTTTCTTCGGTTTAAGAGCGCATCTATTTTTTCGGCTACGAGACTTTCTTCTTTTAGAACGTTGACGGAGTAAGGCGGTGTATAGCTGCAGGAGATTAACTGAAATTCTCCTTCGGATTTTGTATTTCTGGATGATAGGTTGAGTTCTATGTGAACTGGCCATGATGAAACTCTTGTTTCCAGAGGTATTATCCAACCACCTGAAGTTTTGTTATAATTTACGCTCACGATTTCGAATCCCTCTTTTTCAAGGTCATGAAGTGTATCTTCTATAAGCTGCCTTATTTCGCTTTCAGTGATTTTCTTGATTGTAAAATCCATGTCTTCGCTGAAACGAGGACTTCCGTAGACGATTCTTAAGGCTGTTCCACCCTTGAAAAGAAGGTCTTGCGATTTGTTTTTTGTGTATAGGTAATTAAGGAAGACGTGCTGGATGTATTCTCGGACAGTGTTGATTTCGGTTGTCTGATCTTTTGTTGCTAATCTTTTTATCTCTTCATTAGATAGCATTTTTGACAAACTCCATGAATTTCTTTCGGTTATATAATGGGGTGTATTTTAAAACATCTTTCTTGTTTATTTTGTCTGTGTTGAGGCGTTCGTTAAATGGTTTTTTTCCTATGTGGACAAAATACAGATAGTCTGCGAGGGCTTTCTCTGGTTCTGCCATGAGGATTGTATCTCCGTCGATTTTGATTGGCGTGTAGCCGGTATACGCGGGCCTCTTTATTTTATGATATACAAAGACTTTTCCCTGTACGTTGAATTCTCTCGTTGTTTTTGTAGTTGCAGCTGTAACTTCGTATACAGTCTCAGGAATGATGCCATAATGGGACAACGCAGTCTCGAATGAGAGATAAGATGGTTGGTAGATTTTGTTTGAGGTGAGATAAACGGAGGGGGGGTTAGATTCTGTTGAATACAAGCCATTTCTTAGTTTAGTGACTATGTTTTTTTTAGCATATCTACTCAGGAGCTCCTGTGCCGATTTTTTCTTCAGTTTCATAACCCTTTGAAATTCAATTGGGGTAAAAATCTTCATGTTGTGCAATTTTATCTTCTTCTGGAATTCTAACAGTTTCATTTTATCTATATAAATATAGAAAAAATGAATTAATAAATGCAATAATAACGATTATTTTTTAAGTGTTGCTAGGTTAGATACTTTCGTAGATTATCCCAAATGACGCAATATTCTTTTTGTCCAAGAAATTCCTTCCGTCGACCAGAACCTTGACGCCCATCCGTTTGAACTTTGCAAAATCCAGTTTTTTGTATTCCGCGTGGTTTGTTGCAAGGATAACGGCATCGATTTTTTCTTTGTCATCCATTTGGAAGGGAATTACACCAAGTTTTTTTATTTCCTCTTTTGAAAAAAGCGGATCGTTCAGATAAACCTGTGCTTTCCGTTTTTTCAGTTCGCTGATTATTGAGAGTGAGGGTGAAAATTGTTTTTCTTTTACTCCACCACGATATGACAAACCGAGAACGAGAATGTTTTTTCCATTCAATTTTCCGAAGTTTTTTTCAAGAAGATTTACTGTATGTATCGGCATTGAATCGTTTACGGCTCTGGCACTTTTCGGGAGCGTCATGTCAACGCCGAGTTCTGCTGCTTTTTCGATGAGGAAATATGGGTAAACCGGGGCACAGTGGCCGCCGACGCCGCATCCGGGAAAGAGGATGTGCGTGTGCGGAATGGTGTTTGCGCCGTTTATGGCTTCGAGGGCATTTATGCCCTTTGCCTTGCAGAATTTTGCATATTCATTTGCGAGGGCGATGTTCACGTCGCGGTAGGTCAT
>CAZEGI010000031.1:3592-12136 GCA_964512105.1 uncultured archaeon
TCGGGTGTCGCCCACCGGGAGCGTGGTTTCGAAAATGACGAGCGTATTTTTTTGAAGGCCTTTTCCAACCTGGCGGGTTGCGGATTCTAACCCCGTGTATTTTATTCTTTTATTTTCATCAACGACAAGAGGGACGATGAGAACGACAACATCGCATTTTTTTACTGCTTCCGTGGTTTTTGTTGTTGTTATTAGGAGATTTTTTTCATGCGCGAATTTTATTTTTTCCTCGAGCCCGGGCTCTTCCTTTATGTGCGACACACCGCGGTTTATTGAATCAACCACTTGCGGGTTTATGTCGCATCCCACAACTTCAAAACCCTTGCCCGTGTACTGGGCAGCGAGCGGCAAACCAATTTTTCCCAAACCTACGACACATATCCTCATAAAGAAATCACCCTATTGCTGACAGAAGATTCGATTATTTTTTCTGCGATTTCAAGGGCTTTGAGGCCATCTTCTGCGGAAACGATTGGCTGTTTGTTGTTGACAACGCAGTCTACAAAGGATTCGAGTTCGGATTTCAGAGGCTCTTTTTTGTTTATGCGTATGTTTGTTATGTCGCCTTCCGTTACGCCCATGAGCATGTCTGAATATGAGTAACCGTTTTTTGACATCATTCTGTTTTCGTAGAAAAGAAGCTCCTGCGTGAGGTATTTCACGACGAACATTCCGCGTTCGCCTTTTATGGAGATTTCGCGGATTTTTTCCGGAGTTAGCCAGTCGACGCTCAGAACCCCTAAAGCACCGTTTTTGAATTTTAGCAGGCCGTTCAGCAAATCCTCGTGGCTTGTGTGGATTCTGCGCTCTGCCTCTGCGTAAATTCGTTTCACTTCCGAGTTTGTGAGATAGCGCATTATGTCTATGTCGTGGACCGCTAGATCAATAACAACGCCGACGTCGCGAACGCGCGTTGGGAAGGGACCGACGCGGTTTGCGGTGATGCTGAACACTTTTCCGAGCTCGTTGTTTTCGAGGCGTTTCTTCAACTCGATGACTGCGGGGTTGAAGCGCTCTATGTGGCCGATAGTGAACTTTACGTTTTCTTTTTTTGCTACTTTTATTATTTCCCTTGCGTTCTTGGACGTGTCTGAAATCGGCTTTTCAAGGAGAACGTGCTTTCCGCTTTTCATGCATTCGATTGCAACATCCTTGTGATACATGGTCGGAACAACGACGGAAACGAAATCGATGTGCTCTTTTTTCAGCATTTGTTTGTAGTTTGTGTAGGCCTTGCAGTAGTAGTCGCCGGCAACGTCCTTTGCGAGCTTTCCATTTACGTCGGAAACAGCGACGAGGTTGACGCTGTCCATTTGGGAATAGATTCTTGCATGATTCTTTCCCATCGAGCCGACGCCGATTACGGCTGCGTTTGGTTTTTTCATTGTGTCTCGCTGATTGCTGATACGATTTTATCAAGGTCGTTTCGGGTTACTGCGGGGTGTATCGGTAGGGATAAGACCTCGCCGGATATTTTTTCAGCAACCGGCAGCTTATCTTTATAACCCAGCCGGGTATATAAATCCTGCTTGTGTATTGGAACTGGATAGTACACGCCAAAACCGATGTTATTTTCTTTCAATTTTTCGATTACGGTATCGCGTTTGTTGTTTTTCACGCGTACTGTGTACTGATGGAAAACATGAACGCAATTATTTTTCACGCTTGGCGTTACTATTCCTTCGATACTTTTGATTTTGTTGGTAAGGTAATTTGCGTTCTCGATTCTTTTTTTGTTGAATTGGTCGAGTTTTTTTAACTGGCAGAGACCGATGGCTGCAGCGATGTCTGTCATGCGGTAGTTGTAACCCAAAATTTCGTGATGGTATCTCGCTCTTGAGCCATGGGCTCTGAGCAACCTGCAGGATTCTGCGATTTTTTCGTCGTTGGTTGTGAGCATCCCGCCCTCGGCGGTAGTCATGTTTTTTGTTGGATAGAATGAAAAAACTCCCGTTCCAAATGAGCCGACTTTTTTGTTGTTGTAAGTTGCACCGTGCGCCTGGCATGCGTCTTCGATAACCGCGAGTTTGTTGTCCCCAGCAATTTTCATTATTTCATCCATGTCGCATGGATGGCCGTATAAGTGAACCGGAAGAATCGCTTTTGTCTTTTTTGTTATTTTCTCTTCGATTTTTTCAGGGTCAAGGTTGAAGGTATCTTCTTCTATGTCCGCAAAAATGGGCTTGGCGTTGCAGTAAAGAATTGAATTCGCGGTTGCGATGAAGGTGAACGGTGTTGTTATGACCTCGTCGCCGGCTTTTATGCCGCATGCGAGTAACGCAACATGCAACGCGGTTGTTCCGGAGGAGGTTGCAACCGCATGCTTCACTCCGATGTATCTCGCAAACCGCTCCTCGAACTCTTTTACTTTCGGGCCTTCTGCGATGATGTCGGAATCCAGAACAGAAAGAACAGCTTTTTTCTCCTCTTCACCAATGAGAGGTTTCGCTATGGGAATCATTCTTTTTTGTAATAATCGCGGCTCGGAATTTTCGTGATTTTCCTGCATTTGGGGCATTTGAATTCAACGATTTTTTCGTCAACCTTGTATTCCTCAACCTTCCAGCCGCAGATGCATACAAAGCCCTTTAACCTTGCAGGATTTCCGAGAACAAGTGCGTGATTTGGAACGTCACTTGTTACGACGCTGCCTGCCCCGACCATGGAGTGCTCGCCGATTGTCAAACCGCAGAGTATCGTCGCGTTTGCGCCTATGGACGCGCCTTTTTTCACATGGGTTTTGACCCTGCGCTCCCTGCTCCAGATGCGTGACCTCGGGTAAAGGTCGTTTGTAAACGTGGCGCTTGGCCCTATAAAGACGTCATCTTCCACGGTAACCCCGTCGTAAACGGAAACGAAGTTTTGTATTTTGACGTTGTTGCCGATTTTCACGTTCGTGTCTATGTAAACTGCTTTTCCGATGTTGCAGTTCCTTCCGATTTTTGTGTTTTCCCGCACCTGGGCCTGATGCCAGATTTTCGTGCCTGAACCGATTTTTGCCTTTTGGGATACTTCAGCTGTCGGATGTATGTATACCTTTGTTTTGGCCATTTTACTTTTCCACGAGACCTTTCTTAACAAGTTCTGCATGCGCCTGCTCGGATTTATCCACCGCTTCTGCGGTTCTGCTCCATTCGACAAGTTCCTTCATGCCTTCTTCGAAGCTGACCTTTGCAGTGAAACCGAGTTTTTTCCTTATCTTTGTGGGGTCGGCGTAGCAGTAACGAACGTCGCCCTTCCTGAACCTGTTGGTTATTTCCGGTTTGAGCTTTGAACCGTACAAAGTTGCAAGGACTTCTGCGACTTTTTTTATGGAAATCGGATTTCCTGTTCCAACGTTGAAGTAATCGTAATCACCGGAACTTTTGTTCATCGCGAGGATGTTTGCCTCAACGATGTCCTTCACGGAGATGAAGTCGCGGCTCTGCACGCCGTCCTCGTAGATGATTGAGCGGTTGTTGTTCTTTATGCGGCTCATGAATATTGCGGCAACTCCGGTGTATGGATTGCTCAAGGACTGGCGCGGACCGTAAACATTGAAGTAGCGCAATGCAACTGTTGGAAGACCGTAGGTTTTTCCTATCATCAAACATAAATCCTCCTGGTCTTTTTTTGAAAGAGCATAAACGGAATTTGGTTTAACAATTTTTTCCTCGGTTGTTGGTATCGGTTTTGTTTTTTTGCCGCACGTCGGGCAGTCGAGTTCCCAGTCGCCTTTTTTCATCTGTTCCTCTGTCCTGAGTTCCGGGTAAACGACGCCGCATTTGTCGCATTTGTAGGAGCCTTCGCCGTAGATGGACATTGATGATGCAACAATCAGCTTCTTTACGGAATTTTTCTCGTTCACGAGAATGTCCAGCAAATTCGCGGTTCCGCGCGTGTTCACGTCCATGTACTTGTCAATCTGGTACATTGACTGGCCGACGCCGACGGCAGCCGCCTCGTGGAAAACTATTTCAACATCCTTGAGTGCTTTTGAAAGCGCTTTCCTGTCGCGGACATCCCCTTTTATGAACTCCGCTTTTTTGTTCAGGTATTCTGGAAGTTTCTGCTTCTCGCCGTGAACCTGCGGCTCAAGGTTGTCAAATATCCTGACCCCGTGACCGTCATCAACCAGCCGGTCAACGAGATGCGAGCCGATAAAGCCGACACCACCCGTAACCAAAACGCTGTAGGTTGCCATTTTACCCTCTTTTATTGGTTTTTTAGAATAAAAAAGGCAAAGGGTTTTTTATATTGCTGGGACAATAATTACCACGATGGAACGGCGCTATTCGGTTGAAATTCGTCCGGAACTTGATGGAAAAAAAGTAACCGTTGCGGGCTGGGTTCACGAAATACGGGACCTTGGAAAATTAAAGTTTCTCGTGCTCAGGGACAGGGAGGGGAGCATCCAGATAACAGCAAAAAAAGAGACTACCGACGAAAAAATTCTTATGGTAATGGGCAGTATAAGCAGGGAATCGGTGATTGAGGTTACAGGAACCGTGAGAAAAGACCAAAAAGCACCGAACGGTTTCGAGATCATTCCTTCGAAGATAACGATAATTGCAAAAGCGGAAACGCCCTTGCCGCTGGACGTCACGGAAAAGGTTGATGCCGATTTGGATACGAGACTGAACAATCGATTTCTTGATGTCCGCAAACCTAAGGTCGCTGCCGTCTTTAGGATACGCGCGAAGATAGAGGAGGCGTTCAGGGAGTATTTCACGAAAAAAAAATTTATAGAGATAAACCCGCCGACCATAATCGCGGCGGCATCGGAAGGCGGAACCGCGTTGTTTCCAATAAGCTATTTTGAGAGGGAAGCTTTCCTTGCACAATCCCCGCAGTTGTACAAGCAGATGATGATGGCTTCAGGTCTTGATAAAGTGTTTATAACCATGCCTGTTTTCAGGGCGGAACTTCACGACACAACAAGGCACCTGAATGAGGTTTACCAGATGGACATCGAGAAGGCGTTCATTGAGGATGAGGAAGGCGTTCTCGAAGAGCTTGAGGGCGTCACACACCACATATTCAGGAAGGTTCATGACGAGTGCGGTAAGGAACTGAAGACTCTGGATGCAAAGATGGAGGTTCCAAAACTTCCGTTCAAGCGCATAACCTATGACGAGGCGCTGGAAACTTTGAAAAAAAATGGGGTAAAGATTTTATGGGGTGAGGACACGACACCGGAGGCAGAAAAAATTCTCGGTGAAAGGTCCAATGATCCTTTTTTTATAACAAAATGGCCGACCAAGAGCAGGGCATTTTACTCAAAACCTGTTGATAAAAACCCGAAGGTCTGCCATGCTTTTGACCTATCGTACAGAGGTATGGAGCTTGCTTCAGGAGCGCAGCGGATTCATGACGAAAGGCAACTTATGGAGGCACTTAAATCAAGGGGTTTGAACCCGGAGAACTTTGAGTTTTATTTAAAAGCATTTAGGTTCGGGATGCCGCCGCACGGCGGCTGGAGCATCGGTGCTGAACGCATAACGCAGGCAATAACCGGAGTTAAGAACATAAGGGAATGCGTTTTGTATCCGAGAGACAGGCAGAGGCTTGCGCCGTAAATCAGCCAACGTAGTAGTAATCCCCGGAATCCTTCTGCTCGCGGTCCTTTACTGAATCTGGTTTGTTTGCGCGCGGCCTGCCCGAATCCGGGTCCCTTCTGAACGTGACGCCCATCTCCCTCAAAAATTTGTTCATTCCCTCCTTCAGACTCAGGGAGCCCGATGCCGTACCGTTTACGCCGGATACGCCGGAAAAAACCATAAGCCCGTCTGAAAGATAATCCACCAGCAGAAGGTCGTGGTCAACCACGAGGACGCTTTTTTTGTTCTCTACGGCAAACCTCCTGAGGAATTTGCCGAGGGACAAACGTTCCTCAACATCGAGGTATGCTGACGGCTCGTCTAAGAGGTAGATGTCAGCATCCTTTGACAAACAGTCGGAAATCGCGACCCTCTGGAGCTCGCCGCCGCTGAGTGTGTTTATTTTGCTATCAGCAAGGTGGATAATCCCGAAGTGCTCGGCCAGATTATTTTTCAAGCCGAGCGATTTTACTGTAGCATTGCTTGTCGGGATGTACTGCGGCTTGTATGAAACACGTACGCCAAGTTCCAGTTCGGTGTCGTCAGGTTTCAAAACACCTGCAAGCATCTTCACGAACGTGGTTTTTCCTGTCGCGTTCGGTCCGAGGATTCCGAGCGTTTGCTCAAGGTAAATCACGCCATTGATTGTTTTCAGTTTAAAGTTGCCGAGGGTTTTTTCGAGAGCAGGATATTCCACAAGTTTTTTTCTTTTCTTCGTCTCCTTCGGCGACCTGACATCGAACTTTATCTCATCCCTGAAGCGCATGTTCTCGGATTTCAGGAAACCAGCAAGGTACTCGTTAATTCCGACCCTTACGCTCTTGATGTTCGAAACGATTCCGTATGCGCCCCGAACTCCGAATATCACATGCACGTAATCCGAGAGGTAGTCAAGAACAACGAGGTCGTGCTCGACGACCATTATGTACTTGTCCTTCAGACTCCTTACGGCACGCGCAACGTTTAAACGTTCTTTAACGTCAAGGTAGCTCGAAGGCTCGTCAAGGAGGTAGATATCGGCGTTCTTCGTGAGAGCTGCAGCAATCGCAACCCTCTGGAGCTCGCCGCCGCTTAATGCGTTTATGTCCTTGTCGAGGGCGTTTTCCAGATCGAGATTTTTTACAACATTCTTAAGCTCGCCGGTCTCATCCCCCTTTTCCAGCAGTGCCTTGACAGTGCCCTTTACATGTTTTGCTATCCTGTCGACATGCTGGGGTTTGTAAACCGCCTTAACGTTGCCCTGGGAAAGTTTTTCCAGATAGTTTTGAATCTCGTTTCCCCTGAAACGCTCTATTATCTCGGACCAGTCCGCATTCTCGCCAAGATTTGGTTTTATCGAACCCGACAAAATGCTCAGTGCGGTAGTTTTTCCGATACCGTTGCATCCGACAATCCCCACAACGCCGGGCTTCGGCGTTGGCAGGTTGTAAATCCGGAAACCGTTCTTGCCGTACTGATGTA
This sequence comes from uncultured archaeon, assembly GCA_964512105.1. Lineage (GTDB taxonomy): Archaea > Altiarchaeota > Altiarchaeia > IMC4 > CAZEGI01 > CAZEGI01. The sequence continues at coordinate 10,633 of CAZEGI010000031.1, forward strand.
CGGGCTCGCCGATTTCCTCAGGAAGGTTTATGATGTGTATTGCTTCATAGGGGCATTTTTTTATGCATATGCCGCACCCGCTGCACAGGCCCTCGCTTATCACGGGCTTGTTCTCCTCCTTGTTCACAGTAATCGTTTCGTCGCCCATCTTCACCCTCGGGCAGATTCGCATGCACAGGAAATTGCAATCCTTCGGCTTGCACCTGTCCTTCTCCAAAACCGCAATTCTCATTTTTAGAATAACATGTTGTAGATCCGTTGGATGTCGCTACTGTCCCCTATTGGACCGTGACCGGGATATAAATTTTTTACCTCTCCAAATTTCAGCAATTTTTCTATTGAATTTTTTAATTGTCCGATATCGCCGCCCGGAAAGTCCGTTCTTCCGACACCGTCGCTGAATACCGTGTCGCCGGAAAATAGTGATTTTGTTTTTTTGTCATATAAGCATATGCTTCCGGGTGTGTGCCCCGGCGTGTGAATGACTTCCAAGCCGCTGATTTTTTCCTTGTCCTTTAGTTTTAGGTCAACCTTAAGGCTAGGCGCCTCATCACTGAAAAAAGATGCAAGAATCCGCTCGTCTGCGAGGTTCTCAACCGCATCCGCATCGAGTTCGTGCATCGCGATTTTGCACTTGGTTTTTTCCTGCACCACCGGGTCGCCACCTATATGGTCATAGTGGCAGTGCGTATTTATTAAAGTATCAATCGTTATTCCTAACTCATCAAGTTTTTGGAGCACGTTGGCCGGATTTATGCCTGCATCCACAAGCACTGTCCCTTTGCCTTGCACGATGTAGCAGTTCGAGCCGAACCCCGTGCTCATCACCGGATAAATCATGTAATAATTTAAAAATACCAAAGTATTAAACGTATGCCGAGGCACATCCGACTGCTGTCGGACGCCTCAGCGTTGCTCACTATAATGGCCGAGGCAGTTGCGACTGTTGTCGCCTGCCTCAGCATTACTTGCATTCATCACGCCGAGGCGCTGCTGACCTACGGTCAGGCGCCTCAGCATTGCTCACTCACGTTCGCAATGCCGAGGTGGCAGAACCTGGCTAATGCGCAAGCCTTGAGAGAAACCCTTTCTTTCTTAAAAAGAAAGAAAGTGTTTTTCATGCTCGGAAATCGAAAGATTTCCGGCACACCAAAACACAAAGTTCGCAAAACTGCAAAGCAGTTTTGGAAACCAAATTCCCAAAAGGAATTTGCGTTGTTTTGAGTGTCCCCAAAGAAAGAAGGATTTTGCAAAGGCAAATTCGAGGAGAGTGGGGTTGATAAGGGCGAGAACCTGCGGTTCTTGCCCTTATCGAGAGAGCTTGTCGTCCTTTGGACGGTTTGAGTTCAAATCTCAACCTCGGCGAATCCCTTTTCTTTTTAAGAAAAAGAAAAGGTATTTCATTCCCAAAAGAAAAAATATCGGGTGCCCGCAAGGCACCCGATTGGGGGGTGGGTCAGGAACACCTTAGACCGGATGGTAACCCCCTCCACGGTTCAGGTTT
>CAZEGI010000032.1:0-11572 GCA_964512105.1 uncultured archaeon
AAGAATTTTTTCACGCGGGATTCGCTTTCCTTCGGGTTTGCGTTTACAAATTCCACCGTAAAGCATACGCTTTTTTTGTCTTTTGGTATCTGGGCTCCGGAGTAAACGTCCTTCACCTTCACGGAGGTTATGTTCTCGTCGAAGCTTTTCAGCAGTTCCGCGACAAGCGAATCGTCCACGCTTGAATTCAGAAGCACAGAAAAATCGCGCGTGACGGTTCCGAACTTCTCTGCCTTGAACTTGATTTTTTCCTTGTCCCCGAGAATGCGCAGGTTGGATAGTTTCAGAGCGGATTTTTTGCCCCTGTCGGAAAGCACGACCTCGTCCGGGGTTACGGAATCCACCACGCCGAGGTGTTTTTTTCCAGAGTATATGTGCTCCACGCAGATTTCCTTACCGACGGAATTTTTGAGCAGCTCGAGTTCCGAAACCAGCGAGGATATTGCCTTGTCCGAGCGGCCCATTGCACGCTTGACATCGCCGAAGTGTTTCGCGGCTGTGGTCATCATTTCGACAAAGGCGTGCTGGTCTTTCTTCTTCACGATTCTGCTGAGCTGCTTTGCAACGTTGATGAAATCGCGGTGAACCTTCGGTATCACGGGGTTCTGCATCTGTATTTCTGCGTAAAGTTTCGGGTCCTGGCCGATGATTCTTCCGACCATGTCCAGCATGAGCTCGTAAATCGGGGATGAAATCTTCCTTGATTCCTTCACGTTGAAATTCAGCTGCTCGAGGGTTTTTCCTATGGAGATGTATGCGAAGTGCGTAAGCCCCTGAACGACGGCCATGTTCCTGTCGTGTTCCTTCGGCGTGGTTTCAAAAACCCTGCACTTGTGTTTTTCCAGAAATTCCCGCAACCACTTCAGCCATTTTTTTCCGCGTATCGGAGTTAAAACAAAAACCTGGCCCTCTAGATTTCCGACCCTCGGTCCGAAAACAGGGTGCGTCCCTATGATTTCAACTCCCGGCTTTGCGAATTTTTTCATTGCTTTACACGGATCTTCCTTTATGGACGTGAAATCCATGAGCAGGGAATTTTTCGGAACGTGCGGGGCTACTTCTTTTATAACGTCAAGTGTGACCTCGATTGGAACCGTTATTATGACAATGTCCGCGTTTTTTACAGCATCAACATTGTCCCTTTTGTACCCTACTCCAAGTTCTTTAGCTACGTGCTTTCCTTTCTCTTCGGTCGGGCCGGTAATGCAAACTTTGTGACCTTCCTGCTTGAAGATTTTGGCAAAAAGTTTACCCATTCCGCCGTATCCGCCGATTATGGCAATTTTAAGCTCCATAGTGTTAGTAATTCGACTACAAAGATTAAATCAAAAAGATTTAAATTTGCAGTATAATTACTAATGGATGGCATCAGAAGGCATGATTTCTTCGAAGCTGATTAAGGACATTCTTGTTTCGGTAGGCATTCCGCTGTTCCTGTTTATTTGTTTCATGGTTTACAGGCAGATCAAAAAAGCTCGTGAAAAAAGATACGAGGAAGTAACGGACCTGAGGGACATGCCGGAGGACGGCCCGCGCGCGGGCTATGTCGGAAGAATTGCCGAAACAGACAGAAAAACCTTTGTCGAACTTGATGAACTGACGAGGCACGTTCTTGTAGCTGGGGCGACGGGTTCAGGAAAAACCGTTGCCTCGCAGGCGATTGTTGAAGAGGCGCTCGAGAGGGGCGTTTCTGCTGTGGTTTTCGACCCGACAGCGCAGTGGAGCGGCTTTCTCAGGCCGAACAAGGATGCAGGCATGTTCAGGCTGTACGGCACTTTCGGCATGAACAAGAACGATTCACGTGCGTTTAAAGGAAACATTTATACGGTAACGAATCCTAACGAAACCATAAATGTGATGAAGCACGTCATACCCGGAGGGATAACGATTTTCTGTTTGAATCGGCTTGACCCCAAGGACATAGAGACCATAGTGGAGAATTCTGTAAAGGAGGTTTTCAGGGCAAACCTTCCGGAGAGCAAGGAACTCAAGCTCATGATTGTGTATGAGGAGGTTCACCGCCTGCTTCCGAAGTTCGGAGGCAGGGGCTCGGGGTTCATACAGGTAGAGCGCGCGTGCAGGGAGTTCAGGAAGTGGGGCATCGGACTCGTGCTTGTGTCGCAGGTTTTGAGCGACTTCGTTGGCGAGATAAAGGCGAACATCGGCACTGAAATCCAGATGCGCACGCGCTATGAGGACGACCTAAACAGGGTCAGGGCGAAATACGGCGAGCAGGCGCAGCACGACATAATAAAGGTTAACGTTGGCACTGGGATGGTGCAGAACGGCAACTATAATCGCGGCAAACCCTATTTCGTATCGTTCAGACCACTGAAGCATAACCACTCCCGGCTTTCGGACGAGGAGCTTGCAAAGTACAACAATTACAACGCGGTACTGGACGAGCTCAAGACAAAGGTGGACGAGATGAAGAGAACAAAGGACGTGTTCGAGCTGGAAATCGAGCTCGGGCTTGTAAGGGACAACCTCATGAAGGGCTCGTTCGATGTCGTGGACATGTATCTTGAAACCCTGAAGCCGAAAATACTTGAGGAGTACGATAAAAAATAAAGCACTATTATTTATGCTTGCGGGATGATTCTTTAATGGGATGGAACACAGGTCGTTCACCAAAATCGAGCATGAGTATCACAATCTCGGAAACGATTACTACAAAATCGGGGAGTTTGACAAGTCGGTAGAGCACTACACGAAGGCGCTGGATATAGACCCGAAACTTCTTGAAACGTATTTCAACAGGGGGCTGGCGTACACGAGAAAACAGCAATACGACCTCGCGATAAAGGACTTCAACAAGGTTATCGAGTTAAATCCGAACCTTGCGGAGGCTTTTTACACACGCGGTTTGGTATACGAATACAAGAACAACTACGAGCAGGCGATAGCAGACTATGAGAAGGCCCTGAGGATAGATCCGAACTACGAGCGTGCCAGGGAGCAGCTCAGTATTGCGCACGGAAAGAAGGCAGGTATGGGCGGAGGTGGTGGAGGGGGTAGGTCGTCTGGTGGTGGCGGTGGTGCAGTAACTGCAGATGGGGGGGAGGATTACGGTTTAACAGAGTTCGAAATACTCAAGAAGCCGAACATGAATTTTGGGGATATCGCGGGGCTTGAGAAAACTAAGGAGGAGATTATAGATGCTATTGTTTACCCGCTCAAGTATCCGGAACTTTCGAAAAAATATGGAAAGCAGGCCGGCGGCGGTATAATACTTTACGGACCTCCAGGATGTGGTAAGACGTATATCGGAAAGGCAACTGCCGGGGAGGCGGACGCTTCTTTCATAAATGTGAAGATAAGCGACATAGTGGACATGTATGCGGGCAACACGGAAAAAAACATCCACAACGCATTTGATACCGCAAGGAAAAACAAACCGACAATTTTATTCCTCGATGAACTTGACGGGATGGGTGGGCGAAGAGACAAGATGCAGCAGAGTTTTGAGAAGCGTTCCATAAACCAGTTCCTCACGGAGATGGACGGCGTTGAATATTCGAATGAGGGGGTTTTGATCATGGGTGCGACCAACGCGCCGTGGGACCTCGACCCTGCATTGAGAAGGCCGGGAAGATTCAGCAAGCTTATATACTTCCCGCAACCGGACAAGAGAGGCAGGAGGGACATTCTGCTTTTGAATCTGAAAAATCGCCCCGTAAGTTTGAGATTAAATCTTTGGAGGATTGCGCGCGCAACCGAAGGTTACTCCGGAGCCGATTTGAAGGAGCTGTGCAACGCGGCTGCGGCAGTCCCTTGGAAGGAGGCGATAAAAACCGGGAAGGAGCGCGTTATAACGTTCAAGGACTTCCGAGAGGCGATGAAAAAAGTCAGACCATCGCTGCCGGCATGGTACTCCTCTGTCAAGAAATACCTCATTGAGGAGGAGGAAGAGGAAGAAGAGGAGAAAAAAGCCAGCAGTGAAGAAGGCGGAGGAACGATGGTTGTCAAACACAAAAAAGAGCAGGAGGAACTCCTTGGTGAAGAGGAGAGGATGCTCTTCAACGACCTGATAAGCGACATAAAGAAGTACAACTCCACCTGGTACAAGACGTTCAGAAAAACGAGGACGACTTTTGCAAAGTACGGCATGTGATTTCTGATGCTTTCACCACTGAAAAAACTTGGGCTGAAGAAGAACTGGATTTATGAGGTTGTTGTGACAACCGGAAAAAGCGCAGCGCCAATGGGTTTCTGGACACCGGATTTTGAGAGGGTGATGTTGAGAGTATACAAAACGTCTGGAACTTACAGGAATATTCTTCACGAAAGAAAGTTCGCGATAAATTTTGTCGAGGATGTTGCGGTTTTTTATTATTCTTTGTTCAAAAAAGAAAAATTAAGATTCAAAAAAATAAAAAATTCAGATGCCCCAGTTCTCGCAAATGTAAAATCGTGGATTCTGCTGGAAGCCGTTGATGTTCATGACCTTGGTGATAGCGTTGAAATAACCGCAAAAATAAAAAAATCAAAAATAAGCAAAAACACGCGGCTGATAAACCGTGCCGAGTTTCTTGCATTGGAATGTATGATAAAGGCGACGAAACGGGGGGCGAAAAAACCGGAAATTCGTAAATACTGCGAAAAAATAAAAAAGGTTGCTCCGAAATCGGAGTATGAAAAAATTGTTGAGGGTATGGTAAAATGGTTAAAGTAATCGGCATAGACCCGGGAACGCGGAGTTTCGATTTTCTCGGGCTGGATGATGACAAAGTAATTTTGGATACCTCAATTTTATCCGACGATATTGCAAAAAAACCCGAGAAACTGATTGAAGTCCTGAAATCGGTTGGCAGGGTTGATTACATTGTCGGGCCTTCGGGTTACGGGTTGCCTGTGAAAAGGTTGAGTGAACTGGATGAGAAGGATTTCTTTTTGCTCACTTTAGTGAAAAAAGAGGAATTGCACAGGGTTTCCGTTCTGCTTGGGATGCAGAAATCTCTCGGCATGTATGTGAAGGAAGACCCGCCGATGTACTTCATTCCCGGCGTAATACACTTACCGACAGTACCGTTTTACAGGAAGATAAACAGGATTGACATGGGGACTGCGGACAAGCTTTGCTGCGCGGTTTTGGGAATAGTTGACCAGGCAAAGGAAAGGGACATAAACTTCAAAAAAACCTCGTTCATACTTCTGGAAATCGGCTTTGGTTACACCGCCGCGATTGCTGTCGAGAACGGGCAGATTGTTGACGGCATTGGCGGAACCACGGGTTGCCCGGGTTTCATTTCTTCCGGATTCATGGACGGAGAACTCGCATATCTGATGGAAAAATTCGACAAGACGGTTTTGTTTGACGGCGGCGCGGCATCGCTCGCAAAAACGAATGTTCCGGAAGAACTGCCGAAACACAGGGATGCGTGGGAATGTTTGATTGAGAGCGCTGTAAAGGATGCGCTGATGCTGAATGCCGTTGTCAGCGAGCCGAGAGAAATCCTTGTTTCCGGAAGATTATCGAGGATGCCGGAGGTCGTGAATGAGGTTGCAAAAAGATTGTCGCATGTCGCGCCTGTCAGGAGAGTAAAAGGAATGAAAAACGTGAAGGCAAAGGAGGCAGCGCAGGGCGCAGCGATAGTTGCGAATGGGCTTGCGGGTGGGAAACATAAGGAACTTGTGGAACATCTAAAAATCAAAGAGGCGAAAGGCACGGTTCTGGATTATGTCGTGTTGAAGGACGCTGACGGGATAAGGAAAAAATACGGTTTGTAGGTCAGCCGGAAAAAACCGCACCTTTGTTGTTTGCGGATGTTGCAAAAACAACGGCCCTGAATTTTTTGCTCACCAATTTCTCAAGTTTTCCTGCATTTTTCTTTTCAATTAGGCCGTAAACCGCCGGCCCCCACGAGCTCTGGCCGGCTCCGTGTGCGCCGTTTTTCAGCATGAATTTTATTATTTTTTCAGATTTCGGATTTGCATAAGTCCCACCCTGCACTTCGGAAAAATACTCGCCGACTTTTTTGTCTATTTGCGATAGAGCACTGCCGAAATTCTTTATATTTCCTGCTTTCAGTGAGGGGATCAATTTCAGATTGAGCAAACAGTTTATCTCGGATGCGGTTTTCGGATTTCCGGGAATGACTTTTTTGAACGCATCTTTCTCCTTATTACCACTGAATCCTTTTTTAACTTTAGGAATTACAACTACAAATGCCCACTCTTCGGGAAAATTATGCCGAAAGATTATCGGTGGTATTTCATTTGTGTTTACTTTTTTGCCGGCATCAACAAGAAAGCCGCCGTGCTCGAATGCCCCTAAGCCGATTCCGGAAACACTACCCCTCCCCATGGCTTCTGCAATTGCTTTCAATGATAAATTTAAATGAAAAAATTTCGATAAGGAAAATCCAATAGCAAGAGCAAGTTGGGTTCCAGAGCCCAACCCAACATGTTCAGGGATAGTTTCCCTTACGTTCACCCTTACATTTCCTTTTATTTTAAATTTTTTAGAAAAAGTTTTTATTAGAAGAATAATTTTATTTTTTTGTTGTCCGACCACTTCCAACCTGTCCGACTTTTCAACTTCAAGAACCACGTTCGGCCGGTCTATCGCGACGCCTATGCTTCCGAATAATCTTCTATGCGCCCCGCTGAGGTCTATCACGCCAAGGTGCAGCCTTGCGGGTGTTTTTACAATCATTCTGTTTAATATTCAAACAACGGATAGATAAACATGCAATGCCCGAAGTGCGGCAGGGAGTCCAGGGGGTTATGCATAGACTGCCTACTTGAGGAACGGCCGATAACCGTGAAGGAGCCGGAGCTTGAGCGCTGCACCGGATGCGGACTTTACTGGCACAAAGGCAACTGGACGGAAATCGGAAAAAACGAACTTGCAGAAATCGTAAGGAAAAATCTGAAGGTTCCGCACGGGATTAAGATAGAGGAGTTGTCCATAAAACCGGATGAAGAAAAAAACTATCTAAAACTTGATATAACCCTCCTTGGAAATTATAAAAATAAAAAATTTGAAAAAAAACTTGAAACGAAAGTAAAAATCAAAAAGACCCAGTGCAAGAAATGCTGCAGGATGAGCGGCAGTTACTACGAAGCGATTCTTCAGGTGCGGGGTTTCGAGTTTTCGGACCTTGACGAGAATTTTGTTGCGAAGGCGGTCAAGGTCGCGGGCGGAACGGATTTTTACATAAGTTCCATGAACTACGCGCGCAAACTGAAAAACCATCTCCGGGATGCGGGGTTTTTCGTTAATGAATCGGAAAAACTTGTGGGCATGAAGGAAGGCAAAAACCTGTATCGGGTGAGCATCTCGGTAAAGCCGCCGGCTTTCGGGGAAGGCGATGTCCTGAAGTACGGGAACGAACTCCTCTACGTGAAAAAACTCGGCAGGGTCGTCGGGGTCGTGGACCTGAAAACCGGCGAGAAAAAAGGCATTGATATGAACAAGCTGAAGAAACCGGGGATTGCTGCGAAAAAATCGGAACTGCGGAATGCGCTGGTTTCCGCGGTTTCGCCGAAAGGGATGCACATAATTGACACTGAAAATCATGAGGTTTATGATGTAGCACGGATTGAGGATGCACAAAGTGGCGATACGATGAATTTCGTAAGAATTAGCGGAAAAATTTATGTTATAAAAAAATAATGATTTAGTTTTTCAACTTTCTCACAACCGCATTCACCTGCTCGACCGCCGTTCCTATGTATTTTTCCGGGTCGAGGGCGGAATCCAGTTCCTTTTCCGTAAGGTGCTTTCTTACCTTCGGATTTTTCAGCAGGATTTCGCGGAAGGTTTTTTTGGATGAGTAGCTTTCCATCGCACATTTCCGGACAAGTTCGTGCGCATCCTGCCTGCCCATGCCCCTTTCCGCAAGTTTTATCATGACGGATTCGGCCATGACCTGAGGTGTCATGCGCAGGTTTCTTTCTATGTTTTTGTGATTGAAAACTAGGTTTTTCATGAGGTCTATCGAAAGATTTAGGATATAATCCGTAAGGATGCATGATTCAAGTATTGTGATTCTTTCCGCTGATGAGTTTGTAAGGTCGCGCTCGTGCCACAGGGGGATGTTTTCGAGAGCCACAAATGCGTTTGCCTTTATTACCCGGCTTATTCCGCATATTCTTTCCGCATAAATCGGGTTCCGCTTGTGCGGCATGGTTGAGGAGCCGACCTGTTTTTTTCCGACGCCCTCGGAAACCTCGCCGATTTCGGTGCGCTGCAGGTTTCGGATTTCGGTTGCGATTTTGTTGAGGGTTTCCGAAATCAGGGCAAGGTCGAGCATGAATTCAGCATGCCTGTCGCGCTGCAAAACCTGATTTGAAACGAGTGCGGAGTCTAATTTGAGTTCTTTCATAACTTCCTGCTGCAACCGGACCGCATTTTTTCCGAAGGCCGCTTGCGTTCCGACTGCTCCGGTCATTTTTCCGACAAGCAGACGCTGTTTGCATTCGTTTACTCGGTCAAGGTGCCGCTGGACCTCGGAGGCGTAAATCGCGAATTTCAAACCGTAAGTTGTGGGGACTGCATGCTGGCCGTGGGTTCTGCCAATGCATACGGTTTTCTTGTGCCTTTTCGCAAGACCCAACAAAACTTTTTTGAGGTTTTTTAGATCATCTGAGAGAAAATTAAGAAATTCTTTAAGTTGCAAAGCAAGCGCTGTATCGGTTATGTCATTGCTCGTTGCACCGAGATGGACGTATTTTCCGGAATCGCCGCACTGTTCGCTCAAGGCCTTGACAATGGCCATGACGTCGTGGTTTGTTACTCTCTCGATTTCGTTGACGCGGGCCAGCTTGACGTGCCTGGTGCTTGCTTTTTTCGATATCTGACACGCGTCCGCATTTGGGATATTCCCAAGTTTTGCATGCGCCCTCGCGAGTGCCGCCTCGACATCGAGAATTTTCTGCAACTTGCTTTCTTCGTCGAAGATTTTTCTTACCTCTGCTCTGCCGTAACGGTTTTCGATTGGGTGTATGCTCATTTTATGCCCTTCTGGCTCATTGCATGTGGTAAATCAATGTAATACGTACCCTTGCCGACTTTTACGACCAGCGGCTTGCCGCTCATGAGGGAACCGATATCAACCTCGAACTTGCCTTCCTCGATGCGCTTTATGGTCTCGATGTCCAAATGGATTGGTTTTTTGAAGTTATTGGAGACGTGTGCAAATTCGCGGTCGAGCCATTCGATGTCGGTTTCTTTTTTTGACGGTTCCACTTTTGGCTTTGGTGTTTCGTAGGTTTTTCTTGGTTCTATGCGGGCTGGTTCCCTCGGCAGCGGCTTGCGCTCCTCGCGTATGTATAGTAGGAAAATCTTTCCGCACTCGCAACTGCCGCGCTTTATCAGATTCTTCAGCTCATCGGAACCTTCCGGATAAATTTTATTGCAAACGGTACATTTGTAGGGCATTATCTTTCACCAGCGAGCAGGGAAATCTGCTGTGGTTCTTTCTTTATTTTCTTGACAAGTTTTGATGGTCCAATGATTGTCAAACCGCCGGTACTTCCACCGAGCATTTTTATGAGACGTTCGCGCAATCCGCCTTCCGTCTTTTCACGCAGGGTGGAAACCTCTATTCCGGGGAATTTATCATTCACACGTTTCATGGTTTCCTCGATGAGTTTTGTTTCCTCATCATAAGATAAACTTTCCTCAACCACAAGAATCTTGTTCTGGCTGATTCTCTCCAGGATGTAGCTCATCTTCTCCTTCTCCGTTTTCTTTCCCAGCATATCCGATGATATGAATTCTATTTCAACTGCCATTTTACCTTGAGTGCTTTGCTATCGTGTCGTACAGATTATTTATGTTCTTTCCGGTTAGGGCGGAAATCTCCACAACGGGGTGCTGCGGGAACGCCTCCCTTATCTGCTGGGGCTTTGATTTTTTTAGATCTATCTTGTTCGCAACCAGGATGACGGGAATGTTCCTCGCCTCGAGATTCCCGATTATGGTGATGTTCACCTGCGTGTACGGATCCTCTGTGGAATCCATAATTACCAGAGCAGTATCAACGTTATCCAGCCACTTTATCGCTTCAATCACGCCTTTCGTCGCCTCCTTGGCGCGCTGCTGCGCCTCCTCTGCAGACATGCCGTAAGTCATGAAATCCTCGTAGTCGATTTTTGTGGCTATTCCGGGCATGTCCAGCAGGTTCATGATGATTTTTTTGTTTCCGGAATGTACGACAACGCGCTCCTTCTTCTGGACCTCGCGCGTTTCGTGCGGGATTTCGGACACCTTTCCAACGGGTTCGCCAGTCCAGTCCATTGAAATCTTGTTTGCGAGTGTGGTTTTTCCGGCGTTCGGCGGACCATATAGGCCTAAACGGATGAGTTTTTTCCTGCCAAAGATTCTACCAAACCATCTCAATAATTTTCGAAACGGCACAGCACCACCTTAGAAAATGTTGAATATTAATGAGAATAGGAGTATAAAAGATGTGGGGATTCGAGTGTTTGGATAGGGTCATTTATAAACCATAAAGTCCATAATAGTGAATCCCATGGACTGGGTGTATGGGGATGTGAACTGCTGACAGTTTGAACCCGTGAAACGTGAGGGAAAAATGGGTTACTACAAGTATGTTGGAAATGCATACAGAGGAATAGGAAAAAACGTAAAAACAAACAAGGTTCTGAACGAACTTCTGCAAGAAAGAAAAAGAGAATGGCGCGAGGGCCCCTCTGTTGTTCGCGTTGATAAACCGACACGCATTGACCAGGCAAGAGGCTACGGCTACAAATCGAAACAGGGTTTTGTCATCGCACGCGTGAGGATACGTGCCGGCGGTATGAGAAAATCCAGGCCTCGCAGCGGAAGGCGACCGAAACGCATGGGTGTCCTGAAGATAACTCCGAGAAAATCCATCCAGCGGATTGCCGAAGAACGCGCCCAGGTCAGGTTTCCAAATCTCGAGGTTTTGGGCTCGTACTGGCTGCTTGAGGACGGAAAGCACAAGTGGTACGAGGTGGTTCTCGTGGACAAACATCATCCGGCGATAATCAGCGACCTTGACGTGAGGTGGATTACGGAAAAGCAACACGAAAAACGCGTCCTGCGCGGATTGACACCTGCGGGTAAGGAAGGTAGGGGGCTGACGAGGAGGGGCACTGGTGCTGAAAGGGTCAGGCCGGGCATACGGGCGAAAGGGAGAAAGGCGAAATAAGTTAATTATCTTATTATTCCATTTTTTTAATACTTTATTTCCTCGGGCCGAATCCCTTTTCTTAGAAAGAAAAGGTATTTTATCCCCAAAAGAACTTAATTACGAAAAATCATAAATTCACTAAGGGCCTGTATCTCAAAACCTTTTAAGAAAAGGTTTATCAAAACAGGTGCGGCGTGCGCTCGCTTAGCCACACTTAACAAACAAGGATAGATAATCATCAATCGGGCCTGTAGCTCAGTTGGTTAGAGCGCTCGACGAGCCCTTTTTCTTTATAAAAGAAAAAGTGCTTCACCCCAAAAAGAAAGAATTTTATAACAAAATCAATATAATAAATCCATGGCGCCGCGAGGGCCTGTAGCTCAGTTGGTTAGAGCGCTCGACTCATAATCGAGTGGTCCGGCGTTCGAATCGCCGCAGGCCCA
>CAZEGI010000033.1:0-4323 GCA_964512105.1 uncultured archaeon
TACTGCGAAGCGTTTGACGGTCTTTACGCACGCGTCATTGTCACTGCAAAAGATAAAAAAAGGCTCGACAGCGCGGCAATAAAATCAACAGCACTGCCATCAACAGTATTCGGGAAATCCGAGGCAGGCATTGAAAAATACCTCTCAAAAAAAGAAACGCCTGATGGAAGGATAGGCGTGATTCTACAGTTCTGGGTTGGCGCAGGCAAAAATTCAAAGGAAAAACTCGAATCCGAACTCGGATGGAGAATCCGTCAGGGAATCCTCGTTGTTCCTACAACCCGGGTTTTCAATGCTTCGAATTCAAAAGAAAAAATTGGCACCATGAACAAAATCGGACACTGTGGCGACGGTTACGAATGGGTCGAAAAAAAATTCAATAGAGAAATGATTTCAGTTCCGCTGATGATGGGCAACTTCCTTATCGAAAAAGAACTCGGAGTTGCAAAAGGCGTCATGGGCGGAAATGTTTGGTTCTTCTGCAGGGATGAGAATTCTGCCTTGAACGCAGGTGACAAGGCAGTTGATGCATTAAAAAACATGGATGGTGTCATCACAGCGTTTGACATTTGTTCCGCAGGCTCAAAATGCGAGACAAGATTCCCTGAAATCGGACCAACAACGAATCATCCTTACTGCCCAACATTGAAAGGAAAAATCAGGGATTATAAAGTACCTGCAGGCGTGAATTCAATACCCGAAATAGTGATAAATGGAACTTCACTGGACGCTGTGAAAAAAGCAATGAGGACATGCATGTCGTCCGTAAGAGGGATTGATGGTATTGTAAAAATCTCAGCAGGAAATTACGACGGAAAACTCGGAAAATACAAAATTTATTTGCGCAATCTATTATAACTAAAAATGTATCTCACAAAGGAAGAAGAGAAAATCCTTGAAGGCGAACAGGGAAACGCTGCAGCAAAATCCATGAAGATTCTTGTCGCACTTGGGGAAATTTACGGCGCTAAAAATCTTATTCCTGTTTCAAGCGTTCAGATTGCAGGCGTTTCTTACGACAACCTCGGCGATGCCGGGCTCGAATACCTCGCGGAGCTTGCAAAGGACGGCCAGGTAAAAGTTTTAACAACCCTGAATCCAGCAGGCATGGACATGCTCGAATGGAAAAAACTCGGGATTTCCGATGAGTTCGCAGATAAACAGAAAAAGGTCGTTGAGGCGTTTGCAAAGATGGGTGTAATAACAACATGCACCTGCACTCCATATTTGATAGGAAACCTGCCTGCATTCGGCGAACATGTCGCATGGGCTGAATCATCCGCAGTAACGTTCGTAAATTCAGTAATCGGTGCAAGAAGCAACCGCGAAGGCGGACCGTCTGCGATAGCCGCCGCGATAATAGGAAAAACCCCAGCATATGGGCTGCATCTTGATGAAAATCGCGTTCCAAAATTTCATGTGAAGGTTGAGGCAAAGATAGAATCGCTTGCGGATTGGGGTGCGCTTGGCTACATCATCGGAAAAAAATCCGAAGGTCGAGTGCCTTACATAAGCGGACTCCAGAAAACCTCGATAGACAATCTAAAAAGTTTTGGTGCATCTGCAATAACCTACGGTAGCCAGTCGCTCTATCACATAAAGGGCGTTACTCCAGAGGCGCACCTGTACCAGCCACCCTCCGACTCCATCACAGTAACCGAGAACGACCTTAAGGATGCATACAAGGCGCTGAATGATGAAGCTGAAGACGTTGATTTTGTCTCGCTGGGGTGCCCGCACGCGTCGTTAAGCGAAATCGCGGAGATTGCAGAATACCTGAAAAACAAAAAAGTCAAAAACGGCATTGAACTCTGGGTTGCAACCTCGCGCCCTGCAAAGAATATTGCAGACCAGCGCGGTTACACAAAAATAATTGAGGGTGCGGGAGGCAAAATGGCCGTAGACACGTGCATGGTCGTTGCGCCCATAAAGGGGCGATTTAAAACGATGGCAACCACATCTGCAAAGGCGTGCTTTTACGCCCGCGGAAAAAACAAGATGCAGATTCACATAGGCGATTTCAAGCAGTGCCTGAACGCTGCGGTGAGTGGAAAATGGACCTGAAAGGGCGCATTATAAACAAAGGAGAAGTGGAGGGCGTTGTATTGGTTTCAAAAAATCCGATTTCCTTCTACGGCGGCGTTGACCCGAAAAACGGCGTGATAACGGACAAGGACAGCGACATTGACGGCCAGTCGATAAGCGGAAAAATTCTTGTTTTTCCGTTCGGCAAGGGAAGCACCGTTGCACCTTACACCATCTACCAGCTTGCGAAAAACGGCAAGGCACCTTTAGCGATGGTGAACAAGGAATGCGAAACCATAGTTGCTGTTGGGGCTATAATTTCTAATATTCCCTGCGTTGACAAAATCGATATAGAAAAAATCAAGACAGGGGACAAGGTAAGGATTGATGGAGAAAAAATAATTCTCAAATAATGGAATTAAAAAACATAAGTTTTGAACCAATCTGGTCCGATTCCCTCGGGGCAAAGTCCTCATGCGTTCTTGTAAAAACCCCTAACACTTCCATGGTTATCGACCCGGGAGCCGCGATAATGCAGGGCTCGTTTCCTGCATCCATGGAAGACAAGCTGCGGTGGCTGGCCGATGCGGAATTTGCAGTAAAAAATGCATCAAAACAGGCAGAAGTTGTTACAATTTCGCATTATCACTACGACCATTTTACCGATTTTGATGCCGAAATCTACAGAAACAAATTATTGCTCACAAAAAACCCGAACGAGTTCATTAACGAGTCACAGCGCGGAAGGGCGGAGAATTTTTTCAGCAATCTGTGTAGGGAATTCGGTAACACAGACCTGGAAAAAATTCTTGAAAATAAAAGAAGCAAAAAATATCCTGACCCGGGAAATTTTTTGAAACGCGCAATGAAAATGAATTTTGGGAATTACCAGAAAAGAAAAAACGAACTTATCGCTGCCGGGAGAAAATGGTTCGATGCCAGGGTAAAATCCTGGAATAGGTATCCCCTCATCCCCGAACTGAAATTTGAAAAAATAAATGTGAAATTTCCCGAAGGCAGGGAGTTCAAGTTCGGGAAAACAAAGTTGCGGTTTTCTAAACCGTTGTTCCACGGCATCGAATACTCAAAACTCGGCTGGGTCTTTGCAACCATTATCGAGTGCGGTGGCGAGAAGCTGCTCCACTCCTCGGATCTGCAGGGCCCGGTCGTTGAGGACGACGCAGATTTGATAATAAAGGAAAACCCCGATGTTCTGATTCTCGACGGCCCGCCAACCTACCTTCTGCCGTATATGCTGAACTTCATAAATCTCAACCGTGCTCTCGAAAACATGAAAAAAATCATTGAAAAAACAGACACCAAGCTGATTCTTTATGACCATCACTTGCCGCGGGACAAAAAATACAAAAATTACCTGAAGGAAGTTTACGCACTTGCAGAATTGAAAAATAAGAAAGTAATCACAGTTGCAGAGTATCTTGGAAAAATCCCAAAGGTACTTGAACTTACTTAACTTTTAATTCTCTATAATAAACAAGAATAACCATGCCAAAACTTATTGTGCTGAAACTCGGTGGCTCGGTAATAACAAAAAAATCCGAGAACAAGTCCGAGGTGAACAGGGAAAATCTGGACCGGCTTGCAAAAGAGATTTCGGAAGCCCGGAAAGAAAAAAAATTCGGGCTCATGGTTGTGCACGGCGCGGGCCCTTTTGGCCATGTTCTCGCGAAAAAATACGAACTCGACAAGGGTCTCAGAAACGAAAAACAGCTCGAGGGCTTTGCAAAAACTCATCAGTCAATGGAGCGCCTTAACGAGCAGGTTGTAGGCACGCTGCAGAAGCACGGAATAAATGCAATTGCATACCAACCTTCTTCTCTAGGATTATTGAAAAATAAAAAAATCATCCAGTTTCCAACCGGGGTGATAAAAGGATTTCTGGATTTAGGAATGGTTCCAGTGAGTTACGGCGATGTTCTGGTTGATCTGGAAACCGGGATAAACATTCTGTCCGGAGACCATCTTGTTCCTTACCTTGCAAAAGAACTCGAGGCAGACCGTGTGATAATTGCCACGGATGTTGACGGCATTTACAATGGTGACCCAAAAACAAACAAGAACGCAAAACCCGTGAAAGAAATCAATTCGAAAAATTTCAAAAAAATCCGAATCGGCGGCTCAAAAGCCGTTGATGTTACCGGCGGCATGAAAAGAAAAGTCCAGGAACTGCTGGAGATTGCAAAGCTTGGCATTGAATCCCAAATCATAGGCGCAGCAAAAAAAGGAAATCTGAAAATGGCGTTACTGGGAAATAAAAAAATAGGGACAATAATAAAA
>CAZEGI010000033.1:4423-11247 GCA_964512105.1 uncultured archaeon
TTAAACCCCGATCCTCGTCTTTAATGCACTGAAACCTTCATCCTCTATGGCTTCTGCCACTCTGTTTTGCAATTCTTCACCCGGCGTAAGTGCAATCATCAATCCTCCGCGCCCGGTTCCAGTCAGCTTTGCACCAAATGCGCCACTTTCTCGAGCAGTGTTCACAAGCAACTCAAGCTCATCGCAGGAAACGCCGATTTCCTGTAACAATTCATGATTTTTATCCATCAGTTCGCCTGTTTTTTTCAAATCGAATTTTAATAATGAGGATTTCGCAGCGTTTACCAGCTTGTTGTACTCGTCAAAAATTCTTTCAAATTTTTCCGGATTTTCTTCCTTAGCTTTTTTTACGTCTCCAACAACTTCCGTGGTGCTGCTTGTTATTCCTGTGTTGCCAAGGACGATTTCCACAGGTTTTTTAAGATTCAACCTGTCCATCGTATTCGGTCCACCCTCCGAATTCTTCACGAACCAGATCAGACCGCCGAAAACCGCTGCCGTATTGTCAATCCCGGATGGCGTTCCGTGGTATCCCTTTTCCCCCTCATACGCGATCTCATTTATTTTTTCGTCATTCAAACCGAGTTCGAATTCCTGATTCAGGGCGCGGGCGAGGGCAGCGCACGATGCTGCGGATGCGCCGACACCGGACGCTGCCTTAAGGTCGCCGCCAAAGGTGATTCGCAACGGATTTTTTTTCGGATCAATGTTCATCGCTTTGAAAATATTTTCCAGAGATTTTTTCTGCTCCTCGAATTTTTCTTTTTTGTAGTTCGGTGTTTCCGGGCGGTTATCAACAAGTTCATAATCCTTTGCTCTGATCCTTTCCACCCTTGCGGTTGTTTTTGAGCCCAAAGCAGACGCTATCGCCGGCCGTCCATAAACAACAAAATGCTCGCCGAACAAAATCGTCTTTCCGTAACCGTGTCCTTCGCTCATTTTTATCACACATCCATATATTTTGAATAATAATTAAATAACTCTGGCACTGTCAGCAACCTTATACTCAATCGGTGAAAACCTATTCACCCTCAGTTCTATCCTCACGTCCTTCGCTTGTTCGTTCAAACAAAAAACATAAACCACATTTCCGGCAGCGACGTCCCAGAACGCGTTTAAACCGGTTTTGCGCATCTCCTCAACCGCGTTGCACAGCTCGCGCATTTCATCATTTATTATTCTTACCCCTAAATCCTCTACCATTGAATGGAATTCCCTGGCATCGAGTTCCATAAGTTCCAGGGCTTTTGTAAATTTTTTGTTTTTTATCAAATTTTCAAAATCATGGATTTTTTTATCAATACCTGCAGCCCTTTTTTTGTAATTTTTGTGGGTTACGATTTTTTTGTGGATGTCGTCCGCGCTGTGCCGTTTGCCCTCGAAAGGAATCGTGTAAATCACAAGATCCTTGAGTTCGTCCGCGGTTGCGATTACATCTGCTTTCGATTTTTTTTCTGTTTCGTATTTTGTCAGACCGCCGTACAGACTCCTGAAAACGGTTTCTGAGCCAAAACGCCCTATGTTCAAGAGTTTTTCTTTCTCAAGATTCAATTGTAAAAAATGGTCAAGCGCCACCACAAGGGCAGCAGCTCCCGAGTCAGAACTTCCTGACAGGATTCCATGATTTTTCGAGTTTATGTTCAGGCCGATTTTTTTTCCGGATTTTTTGAGCGTGAGTTTTACAACCTTCAACATGCCCTTGCCACGTTCTCCGGAAATTTTTTTATTGTTGATTTTAAATAAAATTTTCTTTGTTTTATTTTTGATGATGCTCGTTTCGGTCATTACATTTTCGTTCAGGTCAGTAATCGCAAGTCCGACCGAATTGTGAAATGAAACGCGGTCCTCGAATGGTTTTTTCATGCCTTCTGCGAATATCACAGGCAGGCCAGGAAATGCGATTGCTGCGGTTTTTTCCATCCTATTAATATACTTATATTGCGATACAGAATCAATAAATAACAATGGAAAACAGAAAGCTCGACCACATTAAAATCTGCGTTGAGAAAAACGTTGAGTACGGAAATGCGGGATTCGACAAAATCGAACTGGTTCAGAAATCCCTGCCCGAGCTGGATTTCGGTAAAATCAATACCGCATGCACTTTTGGAAAGCACCTGAAATATCCGTTCATAATCGAGGCTATGACCGGCGGTACTCCGGAGGCAGAGCAGATAAACAAGGACCTAGCGAGGGTTGCGCAGGATTACGGAATCGGTTTCGGGGTCGGAAGCCAGCGTGCCGCGATTGAGGATCCCAAACTGGAGAGAACGTTCATGGTAAGGGATGTTGCACCGGACATATTCCTGATAGCGAATCTGGGTGCGGTGCAGCTTAATTACGGTTACGGGATAAAGGAATGTCAAAGGGCTGTGGATATGATAGATGCCGATGCGTTAGCGTTGCACATAAATCCACTGCAAGAGGTCGTTCAACCTGGCGGCAATACGGACTTTTCTAACCTTATAAAAAAGATAAACGAAATAAAAAAGGAACTCCATAAACCGGTGATAGTAAAGGGCGTCGGCTCCGGCGTTTCTTACGACATCGCAAAAAAACTCGGGGTGGATGCAATAGATGTCGGCGGTCTTGGAGGAACCTCATGGGCGCTCGTTGAGAGTTATCGCGGAAACAAGGCCTTGGGTGAAAAGTTTGCAGGTTTTGGAATACCTACGGCGGAATGCGTAAAAGAGCTTTCAAAGCTGAAGATTCCGATAGTTGCATCAGGTGGAATACGCTCCGGAATAGATGCCGCGAAGGCAATCGCGCTTGGTGCAAGATGCATTGGTGTCGCGTTACCGATACTCCGAGCATGGAACGCGGGAAAGAGGCACGCGGTTCGCGAGTATCTTGACCAGTTCTTCATGGAAATGAAGGTCGCGATGTTCTTGACCGGCGCTAAGACTTTGGAAGAACTCAAAGGGAATGTGCGTGAATCTAACTCCGGCCTTTCGCAAATTTTTTCTTTATCCCTACCTTGATTTTTTCGGATTTTTTCTTCAGCTCGTTTATCCTGTCGTCCCGCGCTATCTTCAGAATCGTTGTTGCATCCTTTACAGCCGGTGTGAGTTTGAATTTGCTTTTTCCTTCTTCCCTTTTCACGTAGTGTATCGGAACTTCTATCATCTTGCCGTCAGCATCACGTATCCTGTCGAGTATTTCGACCTGCACCGAAAAAAACTCCGTGCGCATGTTTTTGAGAATGTCCTTAACGGTTTTAGCTCTATAAGCCCTGAAACCGGAAGAGCAGTCCTTGACCTTCAGTCTCAGGGCGGCACGAGCAAACTTGTTTGCGATTCTTGTCGGAAGGAATCTGCGATACTCCTGTTTGACATTCGCGCCCTTAAGAAAACGCGAACCGACAACGACGTCCGCATTTTCCCTCTGCAACGCGTCAACCATCTTGAGTATGTCTTCTGGCAGGTGGTTTTCAGCATCCATAGTCACGATAACATCGCCGGACGCGCTTTTTATCCCTGTCAGCAATGCGCATGCAAAGCCCTTGCCTTCCTGGTCTATAAGTCTCAGGTCCCTGCGTTCCTTTGTTAGGTCATCAACAATCTCGCGCGTTCCATCAGTGCTTCCGCCGTCAACCACGAGAACCTCTTTCCGCTCTCTTATGTGCTTGTAAATGTCGGGGAGCAGCCGTTTTATGTTCTCCACCTCATTCAATGTCGGAATGACTATGGTAATCATTCATACCCCTGTTTTGTATTTTTCAATAGTATCAGGATCAGCAAACCCATTATCCCGAGGGTGAATAAAATCCTGATGATAGATATTAAGCTAACGGGTAAATAACCTTGCGCGGTTTCCGAAATATTTTTTGGCGGTTCGCTGTAATTCTCAAAATACGTGGTCGTACTCTCGTTACCTAGGTCCACAACTATCTCAATCTCCAGTGGGTTTTTGTCTTTTGAATCAATAATTCCATCCCTATCTGTGTCGTTATCGAGGGGGTTTGTTCCGAGAACGCTTTCGTTGTAATCGCTCAACCCATCGTTGTCAGAATCAATAAACATGAGTTCGTTTTGAAGTGGATGTTCATCCTCAGAGTCGATGATTCCATCCCCATCAGTGTCGTTATTCGTTGCGTTATATCCCATCGCCAACTCAAAATAATCGTTCAATCCATCCCTATCTGAATCAACAAACATGAGTTCGTGTTGGAGCGGATGTTCATCTTCGGAATCCAGAATACCATCGCCGTCCGTGTCATTCTTGAGTTTGTTTGTGCCCATCAGGCGTTCTTTGCAATCCGTCCAGCCATCCTTGTCCGAGTCCTTGACAGAACCGAAAACGTAAAGTTTTTTATCCACGGAACCAATCGCGATTTCCAGGCATTTGTCATTATCCAAATCTGCTATCGCCGGCGAGGATTCTATCGGGTCATGTATTCTGTAGTCCCACACCCTACTGCCCGTGCAGTTCAGAACGTAAACCTCACCATCCCTCGAACCAAACACAAGCTCCAGACAACCGTCGTCATCAAAGTCTGCCATCGCTGGCGAGGATACCACCTGGCCATTCGTGCTGTATCTAAAAATCCGCTCGCCGGAATCGTTTATCACGTAAACGCTTCTGTCGTTTGAGCCCACAACAGTTTCAAGATAATCGTCGTAATTGATGTCCGCGACAGCGGGCGACGATGCTACAACGTCGTCGGTCGTATAATTCCACATTGCGTCCAAGGTCGTGTAGCCGTATGTCTCTTTTTTGCATTCCCCCTTCCAGTCGCATACAACAAACCCCTGCTCGGTTTTATACTGATGATGGTAAAGCGCATAAACCCGCCCGTCGTTTGAGCCAACAAAAATTTCATCCTTGTTGTTCAAGTCGATATCTGCAAGCGCGGGTGACGAAACCACCGGACCGTTGGTTTCGTATGTCCATACCTTATATGGCGGGGCGCTTATCGCATACACGCGCGTGTCTGTTGAACCAAAAACAATTTCGGGCTTCTTATCACCGTTTATGTCCCCTATAGCCGGCGACGATACTATACTGTCAACGGCGCTGTAATTCCATATCTCGTTACCCCTGCAATCAACCGCATAAAGTTTACCGTTGTCCGAGCCAAAAACAATGTCCTGGCAGCTGTTGTCGTCCAAATCCGCAATAAGAGGGGACGAGCGAATGCAGGCAGCTACAGGAAAAATCCACAAAACTTCGCCATTGTTATTCAAGGCATACAAACCGGCACCGCACGTTCCGACTATTATCTCCAGCTTCTTGTCGTAATTTATATCCGCTATCGCAGCAGCAGTTTTTATCGAGCCGCCCGTTTTGTATTGCCACAACAGGTTTCCGTCATAGGAAAACGCATATAAATAGCCATCCTCGGAACCAGCTATAACCTCCAGAAATCCGTTGTCGTTTATGTCCGAAAGAACCGGAGACGAGACACTGCCGTTCGTGGTGTAATTCCAGAAAAGTCCAAGGCCGCTGGGGTCCATGGACGAATAAACATCAATGTATCCGGAGCGTTTTTTATCGAAATGAAACATCGGCCAGTCCTGCGTCACCGAAACTTCCTCTTCATGCACGTTATTTTTTTCATCAGATTCCAGAATCCAATCATCCTCATCCACAACCAAATCTACCCCGTGCCTGCCGTATTCCGCAGTCCAATTAAACGTTCTTGTTGCATATCCCCCCTTTGTTAGATTCTGTATCGTCTGCGTAACAAATTCTTCGTCATCTACGTATACCTTAAGTTCAAAGGTCGATGCATCTGCTTCGCCACCATTGTACATCGTAACATTTATTATCGCTTCCGTATCACACCTTGGGGATTCCGGACCAATAGCCAAATCATATGCAACAAGGTCGGGCGCAGGACCGAAGACGTTAATGCCGCCGTCATGCGTGCTAACAATCAGAAGGCCATTCACAATAAGCGGGGTTGTTGCATCGTGCTCAAAACTATAGTTCCATAACAATCTGCCCGTGGATTTGTTAATCTCATACGTCTTGTTATCCGAAGAACTTACAAAAACGCTATCGTTGTTGACAGCAACCGCATTCTCTATAGCTCCCCGCGTTTTGTAATTCCAGAGCGGGTTTCCAGAAGCCTTATCCAGCGCGTACACCCTGCCATTTTCAGAGCCGAATATAACCTTATCCTCACTGATTGTGGGTGAAGACCTTATCCATCCGCCCGTGGTGTGGGTCCAGCTTACATCTCCGCTTGCCTCATCGAGCGCATACAGTTTACTGTCCAATGAACCAACAAAAACCGTACCGTCGCTTATTGCGGGTGATGTTTTAATGCATGCACCGGTTTCATAGCTCCAGATTTTTTCACCTGTCGTTTCATTCAGTGCGTAAATCCTTCTGTCGTTGGAGCCGAAAAAAACAATTCCCTCATGAACCGCAGGAGATGAATGAATGCCGTTGCCCGTGTTGTAGGTCCAGATTTCACTTCCGTCATTTACACTCAAGGAGTAAAATTTGCCGCCAAGCGAGCCAACAAAAATTCTGCCTTCATGGACGGCCGGTGTGGAGTCCACACCATCGTCAAGAGTACGGTTCCACAAAACTGCGCCGTTGCTCCTGTTCAGCGCGTAGATTCCCTTACCGATCAAACCAATAAAAACAAGTTCCTGATAAATTACGGGCTGAGACATTATGTTGCCATTCAGCCTCTTCGACCAAATCCTTGCACAGTTCGTGAGGTTGATAACGTAAAAATCCCCAGTCTTGTATCCCGCAAAAATCACACTATCAATTACCACAGGCGAAGACTCAAGCTCGGCACTAATTCCGCATATCATCGAGACGTGCCTCCACCGCGGTCTTGAAAAGTCCGAGTTCCCGGTGTG
>CAZEGI010000034.1:0-10228 GCA_964512105.1 uncultured archaeon
TCCAGATTTTTTCCGAGGAGTGTGGGAGGAACGGGAACGCGAGTATCGCGAGGGTTCTGCACAAGTTCGTGCACAGGAAAAGCGTGGTTTTGTTTTCTTTTTTCCACGGCTCCCTCGACTGGAAGTACTGGTTTCCTTTCTGCGCGAGCGCCAGCAGTTTGCCAAGGGCCGCAACGAGTTTGTTTTTTTCGATTAGTGAACCGATTTCTTCCGGTGCGTTTTCTATTGCCTTTATGAGTTCCCTGTCTTCGTTATCGTATTCCCCATGCTCCGGAACAATCGAATTGTTTTTATTTTGAATAAATGTTAAAGCACGATTGATGAAATTCCCGAACGTCCCGATGAGCTCGCTGTTCACCCTGCCCTCAAAATCCGAAAGTGAAAAATCCGAATCGCTTGTTTCGGGGGATATGGAAAGCAGGTAATAACGGACAGCGTCCGGCCCGAATGCGTCGATGCAGTCCTGCAACCACAGGACCCATTTCCGCGAGGTGGACATCTTTTTGCCTTCGAGCGTTAGGTATTCGTTAGATGCGATTTGCCACGGAAGGTTGTATTTTCCGTGCGCAAGCAACATCGCGGGCCAGATTATGGTGTGAAAGGGAATGTTGTCCTTCCCCAAGAAATGCACGATTTTGCATTCCTCTTTCCAGTATTTTTTCCACTCATCCGGTTTTTTTATTTTCTGCGCCCACTCGATTGTTGCTGAGATGTAACCGATTGGTGCGTCGAACCATACGTAGAGAACTTTCCCTTCGGCGCCTTCAACCGGAACCTTCACGCCCCATGCAAGGTCGCGGGTTATGGCACGGTCTTCCAGACCCTCCTTTATCCAGCCGAGCGCGAAATTGCGGGCGTTCGCGGGCCAGTGGTCGTTTTTTTCAACCCATTCTTTCAGTTTTTCTTCAAACGCGCTGAGTTTGAAAAACCAGTGTTCCGTGCCCTTTTGTTCCGGTTTTGTTTTGCATATCGCGCAGTACGGTTTTTTCAGTTCATGAGGTTCGAGCTGCTTTCCGCATTTTTCGCACTGGTCGCCGCGCTCGTCCGCGCTTCCGCAGTGCGGGCATGTTCCTTTTACGTATCTGTCCGGCAGGAATTTTTTGCATTTCGGGCAATATGGGCGCTCGACGGTTTTTTTGTATATGAAACCGTTTTTCAAAATCTGCACGAAAAAATCCTGCGAGTTTTTGTGGTGCAGTTTTATGCTGGTTCTGGAAAAATTGTCGAAACTCATGCCCAAATCGGAAAAGGCCTTGGCTATGAGTTTGTAGTATTTGTCAACCACTTCCTGTGGTTTAATGCCTTCCTGCTCCGCGGTTACCGCTATCGGGGTTCCGTGCTCGTCCGTTCCGCAGATGAATATAATGTCGTTGCCTTTGGCGCGCTGGTACCTTGCGTAAACATCAGCAGGTATGTATGCGCCAATCGCATGACCGACATGCAGCGGACCGTTCGCGTACGGAAGTGCGGCGGTAACCAAAATGCGCTCTTTTTCGGACATGATAGTATCTTGGTTGAAAAGGATAAATAAATCAAACCATGCCACGGAAAATGTAAGTCACGGGTCTAAAATGCGGAAAATGCGTTTTTAAAGGGGTAATGCATATATAGAACATTATTCCTTTTATAGGTGGTGGCTATAGGCATAAAGTAATATATATTTATATTGGATTGTGTTAATGATGTTTATCAACAATAATGGGAGGTATGATACTCTTCTTTGGAGGTGAATCTTAAAATGAGGTCTTTTGTAAATGAAGCACTAGGAAGTGAACCCCAGGGACGAAAAGTTGACGAGTTCGACGAGTCAAACCAGCTACGTATCGTAGTCTTTGGTGCTGGTGGTGGGGGGGGTAACACGGTAAACAGACTGAGTAGAATTGGTATAACGGGTGCCGAGCTTGCTGCGTGTAATACGGATGCTCAGGACTTAAAAAAGCTTGACCCGCAGATAACAAAGGTTCTTATAGGTGCCAAGCTGACAAGAGGTCTTGGTGCCGGTGGATTTCCTGAAGTCGGTATGAAGGCTGCTGAAGCGAGCAAGAGTGAGCTTTTAAATCTTCTTGAAGGAACTCACCTGCTGTTCCTGTGCGCGGGTATGGGTGGTGGTACGGGTACGGGTGCTGCACCGATAATTGCAGAGGTAGGCAAGGAGGTTGGTGCCATAGTTGTGGCCATCGTCACATTCCCATTCAAACTCGAGCGTTCAAGACTTGAAAAGGCGCGTGAAGGTATAGACAGATTGCGCAGAGCTGCTGACACTGTTGTTGTTATAGACAACAACAAACTTGTGGAGTACGTTCCAAACCTGTCGATTGACCGCGCGTTCTTGGTTGCTGACGAAATCGTTGCGAGGGCAGTTAAAGGCATAACGGAAACCATAAAGGCGCCGTCCCTGATTAACCTGGACTTTGCGGACATTAAATCAGTGCTTGGCGGAGGAAAGGTTTCAGTGATAAGCGTAGGGGATGGTGAAGGTCCGGAGAAGGTCGAGATGGGCGTAAAGAACACCCTGGAACACCCGCTGCTCGACATTGACTACAAAGGTGCAAAGGGTGCGCTAATACACATTACGGGCGGTGAGGATCTCACATTAGGTGATGCGAACAGGGTTGGCGAGCTCATAACGAACGAGTTCGACCCGGCAGCGAACGTGATGTGGGGTGCGAGAATTGATCCAAGACTGCAGGACAGAATAGAGATCATAAACATCGCGACAGGCGTCAAGTCACAGCACATAATGGGCGCACATAGTAGGGAAATAGATGAACCCTATGTTTACACACCAGAGATATATGACTTAAAGATTCGGTCGATTTAAGACCGAGTCTTATTTTAACTTGAGGAGGTATCGAGAATGAGTAGAAGACTTTCAGAGTTTTATGGTCTGGATGTATACTCCCTGAGAGGAGAATACGTCGGTAAGGTGGAGGACGTGGTGTTGAATCTTGAGAAGGGCATGGTGATGAGCCTGTGCCTTAAACCCCTGAGGGGAATGTCCCCGGGATCCACAGACGTAAAGAAAGTCCTTAGAGAGGAGAGTATAAGTTATACTGATGTTAGCGCAGTAAACGAAGTCGTGCTGATAAAAAACAAACCCATGAGGGGCAGGATTAGAAGAGGAGGTGTGATGGAGGATGAGGAATTGGTTCCCGTTTCTATGGGGAAGAAGTAAAAAAACCGAGGATGTTGACGTAGAGAAATACGTGAGAGCCATTGCCGGTGGTGAAGGGGACTTCATCGAGGAGGAAGGCATAACCTATGTAAAATCAATCAACATCGCTAAGGATACTGCCATTAATGAAACCGTAAGGGAACTTGAGAGGGGAAATCTCGTTGTTCTGGATATCAAAGACATGCTCAGGGACCCCATCGAGCTGAACGAGCGGGTGAGCAAGATAAGGAAGTATTGTAGTTCGAGCGGGGGAGATATCTGCGGGATAGCGAGAACGAAACTGATGGTCGTGCCGGTTGGTATCGAAATCGCATACTCTTCGTAAGTATCTCGATGCATAAGGTGAATAACGTGAAACTAAGGGGGATCGTCCTACTCTCGATTTTGCTTTTGTCGCTGACGGTCAGTGGCGAGGATAGTACATATTTTAAGTCTGATTCTACATGGAAGGGTGCCGACACCGTCACGCAGGCAGACTGGTTCAATCCGGAATACGAATTCTCAAACTGGGGCGAAAGCACCGGCGCATGGAGAAACGGCCCGTGCTCGGAATACTGCGGTAAGATAAAGTCCTGTGAAACGGGCTGCAACGACTGGATGTGGTTCAGGAGCTCGTGCAGCAACTGCACACGTTACTTCAAGAAGATGATTGACATTCCTGGACAGGTAACGCTCGCTTCGATAACGATTTCTGCAGATGACTCCTACTGGCTTTACGTCAATGGAAACTTTATCGGGTCGGACAACAGGAAGCAGGGTTTTGCAAACGCCGAGACATACGATGTTACGAGTTATCTGCATGAGGGCCAAAACATCATTGCGATAAAGGTTGATCAGAAGGACGGATACGAGGGCGTTGTAGTTTCGGGCAGGATAGATTACACCAGCACGGAGAAGATAATAAAACAACTCCAGGAGCAGGTGAAGACCCTCGAGACGCAGGTCAGCATGCTGGATGCAGACAAAAAAACGCTTCAGCAACGCTCTGATTCAATGTACGACGAACTAAGCGCAAAGACCAAGGCGAACGAGGAACTCACAAAAACGGTTGAGGGACTGAAGCTGGATAACCAGGCCCTGAATGTCGAGCTATCAAGGTACATAAGAACGAACAGGATACTCATAGTCACACTCATAGTACTCGCAATAGCCATCGGTGTTGTCGGGAACTACGTGTACAAGAAGTACATCAAGAAGAGAACGCCGTCGCTGATTGCAGCTCCGATGAAGAGGAAGGAAATCAAGGAGCCGCAGTTTAAGTACGAGGAACTTTAGTCAGCCGTTATTTCTTGGATTTAACGGAAATCCAGCGTAAAGCATAAACGTGAGGTGAAAGAGTGATAGAACTGGTTTACGGGATAAGCATCCTGGCCTTTATTTTTGCAGGTTACCTTGCTTATTGGGTTCTTAAAAAAGACTCCGGAACTCCGGAGATGCAGGAAATTTCCAGTGCCATAAGGGAGGGCGCGAATGCCTTCATCAAAAGGCAGTACACCACGATTGCCATAATCTCCCTGGTTCTGGGTTTGCTGATTTTTGCGGTGTATGCACTCATCGGCAAATTCGACTTTGGAGTAAAAACCGCAGCTGCTTTTCTTTTCGGCGCGTTCTGTTCCGGGCTTGCCGGCGTGATAGGGATGTGGATTTCTGTGAGAACGAACATACGCGTGGCGTCTGCATCCCAACGTAGTCTGGACGACGCCCTGAAGATAGCGTTCAGGGGCGGCGCTGTTTCTGGCATGATAATCGTTGCGATGTCACTGATGGGAGTCAGCATGATTTACACCATCTACTCGTCAATCATGCCGGTAAAGGACGTTCCATTCATGATTGTCGGCTTCGGTTTTGGGGCATCTTTTGTTGCTTTGTTTGCGCAACTCGGCGGGGGTATTTACACCAAGGGTGCGGATGTTGGAGCGGACCTCGTTGGGAAGGTCGAGGCAGGAATTCCAGAAGACGACCCGAGAAACCCCGCTGTTATTGCAGACCTCGTTGGTGATAACGTTGGGGATTGTGCAGGAAGGGGTGCCGACCTTTTCGAATCAACCGCTGCTGAAAACATCGGTGCCATGATTTTGGGTGTTGCGTTGTTTCCCTTTTTCGGGATTTCGGGTATAATATTTCCGCTCGTTGCAAGAGCATCCGGGCTAATTGCGAGCATGGTCGGCGTGCTTTCCGTTTACAACAAGGATGAGGAAGACCCCATGAATTCACTAAACAGGGGTTATTACGTAACCGCGTTTCTGGCAGCGGTATTTTTTGCAATTTCAACCTATGTAATGCTCGGAGGTTACTGGTTCTGGTTCTTCATGTGTGGATTGCTGGGTATCGTTACCTCAATATTGATTGTATGGATAACCATTTACTACACGGAAAGAACATACGGGCCCGTAAAATCAATCGCAAAGGCATCGCTCACGGGAAGCGCCACCAACATAATGATAGGTTTTGCGGTGGCTCTTGAAACAACTGCTTTGCCGATAGTTGTTCTTGGGGCGGCTTTGATAATGTCCTACAATTTTGGTGTATGGTCTGGAGTATCAAACGGCGGTTTATACGGAACAGCAATCGCGACCATGGGCATGCTCAGCACGTGCGCATTCATACTCGCGATGGACACCTTCGGTCCGATAACGGACAACGCGGGTGGCATAACACAAATGTCGGGTAAGGCGGAAAAATACAGAAAGATAACCGACCGCCTGGATGCCGTGGGCAACACGACAAAAGCGCTCACAAAGGGTTATGCAATTGGTTCTGCTGCGTTGGCAGCATTCCTCTTGTTTTCCGCATATCTTGATGAGGTTGCAAAATACACCGGAAGCATTCCCGTGATAGACCTCTCGAAAGTCCCGATTTTCGTTGGCGGAATGCTCGGTGCAATGATAGTTTTCCTGTTCACTTCGTTCGCGATAAAGGCTGTCGGCCAGACCGCTTTCGAGGTCGTGAATGAAGTGCGAAGGCAGTTCAAGGAGATTAAGGGACTCATGGCCGGAACCGGAAAGGCGGATTATGCAACATGCGTTGATATATGCACAAGAACTGCCCTGAGGGAGATGGTTCTTCCCGGAGTTTTTGTTGTAGGACTGACAGTGGCCGTGGGCCTTCTTCTGCATGCGGAAGCTACGGGCGCTTACCTTATGATCGGCACGATAACTGGAATTCTGATGGCTTTACTACTTAACACCGGCGGAGCCGCATGGGACAACGCAAAGAAATACATTGAAGAGGGGGTTTATGGCGGAAAGGGTAGTGATGCCCACAAGGCCGCAGTTATAGGTGATACCATCGGTGACCCGTTCAAGGACACCGCAGGGCCGTCACTGCATGTGCTGATAAAGCTGCTAAGCACTCTTACACTGGTGCTTGCGCCGTTGTTTATTTAGAGGGAAAATAGAACAGATAAAATACCAAAAATTACTTCTTCAGTTTCCTCGTTGATTTCGAGAGCACGCCAAGGGCAACGAGTGCGGGTGCTCCGACAGCACACGCTGGGCACAACGCGCCGCCAACTATGTATCCAAGGGTACCGAGTGCGCCTAAACCAAGACCCGTGGCTATCGCGCCGTTCTCAATTCTTTCCTGATGCTTCTCGCGCTTGTCCTTCATATCCTGCCGAGCTTTCCGGATTTTATCCTGGAAACGAGAACGTTCCACTCCTCGGGTTTTAGCACGCAGAGGTTTCCTCCCTCCCCGATTTTTGCCCCGGTGCTGTCAAGCTCAACCACAGGGCAGCAGCTTTTTTTACCACCGCATAGGCTTATAGTTGTCATGGTAGAAATAAAGAATGAAAGAATAAAAATGTAAGTATAAAAAAATAAAAGAAGAATGTGGATTATCCGCATCCACCAGATGCCACAGGCGCTGTGCCCGCACCGCTGAGCGTTTTATCACATCCCGCCAAAGCCGGATTTGATGCGCATATGTTCTCTTTTATGGTGTCCGAAGGCATCGCTCCGCTCACTGCGTTCCTGTTGTTTATCAGGAAGGTTGGTGAGGAGCCAATACCAAGGTCGCTACCTATCTTTATGTCCGCACTGAGTAACTTCTTGCCCTCGTCGCCTGTTGCGCATTTCTCTATCTTCGCTGTATCCAATCCGGTGCTATCCGTGCAGGATTTCCAATCTGCGTTTATGTCATTGTCCCTGCACAACACGTAGCTGAAATATTTGGTTGGATAGTACTTGATTGCACAAACCTGTCTGAGGTCTTCATCAACTTCCGTCTGTCCATGCAAAGAGTTGAATGTGCCATCGGAATTCTCGCTGGCTATGAAATGCAGGTTGAACGCCAGCTTGCTGCCGAACAGGTCAAGCACCTCCTTCAGGCTCTTCTCGGCCTGTGTCCCGTATGGGCAGAAACTCATCACAAAGAGGTCGAGGGTGTTCTTCTTCTCCTCGCGGCCGATGTAGTAAGAAGCACCGGTCGCTTGCGGGTTTATGATGTAGCTGTCGCCCTGCTTTATGAGCGCTCCTGCAACTCTTGCGAAGCTCTCGCCATTTGCGACATTCGCGTCGAAGATGTATGCTGGCAATATGGTTATGCCAAACTTCTTGACAAGGTCCTTGCCTTCCGCGGTGTTGTAATCAACCTCCTTGACCACCAGGCCCTTGAACAGCTGTTCTGTTACGCTAACTATGTTTGCGGTATCGCAGGATGCGCAGTTCTTGTCGTTAAGCACTGTAAATTCTATTTTTACGGGTTCAACATATTCGCACTTCGCATTCTTCTCGCCTGAGTTCATGCACTTGCCCACCTTGTCTGCAACTGCAGTGCAGTCCGCATCGGTTGCACATGCAGGAATGTCCTTGCAGTTCTCGTTGTCTGGAACGTATTTGCATATCGCACGCGTGAAAGAAATTTCGTCTCTGCTGCCCTGATACGGCTCATCGTTTATGTACATCGTGGGCGACCCGGAAGCTCCAACTTCATCCGTCTTCTTTATGCTGTCGCTGAGCAGTTTTTTGCCTTCGGAACCCTCTGCGCATGTCTTTATCTTGCTCGCATCAAACCCCGCCTCCGTGGCGCATGGTTCCCAGTTAGAACTACTTATGTCCTTGTTCCTGCAGAGAATGAAGTCCATATACTTGGTCGGGTAGTATTTAATAGCACACAGCTGCCTTATGTTTTCGTCAACTTCGACTTGGCCGTGCAGGCTCTGGAACGTGCCATCCGCATTCTCATTCGCTATGAAATTCAGGCTTAATGCCACAACACCGCCAAACTTCTTTATCACCGGGAATAAAGCGTCTTCAACCTGCGTTCCGTAAGGACAATAGCTCATCACGTACAGGTCAAAATTTACAGAACTCTTTACGGGCGCGGCAACCGTCGTTTCCGTTGTTTTTCCAGGCTGTATGATGGCGCCTGCTATGACATTGTTAAGCTCGTTTACCTTTGAGTAGAGATACACGTTTCCGAGCACGGAGAGAACTAACAAAACTCCGAGAAAAACCTTGATGCTGTCGGAGTTCATTCCGCAGCAACTCTCCTTTTTTACATCCACCTTGAAATCAGTCGCGGCAGCTTTTTCGTCCTTTGTGTTTGTTTCTTTTTCCATTTTGGTATGAAAAACTTTATAAGTTAAAGTAATGGTGATACGACTTAAAAATGCGATTTATCCGGAAATCGTCTTCTCAATCCTGTCGAATCCTGTCTTCAAATTTTCGAGATTCGCGCTTCCGTAGCTTATCCTCACGCAGCCCTTGCCGTTCGAGCCGAACGGGCTTCCGGGAACCACGCCAACGCCGTTCTGCAGGAGTTTGTCCGCAAGTTTGAAATCGTCGCCGCCGAACTTCGGGAACACGTAAAACGCGCCGCTTGGTTTTACACACAGGATGCCCATCTTCTGCAGTCTTTCCATAGAGTAATCCCTACGCTTCCTGAATTCAGCAACCATCCGTTTTGTCATCTCCGCGGCTTCCGGAGTGAAACATGCCAGTGCCCCATACTCCGCAAAAGACGTCGCTGAGGAAACCGACTGTTCCTGTATGAGATTCATTTTTTCAATGACTTCCTTGTCGGAACACGCCGCATAACCCAACCTCCAGCCGGTCATGGAAAACTCCTTTGAGAATGCGCTTACGGTTACGGTTTTTTCATAGATTGATGCGGGCGAAAAGTGCTTTCCTTCGTAAATTATTTTTTCGTAACATTCATCCGAGATAAGTGTAATGCCTTTCTTCGCGCAGATGTCAACAATTTTTACCAGAATTTTTTCCGGATAAACCGCGCCTGTCGGATTGTTCGGAGAATTTATTGCCAGAATTTTTGCCTTTGAGTTTTCCAGTTTTGACAAGAACGTTTCGTCAGGAATGAATCCGTTTTCTGCTTTCAAAGGCAGCCAGTCGATTTTTCCGTCGCACATCTGCACCATGGGCTCGTAACTCACCCACGACGGATTCGGCAATGTGACAACATCGTTTTTATCAACGAGCGCGAAAAACAACTCGAAAAGTATTTGCTTTGCACCTACGGAAACAATAACCCTGTCCTTGTCCAGATTTTTTATCCCGTTCTCAACCTGAAGTTTCTGCGCGATTTTCTCGCAGAGTTCTGGAATGCCCCTTGCGGGGATGTAGTGGACCCTGCCATCGTCGAGAGCTTTTTTCGCAGCCTCCTTCACAACCTTTGGGGTGTCAAAATCGGGTCTTCCGATGGTGAGATTTATGACTCCCGGTTTCTTGGCAAGTGCAGAATATCTCAAGGTCGCAGAATCAGCCACGCCATCCAAACGCGATGCGAATTCCATCAGAAAAAGAATTACGCAGCAGGATTAATAAACTCTATTTTACCACATGATGAGTGTTTGGGTTAAAACTGAGTAGAGTATATTTTTTAATCCTCATTCATTATTCTTATTCTCACCATTGGGCTCGTAGTCTAGCCTGGTTACAACGGAACCTTTTTCTTTCTTACAGAGAAAGAAAAACGTTCACGAAAAAGAAAGAATATAAAAATAAGATAAATTTTCAAGTTGGGCTCGTAGTCTAGCCTGGTTATGACGTCCGCTTGACGTGCGGAAGATCTCCGGTCCGAATCCGGACGAGCCCA
>CAZEGI010000035.1:0-8973 GCA_964512105.1 uncultured archaeon
TAAGTCTCACAGGCGCAAACAAGTGGAACCTCGTCGGATGGAGCTCTCTCAGCACAAAAAACATCGCATCATCCACAACCGGATTAACACTCGACACGGATTTCACCGCGATAGAATGGTACAGCGCATCATCCGGAGCGTTCATCGGCTATTACGACACGGACGACGCATTCAACACTCTGCACGAGTTTTCTCCTTACAATGGGTATTGGTTTTACGTTTTGAGGAATAAAACGTGGACCTATGAGCCGTAACCAAAAGCCATTATCATTTTCCATGCGTATCTAGGTCAGGTAAGCATTCCACATATCCGAAATTTAAATTCCCATTCTTATTTCTAACCAATGAAAACCAAGCATTCAGGACAGGCGACCATGGAATTTCTCGTTGCGGTCTCGCTTGTACTCCTAATATTCACCATCACGACCCTCATCCTCTACCACCGGTACACGCGGGCGATAGACCTCAAGGTTTACATGGACGGAAGCAGGGTTGTAAATTCCGTGGCATACAACCTCAACGAAATTGTTGCTGTCGGCGATGGTTACTCGCAAAGTTTCACGCTTCCCGGCAACGTTTACGGCAGCCCGTACAACCTCAGTTTCTTTGCCAATGAACCAAACGTGTTCCTATCCGCATTGGATTTCCACTGGAGCGTTCCGATTGCGACAAACAGCATTGGTTGTTCCCTGAAGTCGTGTACCTTCGACAGAGCAACAGGCGAACTCCGTATCAGCGTGGGCGACACAATCCCCGCGAAGCTGACCAACAACAATGGCGTTGTCTGTATAGGTAATATTTACAACCTCCAACAGGGGCAGAATGGTTACTCCATTATTCCATATCACGGGGGAAAAAACTCCTCATACGACACCGGCACGAGCTGCATGACCGACCCGCTTAACCTTTCTCTCGCCACCGAGAGCGTGATGTATTTTTACATACATGGCGATGAAACCGTCAGCCTGATAATGAAACATGGCGTAAGCCCGGTAAAACTCGACCTTCACGATTTAGGCGGTGATTTTTACGTGGAGCTAAGCGACGACGCCGGCGAATTTGATTTATCGCAAAATCCGGAAGGAAACTGGTCCTTCACCAGTGAAAGTTACTGCGACGGTGCAGATTTAAGGTTCACGTCAAAATGCTTCAAGCTGTGCTTAAGCCCCTTGGAGATGACGGATAAATGGTACTGGCTTAACGCGGACGGAAGCAGGATAAAATTGAACAACACACAGGAGGTGTGTCTTGGATACCCGTAAAACTTTCAATAAAGGGCAGGTGTTCACATGGGATCTGATTTCCTCGGTCATGCTGTTTCTCATAGCCCTCGGCATGCTCATCTACCTGATGATGAATCTTGAATCCGACATCCTCTACTCCCAGAGGATTTTTGAACTCGGTCAGCTCGGAAGCATGGTGAACGAGCAGCTTGTCCGGACCCCCGGAGTGCCATCAAACTGGAACGCATCAAACGCCAGCGTTTTCGGATTCGCAAAATCCTTCGAACTCATGGGCAAGCAATCCGCACTGAGCAGAACCCTCGACCCTGCCAAGATTTTATCGTTTGCGGAAATGGCATCCCAAAATTATTCCTCCGCCAGGCACAAACTGCTCGGCAGCAGCAAGTACGAATTTTACCTGGAAATATCGTGCCTGAACAAAACCAGCACCGACTGCTTTTACAACCTCCGGATTGACGGTGCGGGTGATAGAAGCGTTGAATGCCAGAACGGTTTTGATTTCACGATACACAACGGCATCACAGATTCCCACCTCTGGATAGAAGCCGAAAACTACTGGGACAACCAGGTCATTGAAAACTGCGGTGGCAACTGCCCGCCGTCCAATGCCTTATCGCGCGTGGATGGCGACCAAACTGAGAAATTTTTTGCCACTACACCAAAAACCCATACCGCATGGGTCAGAAGTTACGACGACAACGAAGACAGAAAGTTCCGGCTTGTTATAAATGGTATCAATTCGAAAGTTCTTGGTAGGCACGGCAATCCGGAAGGAATAAGGTGGGAATTCGCAGGCACTTACGACCTCGGAACAAACACAAGCATAAGTTTTACAGACACCACCGACAAAACGCTCATCGATGCCGTGCTCATCACGACAAATTCCGAATACGACCCTAACGACAAAAATCCGCCGTTCGGCAATCCTACTGAGCCAAAAACGTGCATGATAGGAAACCTTACCGCCTTCGAGCAGGCAGTGGAAATCGTCAGCGACACGAAAACCGCAACTTTTTACGGAACGCCAGGAACAGGCAAAACCGTGAATGTTCGGCTCGCGCTCTGGTATGGTGTCGTCGGCCAGCCATCAGGCATTCCCATAACCACCACGCTACCCACGAGGGTATCACTCCCATGCATCGGAAACGCAACGCACAACTGCTCCACAACGTATGACGCAGTGAAGAGCGTTGATTCAATAGACGCCCCGGCAGAACTTACATGCGGTAATAAATCTGCAGTCACCGTGAACTGGTCCGGCTTCCACTTCAATGTCGGAAGAAATCCGGACAACCCGAACTACTTCGCCTTCTTCATTGACGGAAAACTGGTTGACACGTGCTTCTCCTACAACCGGGACGACCAGGTCGTTGTTCCATACACCATGAGCTGTTTTGTGAATATTCCGGAACGCGGTTTTGCCAATGGTTCACATGCACTGACCGTAACAGCCGAAGACGAGGGCGGCTACTGTAATATAAACGAATCCGGCATGGATGCCATGAGAAGCATAAACGTAACCCTCGTTGACTGCAACGAATACCTGCCCCTGAGCTGCACGAACGAAACAAAAGTATATGAAAAATGCTCCGGAAGCAGGAGCGTTGAAAAAATCTCCCGCCTCGAAATTCCGGATGCCATAAACTGCGACACGGAAATAAACGTGAGTGTTGCATGGACGGGCTGGCACAACCGGAACCCTAACTACTTCGCGTTCTTCATTGACAACGCCTTTATCCATGCGTGCGAATCAAAACTTGAAAACTATGCGGCCGAATACAACGACACCAAGTACGACATGGACTGCAAGCTCACGATTCCGCATATTTCCGGAACCCACAACCTCACGGTAACATCAGAAGACGACGAGGGTTACTGCACTCCCGGAAATCCCGGAACCGATGCGGAAAAAACCCGTGAAATCGTGATAAGCTGCGCGGGTTAGTGAGGTTTTTTATATATTCTTTTAATATATATCATGCTGACGTCCCGAAAAGCCGAGAGTGCAGCGGAGTACCTCGCATCATACGGCTGGGCCATTGTCGTAATCCTGATAGTCGCCGCCGCCTTGTGGACCTTCGGTATTCTGAAAATCGGGTCATCCATACCAACAACCTCGACTGGATTCTCGAAGGTGAAGCCGCTCCTTGCAACCGTCGGGCTGAAAACCAGCGGCAATTTCACCGGGGATTTTGTGAATGGCGTAGGCTCCCAGCTAACCATAAACTCCGTCCTGATAAACAACACCCTTGAAAAAATCGTGTGCACTGGCACTCCAAAACCGACAACCGTGTACAAGGGCGAACCCTTTGAGGTTACTGCGCAAAACTGCACCTTTGGTATGAACCCGGAAATTCCATACTCCCTCACCGTGGTCATAGAATACTCCATCCCCGCACTCGGCCTGACCATGACCGACACCGGAACGCTGCGCGGCGCGTTGGAAAAGGATTACATCCTCACCTCCGTAGTATCCACATCAACAAGTACCTCATCCACCTCCACAACCACCACCGAATCATCCACCTCCACAACCAGCACTACTGGTTCATCTACAACCCCCATCACCTCATCATCCACAAGTTCCACCTCCACAACCACCACCTCTTCATCAACAACAACTTCGTTTTCAACCTCGACATCCAGTACAACATCCACAAGTTCAACCTCCATATCCACCAGCTCCACCGTAAGCACAACCACAACCGCATGCGCCACAACCACGACCATATGCGCGGGAACGTACACAGAAATCCAACCCGGTTCTGAAGGTAAGGATTCATACATCACGGGTCCTTTCGGAGGGTGCAATCCGGACCAGAACTTCGGCACTGGAACAGGACTTGGGGTGGGTTTCTATTGTGCAGCTCCGGAAAACACGCGAGCCGTAATCCAGTTCGATGTTTCTTCTGTGCCATCTAGCTCAACCATAAACACGGCATACATCAGTTTGTATTATTATTCAAGCGGCTGCATGGTTCCGGGGGCGTCCGCTACAATCAACGCACATGGCATCACCAACAGCTGGGTCGAATCCGAAGTCACATGGAACAGCCGGATGTCCGGAGTTTCCTGGACGACACCCGGCGGCGATTACTCCGGAGCTGTGAGTAGCTCACAGTTTTGCCCCAACAGCGTTGACACCAACACCTGGAAATCGTGGGATGTAACCTCCTTGGTCCAAGGATGGGTCAATGGTGGAACAAACAACGGCGTTCTTCTGAAGGACAGCAGCAGCACATCCGCATGCAAGTGGTTCTACTCTTCGGATTATGGAGACGCATCAAAGAGGCCGAAACTCAGCGTTTGCTACACGTGAGCTTACACTTTTCCGCCGCACTCTGCCTTTGTTTTTATACCTTCCTTAACAATTACTTTCTGTGAAACATGATGGAACTTGAGGAACTTCCCGGAGTCGGTGAAACTATAGCTGAAAAACTCAGGGAAGCAGGTTACGATTCTGTCGAGGCAATCGCTGCCGCATCCATCGGCGAACTGAAGGAAGTCGGAATCGGCGAGGCATCCGCGATAAAGATGGTAAGTGCCGCGCGCGAATCCCTGAAGATGGGATTCGAATCAGGACTCGATGTTCTGAAGAGGAGGGAAAGCATAGGAAAACTCACCACAGGCAGCAAGGAACTTGACGCACTACTTGGAGGTGGGGTTGAAACTCAGGCAATAACCGAATTCTTCGGAAAATTCGGCTCAGGAAAAACGCAACTTGCGCATCAGCTCGCTGTCAACGTCCAGCTCCCCAAGGAAAAAGGGGGCTTGGAAGGAACCGCGGTTTACATAGACACGGAAAATACCTTCCGCCCGGAAAGAATACAGCAGATGGCAAAACATCTGAAACTCGACCCCCACAAGGTTCTCGGGAACATCATGGTCGCGCGCGCCTACAACTCCGACCATCAAATGTTACTTGCAGAAAAGGCCGCAGAAATCGCAAAAGATAAAAACGTAAAACTCGTGGTTGTGGATTCGCTTACGGCGCACTTCCGCGCTGAATACGCCGGCCGCGGGGAACTTGCCCCAAGGCAGCAGAAACTGAACCGGCACATGCACGTCCTGCAGAGGAAACTCGCGGACCTCCACAATGCCGTCATTATCGTAACCAACCAGGTTATGGCCCGCCCGGACATCCTCTTCGGCGACCCAACAGCGCCAATCGGCGGCCACATCGTCGGTCACCACTCCACCTTCCGAGTTTACCTGAAAAAAGGCAAGGGCAACAAGCGCGTTGCAGAACTTATTGATTCACCGTCAATGCCCGAAGGCGAGTGCATATTCGACGTAACCACAGACGGAATTATTGACGCGAAGGCAGGAAAAGATTGAGTTGCGAAGTAATCCGATAACGTTCTATTTTTCTATTTATATACCACATGCGTCAATAATTATGAATTATTCTGTGGTCAAAATGAAGAACATCGTTGTTGATTTTCTGGACACTAAACCCCTGGAAAAACAGCAGGTCGAACTTGTTGAGCGCAAGGGCATCGGTCATCCGGATTCGATATGCGATGGCGTTGCAGAATCTGTCAGTCGCGGTTTATGCAGGGAATACATAAAAAGATTCGGGGGCATAATGCACCACAACACCGACCAGGTCGAACTCATCGGCGGTGAGTCTAACCCAATCTACAGGGGCGGCGAAATCATACGCCCGATGTATCTGCTGCTAAGTGGAAGAGCAACAACCTATGTCGGCAACGAAAAAGTCCCGATAGGCAGAATCGCAATTGAATCCGCGAGAAATTACCTTAAGGATACGATAAAAGAACTGAACTTGGATAATAGTATCATTATCGACCAGCGCCTCGGGCAGGGGTCATCCGATTTGTGCAACGTATTCCAGCGCAAAGGCATTCCAAAATCAAACGACACGTCATTCGGTGTCGGTTTCGCGCCGCTTTCAACCGTGGAAAACCTGACCCTGCAGGTTGCGGACTACCTCAACTTCAAGTGCAAAATAAAGGCCGCGGGAAAGGACATAAAAGTAATGGGTGTCAGGAAAAATCACGAAATAACACTCACAATAGCGTGTGCCATGATATCAAAATACCTCGACGACCTTGACGACTACAAAGAGACAATCCAAAAAATGAAGTTCGAGGTCGAAGGCGTCGTTGCAAAACTCACGGACAAGAAAGTCAACATTGAAATAAACACAGCAGACGATTACGAAAAGGGCAGCGTTTTCCTCACGGTAACAGGAACCTCAGCGGAGCATGGTGACGACGGCTCCGTGGGGAGAGGCAACCGTGCAAACGGCTTAATAGCTCCATTCAGACCAACGTCCCTTGAAGCGACATCAGGCAAAAATCCGGTCAACCACGTCGGAAAAATCTACAACCTTCTCTCAAACCTCATCGCGCAGGACATCGCAAAGGAGGGCGCGGAACAGGTTTATGTTCGTTTGATGTCGCAAATCGGAAAGCCGATAAACAACCCGCTTGTTGCATCAGTTCAAATCATCGGAGACAAAAAACTGGAAAACAAAGCCCGGAAGATAACGGACTACTGGCTCGAGCACGTGACTGACATAACGCAGATGTGCGTTGACGGGAAGATAAGGACGTTTTAATGCTATAAAAATACTTTTCCTCCACTCTTCTGTTTACTTTTTATATCCACCTTCCAATATTAAAATCCACCCTTCGGTGGAGGTGGCTGCATGAAGGAATCCATAGCAAAATTTCTCAGCTCAAAATCCGAGCAGATAGCTGAACTCAGCGGCAATTATCCTGATAGCAAGAGCCTCAAAATTGACTTTACTGAACTTGAACGCTACGATTCAAAGATTACCGATAAGCTCATGGATGAGCCGGATGACACTATTGCAATTTTCAACCAACTCCTTCGCGAGATTGCGGAGGTCTACGACAAAAGGAAAAAACCGCCAGAAAAAATCGAAAACCCCACGCTGTATACGCGCTTCTTCAATCTTCCAAAGGAAGGGGGTTACTCTATTCCTGTCCGAGACATAAACTCGGATTACATAGACAAACTGATTGCAGTTGACGGCATCGTGAACAAGATAAGCGACGTTCTCCCGAAGGTTTCAGTCGGCGCCTTCATCTGCAACAACCCCAACTGCAAGCAGATAATGATGGAGCCGCAGAACAAACGTTTCATCCAGTCGCCCCTGAAGTGCAGCAACTGCGGCAAGCACGATTTCCGGTTCGACATTGATCGCTCCGTTTTCATTGACACGCAAAAACTCGAAATCCAGGAATCCTTGGAACTTTTGAAGGGCGGCGAACAGGCTCGCCGAATAGAAATCTGGTGCGAGGAGGATCTGACAAATATCGTAACCGCTGGTGACAAAATAACTGTAACGGGCGTTCTGCGTCTAAAACCGCCGAAGAGGGGCAGCTTCGAGGGAAGCGCGGTTTACTACAAATTCATCGAAGCAAACCACATCGAGCCCATAGAGCGCGAATTCGAAGAAATCGAGATAACCAAAAAAGAGGAAAAACAGATTAAGAAGCTTGCTTCCGACCCGGGGATTTACGACATGGTCATCGATTCCATCGCTCCTGGAATCTACGGTTACCGCGAGGTGAAGGAAGCCATCGCCCTGCAACTTTTTGGAGGTCGCGTAGGAAAGAAAATGCCAGACGGAACCAGCATACGGTCTGACATGCACATCCTCCTCATCGGCGACCCGGGCGTTGCGAAATCCCGCATCCTCCAGTACGTGGACCAGATAGCACCCAAGAGTCTGTACGTGACAGGAAAGGGCGCGACCGGTGCCGGCTTAACCGCAACCGCGGAGCGCGACGAATTTGAGGAGGGCGCATGGACTTTAAAAGCGGGCGCACTTGTTCTGGCAGGTGGTGGGATTGCAGCGATAGACGAGTTCGACAAGATGGACAAGGAAGACCGGAGCGCGATGCACGAGGCCATGGAGCAGCAAACCATATCCGTCGCAAAAGCCGGAATAGTCGCAAAGTTCAAGGCCAACACATCGGTCCTTGCGGCTTCCAACCCGAAGTTCGGCAGATTCGACACCTACAAGC
Source organism: uncultured archaeon (assembly GCA_964512105.1). GTDB lineage: Archaea > Altiarchaeota > Altiarchaeia > IMC4 > CAZEGI01 > CAZEGI01. Next base: position 8,270 of record CAZEGI010000035.1, read on the forward strand.
CGCTTGGAGAGCAGTTCGACATCCCACCAACCCTACTCAGTCGCTTCGACCTCATTTTCCCGATACGCGACGTTCTTGACAAGGAACTCGACAGAAAGATTGCGGAGCACATGCTCAAGATCCACAAAACTGAAAAGGAAGTCAAGGAACTTGAACCCCCGGTTCCCGCGGAACTGTTCAGGAAATACATCGCATACTCCAGGCTGCACATGCGCCCGATTCTCACAGACGATGCGGCAGAAAAACTGAAAGAATATTATATCAAACTCAGGTCTATTGGCAAAGGCAGCACGGCGGCAGCAACCCCGAGACAGCTTGAAGCGCTGGTAAGATTGTCCGAAGCGTCGGCAAAAATACGACTGAGCGATTCCGTAACCATAAGCGATGCGGAGCGCGCCATACGTCTCACGGATTTCGTTCTCAAGGAAATCGCATACGACGAGTCCACAGGCGTTTTCGACATAGACCGCGTTGTTACAGAATACCCGAAATCCATCCGGGACAAAATACGCGTTGTCGAGGACATCGTGCGTGAACTTGTCGGTGAAAACGAAAAGGGCGAGGCATTGCTGGGCGACATACTCACAAAGGCGGAGGAGAAGGAACTCGACAGGTTCGAGGCCGAGCGTATGCTCAACGAACTGAAAAAGAAAGGCGAAATCTACGAACCAAGAACAGGCAGATATAAAATAACCGAGATGTAA
>CAZEGI010000036.1:0-8638 GCA_964512105.1 uncultured archaeon
AAAAAAGAGGCTGCCGAATTCGTGAAGTTTTACCAGAATTTAAAGCAGAAGATGCCATTAATGAGAAGGCACTTCGATTTGTCAAAAAAATGAAAGAACAGGAGATTTTGTCTAGACTTAGGAGACTACGGGCAAAGGATCCTTTTTTTGGGGATGGGAAAATTTTATCTTCAGTTTCAACAAAGCCATTAGATGTTAGCCTTGAGGCGTTCAAAATCTTTGCGGATACAAACGCCCTGGATACACACATTTTTTCTTCCGTGAAAATCCTCGAGAATGAAGTCATTGGCTGGCTGGGCGAATTACTCAAAAATCCAAACGCATACGGATATGTTACAACCGGGGGTACTGAAGCGAACATATACGCGCTGTGGGTCGCAAAGGAAAACCATCCGGACAAGCATGAGATTGTTGCTCCAAGGTCTGCGCACTACTCTATAGAAAAAGCAGCAAGGATGATGAATTTGGATATAAGACGTGTGGAAGTTGACGACAACTTTAGGGCAAAACCGGATAGTATAAGAAAGAGTATCAGTGAAGATACGCTCGCGGTGGTTCTGACTGCAGGAACGTCCGCATTGGGGATGGTTGACCCCGTTGAAGAGATCACAGAATTCTGCGACAACGTTTTTGTGCATGTGGACGCCGCCTTCGGCGGTTTCATTATTCCTTTTCTGGATAGGGAAAGGGTTGATTTCTCCCTCGATAACGTTGATTCTATAACGGTTGACCCGCACAAGATGGGAATGTGTCCCATACCATCGGGCTCAATACTCTTCAGGGATAACTCGCTTGTGGACGGGATAAAGTTCAATCCCACATATCTGCCAATCGAAACACAAACGCTTGTCGGAACCCGTTCTGGCGGGGCGATCGCCGCAACCTGGGCAACGATAATGCGCTTGGGTTTTGATGGTTACAAAAAAATCGCCGGGCAGTGCATGCAGAATACGGCACTATTGTGCGACGAACTCGGAAAGAATCACATCCACACGGTTGTCGAACCCGATTTGAATATTGTGGGGATAAAAGTTGCAAATCCGAGGGAAGTTGTTGACTCACTAAATAGAAAGGGCTGGAAGGTTTCGGCCATCAGAGAACCACGATGCGTTAGGGTCGTAGTTATGCCGCATGTTAAAACAGAACACATCAAAAAATTCGTTTCGGATTTGGGAAGGGCTATCTGAGAGGATTAGAGATAACCCTCCAAAACAAGGTCATCATTTAATTTACGGCAATCGAGATTTTTTATCTTTATTGAATCTTTTATGGAATCTGTACCAAGCCCGGAGATTACGGTTTTCCCGTCGTCACCGATTATTTTTGGAGCGATGTAGAACCGCACTTTATCAACGATTCCGGATTTTAGCGCAGATGCGTTTATTTCGGAACCGCCTTCTATCAGCACGGATGTTATTTCCAATTCCCCCAGTTTTCTCATGAGTTTTTTAAGATCAACCCTGCCGTTTTTTTCATCGGTGATTAGAATTTTTGCACCTTTACCTTCTAAAATTTTTTTGTTTTTTTTATTATGATTTTTTGTCGTTGCAATTATTACATTACCACCATCAAAAATTTTCGAATTCAGTGGAACCCTCAAACTTGAATCAACAATAATCTTAATCGGATTTTTGCCGTTCTTAATCCTGCATGTCAGTTGTGGATTATCTGTAATGACGGTATTCACACCGACAAGAACCGCATCAACCTTCGAACGCAGTTCATGGACTTCTTTTCGCGATTCCTCAGAAGAAATCCATTTCGAGTCCCCGGTTTTTGTTGCGATTTTTCCGTCGAGACTCATCGCTGCTTTAAGGATAACGAATGGTTCCTTTTTTGTTATGAATTTTATATAAGATTCATTGAGTTTTTCAGCATCTTTTTTTAAAACACCATCAACAACTTCAATGCCTGCTCTTCTTAACTCCTTCATCCCGTTTCCATCAACCTTAGGGTTCGGGTCGCGCATTGCGAGCACGACTTTTTTTATGTCCGCCTTTATTATGGCTTTTGTGCATGGTGGTGTTCTGCCGTAGTGGCAGCATGGTTCGAGTGTCACGTACATCATGCAACCGCGCGCATCTTTAATTTTTTTCAGGGCTTCGATTTCAGCGTGCGGTTTTCCTGCTTTTTTGTGATAGCCCTCTGCAAGGATCCTTCCTTTTTTTACGAGAACGCAGCCAACCATGGGGTTGGGGGATGTTGTTCCCTTGGTAGCGAGCTCCAGTGCCCGGCGCATGAATTTTTCGTCGGATTTCATATCGAGAGCAGGTGTCCAAGTTTTTTCTTCTTCGTCCTGAGATACGATTCGTTGGTAACTTCTGGTGGAATCTCAATCGGAACCCTTTTTACTTTTATCCCGTTTTCCTCCAAACCAGAAATCTTGCGCGGATTGTTTGTCAGCAACCGCACGGACGTCACACCAAGTTTTCTGAGAATCTCTGCAGCGTCCTTGTAATCCCGCTCGTCGTCCCCGAACCCGAGCTCAAGGTTGGCTTCAACCGTATCCCTGCCGTTGTCCTGCAGACAATACGCTTTAACCTTGTTCAGGGCACCGATGCCACGGCCTTCCTGTGAGTATAGATAAATCACAACGCCCCTGCCTTCCTCTGCGATGAGGTTTATTGATTCCTGCAACTGGTCGCCGCAGTCGCATCTTTTTGAGTGGAAAACATCACCCGTGACGCATGCGGAATGTAACCTCACGAGAACATCGTCGCCGGAAGCTTTCCCTTTGGTCAGAACCAAAAACTGTTCGCCATCCGTACCCTCAAACCCTGTCAGCTCGAAATTTCCGTACTTTGCCGGGAATTTTGCGGTGCCGATTTTTTTTACAACCATCCTATTTTATGTTCCTAATGCACTTGACCATCTTGACTGCCGCATCAACCGCACGCTTTGCATACTCGATCCTCTTGTGCGCTTCCAACCGGCTCATGCCGGGCCCTGCAATTCCGAGAGAAACCGGTTTTCCGTACTCCAGACCCAGATCAGCAATCTTTCTTGTAGCATGCTGCGCAACTATCTCGTCGTGCTCCGTCTGCCCCTCGATTACTGAACCGAGAGTCACGACGCAGTCAATGTCCTTTTTCTCCAAAACCTTTTTTACGGCCAAAGGCATGTCGAAAACTCCTGGAACTTTTACTATGGTTTTTACGTCAGCACCCAGAAACTTCGCATGCTCCTTGGCAAGCTCAACCATCGCATAGGTTATGTCGTAGTTGAACTCCGCAGCCACAATGCCAATGTTTATTTTTTCCATTTTACCACCTCGTTTATATTAAATTTTAATCGGACCGGCATCTTTATAGCCCTGTCTCAAACCCATTCCCGCGTTTCTTGTAAGTTCGTCGGGATGGAACATCAAGTTAATGACATTCAACGCATGTTCCCTCGCGCGTTTTTCGCACAGGTCTGCGAGCTTGCTTTCGATTTCAGCCTCGTCTTCGTGCACGAACACTTCAATGATGTGCGTGTTCGTGAGCAGCTGCACCTGTATCAACCCCGTTGATGCCTCGTGTGCACACTGTTTGTCTATTGCCTCTTTGCCGGGCATTCCAAAGGCCATGACTATGTCGCAACCCTGCTCCTCTATGAGTTTTTTCGCAGCAACGGGAAGGTCCTTCACACCGGGAACGGTGTAACGCGCAATGCCAATGCCGCCGACATTGCTCCTCAATTCGTTGATTGCATCCTTTGCCATGTCGTATCTTGCGAATGAAGTGTCACAGATTCCGATTTTCATAAGCCTCAATCACCTCGTCGCCTTCCAGGAACACCAGATTGTTTTTCTTTGCGTATTCAATCGCGTCCTTCTTGCTCAGCGCATCTGGAGAGTTCATCATTTCGCATATCGCTGAAACCGGAGTCAGACCGGCAAGTTCCATCAGGGCTATTGAAAGTTCTGTCTGGCCTTTTCTTTTCTTCAGCAAACCATCGGCTGCAATCAGCAGCGGAACGTGTCCCGGCGAGCGGAATTTTTTTGTGAACTCTGAGGTTTTCGGATTTTTTGCAAGTTTTGCAAATTCGCGGATTGTTAACGCTCGATCCTTGTCGGAAATCCCGGTGAATGTTTCCCTGTGGTTTATCATCAAAGAGAATGAAGAGCGTTCATCGTATGGTAGATTAACAGCCTTTATGTTTTTCAAAAATTTGAATTTTTCAGCTGCCTTGTCGTATATGTCGACCATGTACGGCAGACTGAGGTTTTTTGCTATGTTGTGATCCATTGCAACGCATATCAAACCACCGCCATCCTTTCGCATGGTTGCTATGTGTTCTGGCTTTACAAACTCGCCCGCAACAACAAAATCAGTTTCGCGCTCGCGGTTGTCGGAGTCGTAAAGCAAAATGAATTGGCCCTTTCTTAACGCGTCACAAGCCAGCCCAATCTTATCCATGAGTATTCATAAGGGGCTCGGGTTTAAAAATACTCAAAAATAGGAAGTTACTCAGAAATAAGTAGTATAGTAATACTATATCACAATCTCGTCACATCCACGGTCTCGACGTCGCTTACGCCCTTGATGCGTTTTATCTTGTCCTCTATCTGGTCGATTCCGCCACGATCGTCATTCAGCAGAATGATGGCCTCAAGATAGTTCAGGCCAAATGCTATCGGTCTTATCCCGGTTTTGTGCAGTTTTCCAATGCCCGCAACCGCACCCGACAGGAATTCGGAAATATCCTCAAGGTTTACATCAACGGATTTTGGCATTATCCTCAGGGTTGCGACAACGTTCCAGTCTTCAGCCATTACAAAAATGCAAGGATATAACAAACTGCAACAGACAGCAGAACTGTCTGTTGTGCATTGCATGCAGAAGATTGTTACCTTGCATTACACCCCCTCTGTTTTCTTATCATTTTGCATTTTTGTAAGTCATACTCTACCCATTAAGGAAGAGTATGTTGATTTTTATTTTCAGCCGGTTTCGCTTCCGTCTTGGCAACCGGTTTTACAACGAGTTTTATCACGTCGGGCAGCTTCGCCATTGCGATTTTCATGGCTTTTTTAGCGTGCTTCATCGATTCCGCGTCGGAATTCACGTAAATGCTGAAAACCTTCTGGCCTTTTGTGAGTCTTGCGGCTGTTCCGATTGGTTTTCCGAACGCTCTTCGCATGCCGTCTGAAACACGGTCAGCACCCGCACCTGTGGCGGTTATGTTCTCCCGAAGCACGTGGTGCGGAAAAACGCGAATCTTGAACCTGTAGTTGCTCAAACCGAGGTTTTTCTGGAGAATGTTGTTTGCTACGATTCTCGAAGCTTCCAGGCAGTTGTGCCTCAGCTGTATCCTGTCGGTGGTTACCAGACACAGCTCCGTATCAAATTCTCCGGACAGGTTGCCCATCTCGAAGCGGCTGATTTTCGAGCCCGGGATTCCGGTTATGAACGAATCCGCAGGATTGTTCGAAATCCGCGTGTATGCCCTGTTATCCCACTTGTAGCATTTGCTCGGCCTTAGTCCCATTTTTAAGTTCTACTATTGGGATTAGGTATTAAAAAATAAAATTAAGGCAAAAACTCGTCCAGGCTGGTCTGTTTTTTCCTGTTCACGGTGTCCCAGCTTCTCCTCACGAAGTGCGGCAGCTCGCCCTTCCTTATCAGTTTGTGTATGAACTCCTGCGTCAGCGGGTCCGATGGGTAGCCGGAACCGAAATCCCCATACTTTTCCTTGATTTTTTCTATTTCCCTGTCACGTTCAACCTTCGCAATGATTGATGCCGCACCGACTTCTATGTAGTTTGCATCGGCCTTATGTTCCGAGATTATTTCAAATTTTCTTGGAAACTTGAAGTTCTTGTCCGTTAAACACTGGATAATGTTTTTCTTGTACACCTCTGGGTCAGTGTCAACGGCATCAACGTACGTTTTTGGGGGGATTACTTTTAACGATAAGAATAACTGCGAAACCCTGTACGCCTCGATAACGTTCAATGAAATTTTTTTCCGAAGTTTGTCAATTTCATAAGGGATTATCTTGGTTAATTTCCAGTCCAGCGCGATTTTCTTTATCTCGGGTTCGAGGAGTTCGCGGCGGGAAGGAGAAACTTTTTTTGAGTCGCGGACGTTCAGTTTTTTCAGTTCCGCAACGCCTTTTTCGTCAAAGACTGCACATGCAAGAACCAACGGGCCCACAACCGGGCCCCTCCCTGCCTCGTCTACACCGCCAGTAATCATGACTTAATATTACGCGTAATGGGTAAAGAATCAGAGTATCAACAACGGCAGTGATATGAGGTTCCATCCCAATTTTAACAAGAGTTCGGATGTCTGCGTTCCAGCGGCTGTGACGCTCACCTCCGCCTCCTTTATGCCATTGACGTAGATGTACGCTGTCCCGTTGTATGAACCGCTGTTCAGGGTTAAGGTGTCGTCGCTGTCGTCATCCGAATCTATGCCGCTGCTACTGTAATCTGCATTCACGCTTGTTACTCCGGAATCCAAGATGGTGTTGTTGGACGCCGCAATTCCGATTACAATTTTGTCCACATCCACGTTTATTATTTTCTTGTTTGTCGTGTAGTTTGTTCCTCCAAAGTTTACCACGGTGGCGTTATATGAAACCCAATTTACCGAAACAGCTATTCTGCTTGACGAGATGTTTGTTATGTTCAGGGAGTATGAACCATATATTTGATTCTCACCGGTGTTGTCCCCGGACAGTTGGCCGTTTCCATCATATCCCCTGAACCAGCCGTCACTCTCCGGGTTCAGCTCGAGGAAGGTGTCGTTTGTGCTTACCGTGAATGTGTCGTTTACCGTTTCAGTGTGCATCTGGGTTGAGATAACTGCCTGGAGTATTGCTGGATAATAGGCACTCGTCTTGAATCCATCAACAGTGTCGGCGTAGTAATGCGTCCCATTCGACGATTCACCACCCAATGGCTCGAGCGTTGTTCCGCTTGCAGGACCCTGGGAAACCACCCTTGCGGTGGAGCCTGCCCTGTAAACAAGCCCGACCCATTTTCCTGTGAGTTCGCCGGATGCGTTTGAGTAAACTCGTAACTTTACATCGGGATTGTTTCCAACATTGTCTAGATACGAACCAGCCGTGGTGTCGTAATCCAGGATGACCGTGCTGTTTGACACCGTGTTGACTATTTTAACATCGGTAATGGCTGCAAGGGCTCCGCTTGAACACAGAGTACCGAATACAAGGGAAATTATTAGATAACCATAATACTTGTTTTTCATTTTTGTCCCCCTAACCTATCCACCTCTTCATTTTATCGTATGATCTTATTACATCATCTATAAAGTTATCCAGATCGTCTTTGTTTGGTGTTTGGACTCTTGCGTCCGATGGTAACGGAGCAGGCAGTGACCTGTCAACGGACATGTTTCTGGAATAAACCGTGCTTCCTTCATAGACAACGCTCAAAGTGACCGAGTAATTACCGATAAAGTTCTCGTGTCCGGTTATGCCCGACGCGCCTGTCGGTATTATGGTAAATCCTACGTAGCCGTTGCTGTTCGTTCTTGCTTCTGCCATTGCGTAACTTGTCACGTTTGAGTTGGTATACTGCGGCAGTGCGAATATCATGTAGCCGTTCTTCTCTGTGACCCTCACGGTCGCATTCCCTACGGACACCTCGCCTGGTGTTTTGACAGTTATCTTAAGACCCGTCGGTTTTCCTGAAGTTATGTTCGGCAGGGAACCGGAACCGTTGGTGTACAGGGTAAACTCATGATTTTCCCCCGAAGTGGACGAACCCATCGGGAACCACCTGCGTATCTTGTCGTAAACCTTGGCAACCTCGAGTGTGAAGAAGCTTATGTCACCCCTGTTGGGAATCGCGACATACGCACCTGTTGGAGGATTCTGTAGGTGTCTGTTGGACAGCGTGAAGTTCTGCACATATGCTGGCATATTGTCCCCCGAAACAAAAATCCTCAGTTGCAGTGTGTAATTCCCGATTCTTGCCTCGTTGACGCCTTCGCCGCCTGTCGGGGTTACAACAAAGTTTGCCGAACCGCTTGAGCTGGTCCGGGTTTCAGCGATTGCGTAGTTGGTTACATTCGACTCCGTATACTGTGGAAGTACAAATGTGTTTATTCCGTTGCATTCTATAAACTGGACTACCGCGTTCGAAAGGTTATCGCCACTGTAACCCGGGATGGGATTGTACTGCGTAAGGACGGTAAGGTTGTGTGGTCGGCCTGCGCTTTGTAGAGTTGACACCGGATTGCCATCCACGAACGCCAGCACACCAACGGTTGTGACAATAACCTGCACGACATCTGCATCGGATATTGAACTGTTATCCGTGACGTTAAGGGTTATGTTGAATATCCCTGTGCCAAGGAACGTGTGGTTTATGTAAGAGCCGTTCACGTATTCGGTGGTATCCGGGAAGTACCAAGTGTAATTGACTATGTAACCGTCCGGGTCCATGGACTCTGAGGCATTAAAGTAGACTGTATGATTGACCAAAACGATGATATCGGAACCTGCAACCGCACGTGGCGGACAGTTCGTGCCAAGACATACAAACACGGTGAGGGTTGTGCTGTTTGCGAACGAGCCGTTTAGTGAGCCGTCGCGTACCGTGAGCGTTACCTCGTAGGTTCCCATCGCGCTGTAGTTGTGCGTAACGAGGATGGATGTGCTGTTGGTTCCGTCGTCGAAGTTC
>CAZEGI010000037.1:0-7375 GCA_964512105.1 uncultured archaeon
TAAAAGAAATTACAGGGATACTGAAGGAAAAACAAGAGGTGGAGGAATTTTATAAACCATTTTGAGATATGCAATGATGAAAAATAAAACGCAAAAAATAATAACCAATCTGGCTGAGAGAATCAGGGTGGAGTATAAACCTGAGAAGATTGTTTTATATGGTTCATACGCGTTTGGAAATCCAACAGAAGACAGCGACATTGATTTGCTTATAGTTAAGAATACTAAGAAGAGGAGAGTTGATAGGTTTGTTGATGTGAAGAGGGTCATTTATGACCGAAAACTCAAGATTCCGGTTTCTCCACTGGTTTTGACACCAAAGGAACTAAAAGAACGTTTGAAAGTGGGGGATGATTTCGTAGCAGACATCATGAAGAGAGGTGAGGTTTTGTATGAGAAAGAGGTTAGTGGATGAGTGGATTGTGAGGGGAGAGCACGATCTTGAAGCTGCAAAACTGATTTTGGATAGAAAAGGACATTATGACACCATTCTGTTTCATCTGCATCAAGCTGTTGAAAAGTGTTTGAAAGGATATCTTATACAGAGGGGTTGGAAACTGAGAAAGATTCATGATATTGAATCTCTCCTTACTTATGCCACTGAGTTTGATAAATCATTTGAGGAGTATTTGGATTTGGGCAGGAAGTTGACTGCTTTTTACTATGAAGATCGCTATCCTCCCGGTCCTGTACAGGCATATTTAGAAGGTGAAGTTGAGAATGCATTAGAGATGTGTGAGAAACTTATTGAGAAAATCCTAAAAGGGACATAAAATGCCATCCAAAAAACCTACCAAAAAAACCGGCGATGAGAAGGGCATAGTAAAAGAAATTACAGGGATACTGAAGGAGAAGCGGAAAATAAATGTGGACGACCCGAGGGACGAGATTTACAACAGCATTCTGGTGCATCTTCGAGGACCGGGGGTTCATGACGAGATGCTTGTGATAGACTGGAACTCGTTGTTTGATAAAAATGCCTGTCCGGTGTGCAAGGAAAAAATGTATTTGGCGGAAAAAAGATACAAGTGCAACAAGTGTGGTTTTGTTATCACCCAAAAATTATTCGAGAAAGCAAAGAAAAACAACGAGAACGAGATAAAGGTAAACGAGAAAAGCAAAGAAATTTACGAAAAACTGAAGAAACAAAAGTTAAGCGAGAAAAAAATCCGGGAGATTTATCAGAAAGCAATGAAGAGATTATGAGGGAACCGGTTTGGACTGCGGATATAAATAACCGACAGCTAAAGCTGTCGGTTTTTATAGACAAAACTGCCGACTGCCCCTTAGAGGAGGCAGTTTTGCCGATATAAAGTATCTTTTTATATATTTAATTGATAACTTATGAACCCGAAAAGCAGGATTCTCGCTCTCGCACTGGTGCTCATTCTTACAACAGTTTTGGCGACATGCGTTATTGCTCAGGGACCGACGCAAACGCAGAGCGAACTGCTTACGAGGATTGGTAAGGCGCTGAAGGGCCTGATAGAGTGGCAGCTCAGGATATTCTACTGGATACTGCTGCAGAACCCGAAGATTTTCTGTTTCCCTGAGGAATCCGGATGCCGGGTTACGGCGGGCGTTGATTTTATAATGCCGTACTTCACGCAGATTCTCGTGCCTTTTTACATAATCGCGATTCTGTTCACTGGGGTTTACTTCGTGCTTATGTCGAGCTCGCCGGAGGGAAGGGGCAGGTCGAAGGTGATGCTATTCAAACTTTTGTACAGCATGATTCTGGTGGTGATGGCGCCGATACTTTTCCAGACGCTTCTTGATACATCATCGCTGCTTACGAACTGGGTCAACAAGACGTTCAACGTAACGCCCGCCCTGGAACACATGGTGTACAACATGAGCTACGGACAGGCCGCCGCGGTTTTTGTTTTCTCGCTGACCGCGTTTTGGATTATCATGTACGCTTCGCTAATGGCGCTGTTCAGGTACATACTCGTAATTGTTCTGGCGATAGCGTTTCCGGTGGTTTTGTTCCTGTATTTCTTTGAGATTACGCGCGGCTACGGAAGGAAGTGGCTGAAACGCATCCTTGTCTGGGTTTATGTTCCTGTCATACAGATGTTGCTGCTGGTTTTCAGCATCATGGCAATAACCTCGATGTCCGGGGCGAAGGTCACTATTGACACCAGTTATGGGCGAATTCCCGAAGCGGTTATAAACTGGCTTGCAAACGCGGGCGCTAACGTAATCAGCAACTTTCTCGGGCTCATGATTGCGTGCGGTGGATTGTTTCTCGTGGTTCTTGCACCGCTGATATTAGACAGGGCAATCTTGTGGGTAGGAATAGGGATCACTACTATAGGATACTTAACCAACAGGTCGTGGATTATGGCCACTGGCGAGCTTGTCAGGGGTGGAGGGCCTGCTGCAATAACCACTGCTGTTGGTAGATACAGGTTCGGGCACGCTATTGAGTCGCACAGGCTGGCGCTGTTTTACGGAATGCACGGACATGCAGGAAGGGTTTTGGGTAGGGAAACTGCTGGTTTGTCTGAAAGAGCTACTGGTGAGGAGGAAACAGGCGGACCAGTGAGAACGGGTGGAGGTCCTGCTGGCGGTGGTGGGGGCGGGGAAGTTAGTGGAGGTGGCGGCGGGGTTGCTGCTGAAACACCGAGGGCGAGGGCCGAAGAAACAGGCCTAAGATTGCCGGACGAGTACATAACGCCTGGGAATGTGATTGATGAGGTTAGAAGATTAAGGTTGGCAGGAATAACACCGAGAACGATAGAGAACTCACCGAGGTACGAAACCCTGAGACTGGCATGTTTAGCCCATGGTATAAATCCCGAAGACCCGGACAGACCCATGTCTTATGGACCCGGAACGATTGGCAGGGCGCTGAAGGTGAGGAGGGATAGCGGTTTGCCTGCCGTGCCAAGTGAGGAAGAAAACCCCGCGCTTGTAAGGTACATGAGGGGTTTGCCTAAAACGGAACGTACACGGCTGGTTAGCGAGGCGGAGCTTATGAAGGAGGGCGTGTCGGAGGTAGCGGAAGAGGAGCGTGAAGAATTTACTGCAGCAAAGGCGGAAAGGGACAGAAGATGGGCAGCGATGAAAAAAAGGGAAGGGGAAGTTCCGCCAAGACGCGCTGAAAAAAAAGTTCCTGAAACCGAGAAAAAAATTCCACAACCAAAAGAGGAGCCGAAAAAACCGAAGAAAACGGATGGTAAATAATGGCTGAACGAAAACCCGGACTGGCTGGTGTAAGGACGAGCAAAACAGCCGACAGGTTCGCAGAAGAGCTGCGGGAACTGGAGAAGACGAGCAGGAAGGTCGAAGTCAGAGGCGTACTGGATGAGCGGCTTGCCGAGATGGAAGAACACGAGCATTTAGCGCAAGTCAGAAAAAAAGGTAAGGAAGGATTAAAGGATTTGGGGGATTTGAGAGCGATACCGCAGGAAAAATTATCCGACGTGCTGGAGCACCTTCAGGATGAGGTGAAAGGGCCGACAACGCTGAGCTCGGTTAAGCCCGACGAAGGAATCAAGCTTGTGGATTTGCTTGAAGGCGCAACGGTCATTGATGGCACGGTTTATGTTCAACCGGATAAACTGAAAAAGATTCTGGAGCATGTAGGTGAAGGCGAAATGAAAAAAACAAAAGTTGTTTTGAGCGGTGAGGGGCCGGAAGGTGAACCCGGAGCAGACACGAGCGTTAAATTCGGGGGCGACGAAAAACGCAGGATTGCACTGAGTGGTGAAGGGCCGGAAGGTGAACCGGACAGGGGTTCAACTGCGGGGGGCAGAGGAAAGGTTACCAAAACTTCTGGTGGACCAGCAATGCCGCGGCTTGCAGAAGCGGCGGCACCCGGCACAGGCGGACCAACACCTATACCGCCCGGAGGCGGAGGCCCTCCTCATGTTCCGCCTGGAACCGCGCCGCCCATATCTGCGGGAGCAATATCGCCAAGTACAACATCGGCAGCACCCGGAGAAGCCGTTACTCCGCTGACGCATTACGAGATGCTGGACAAGAAAAGCCAGATGGCTGCCGACTGGTGGTATGACGATGTGCTGGTCAGGGCATCGATACTTCTGAGTGGCAGGTACTTCTCTTTTACTAGAAAAGCGGGGTGGGCGAAAAAGAAAAAGAAGAAGGCCTCGCACGTTGAGAAACTGTTCGGATTTAAATAACGCCTGATAATTAATAATATGCCGTATGCCATACCAGCGAACGTAAGGTACGAGGAGCGCCTGATAGGGCCGTTCAACCTGAAACAGTCGATATACGTAGTGATAGGCGGCGGGATAATACTCTGGGCCTATCTTTTCTCCGGACTTCCGTTTCTGTATCAGATTATGATAATCCTGGTTACCGGCGGTGTGGTCGTCGGTGTGGTCATGTTCAACCTCGACACCATGGTTGTGGATTACGTCATGTTCTTTAAGGCCGAGAAGAAAACCTCGTGGATATCCCCGGCCGCAAGAAAACTCATGGACATAAAATCGATAAGGGCAGATGCTGTTTTTCTCGGCGACGGCAAGGTGCTCGGCTTGTTGAAAATCGTCCCGATAAACTTTGGCGTGCTTTCGGAGCAGGACAGGGACACGGTTATTTACGGTTTCCTTGAATTTTTGAACTCACTGAACTTTCCGATACAGATAGTGATGCGGAGCGTGAACCTTGACCTCGAGGATTACCTCAGGCATCTTAAGAGGAGGATAGTGCAGCGTGACGACAAGATTGCGCTGGCGTATTACGAACACTTTGCGGAATACGTGAGGAATTACATAAAGGTCAACAAGATTAACGACCGTTTGTTTTATATCGTTGTTCCGGCGGAAAAGAAACCAACGGTGAAGGCAACGCTCGAGAACCTGGATGGGAGATGCGAGACGGTTGTTCAGACGCTCGCGCTGTCGGGAATAGTTGCAGAGCGCATGAACACGAAGCAGTTGATAAATCTTTACTCAAGTTATTTCACGGAAACGTTCGAGATTCTGGACACGTACGTAAGCCCAATAACCATTTACAAAAAAATGTGGCACGAGGCCCCGAAGCATCCTGCGGATTACGAGGAGGTTCTTGAAGAAAAACTGAAGGGGAAGGGTGAGGTTTGATGGATTTTTTGTCATTGCTCGGCATAAAACCGAAAAAGAAGGAGGAAACAACGGACGAAACCAAGCTGGGATACGAGGAGCACCAAGACAAACTTGTGGAATATTTAACGTCACCTTCTGTCATAATCCAGCATCCGCAGGACATTCAGATCATGAAATACCACAGGGTTGTTGCGGCCATAAATTATCCGCGACTTGTTGACCCAGGCTGGTTGACGCGGCTTATAGAGATGAACCTTGACTTCGACCTTGCGATTCATATAAAACCCTATTCCATCGAATCAACTGTGAAACTGCTCGAGAACGAGATAAAAAAACAGAAGACCGATTTGTATGCCCTCGAATCCGAAGGAAAAATCGTTCCCCAAGCGCTGATACAACAGCACCAGGACACCATGGCGCTGCTGAACCTCGTGCAGGAAGGAACTGAAAAAATGTTCGACATGTCCCTTTACATAGACGCTAAGTCGTACACGACCGATGACCTCGAGATAGTGAGCAAGCAGATACAATCCACCATGAACTCGATAATGATAACGCCAAAGGTGCCTGCGTTGAAGATGTATTCCGCAATGAAATCGGTTCTGCCCCTGACGAACGACGAGCTTAAGATAACGAGAAACATCACATCGTCCGCTGCGGCCGCATGTTTCCCGTTTGCCATAACATCCATGGAGCAGCTGGCATCCGGCATCCTCATCGGGTTCAACGAGTACAACAGCATTCCCATAATTATAGACCCGTTCGAGCTGAGCAACCCCAACATTCTCGTTTTGGGAACTTCTGGTGGCGGCAAGAGTTACGCCATAAAACTCATGATAATGCGCGAGCTCATGGAAGGCGTACACGTAAACATAATAGACCCGCAGGGCGAATATTCGGACTTGATAAAAACGTTCAACGGCAGGACGATAAGCATCGCTCCCGGTTCCGATTCCGTAATCAACCCGTTCGACCTCATGGACCAAACATTAGATGATAAGAAACTTTCACTGCTTGCGTTCTTCAGGGTCCTGTTGGGCGAACTCACGGAACCTGAACGCGCGATACTTGACGACGCCATTGACCGCACCTACGAAGACAAGGGGATAACATCGGACCCCAAAACCTGGACCAACACCCCTCCGCTCCTGGAGGACGTGTACAACCAGGTTTTGCCGCTCACGAGGTCGAAAAAGGAGATTATATACAAACCGGCACTGGCTGTCGTGAACCAGCTTAAGACGTACATCTTCGGGCCGATGCGATTTCTGAATCAGCATACGAAAATAGACCTCGACAACCCGTTGATTTCGTTCAACATCAAGGATGCGCCGGACGTCGGAAAGGGCCCGATAATGTTCCTGGTTCTGGAGTATGTGTATACACAGATGAAGAAGTCCAAGTTCAGGAAGATGCTGGTTATAGACGAAGCTTGGACCGTGCTTTCTGCGGGTGACGAGGCAGAGAAGGTGTTGAAGATAGTAAAGACGTGCAGAAAATTCAATCTGTCGTTGGTGATGATAACCCAGGACGTTGACGATGTTCTGGTCTCGCGTGCCGGGCGTGCGGTTTTGACCAACACCGCGATGAAGATACTGCTGAAACAGGATACGTCGATACTCGACCAGATTTCCGAAAAGTTTCATCTGACAACGGCGGAGCAGCGTTTTGTCAAGATTGCGACCATGGGCCGCGCTCTGCTGATAGCGGAAAACATGCGGGTTCCGATATACATACAAGCATCACCCGAGGAACACCGCATAATAACAACGCGCCCGGACGAACTTCTGCAGCTTGAACAGATAAAGAGGCCCACGATTGACAAGGAGCTTGAGCCCGAGTTTGATATAAATATGCCGGTACAATTGAAGGAGAAACTAACGGATGAACAGGTGCAACAGTTGCAGGCGAGGAACTTTGACGAGGTGCGGATAAGAACGCTTGAGGATAAGAGCGATTTGTTTATGATAAGGAACAATACGCACGACACGGATGAGCATTTTGTTTTGCAGTATCTCATACAGAACGAGGCCAGGAAATACACCCCGTCGGTGCTTGAACACCACACAAAACTTCCGGACATAACCTTTGAAACGCCGGATGGTAAGATGGTTGCTATTGAGATTGAGGTTGGAACCGGAACAAGGAAGGCACTCGACAACATGGAGGAAAAACTCAATGTGTTAAAACGCTACGACAGTTACTTCTACGTGGTGGACGACCCGAAGCTCATACAGGACTACAAGGAGCGCTTTGGAACCATGCTGCTCAGAACGGATGTTCCTGCAAAGATAAGGTCGTACTTTGAAAGGTAA
>CAZEGI010000038.1:0-6879 GCA_964512105.1 uncultured archaeon
TTTGCACCTCCATGAGGCTATAGACCTCATACACCCACAACGAATTCATGGGGTTCAACAAGACCTTCGGTCTTGTCTGAGTCAAGAGGCGTTGCCTCTTGCTCATTTCAACCCCATGTAATGCATTACTATTTTACACTTAGCTTATTTATTTTCTGGCCTGACGATTAAGTAGCCCTTATCAATCAACCAGTGATGGAACTGGTAGGTTGTGAATTTGCATCCGGTTTTGCATGTTGCACGGATTTTCTCGTACTGGTCCGAGCCCTCTTTCAGTGCGTTTAGTTTCAACTGCGTAGGACATTTAACGTCCTTGCAGAATTCCCTCCGCTGGTAATCAATGTAACCGGGAATTGGCATGATAGAAAATGGAAAAGAGGGATA
The DNA here is from genome assembly GCA_964512105.1 of uncultured archaeon. GTDB lineage: Archaea > Altiarchaeota > Altiarchaeia > IMC4 > CAZEGI01 > CAZEGI01. Next base: position 385 of record CAZEGI010000038.1, read on the forward strand.
TAAATACGAAAAATCAAAAAGGCACCGGTTTAGGAACTGCGATTTTGGCGCCGCCGTTTGTCCTCGGCTTCCTTTGTTTCGATGCGGATTTATCGGATTTTATTTCGGGATACGCATCCCATCCCTCGAGAAGGACGTAGCCATCGCCCCTGGAATCAACTGGGATAACACGGCCGTTTTTTATGGCTTTTTCTTCGCCGTTTTTTCTTAGTTCTAATTCAATGAGAACATTCTCTGCCAAATTTTCAACCGGCGAAACAATCAAACCAACAACCTTACCCTTGCGGATTTCGCCGGCTTTAACGGCCTCGTCCAGAAGTTCAACCGGAATTCCCTTGATGTACTTCAGCTCCTTTATCAAAACATCGGTCATTTTTTCCACCAAAAAAATATGAATTTAAGCATTGAGCAAAGTGGTATAAAAAGCGGAGAATTTTTTTGGATTTTTTGGATATTTATCCAACGAATTCTTAGTGTATAATGGTAGTAACATGTCAAGACTGAGGAGAAGACAGCACCGTGCGGATTCGCACGGCATTGCAAGAGACCAGGAAGTGCGACCTGAAGTTAGGCACGAAGTGAAACAGGTACAGCCGATGAGACTCAGAGAAGATACTGAGCATACTGAAACGCCTTATTTGCATTATCCTGCGCCCGGACCGAATTTTCCGCCAGTTGAGTTGGTTGTTCCCGGAAAAAAGGAAAAGAAAAAACGTGAGGAATAAGCTGTTTTTCTTTATTTACTTCATAATTTAATCATGAAGATTCTTGTCAAGGGCAAACGCCGGAACTTCAGAAGCGTCTGGCTCGAGGATTCTAAGGTAAAACTGATAAACCAGATTTTGCTTCCGTATAAATTTGAGGTTTATGAAACCAGAACCGTAGAGGAAACCGCCGACGCGATAAAAAAAATGGTCGTGCGCGGGGCGCCCGCGATTGGTGCGACTGCTGCGTACGGAATGGCGCAGGGTGTTTTGTTGTACGATGAAAGTTCCCTTACGGAATTGAAAAAAATCATTGAAAAAAATAAAAAGATTCTTGCAAAAACGCGGCCTACTGCATTTGATTTGTTTCATGCTCTTGATTACATGGACAATAGAATAAAGAAAGCGAAAAATGTCCCGGATGCGAAAAAAATCGCGGTCAATGCGAGCAAAAAATATGCGGACGATTCCGCGGAAAGATGCAGGAAAATCGGGGAACATGGGGAAAAACTCATAAAAGATGGTTTTAGAATCCTGACGCACTGCAACGCAGGAGCTATTGCATGCGTTGATTACGGAACTGCGCTTGCGCCGATACGGTTAGCGCATTACAACGGAAAAAAAATCCATGTCTGGGTGGATGAAACGCGGCCGAGGTGCCAGGGCGCGAAGCTCACGGCATGGGAATTGGTGCAGGAGGGGATTCCGCATTCGGTGATTGCGGACAACGCTGCCGGATATTTCATGCAGAAAGGTGAGGTTGATTTGGTGATTGTCGGGGCCGACAGGATTGCAAGGAACTGGGACGTTGCGAACAAGATTGGGACCTATGAAAAAGCGGTTCTTGCGAAAGAAAACGGGATTCCGTTTTATGTTGCTGCGCCGTCAAGCACGATTGATTTGTCATTGGATTCTGGAGGTGGAATACCAATAGAAGAGCGTTCGGGGGATGAGGTGCATGAAGTTTACGGATTTGATGCAAGTGGAAAAATAAAAAAAATAAGAATAACTCCCGAGAAATCAAATGCTAGGAATCCGGCGTTTGACGTGACTCCTGCAAAGTACGTGACCGGAATAATAACGGAAAAAGGAATAATCAATCCATCAAAGGGTTCCGGTTTTTAGGTCAAGAAAAGTAATGCGCCTGCCAAGCTCTCCCCCAACCTTGCTTGTCCCGTTTGCGGCATAAAGGAGCCCGAGTCTGACAACGAGGTCCATGAGATGCGGCGGCTTTCTGTGGGCGGGTGTTATTTCCTCCCTCGCTGCATGGTACTCGCCAACTTCCTTCGCGATTATGGGTACCATGTTCGCACGCAGTCCGAATTCCGTATCGCTGTTCGTAGTATACGCATAGGTATCGAATAGGTGCGTAAGGAAACGCACCGAATTTTCGCGGTTGTCGCGGTTCATTCCCCTCAGCATTGCGGAAAGCGGCCCCCATGCGATATCCCAGAAATCTGTAAGCATTTGCGGATTGCCTGCCTCCCTGCCGCATGTCGTTATTGCATCGGCTAAGTCCTCGAGGAGTTTTGCATCAACGCCGGCCATTTGTGCCTTTCCCTGCAGCATGAATTCCTCAGCAAGTTTTGGAGCGGGAAATCTGTCACCTGTGCCCTTGACTTTTAAGGCCATGATTTACCTTACGCAGTTTGCAGATAAAAATCAGGAAAGGCAGCAGCACGTGTCGATTGGTCCGAAGCAGTATTTGTCGCCGCGCGGCTCGTGCTCTCCGGGGTGCTTAGCCCTGCACTCCATCGAATTGATCACGCACAAACCGGATTTGTAACCAATCATCACGCAGTAGTCGTTGCATTCCTTGTCGGATTTCTTTATGGTCGTGGTGGTTTTCTCGATTGTTGTGGTGATTGCGGTTTCAACGGTTGTTTCCAAGGTGGTTTCTACGGTTGTCGGGATTGTGGTTTGTATCGTTGTCGGCACTGTTGTTTGGACTGTTGTCGTCTGCTCCTCAGTTTGGATGCATCCGCTAACAAAAATCAGTGCGAGAAATAGTACTACGAATTTTTTCTCCATATTATAGAATAAATGTCCGATTAAAAATACTACGCGGATATGTACTTCGGCTTGTTGCTCAGGGAATAAACAAAAAACCTGCCCTTTCTCGTACGGGTGATGTATTCGTTGCTCAGCAGGAACTTCACGTCAACTGCAACCGTTGCCTTTGATATGTTGAATGCGCTCGAAAGGTCGTCTATGGTATAACCGCCGCCGTTTTTCAGGATTTTCAGGATTTCAATCTGCCTCGGTTTCAGGATTTCCTCCTCGATTTTCGTTTGCTCGGGCTCTGGGGGCTCGGTTAAACCGTATTTGTCCTTGAGGAAATCCTTGCATTCTGTGCATACGTGCGAACCGTCAACGATCCATTTCAGCCAGGCATCACGTCCGCAGCAGATGCACGTGGCTTGCAACGGGAACCCGCTCTTTCTTATCCTTTCGTCCGGGATGGTTTTTTGTTGCACGGCTTCGGAAACCGGAGGGATGTTGGGTTCAACCCCCTGCTCCGGAAACATGAATTTCTGGACGGGCGGGAGAAGTTCGGTTTCCACTTCCGTTTTTGGGACATCCACTTCATGCTTCGGAAACTCGATTTCCTTGAAGCGCAGGTGCATGGTGTTTCCAACCATGCCGCGTACGACATCACTGTGATTGCCATAGTGCAGGTCGATGCGGATGTTGTCGTATTCGTCGAGCGGGATGTGCGATGGGACGTCATAGACGAATTTTTTGGTCGTGTTGTCTTCGAGGAGAATTGCTTCGGGTTCTTCACCGAGCAGGTCGTAACCCTTTATCAGACTGCTACTGCTACCCTGCGACATTGTTAATCCATTGCCGTTGGCTGTCTGCTCCTTCCACTCTTCGGGTTGAATGAACTTGACGAGTCTTAAAGACGGCTTGACAAAATACCCCTTGCTGTCGCAATTCCTCACGATGAGCTCGATCTTGTTTTGGGTTTTGTCGTAGAGGAGGTCAACGAACTCGAAGGCGGGCTTGCGGTACTTGAAGCGCGTCAGGAAGTAGTAGATGAGTACAACCGCCCCGGCTGCAAAAAGGTATGTGGCATACACCGATAACATTTTGAATCAAAGAAAACGAATGTAAAATATGAGATTTTTCTATTTAAAAACTTATTTTCAGTACCATCCATACTGTTGTTTCTTCTTTTTTTCCTGTTCGCCCCATTCAACGACCTCAAGGCCCTCAAGCAATATGTCCGGATTTTTCCTGTCGCGCGCTTTTTTAACGAGAAGTTGAGGATTTTTGGTCAACGCGTCTTTCGATTCCTGTTCCGTCAATCCAAGAAATTTTCCGAAGGCCATTAATTCGCGCGGGGCGCGGAGTCCGAATTTTTCCGAAGCACCCGATGCGATTATTATCGGTGTCTTGTATTTTCTTGCGAGCTTTATGTTCTGCCCGATTCTTCCGATGAGCTGCGAACGGACGCCTCCGTATGAATTCATGATTTCGGAAAAATTTATTTCGAGAGCGATTTTTCTTTCTGCCATGAACCTTGCCATTGCGTGATCCAGGCCGGAATTTTTGTAGTCCATTGCGTCCCTCCGGTCTCCGGATTCCGGATGGCAGAGGATGTCGCACTCCCAGCACTCGGACGCGTTCCTGTTTGTGTCATCGTCACCGCCGCTTACGAGTATGAGGTCGGCGATTTCCAGAGCACTGCGGGCCTCTTTTTTCACGTCCTTGGATTTCACCAGCGCGCCTGTGAGGATATCGAGTTTGGTTTTGATTCTGGGAATTTTTTCTTTATTTTTCTTTATGTCCTTTACATCACCCACGATGCAAATGCCAGAATAACCAAAATGCTCCAGCAGTTTTATTACGTCTTCGTCAAAAAACCCGACATGCAGATCGTAGAATTTATTTTCCATCCAGGATTTCACCCATAACTTTTACCCCTGCTTCTTTTTTCACTGGAAACGTCGCGACCTTTATTTTCACGTGAATCGGGTCCTTCGGCTGCAGGGTGAAAATTCCGTTCATCGCGTCATCCTTGCTCAGGCGGATGTAGAAGTTGCAGTTATCATCCATCCTTTTTTCAATTTCCTTTTTTAATTTTTCCCTGTCCACCGTATCCAGATTTTTCAACAGATTTTTTAAAAAATCGTTGATGAGTTTCTGGTTGGTTAATTTTACTTTTACTTCACGCAACGATTTGACGAAAATCCCGCCATCGGTTTCTGGTTCAATTTCCCTTTCCTCGATTTTTATTTTTTCACCGGAACCGGAAGGAAGAATTTTTGCGATGCACTGTTTTGTTTTCTCCGCGTCTTCCCTGTTGGAGAACGCGCTTATCACGATGTTGTGGATTTTCACCTTATCTTCGTGCCGGTTTTTACGGATTTTTCCGGAACGAGCAGGATGGGTTTTCCGGACTCGTCTGCGGCTAGCAGCATCCCTTCGGATTTTTCGCCGCGGATTTCTACTGGCTTAAAATTTACGAGAACAACAACTTTCATTCCAACTAGTTCCTTTGCTGAAAAGTCACCCTGTAGTAGTGTAGTTATAATGCCATCACAATCGAGTTTCAATCTAAAAAAATCATCATCAATTTTTTCTGCAGATTTTATCTCACCAATTCTCAAGTCCAGTTTCTTGAAAACATCTAGATCGATCATCGAATCACCTCTTGTAAACTGCACTTACTAAATTTCTCACTCTTTGAGAGAAGATATCTACTATGTCATCAAATTTTAAGATAAAAATAGGTTCAAGATATAATTCACTTATATTTGGATCATTTTTCACATCGTTATCAAAAGAAGATAATATTGCCTTGATTTTTGATGAAAGCTTATACTTCTTAATATCTCCAGTAGTTTTACAAAGAAGTATACCTAAACGTATCTCTGCAAAATTCAAAGCTTGGATAAATAAATCAACATCACTTGCATTAATCTTTTTCCATTTTACTTGCAATCCTAACTTTAGCTTACCAAAAGGTTCTAATTCTGTTTCGATAATACCATCCAAGCCAAAATCTCGAGTCTTCTTTGTTTGGATTACCTTAAAATTTAGATACCTAAAGAGATCACATACTATCTCTTCAAAATAGAAACCACGCTCATTTTTAGGTTTTTCTTCGATGTTATCCAACAGATAGTTTCTCGAGTACTCCTTTATTTTTTCTATGTTAAATAGAACCTCTTCATCCGACAGGAGTATTTTCTTCTCAAGTGAATCAAAAAAATTATCCAACTTTAACACCAAGATTTATTTTAGAACCTATACCCACTGCACTTCTGGGGATTAGTAATATTGCCTTCCCATTCTCATCAGCAGCTAGCAGCATCCCTTCGGATTTTTCGCCATAAATTTCCTTTGGTTTAAGATTTACAACCATAATAATTTTTTTACCAACCAACGCATCTCTCTTATAGTTCCTTTTTATGCCCGCAACAAGTTGCCTTTCCCCTAATTCACCCAAATCAACTTTTAAGATGTAAAGCTTATCCGCCCTGGGATGGTCACGTACATCCGTTATTTCACCAACTCTCAAATCAATCCTTTTGAAATCTTCAGGTTTAATCATTTTTTGTTCCTCTCTCTTCGTCAGGAATTTTTGTTCAAATACTTTTATTTGCTCATGCTCGATTTTTTTGTACAGCGCTTCGACCTTGCCAATTTTGTGGCCGGGTTTTATTGCGAGTTTTCCTGCAGATTCCCAAGGTTGATCTGCAACAGAACCTGGAATGTTCAATATTCTCCAGATTTTTTCCGAGGAGTGTGGGAGGAACGGGAACGCGAGTATCGCGAGGGT
>CAZEGI010000039.1:0-6236 GCA_964512105.1 uncultured archaeon
AAAACGGATTAGCCACCCTGTAAAACGCGAACGACTCGTTCATTCCGCGCTCGAATGTGTATCCCCTAATGTTCCACCTTGCGATTTCCGTGAGCTGGTATTTGTCGTGCATATTCTTGCACACGGAATTCTTATATGGCTCGTAGAGGCACCAGAATCCGTCCTCAAAAATCACGCAGTCGGTTTTGTTGAAAATGCGTTTCATGACCTCGTTATTCTGACCGTACCATGTTTGTAACGAATTTTTTCCCATCACCAGATACATTGACGGGTTATGCGAGAGTATGTAACAGGAATCATCAATTTTGTCCCGCATAAGGTACGCAAAGTCGTGGTTTTCGCGGGCGCGGAATGCCTGATGGTCCGGAACGGTTATGAATCCTTCCAGCGGATACAGTGAAACAAGACACGTTGCGACGAGTATCAAAACAACAAAGGCCTCATACCTGACGAATTTTTTCAGCAGGGATTCAACAACAAAAAGTCCGTATCCGCCGAGTATGAGGATTGGAGTTGCATAGTTCAGTGAAAACCGGTGGCCGATTCCGCCGGAGTTCACTCCGCCCGCATAGAAAAACAAAAACAGTATGAAGAACGGCACAAACCAGAGCAGCAGGGACGCAAGGACTTTCTTCCTTTCCTTGAAGGAGTATATGATTCCAATAAGCGCGAACGCGGCGAAAATCCACGGATGCTTGCTGTTGTCGTAAAAAAACCCCGCGTTTTCGGTGAACTGCCTTTCCGCATACTCCAGGCCAAAACGCTTCCCTTCAGGCGCGCCCCATGTGTCAGTTTTATTCGCATAAAGCATGTGGCTGAGGTGCGGCGCGAGCAGCAGCAGAAGCACAAGCCAGGGAATCCAGAATTTGTAGTTTGCTAAGTTCCTTAGCTGGTTTTTTCCGAAGAGCAGGAACATTACTCCAAATAACGGGATGAATAAACCGTTTTCGTGCCTCACCTGAACCGCAAAAACGAGGAGCGTTACGGAAAACATCAGGATTCTGAGGTTTTCGGTTTTCAGGTAAACCATGAATAAAACAAGCGTCAGGAGTATGAAGAATATTGAGTAAAGTTCAACCCCTACACTGGCTGACCATACCATATGTGATGGGAAAAGCGCGAATAGGAGCGAGGCATAAAGGGCAACGCGTTCGTTCTCGAACAACAAATACGTCAGTAAAAAAACCAGGAAAATGGACAGCACCGCAACAACCATAGATAGCGCGAACGTTACGGTCTCGCTTGTTCCGAAGATGAAGTACACGATTGCAAGAAGGACAGGATACCCGGTCGGCTCCTTGTTAAGGATTCCCTCCTCGCATTTTTCCGGAGTTCCGTAGTTGCACAGGATTGTCCGCCCTTCGGTTGCAATGCTGTTTCCAATGTCCTCGTAAATGTCCTCGTCAAAGTATATGCGATGGGTTTGCGGCACAAGAACCATCCTCAATCCGAGTCCAAGAAGCATCACGAGTGTCAGCAATATCCATGCGTTTCTGTTTATGTTATTAAACTGTTTTTTGATGTCCTTAAAACTCAGAAATCCGAATGCCAGTATCAGCAGGAAATCCAGAACCAGAAGTGCGGGAAGAAGGTACATGAAGGCCTCAATGCCTATGCTGACCTTGTAGGTAACGTAAGCCGAAAAAATCATGAGGTTCAGGACAATAATAACCGGAAGTATCCGCAGAATCGTTTTATCATAACTCATTTTAATTCCACAAGGAAATTGCCAATACCCATAACAGGAGCTTTGGTCTTGACCATCATGTCAAGCGCATCCTCGGGCGTGTTGACAATCGGGTATCCGTGCAGGTTGAAGCTCGTGTTCAGGATTATTCCGTCACCGGTTTTTTTCTTCACGGTCTCTATCAGTTTTCTGTATTTCGGGTTTTCATCGCCGAGCATCTGCGGGCGCGCGGAGCCGTCAACGTTCATAACCGCTTTCACCCTATCAAGTATTTCCGGTTTGAACATGTAACCCATGGTCATGAACCTGTCGTATGAATCAACGTTGTTGAAAAGTCTTTCGGATTCTTCCTCAATGAGCGACGGGCAGAAGGGCTGGAACCAGTTCCTCTTCTTTATCTGCAAGTTCAACTTGTCCTTTATCTCAAGCGAGCCGGCAGGCGCGAGAATGCTCCTGTTCCCAAGGGCGCGCGGCCCGAACTCCATCCTTCCCTGATACCACAGGACGAAATTTCCTGCACCTATGTATTCACCGATGTACTCCGGAAGGTCGCTCCTCTCCTCGTATCTCACGTTGAATTTCCTTATCGCATTTCTTATTTCATCTCCGGAATAATCAGGACCGAAATAAACGTTGTCGATTTTTCCGGTCTCGCTGCTGTGTTTCAAACTAACCCACAGCGCTGCTCCAACTGCTAATCCTCCGTCACCCATATGCGGAAACACGAACCACCTCTTCATTCTTGGGTTCATCCTCACGCGAAGGTTCACCTTTATGTTCGATGCAACGCCGCCGGACCACGCCACGCTTCCAATCCCAGTTGTTCTCATTGCATTGTCAAAAAGCTCGGATATGTGTTTTTCCACTGTTCTTTGAGCCATGTATGCGAGCTCCTCACGCGGCGTGTTCCACATGAGTTTTTTCAGAATCGCGTATTTTTTTGCGGTCGAATACTTACACTTTACGTTCAAACCGTCAACCCTGAAGAAATCAATGAGCTTATTCTCCTTGTCCGGCACGGGATACGCGAAATCCGAAAGTGCCATGACCTTTCCCTCATCCTCGAGTTCCCGCATCCCGAGGAGCGAGGTAACCTGCTCGTAAAATATTCCGAAGGAGTCGCGCCCTCTGATTGACGACAATCTCTCGAATTCGCCGTTGTTGTAAACGTTCACAGTTCCCGACAAACCGTCGCCGATTCCGTCCAGCGTTATGACAAGGCATTTCCTGAACCCGCTGCAAACCGCTGCAGCAGCCACGTGCGCCTCGTGGTGCCCCACAACCTCTATCTCGTAATTCCTGAAGCCCATGCGGTTCAACTGCTTTCTGAAGATCCTCACGCTCAACCTCCTGCAGAGCGGAAGTTCCGGAATTTCGGTAGTGTAATATTTTACATTCCTTCTCAACTCGACAAATCTCGGCTTTTGAATCTTTCTCCGTCTGAAAAGGTAATACGAATCCTTCATCGACGGAAGAATCCGCGTCAGGGTTTTCGCGAAATCCGTGGTTGTTACCGCAACAATTTCAATATCCGTCGGCTTCAGTTTCAGGTAATCCAAACACGCCTTTATCGAATTTCCGGGAAAGCCGACGTCCAGTTTTTTCTTTGTTACTCGTTCCTCATTTATCGCTACCAGAACCCTGTTGTTTTCCACAACGCATGCGCCAGCGTCGTGCCCGTCCCACACTCCAAGAACATACATCTTATATACTTCTTATAAATACCAGTCCAGTTTTAAAAAGTGTTAATGCCCTCCCAAAACCGAAAATCCGCAGCATTCTGTACAACATTCTTGGCCGCATGTAGAACTCCCTGTACGCTCTTACTCTGAACTCTTCAAGTTTAAGTTCTTCTTTATTCGGTATGTTCCCATAGGAATACTCGAATTTGGACCAGTCTACTGCATTGTGCTTTTCAATACTTAACTCGTCAAACAATTCGGAGCCGGGAAACGGCGTTGCGATGTAAAACTCCGCGAAATCGAGCGGCAGTTTTTTCGCAAATTTTAGCGTGTCCTTCATGGTTTCTTTGGTTTCCCCCTCCAGCCCGAAAATAAAATGCCCGACAGTAACGATTCCGGCATCATGCGCGTTTCTTATGGTTTTTTCCGACTGCTCAACCTTTATGCCCTTCCGTACGTTGTCTAGGGTTCTCTGGCTGCTTGACTCGATGCCAAACGAGACCATCCAGCACCCTGCTTTTTTCATTTTTTCCAGCATTTCCATGTCCACCGTGTCAACGCGGGAGTTGCAGAACCAGGAAATCCGCAAATTTCTCTTTATGATTTCATCACAAAGTTTTAGAACGAATTTTTTGTTCAGCGTGAATGTTTCCACAAAGAAAAAGAAATTTTTTATTCCAAAACTTTTTGCGTATTCAATCTCCTTTATCACGCTTTCCACGCTTCTCTCCCTGTATTTTTTCCCGTAATACGAAGTTGAGACGCAGAACTTGCACCCGTACGGGCAGCCCCTCCCGGTCATCAGGAGAACATACGGCTCGTTCTTTATAGGAACGCGGTATCTTTCCAAATCCACGAGGTCCCATGCGGGAAACGGAAGTTCGTCCATAACAGCGGGCGCATGGTCTGGATTTTCGATGATTTTTTCGTCCCTCCTGTAAACTATACCACTCACTTCCTCTGGCCTCATGCGTACCAAATCGGAAATCACAAGTTCCGGTTCGCCTTTCACAACAAAATCCACCTGTTCGTATTTCGCGAGCTCACGCGCGAACCGGGTCGCATGCACTCCGAAGAAAACGCTCTTGAAGTTATGAATCTCTTTAAGTTCCCTCACGACCTCAAGGTCGTTGTTTATCGTCGGTGTCGTAGTATTCACAACAACAAAATCCGGCTTGAACGCTATGAATTTTTTTTCAACCTCATCCATCGGAATTTCTTCGCCAACCGCATCAAGCAGCATCACCTCGTTTTCGTTCCTCAGCAACGCCGCAATATACGCTAAGGTAATCGGCGGATAAACCGACTGGAACACGGATGCGGAGTGCTGGCACCTGCTCTCCTTCACGTACTTCTGTTCAGCCGGCGGGTTTAAGAGTAAAACCTTCATCCTTCAACTTATAGTAATACTAACTAAAATCAAGAAACGTAATAAACCTGAGGGTCATATTGCGCAAAAACATCAACCTTTGGCCCAATAATGGTCTTTAGCAATTTCCAATTTTCCGGAGGGCCGTATGCGCACTTTGGAATCCTGTCTACATATTCCGGATCAAGACCGTAACCCCTTGAACCCTTTGTAATCACATAGGCATCCTTTATCTCGTCGCAGTTCTTGACGCATTCTAGGCACTTTATAAGGTTCATGCGTTGGTACTTGAAGTAAAAATTCAGATGCCCACCAGTTCCGGGGTCGCAGTAGATGGGTTTCTCATCCAAATCCTTCAACAACCCGTAAATCTCCTTAACATCATAGGTGCTCGCATCGAGGTAAATCTTCATACCGGTCATATAAAACAGTGAAGTCACGAGGAGGAAAATCACCGCAGATACGAAAATGAATCTACACAGTATGCCGAGCATACCCCTACCTTTCAGACCAAGACCTAGCACATAACCGAGAATCAGGATCGATGGTATCTCTATTATCGTAAGGTGCCTGTAAAGTCGGTGTATAGGTATATATTCCGTTAAACTCATCGAGCCGAAATTGGACCACGTGAACAGGACTACTGCCCATAACACAAGAACATAAGCATTCTTTTTTCTTGCTACCAAAACGTAGAGGATTGCAGGAATTATGAGATAATAAAACAAACCGTAATGAACCTCGTATATGTTGTCCCACCTGAAGTTATTTTTGTTATCGAGGTTCAGCAATCCTCTTGGCAGATAACCCAAATCCGAGTTTATTCCTGCTGCACCCTTATGGTAAAATGATGTCACTACCCTATACCTCAACGTCATATCCTCAAAGCTGCCGCTCCTCACCGAGTAAAAAACCCCCTCAAGCAGAATAACCAGAACTATCCCGGCGAAAAACCAGGCATAGTTGAACTTTATCTTTCTCTCGCTTGCCATCCTGTACAGCATATAAGGGATAAAAAAGAACAGAATCATCAAACCGGATTCCCTGACGAGATACGCAACCCCAACAAAAATCCCTGACAGGAAGTAGAGTTTGTTTTTCTCGCCGTCCTTTTCGCGCTCACCGGCCAGAAAAAGAAACACGGAAATCGCCATAAAGAACGCTATCGGGACATCCGGCATTATCCATGTAGCGTTGATGACGTCCAGCGGGTAAAAGGAAAGCAGGAACGCCGCTATAAGCCCGGTTTTTTTGTCGAACAAAAGTTTTCCAATGCAAAAAATCAGCACAACATTTCCAAGCGAACACAGCAGCGGATAAATTGTTGCCGAGAAATTGCTTACGCCAAAAATGCTGAAGAAAAACGCAATCGGGTAGGTGGTCATTGATCTCAAACCAGGAAGATAACGCGGAACGTCTATGCTGCCAGTCGCTATCCTGTACGCGTCCCAGCAGTATCCGGGGTCGTCGGACCAGTTCAGACCGATAAAAAAATATA
>CAZEGI010000040.1:0-6092 GCA_964512105.1 uncultured archaeon
ATCACACGTTTATCAAGCCCCCCCTCTTTTACCAATCTCTTTATCCTTTCTTCACAATCCCCTCCTCCAACAATCAGAAGCGTTACGTCGTATTTTGCTATTTCTTTCATGGCTAAAATCACATCCTCCAAATCGTGAGCGTGCCCTATGTTCCCAGTATACACTAGTTGTCTTTTCTTGGTGATCAGATAGGGACAAAACATATCCGTGTCAACGCCATTTTGAATGATAGCAATCTTATTCCCTTCAATTTTGTATGTTAACACTATCGCCTCCTTAAGTCGTCGTGTTACTACCGATATCCTATCCGCCTTTGAATAACAAACTTTTTCAAAGCCCCTCGTTAATTTTTCGAATAAGCCCCCTTTTTTCAAAAAACCAAATTCAACCACTCTATCGACAAATAGGTCCCTAACATCTACAATCCATTTTTTCCGGAACAAGCGCTTTGAAATCAGGCCGGAAAAGAAGGGAAAAGGAGACGGTCCGCCAGAAGTAATAATTACCTCAAAATTATGATGAACAAGGACCCACAACACGGCACTAAAGGTAAAGGTTAAATAATACCATGATCTCTCCAACGGACCGGGGTTTCTTGACCTCGGTTGCCATGCCCACAGGCGTATAACCTTTACCCCGTTTGTATACTCCGTCGTTTTCAGTCTCCATGTTCTCTTAAAACTTCCAAATGGGGATGTTGGGTGTGGAGCTAAAACCGTAACCTCAAATCCCGCCTTCTCGAGGTTCATAGCAATATCGTATGTCCTGTACGACCCGATTATTTCCGGCGGGAAATTATCACTAACTATCAAAATTTTTGGTTTCATTTAGAAGTTTTCCCCAATCAGTTATTATACCCCCAAATAACTAAAATTAAAAAAGCCGGTCGGGCACAAACGATAGTGTAAACCTTAGGTATCTCCAGCCATCTTCAAAGGATTTCAATTTTGATTTCGTCATTGGGTCTCTTGGGTGATACGTTATCGGGGTTTCCATCATCCTTAAATTCGCCTTTATTGCGTTTATCGTAATTTCCGGCGTGAATTCCATTCCAGCACACGTTATATCCATCTTTTCTAATGCCTCTTTTGTAAATGCCTTAAATCCACAGTATACATCCGAGAATTTTGTGTGAAATATCAAATTAAAAATTTTTGTCAGTAAGGGATTTCCTACGTATCTATGCAACCAGGGCATTGCATTAGGTAAAATTTTTCCTTTCAGTCGTGTTCCTGAAACAAAATCGCAATGATTATCGTTTAAAAGTTTTAAAAATTTCGGAATTTCTAAAAAGTCATAGGTGTTATCGGCATCTCCAATAATGATATACCCCCCCCCCGCCTCGCTGAACCCCCTCAAATAGGCACGTCCATACCCTTTTCTTGGTTCAAAAACAACCTTTGCCCCGGTTTCTCTTGCAACCCTAGGGGAATTATCGACGCTACCGTTATCAACAACAATAACTTCGCCATCGATGTCGTTTTCCTTAAAAATCTTCAAGCATTTCTTAATACAGACCCCCACGGTTTTCTCTTCATCCAGGCAGGGCATTACAACAGAAACTTCCGGCATTTTATCACCTTTCTCTCGATTTTCGGGGTTAATTTTATTTCACTAAATACTAACAATTTATCAAATATAAACTTACCCTATCCTCCCTCGTCAACTCCTTACACAAAACTCAAGAATATCTCTCTGAATGCATAAATTATCGCATTGAACAGCAGCTTTACATAACCTATGTATGGCAGTCGAATCCACCCGCGTGCGGTGACGTCTGCATCCAGAACCGGAAGCGCGATTCCCTTTATGGCACCGCTGTAGGTCGCGCACTGGTCTGTTCCGGGGTTGTTGTCGCCTTTCGTTATGAAGAACCTGAAATCCGCGGTTTCCGGAACGTCCGTGTAAACACACGTTCCACCTTTCTCGCAGTCCTTCACGTATCCTATTGATTTTTGGATGTCGTCTTCCGTGACGCAGTCAAGGGTGCCGGTGGTGTTTTTTATCTTCCAGTCTTCAATCTCAATGATTCCAACAACCCGGTGTATTATCGGCTCGTCGTTGGTTTGCAAATGTAAAAAATCCCGCTTGTATATTATGACATCACCGAGTTTTACATCAGGGGACCTAACAACAATCATGTCCCCCCTGAAAAATCCACCGAGAAGCGGAAAGCCCTCCATGGCGGACTCATTTATCCCATGCTCGTTCAGCCAGAACCGCCAGCTGTTGTCGCCCTCGTGGTGCTCCATGCTTCCGGAGGTTACGACCACCAGCGGGACGAGCATGTGCGCCCCAAGTAGAAGCCTGAGAACGATGAGGATAACCCCTACAGTCACCACAACCTCGACGAAATCCCTTACCCACTGTTCCAAAGTTTTCTTTATATCCATTCTGCCTTATAGGAAGTTTAATATATCTCATATCAATAATAAAAGTGTAGAATGTTTTCGTACGAATTTATAGGCAGGCTGGTTGTGTTTGCGCTGATTGCAGTTCTGGCACTCCTGCTGATTGCGCTCCCCCCGATGTACCTGATATCCAGAAAAAAAGGCATGTTCCTTCCGTCACTCGTCCTGTTCGTTGTTGATTCCCTAAATCTCCCGGCAAAAAAATTCGTATCCATGCTTGGCGGGAATCCGGAGATGGTTGACCGCGTGGGTATAGAAATCCGGAACATGATGTTCCGGGACAAATTCAGGAAGATTCCATACGGCGAGCGCTTGATAATACTGCCGCAGTGTTTGAGGCATGTGGACTGTCCGGCCAAGATAAGCCCCGTCGAGGGTATCAAATGTTTAAAATGCGGAAGATGCAAGATAGCCAAAATAGCGGAAAAAGCGACAGTGCTCGGATACAAGGGTTTTTACATCGTGCCGGGCGGAAGTTTTGCAGCGCGCGTAGTCAAGCGCATAAAACCGAAAGCGGTGTTCGGGGTCGCATGCCCGCACGAGCTGAACTGGGCGATGCTGGAGTCGTCGGACAGGGCGATTCCACCGCAGGGCATAATCCTGCTCAGGACCGGATGCGTCAACACGGACGTTGACCTTGAGGAGGTTCTGGAGCAGATTGAATGATATATATGTAAATCCATATTACTACAAAAATGAAACACCTATACATACAGGCGGTTGACCTGCCGCTTGCGTGGTATTCCGTTCTTGAGGCGCTTTACGAGCAGGGCGAAGAGTTCGTGATCGAGCGCGGCTCCGAGCTGACAAAAACGAAGAAGCTTTCCCTCACGGTTCAGGTCGAGCATCCGGAATCAAGGCCGTTGCTACATGAGAAGGCCCCTTACAGCATGGATTATGTTGAGGAGTATGCGGGAAATTATCTGTTTCTCGACACAAAACCGGGCGACGAATCATACACATATGGGGAAAGAATGCGCAAACCGGTCGACCAGATTCAGCGCGTTATTGACCGCTACAAGGAGTACAAGGGCGACCGGCAGAACACGATTGTCATACGGCGCCCTGAAGATTTGAACATAAATGACCCGCCGTGTTTAACCGTCCTTGACACGGAGATTTCCGACAACCGGCTGAACTGGGTCGTTTACTTCCGCTCGTGGGACGGCTATGCGGGATTTCCCGCAAACCTTGCGGGCCTGCAGATACTTATCGAATATATGGCAAACGAAATCGGCGTTGAAACCGGAACATTAATCGCGCACAGCAAGAACATCCACCTCTACCAGCGGACGTGGGAGCTGGTACACGACATTTTGTACGAAAAATCCGGATTAAAAACAGTAAAGAAATAAATACTG
Source organism: uncultured archaeon (assembly GCA_964512105.1). Lineage (GTDB taxonomy): Archaea > Altiarchaeota > Altiarchaeia > IMC4 > CAZEGI01 > CAZEGI01. The sequence continues at coordinate 3,773 of CAZEGI010000040.1, forward strand.
ATGCTAATTACTAAACTCAAAATGAAAATACTGCCGATTTTTTTCATTATCCTGATTGCAACAAATGCTCTGGCATTCGGGGAAACGTGCCCGGAAACATCGCCGACGTGCGCTGTCGAAACCGCCCTGGCATGCCCGGTAAATCAAACCGCCGGGGCAGAGAAGCCGTGCGTAACTTACGGCACGGGCTTCTGCAACGGCACAGTCAACGTGCTTTTCTTCTACCAGACCGGATGCCTGCACTGCGAGGTTGTCGAGTATTTTTTGAAGGACCTTGAATCACGGTGCAACAATCTCAAAATCATACGGCTGGAGGTCGGTTCCGACGAAAATAACAGGGATGTTTTTTTGAAATACACGCAAGAACGCGGGCTTAAAACCGTTACACCCATTGTCGTTGTAGGTAACACATCCCTCGTCGGTGAAAAGGAGATGAAGGATAATATCGAAGGGATCGTTAAGGAATGCTCTGAGGAATGCCATCCATGCATTGCCATAAACGGGACATACATCGAATCCGAGCCACCAGAAGGTGGCGTGCTGTCTCTGGTCGCGGTGGTTTCAACGGGATTCATCGACGGCGTGAATCCGTGCGCATTTGCGGTGATGATATTTTTTGTATCCTATCTAACCGCAGTCGGAAGATCAAAGCGGACGATTCTACTTTCAGGAATGGCGTATATAACCGCCGTATTCTTCACTTACCTCGGACTTGGTATCGGGGTAATGGGCGCCATTCGAACGCTTAACATACAGCAGTATCTCCCAATACCTGTCGCCCTGTTTACACTCCTCGTCGGTTTTTTATCACTCTATGATGCATACACCTCCCGGAAAAAACCAAGTGACATGGCCATAAAGATGCCTTCGAAACTTAGGGGATTAGTCAACAAGGTCATACGCGAAAACGTCAGGTCGAGATACATTATCGGAGTTTCAGTACTCCTCGGAGTCTTGGTAGCGTCATTCGAGCTTCCGTGCACCGGTGAAGTATATTTACCGATACTGAGCATACTCAGCCACAAGGGCGTTTTGGTGGCATTGCCGTTCCTCGCGGTGTACAACTTCATGTTCGTTCTTCCGCTCTTCGGGCTGTTCGCCTTGATATACCAAGGAACAGACTCGCAACGGGTTGCACAGTTTGTCATGAGGCATACGCCGCTCATGAAGCTGCTTGTGGGTATCTTACTCATACTGCTGGCATTTTACCTGCTCTGGGTGAATAAACTTACTCCGTAAGTTTATACTCGCATAGATTATCTATGCGATGAATCAATTAATTTAACTTAAATAATAATTAACCGGTGAAAAAATGAACATCAAGGGATACGAACTTCCGGATGGTTTATATTATCATGAGGAACATCTCTGGGTTAAGGTCACTGGAAACAAGGCACGCGTTGGCATGATGGACTTTGCTCAAAAACTTGCGGGCGAGATAAGCTATGTGGAATTGCCATCCGAGGATAGCAACGTAAAACAGGACGAGGAGGTCGGGACAATCGAAACCGGAAAATGGGTTGGGAAGATTTACGCACCTGTCTCCGGCAGAATAATGGCCGTGAACAAAGAACTTAACGACGACCCCACGCTTATAAACCAAAGTCCTTACGAAAATGGATGGATTTTTGAGATTGAAATGTCAGATTCAAACGAGTTGAAAAACCTGTTTACCGGCGAAGAAGCTGTCAAGTGGCAGGAAGACGAGATAAAGAAACACGTGAAGTAGAATGACCAACGAAAAATCCGTCCTCGAAGCCGCGCTCTTTGTGGCGGGAAAATCCCTCAGCATCAACGAACTTGCGAAACTCTGTGGTTTGACCGAAAAAGAAGAGGTAAAAAAACAGCTCCAGGAACTCGTCGAGGAATACCGGCAGAGAAACTCAGGAATTGAAATCTACACGGACGGAAAAAATTACGGAATGCGCGTGAAGGTGGAAATCGAGGACCGCGTTGCCTACCTGATTCCGCAGTCAGACCTCGGTTCCGGAACCCTGAAAACCCTCGCGTTCATCGCATACAAGCAGCCGCTTACGCAATCTGCGCTCGTGAAAAAACGCGGGAATCGTTGTTATTATTACATCAAGAAGCTTCTGGAGCAGGAACTCATAGAGGCAAAGAAGCACGGCAGGACAAAACTCCTGAAAACCACGCCGAAGTTCAACCAGTACTTCAGGATAAAAAGCGTTGACGAGCTTGAGGTAAAAGAACCGCTGAAACCGGCAGAGGTTCCAAAAACAGAAGAAAAGCCCGAGGAAAAAACCGAGGAGGAAAAAGTTCCGGAAGACCTCGGAAAAATCGATGCAGGAAAGGCGATGGC
>CAZEGI010000041.1:0-4663 GCA_964512105.1 uncultured archaeon
GTAACATGTTTCTCCGATATCCGCATAAGCATTCACTATTCCGTTAACGCTACTTGTTGGATAATAAACCGCGCTCACGCTGAGCAGAACGAAACCCGATAAAAGCAAAAACAGCATGACAGTCCAAAACCTTTTCATTATAATAAAACTTACTGCAAGGATATTAATTATTCTCATAGAACACGCACGATCCCCTCAACCAACCCCACGAGCATCGCATACTTTACGACTTTCCCCAGAAAAACCGTCACGCAGAAAAAATCGAACCGCATGTGCGTCATACCGAAGAAAACAGTTATGGGGTCAACAGGCAGCGGAACCGGAAACATCATAATGAAAAATAACCCAAGTGTTCCATACCTGTCCGCGTATTTCTTTACTCGCTCGATTTCCCATTTTTCAACCCGTTTTTCTATTTCATTCGAGCCCCAGTATCCAAGCGCATAATTCACCGCAGCACCACCGACACTTCCCAAAGCCGAAATCAGCACAATCATGTACGGGCTAACGCCCGCAATGAGAAGCGGCGGGAACGCAAGTTCCGGCGTGAACGGCAGAAAAATCGTGGCCCCTAAGAAGGACGTGAGAAGCAACCCTGCCAGACCGTATTTCAATATATACTTTAATATGAAAAAATGCGCCATATCTTAGTAATGAGAGTTTTTATAAAAATCCTAAAAACGCATTATTATTACCCAAAAGCATAAATCATTAATGAAAATGAAAAAAATCGCCGCACTTCTTGTTTTGGCGTTACTTGCAGCAAACGTTTCCGCATCACCGGGCTTAAAGGAGGACATCCTTGAGACCATTGAGAATATCCTGGACGTGCTTTCGCAGATATGGAGCAAGATTCTCGACATAGTGGACATACTGTTCCCCACGCTCAGGGATGCCATAGAGCGCTACCTCGACTTTCTGGATTCACATATCTCCTGGCTTGCGGAACACCACTGGGTTTACATTTTGTGCGGCATCCTCGTTCTCGCAGCAGTCATTTCGTATGTGCTGAGAATGGCCAAGGGCTGGGTAATAAATTCCATTCTTGCATTGCTTGTTTTACTGTTCCTCATTCACGGTTTGCACTGGGATATAGAGATAACACCGATACTTCTGTTAGCAAGCATAGCATTCGGGGTTCCAGGTCTGCTGGCGGTTCTGGTCCTGCAGTATTTCGGGATTCCGATCTAGCTATTCTTTCATGAGTGCTGCAACGTCCTTAACGACGTCGGTCATGGTTATCACAGTCAGAACGTCATCAGCATATATCTTTTCATCCGGGGTTGCTATCAGCGCCTCACCGTTCCTGTAGATTACCGCCACGATGGCGCCCTTCGGCAACTCGAGGTCCTTGATTTTTTTGCCGTTCAGTTTTTCGTTGGAAACCTTAAGCTCCAGAACCTCGGCTTTGCCTTCCGCAATCGAAGTGACGCTCTTGCTCGTGCCCTGAGTTATCGCGTTCTTGAAGAAACTCACGACCGCACTGATCGGGCTTATCGCCGCTGTTATCTCGAGTCCTATGTAAAGGTCTTTTTTCTGCGGGTCGTTCACCTTTGCCACTATCCTCGGCACGCTCGTCTTCTTGAGAATCTGGCATATGGTGAGGTTGGTGTTATCGTCAGGGGTGAGGATGGCAACGGCGTCAGCGCGTTCTATGCCTGCATCCTTCAGAATGGCGGTGTCTGAGCCGTCGCCGTGTATAATGAGGGCGTCCATTTCCTCAGCCAGGTTTTTTGCACGCTCCTCGTCCTTTTCCACTATGACGACTTCATGTCCCTCATTCACAAGGTGCGTCGCCAAAGCCTTGCCGGCCCTGCCACCACCGATTACGATGAGATACATGGTATTTTAGATATGCTTCTTATAGATAAATTCAAGTATGTATAAAAACCCATCGGTTTTTTGAAATTTATAAGGAAGCAAGAATGAAGGCGTCGGATTTGTTGGTTGGTGCTTTGGGATACATCAAAAGGTTCTCCGGGCAGACCTTCGTCATAAAGCTCGGTGGCGAGGTCATGATAGACAAAAAAGTCTTCGACACCGTAATCCAGGATGTCATACTGCTGAACACCACCGGCATTAAAACAGTAATCCTGCACGGCGGCGGTCCGGAAATATCGCAGGTCATGGACAAGTTCGGGAAAAAACCCGCGTTCGTGAAGGGTCTGCGCGTCACGGACCAGGAGACCATGGACATCGTGGAGATGGTTCTGAACGGAAAAATAAACACGGAAATCGTCTCACGGATAAACGCGCTTGGTGGGAATGCGGTTGGTTTATCCGGAAAGTCAGGAAAATTATTCATGGCCGAAAAAAAGAAGGGCGAGGTTGACCTCGGTATGGTGGGAGAAATAACCAAAGTAAATACGGACATCGTTGAAACCTTCCTGCATAAAAATTACATCCCCGTCGTTTCGCCTGTCGGAATGGCCAATGACGGTAAATCCCTGAACATAAACGCGGACACGGCAGCCGGGAAGCTTGCGGTCGCGCTCAGGGCAAACAAGATAATCTTCCTAACAAACGTTAAGGGCGTGCTGGATGAAAATAAAAAACTCATAAAAGAACTCACAGTGAAACAATCAAGGGAACTCATAAAGAAGAAAACTGCTTCCGGTGGAATGGTCCCAAAGCTCGAGTCCGCCGTTTTCGCGCTGGAACACGGTGTCGAAAAGGCGCACATAATCCAGGCGCAGGAGCACGCGGTTCTTGAGGAAATCCTCACGAAAGAGGGCATCGGCACGATGGTTTCCAAAAAATGAATTCTGCAGTCGAAACCAGAAAAATCGGCGATGCGGAAGGGATAAAGGTAAAACTGAAGAATGCGAACCTGATTCTCATAGTCGCCAAACACGGATACATAATGTGCGGCTACCTGAATCCGGATGTTGCGGAAAAACTCGGGGATGTTGCATGTATTGTTACCGGAGTGAAGGATTTTGAGGACATTCTGAACGCAAAGGTGGTGAAGCTAACGTCGCATGCGCGAAAGCTCGGGATAAGGGAAGGGATGAGTGGAAAAGAGGCGCTGGAAATCTTGGACAGATGAATTTATTCTTCTCATTCATAATGATATATGAAATGAACATTCCAAAACTCAACCCGACTTTAAATCAGAGCGTTCTGCTAACCGTTTTCATAGTGCTGGCAATTCTGTTTGCTTCGGATTGCGTCTTGGCTGAAGAGTACTGGCCGCCGACGTGCGATGAAAGATGCCCCGAAATAACAGTGGAATGTGAGAGCATGGGGGAGATGTTCGGCAGTATAGCCATCGCTGACTGGGAAACCTGCACGATGACCATCATCCACCAGATATGTGAGCTATTCGGTTTTGAATATGGCGACGTGATAACAATAGACGGCAGCGAGTTTCGGGCGCGTACGCAGTGTCAAAATCCGAATTTTGATGATTACTCTGATGTCAAGGGTTGTTGCATCGTGAGGCACGAATACGCGCATCTTTGCGACCCCCGAAAAATAACAAATACGTCTAAGGATAAGTGTTCCGAAGTGTTCGCTGAAAATTCCGAGCACACATGCATCCTCGAGACAGCAAACTACTTCTGTGGCGGGGAAAATCCGAGATGGGATGAGGATGAGTGCAGGAAGCTGTGCAAAAATGCCGAGGACTTTGCGTATGGAAAAATCTGGGACGCTTGCATGTGCAACCAGATAGTAAATGTGCGATATGGGGGGAGTGCAACTTCCGAGGATTGCTGCTGGTGCATACAGGAATGCAACGATCTGAAAAGGGCGCATAGTTTAACGCCGGAAGTTTGTATTGCCAAGTGCTGGATAGACGACAGCAAAGTGCCTGACTTTTGCAATAGTCTATCATCAAAAGACAGCCACTTCTGCAACTATTACGGCGGGCCGATAGACTTCAACCCAGAAAAAGAATGCTGCCCGCCGAAGGATTTCCCAACATACACTGACGGTCCATACACTGATGCCGCTCCATGCGCCAAAGGGGAGTTGTCCAATTTTCAGAATTTGGCAGAGAGTCTGGGGCTGTGCAAATACGGAATCAAAGTTATCGATTTTACGAATTCCATATGTATTGACCAGGAAAAGTGCTGGAAGGGAGAATATGACCCGCCCGACTGTGCCCTCGGGGGATTCAGATACTGCTGTGAGGCCGAGATTATGACCACTACAACGATTCTGTGCGTTCCCCAAACCTCACCTAAAACACAACTCCAGGATCTGGTTTCAATTGCCAAAACCCAAGATTTCCTGCAGTCGTTGATCAATTACATCCTCAATCTTGGCTATAGGATTCTGACTTAAGGGCAATAATAGTATATAATATACTTTATCGTAATTAACATAGGTATGAAATCAAAGATTGCTCTCATGGCATTGGTCTTCCTATTTTTCGTGTGTTCTGCATCAGCCAAAATCATCGATGTTACCTTCTCATATTACGTTTCCGACCCTGCCGGGGTATCCGACTGCGCCCTATACACAACCACTTCCGGCACATGGAAGATGGATGATCTTTCACCTTCCGTTAAAAACAATGAGGTCAACAATTTCACCCTATCCAGCATAAACGAAGGTACTTACCAGTGGAACATAAAGTGCGAGGACAACAGCGGCAATGCTGCGTTTCTAAGCGACAGGAACTGGACCTTCACAGTATCGGTGCCGACAATACTCG
>CAZEGI010000042.1:0-3557 GCA_964512105.1 uncultured archaeon
CTGAAGCTGCTGCTGTAGTTGTTGCATTCTCCTCCGCCTCATGTCTTCGAGCTCGGTGTCGTCAGCCATACCAACTAAACCTTCAGTTTCGATGCAATCTTATCCAGATACGACTGCCCCTTCGCGGTTATTTTTCTGCCTTCCTTAACCTTCTCCGTAAATCCGAGGCCGTCAAACTCAAGCAGAATCGTCCTTATAATCTTTCCACCGGATCTGTAGAATCTCTTCGACCTGTGCCCGCGTCGCTTTCTGCTACCGTACACGGTTCTCAGTCGTTGAACTCCAATCGGTCCGTCGACATAAACCTTCCGTAGCATGGAAGCTGCGCGGTTGTACCACCAGTCGTCGCTGTCCGGATATCTCTCCTTGTTCGCCCCCGTTTTCACAAAATTTGCCCACTCGGGTTTCTTAAGTTTTACGCTCTCCCTAAGATCCTTTGCGACGGCTTCGTTCAGTTTTCCGGCGTCCACATCATAAACAGTTGCCATTTTAATCGTATTTCACGAACTCGGATTTATCGAAAAAAATCGGTATCTCGTAATCCGCGGATTCCTTCGAATCTGATGCATGAATAGCATTCCTTCTCACGGTCAAACCGAAATCTCTTCGTATAGTTCCGCGCTCTGCCTTTGCAGGATCAGTATCGCCGCAGATCTTTCTCACCAGGGCAACACCCTCATCCTCATCCAGCTGGTCATGCCCCAAAACCGCGACAACCACCGGAGAGAAGGTCATATGTTTAACAAGGGAATCATAAAACGGCTTTCCCTTGTGCACAGCATAAAGTTTTTCTGCCTGTTCTTTATTCATCCTGATAATCTTCATGGCCCTAATCCTGAACCCCTTGTTCTCGAATCGTTTTAATATCTCGCCACAATGACCTCGCAAAATCGCATATGGTTTTACAATTATCAGCGTTTTCATTTTGTAGAGTATCCAACAGGAAATTTAAGTTTATATCTTTAACATTTTCATTTATATATGAAAAAATGAACACCCAATACCTGATACTTGCCGGCGCGGGTGCGGTGTTTCTTGGAATGCTGCTCATCCTTGCCGGAACCCTGCTTTCCGCAACCTCGAAATCCGGAACCCCGAGCATGAGGGGTGGCGGCGTGTTTTTCATCGGCCCGATACCGCTGGTATTCGGCACGGACAGGAATTCCGCGGTTGCAGTTTCAGTCCTTGCTGTTATTCTGATAATCCTCTTTTACCTGTTTTTCCGGCGTTAAGGTTGTGTTTTTTATTCCGCATTCTAATGTTTAATAATATGAAAGTAAATACTCGCGGCCAGGCCGCATTGGAATTTCTGATGACCTACGGATGGGCGATACTCGTCATATCCGTGATACTTATTGTCGCATGGCAGTGGGGTTTGTTCAACATCGGCGGTACCGTGACTCCCACCGCTTCCGGGTTCTGGGGCGTAATGCCCTCTGACTTCCGGCTCGATTCGAACTTCGGAAATCTCGAAATCTCACTCGCCAACACCGTCGGCGGTCCGATAACCGTTACCGAATTAAACGCCACACTCCGCGGCAGCTCGGTTGTTTATTCAGGAATCTCATTGGCAATACCAACCGGCAGCACTGCGACCTTCACCATGTCCGGGCTTCCCACAGGGAAAGCCGGCGATACCTACGAGCTTTTCCTCACGATAAGATACCTCGACAACCGGACTCCAACCTACGAGCACTGGAGTGCGGGAAAGATTATCGCATCCTATGAGCAATAATGAAACAAGACAATCTGTCACTGTCCAAAATCACAAGCGATTTTGGTGCATGGACAACAAAGCCACCTGTTGTTTCAAGGGACAGTCAAACACATACGGCCGGTCATGGACAGATTGTATGTGTAAAATCCACTCCCGTCGGACAGGGGATTTTTACAATGCCGAAGCGTGACAATCCGGTGTTGCGCGTTTTTTTAGTGTTCACCATCCTGCTACTCCTGGTGCCAAACGTTTCCGCACTCGGTGAGGGATGGATAACTGGGGTGGCAAATTACTTCAACACCGCGCTTAACAATCTTACCCACAAAATCATCCAGGGTTTTGGCGACCTAATCAAACTCAACCCGCAGACCTATCCTCCAAAAGCCGGGGTCGTGAGCAAGCTGACGGGCACTGTCCTGAAAATCCTGATTCCATTCTACGAAATCCTGCTGCTGGTCACCGGAATCTACATAATACTCATGTCCAGTTCCCCACAAAGCAGGGAGCGCGCAAAGGGCAGGTTCAAGCTCCTGCTCGTCGGCATGATGATAACCTCCGTGTCCCCGATGATTTACCAGATGCTCCTCGATGTGGAAGCCAGTCTCGTCGAAACGCTCATGGTTATGGCGGACAACGTCGTTAGCACCAAATTCGGGACCTCTGTCGTCTTCGTGCTCATACCTGCAATAGCAATCTCAAGTTACTTCATAACCGTAGCAGCACCGTTCATCATATTCCTGCTTCTGGCGGTTTTCGGGATAATCGGGTTAAGATACATCGTCGTTTCCATGTTCGCAATCTTCTTCCCGATAACCATGTTCCTCTACTTCTTCGACTGGACCAAACCCGTGGGTTTTAAAATGCTGCGATGGACCTTCATCTGGATTTTTGTCCCCGTGGTGCAGGCGGTTCTTTTCCTGGTTCTCGTGGTGGAATGGGGACAGGGCACTGGCATCGCCGGCTGGCTCATGGGTCTGGGCGCATTCGCGCTCATGGGCATCGCGCCATTAATGATGACTACGCTTTTAGCAGTCATGGGCGGTGCTGTAACGCACATGGGCATGGTCAGCAACAACGCCCGCATGGTTCTCTTAGGAAGGGTGATGATGGGCTGGGGTCCGCACGCAATAGAAGCCGCAGGCGCATATTCCGCGATTTCGGGTGCAAGTCCCTATTCTTCGGAAGCCCGCAGAATGCGGAAAATACAAGCCGAATACGGAGAGAGTAGGAAACAGTTAGATACATGGCCAAGACCGCCACCAACCGGCAAGGGCCTTGTCGGTTTGATACGCGGCACCCAAAGAGGCGGTTTGAGGGAAGGTCTGAAACAGATGGTATTCGGGATACCCGGAAGTATCACAGCTCCGGGTTACGCTGAATGGGAGCGTGCCATGGGCAGAGGAGTTGCAGGAAAGGTTTTCGGTGGCGCGTATGTAATCGCAAAGGAAGGTGTGAGAAGATGGACAACCGATATCTACAGACCCTTAGGTTTCTCCATGATAAACCTAACCCGCCAATTAATCCCTGATTTTATCGCAGACCCACTGAGAAGGTACGGGGCAGCAATAGCCGGACTTAGATGGAACGAGAAAACAAGACAATGGGAGGCAAGGTCGCTTCCGCTCCAGTTCGCGGATGCGTTCCTCACCAGAAAGGCATGGATTGAGCGCGCGGACAAAATCATGAAACATCCGTTCAGGTGGGGTCTTGGAATTGGTTTCGGAATCGCTGCATTGACACCCGTTGGTTTTGGTGCAGGAATGTCCATCGTTGGTATTGGCGCGGGCGTCGGAGCCGCGGTGCAATTATCGAGAAGATGGGCCGCGCTTGACAACCGCAT
>CAZEGI010000043.1:0-3398 GCA_964512105.1 uncultured archaeon
CGCCAGCGTTTTTCTTTTTGAAAGAAAAAGGCTGTGCGGGGGACGAGGTTCGAACTCGCGCAGTCCTGCGACACAGGGTCCTAAGCCCTGCCCATTTGACCAGCTCTGGCACCCCCGCATGATGTGATGAGTATAAGATACTACAAGTGTGTATTGATATTCTTTCTTTTGGGCAACCTGCACTTTTCTTTCTTAGGAAGAAAGAAAAGGGCGGTGCTCTGGCACCCCCGCATATTTAACCAGACGATAGTAGAGATATATGGTTAATAATAATAAAAAATAGAGAACACGCGGGTAAGGTCCGATATTTAATTAACCTTTTAATTCCGCATTACCATTCTTCATTATGCCAAAACCCCGTAACCCAAATCCCAAAGCCTTTTTCTTTCTTTTAGGAAAAGAAAGAAAAACCCTTGGGACTACAAAATCTAACGATTTTGGGTCCCAAAACTGCAAAGCAGTTTTGCGGAAAAAGAAAGAAAAAAGCTAATGAGTTAAGATGGCAAAAGTTAGAAACCCAAATCCCGTGTTGCCACCTACGCGCGGTATTCCATCCGCCGAAAGTTTATGGCTGCCGCCGCACTACGGTAAGGACCTTAAGGCAAAGGGGGGATTGGACAAGACCGTGATATGGGAAGTTTCCGATGTCGTTGATTTCATTTTCCCTAAAAAATACCAGCCCATGTACCACAAAGTCGCAACCTCACTACTCGAATTACTTCTTGAAAAAGGAACACTGACAAAAAAAGAGATATCCGAATTTTTGAAAGCAAATAATTTTTCCCGCTCCACGCTGGAAAACAAGATCATTCCTAAACTTGTCCGCTTCGGGTTCATAAAGCGCGAGCGCGAGATTGTTCCCGGAATGAAGAAAGGACGCGGTCTGATTTTAACTGATTCACTGACATTCACGAACTATCTCGAAAGAATCGGTTTTGGGTGGAACACGCTGGTCTCAACCGCACGCAAGAAAAAAGAAACTGAAAATAAGTTCTAGTCCATCCACCTGTCCGACATGTAATCCACCAGGCGACCGCTGACGTACGGCATCACCAGCATATATACGACAATGCCCAACACCCAAGCATTGTATCCGATTTCATCCGTTACGCGGTCTATGACGTTGATAACGACAAAAAACAGGATGACAAATATCAGACCGCACACCCAGTAGTTCAGATGCACGTTTTTTTTGATTAGTAAACCCATTCTATCACCCCTTCTGCACCCTGTTCATTCTTGTTTCGAGTTCAATGAGTTTTTTCTGGTAGTCCTTCACTATCTCGCGGAACGTCTCTTCGTCAATCTCGTGGTTGTGGTACTTCTCCTCCGCGAGTTTTATCAGTCCTTTAAGGTGGTCGTGTTCGCTCCTGAATTTTGTCAATTCATCTTCTGAATCCGTTCCCAACACCGTGTCTATCTTCTGCCAGTATTCCTGTCTCAGCTTTTCGCCCCTCGCACTTCTCTTTTCGCGTTTCGATATCCTCTCAACCTCCTTTGCAAGTTCCTCCCTCTCCCCCTCCTTGAATTCGTATGTCCTGGGGGCAGGTTTTTTAGCGAGTTGTTTTCTTTTTTCCTCTACGGCTCTTCTCTTCAACTCGTCCTTAACATCCTGCGCCCTTCTATCCTCGGTGCGCTTTACGTAAACCATGAGCGCGAAGATTATCACAAGCGCAGCGATTCCGATGAGTGTCATGTACTCGTCGGTTGCGGAGTCTGCACTCACGCACTCCAAAAGAACGAGCACTATCAAAACCAGTTTACCTGTCCGCATGGAAATCACTTACTCTCTTCGTTTTCTTCCTCCGCGCTGACCTTCTCGAGGTGCCTCACCAGCCCTTCCAACTCGTGCGCGATATCGCCGCCCTTTTCTGTAAGCACCACCCTTTTTATTCTCCCCTCCTTCTCGAATTCCACCAGCCCGTACTTGTGGAATATGTCCAGTATCTTGAGGGTGTGCGTGTAGGTGCAGTCAGTCTCCTTTGCAAGAATCGATGCGTATTTCCCCTCGGTACCCTTGAGGCCGAGAATAATTCCGACGGGTTTCTCATGCATCAGCAGCCTCATTATGTGTTGTTCGTCGTTTTTCATTTTACCTCACTTAAATGAATATATTAAAGGATATATATGCTACGGACTTAAAAATCTTTTTTATTCCCTTTCCTATAATAACCAACATGAAAGTCAGCATTGTAATCCCAACACTGAACGAGGAAAAATACCTCGGCAAGTGTATCGAGTCCATAAAAAAACAGAAACTCCCGGAGGACATAGAACTCGAAATCGTGGTCGTGGATTCCGGCAGCAATGACAGAACGCTCGAGATAGCGAGGAAGTACACGAACAAGGTTTTCTCGAGTCACGGAGGAGGAATAGGCGAGAACCGCCAGCTCGGTTCCGAGCAGGCAACCGGCGAAATTCTGATCTCAACGGATGCCGATTGCATATATCCGGAAGACTGGCTCGCGAAAGGTCTGAAATACTTCAGGGACCCAGACATCATCTGCGTTTCCGGACCGACAATACCTATCCCAGAGGAGGCTGTTTTTCTAGATAAACTTTTCTACTTTGTTGCAAACTGCATCCTGAAGATATGGAACGACCTATTTCATCGTGCCCTATTCCGCGGCAGCAACGCATTCTACCGGAGATGGGCGTTTGACAAGGTCGGCGGTTACAACATAAAGCTCTGGGCGCGCGAGGATTCCGAACTTACCGGAAGGATGAGCAAACTCGGCAAGAAAACCGTATTCGACTTCGGGGTTTTTGTCATGACGTCCATGCGAAGGAGACGGGCGCGGGGCTGGCTAAGAACTATCCGTTATTACATCGACACACCCGTGGCTATGGTAACCGGAAAACAGATGTATGACCGTCCGGATTACAACCGCTGACCAAATTAAGGTTCATAACCCAGCTCGCATTCCTCAAAACGTAAAACCAATATCCATTATACGGCGAAAACTCGTGCAGGGTGTTGTACGCCTCGTCCGTGTCGTAATAACCTATAAAGGTTCCGGATGATGCGTTGTAAAGTTCTATCGCGCTGAAATCCGTGTCAAGGTTCAAGCCGGAAACCGATGATGCGATGTTCTTCGTGCTGAGAGAGCTCCATCCGACGAGGTTCCACTTGTTTGCGCCTGTGAGACTTATGTTCTGCCGTGTGGTTCTAGCCGTGCCGCTTACTGTCAGGTTTTTCGCGCGGAGCATGTAGATGTAGTAACCCTTACCAAGTTCCAGCTCCGTGAACTGGTTCAGCCAGGAGATGTTCCTGAAAACCTCAAACTGCTCGGTGGTGGTGTTGTAGCGGTAAACCGCGTCGTAGTCAATGCCGAACTGCAATGCGGAAAGCGCTGCGAGAACGCTGAGGTTTGCTGGTAGCACCGGAAGCGAGATGA
>CAZEGI010000044.1:0-3074 GCA_964512105.1 uncultured archaeon
AATGAAAGTCCATTTCATCAAGATGCACGGCTCGTCCAACGACTTTGTCATGGTGGACGAGTGGAAAAATGTCATTATCCCGGAGGACAAAAAAGCGGATTTTTCCGTAAGGGTTTCCGAAAGACACACAGGGATAGGTTCGGACGGAGTGATATTCGTACAAAAATCCGAAAAGGCGGATGCGAAATTCATTTTCTACAATCCGGATGGAACCATTGCTGAAATGTGCGGCAACGGGATACGGTGCTTTGCCAAGTACATTTACGATACCGGTCATGTTGCCAAAACGAACCTGAACGTTGAGACCCTCGCGGGTATAAAAAACCTGAAACTCACGCTGTTCAACGACAAGGTCGAGCAGGTCAGGGTGGACATGGGCAGCCCGCAGTTGATGCGCGGCGAGATAGGAATCACGGGCGACGCGCTTGATACCTTCATTGACCAGAAGGTTGATGTTGATGGCATCGCATACAGCATAACCGCTGTCGGCACCGGCAACCCGCATGCGGTTTTGTTTGTCGATGATGTGAACAGGGTCGATGTTGTCGGTATCGGACAGAAGATAAGGAATATGCATGAAATTTTTCCGAAGGGTGTCAACGTGCACTTTGTGCAGGATCTGGGCAGGAACGAGTTCAGGATAAGGTCGTATGAACGCGGGGTGGAAAATGAAACTCTTGCGTGCGGCACGGGCGTATGCGCATCAGCCGTCGCAGCGGTTATAAGGAAAAAACTCGACCCGAGAAAAATGCTCAGGTTCTTCACCCTCGGCGGCGAGTTGAACGTTGAATTCGAAGTGGAGGAGGGGAAAATCACCAAGGTGTTTCTCATCGGCCCGGTAGTCGAGGCTTTCAGGGGAGATATTGAATACGACCCGAGCGAAAAATTCCAGAAGGCCGCCTATAGTTTTATAGAAAGGATAATCCATACGAAATTCAATGCGTAGGTGTCTTATGCAAGAACAAAAAAAGCCGTCACTCTCCCAGCGGCTGAAGCGCCTGTTCATAGGACCGCCGAGAGCCGTTGATTCCAGCACGTTCCATAAAATCTCGCTGATAGCTTTTTTCGCATGGGTCGGTCTCGGTGCTGACGGTTTATCCTCATCAACCTATGGTCCCGAAGAAGCCTTTCGCGTTCTGCAGGGTCACCCGTATCTCGGAATCTTCGTGGCGATCGCCACCGCAGTTACGGTTCTCATAATCGGCGCGAGCTACACCCAGATCATCGAGCTTTTCCCGTCAACCACCGGAAGTGGCGGATATATCGTCGCAAGCAAGTTCCTGTCACCGAGAATCGGCATGGTTTCGGGCTGTGCCCTCTTCATAGATTACATTCTAACGGTAACCATCTCCATCGCTGCCGGCGCTGCCGCGATATTCAGCTTTCTTCCTGCGGAATGGTACGCTTGGAAGCTCGCGTTCGCAATCGCCTGCATCCTGCTCCTCATAATACTGAACCTGCGCGGCGTCAAGGAATCCGTGCTGACCCTGGCCCCCATATTCACGGTCTTCGTGATAACCCACGTGTTCATAATTTTGTACGCCGTGTACGCGCACTCCGTAAACCCATCTGCTTTCGTGAACTCGGTACATATGGACATAAAAAACACCTCTTTGGAACTTGGTTTTTTGGGCATGATTCTGCTCCTTCTGAGGGCCTTCAGCATGGGGGCAGGAACGTACACGGGGATTGAGGCGGTCAGCAACGGAATTCCCATCCTGCGCGAGCCCAAGATACAAACCGCCAAGCGAACCATGGAGTACATGATGATATCGCTCGCATTCACAGCGGGCGGGCTGATGCTTGCTTATATTTTTTACAACGTCGGACCGGTGGAGGGTAAAACGTTCAATGCCATACTCCTGGAACGCCTCGTTCCGAGTTTGGGTGATTACGGCAGATACTTCATGATCATAACTCTTGTCTCGGAAGCTGCGCTGCTCGTTGTGGCTGCCCAGGCAGGATTTATAGATGGTCCGAGGATACTTGCGAACATGGCTCTGGACGGATGGGTTCCCAAAAGATTTTCCCTGCTTTCCGACCGCTTCGTAAACCAGAACGGAATTCTGATTGTCGGCCTGGGTGCATTGGTACTGATGATGATCACGTTGGGTTCGGTCCAGTTCCTTGTCGTGCTTTACAGCATCAACGTTTTTCTCACGTTCACGCTCTCAATGCTAGGAACCCAAATATTTTTCTGGCATGCCCACCACTCGAGAATCAAATCGTGGCTCAGAAAGTTTCTTGTATGCCTGCTCGGTTTAATCATAAGCGTGTTCATCCTCGTATCCGTTACGGTAATGAAATTCAGCGAAGGTGGATGGCTGACCCTTGTCATCACTGGGGCGACGATTTATATCTGCCTGACGATAAAGCGCAATTACGAGCGGAGAGAGAAACTTCTCCAGAACCTCGACACCGCCATCCTGGAATCCAGACAGCTGGAATCCGAAACCATCGTTGACGTGACGAAGAAAGCAGAGTCCAGCCAGCGCTTCGATCCCAACGCCAAGACCGCGGTCATACTTGTCCACAACTTCAGCGGCTTTGGAGTCCACATGATAGCGAATGTTATCAGGCAGTTCGGAAACGAGTTCAGGAACTTCGTATTCGTGCAGATTGGCATAATGGACAGCGGCACCTTTAAGGGATTGTCGGAGGTCGAGCGCCTGAGAGAGCATACGAAATCCGAAATCGACAAGTACGTGATGCTGATGCAACGCCTTGGGTACCACGCCGAAGGTTTTTACTCCCTTGGAACAGACGTGGCCGACGAGGTCGACAGGAACGTCGCCCCGAAGATTCTGGAGCGTTACCCGAATGCGGTTTTCTTCGGAGGACAGATAGTGTTTCCGAAGCACTCGTTCATGACGCGCCTGCTGCACAACTACACCGTGTTCTCGATACAGAGGAAGCTCTACCGCAGGGGTATTCCGCTCGTGATACTGCCGATAAAGGTTTAAGGCCTTTGCTTTATTTTTTTGTTTTTGACACACCAAAAACCTTTGGTTTTGAGTGTTTTTTCTTCTTTGCCACTTCGTTAAATCTGCAGAACAAAGAGGAAATAATCAATC
>CAZEGI010000045.1:0-2877 GCA_964512105.1 uncultured archaeon
ATAAAACAATAAATACAGATTACTCGTCCTCGCCAAAGCGCTTAATAAATTCTTCACGAGCACGCTTCAGTTCCTTCACCTCGGGAAGTTTCGCATACTTCCCCCAGGTCGTTATGACATCACGCCAGTCACGTCCGCCGATTTTGAATTCCCCATGCCGTGCCCTTGCTTCATCTTCGACGACTGGCCATGCGTCATCCGGCACGATAATTTTCCCTATGAAGCCGCCTCCAACGCCTGAAGGTATTACTACCTCTTTTGGTATCAGAGCAGGATCAAGCAGGTCTGTGTCTAGGTCTTCTACTTTCATATCTAACAATCCACCAACCAAACGCCTCGAAACTTCCCTTCTATTTCCACCATTGACACGGGTTGCAACCTCTATGGTGAAGTCATTTATCGCACTAATCGGCATTACCACTGCTCCAGCAAGTTTGTATGAACTGTAAAGTGAAACTGAAGGGTTAGAATGTTTCAACTCCTCAAAGATGTCTTGTATGAGTGCTGTATCTTCGACCGGAAAGGCCAAAACGTGCTGTATCCCTTGTGCCTCTGGCGTCAGCACTATGGCGGTTGCATCAGTACGTGTAGGAAGCGGACCAATCTCGCTCCTGAAGGACACAAGCTCCTTGGAATCAATCATTAGATCAATGATAAGTGTGAGAAAACCTCCTGCCGGCTCAACACTCAGCCCAAGGTTAGACATCATTTCCCCTGAAAGAATAGTTGGCTCGTCCATGCGCAGGAATGAGGCCAATTTTTCATGGTTTGGATCGTCATAAATCCTGTGCACGATACTGGTGTGGGATAGTAACCCTCCTAACAACCTCCGAAGTTCTTGCTCATCTTCTTGGCTGTAGAGCGGCTCAGTAGAGGCCCTTACCATTCCCAGGATCCTTTGAGGATTCGCATCAACATCAACACCTTGTATGAAACGCGGACTCGGCCTCTCCACGGAATTCAGACTGCCGATAACATTCCCTATTCTTTCTTTCATCCCATGATACCCGCCCGCCTCCTTGATAACCTTAAGATGCTCCCTGAGTTTTTGAAGTTCGTGCTCCCGCTGACGTTCTGGTAGTTCTGTTATTCGTCTGTATTCCGTCAGCCTTATCATAAGTTCCCGCGGGTTGCCGCCATAAGCCATCACTATGTCTTGGGCATCAAAATCTATGGGTGAAACTCCGGAATCTGCAATAACGCCAAATATGTTGTCTAAAAGATTTACATCTCTGCCCGCGACCTGGAACGCGCTAGTCAAAACCTCCGGGTCTAGGAGATATCCGTCTTCGCGCAGGTCATCCTGTGTGTATCTTCCTCCAAAATGCCTTACAAAGCTCTGTAAGCTTCTATCAAGTGCGTCAAGGTCTTCACCATATGTTGATATCGCAGCAGGGGCCGTTAGATAGAGTAGCAGCCTGCCTGCGTCGTTAGACCTGCTAGCAGCATTAAGCACCATCTCGAATACCCTCGTTGTCCTGTTTATGTTATCGCCATGGTTGTTTATGATACTACCGAGCACGCCTGATGTTTCAAAGTCGACGAAGCGAGATGTAAAGATTTCCCTTGCGAGTTTAGACTCACCTGCAAGCCGGGCAGACAATTCGACCATTCTGTCGAGTCCCTGCAGTCCGCCAGCCGAAGAACGAATAAGTGCAGTCAGTGTCCTTTTACGAAGGAAATCGCCACCAAGGTAGGATGCCATCCGTATTACATCGTCCAACGTATGCTCAATAGCATCAAGATTGTCGCGATGAACCGAAATTGCAGTTGTGCAGGCATATGCGTAGAAGTTATATCTCCTCAACGATTCGATATCTTCCCCGAGGCCTGCCCCGGCATTCAAACAGATGTCAAACGCACGTCTTATGCTGACAAGGTCATTTCCATAAGTATCAAGTATCGCCGGTGCAAGCTCGGTATATCCTGCGTGCGAGTAATGACCACCACACCTTCCTGCAATTTCCTCGCATCCGCTGACAACAATATCCAGACATTCTCTCATACCCTGCAGGTTACCTCCAAAAATCTGCCTCACCCGCGGGGCGACATCATAGTCGAAAAATTCCGGATGAAATTCGGTGTCGTAAGTTATCCTGCCGCGTGCCTCCGCAATGACTGCATCCTCATTCTGGGATTCCATCAGGGGCGGTGTCGCAATTCTGCCTATCCCCTTGGTCCTTTGTCCGCGCATCTTGTATATAGTTAGGTAGGTTGTAGATATAATATAAAATGCACAGGCGTTTGGTGAAGATTAAGCAGGAATAGTTACGCCACCGCTGAAGAACATTGATGAGGATGGGGGAAACAACTATGGCTTGGAGTTTTATGACAGATCACACAAGATAGATTTTGAATGGATGATAAGGGATTTCATGAGAACGAAGCAAACGGCATACTCAACGCAGAATCTGAGGCTGTATGTGCTGACGAAAGGTGCAGATGAATGAAACTCCTGTTCCAATTTTCCGGTGAGCATCCGGGGCTTCCGAAAGCCGAGTTGCTTGCGGTTTTGGAAGGCGAACACCTTGATTACAGGATACATGATTTTCAAAAAAAATCCAGATTGATGCTGGTTGAGATAGAAAAAAGAACCGCATCATTCATAAACCGCCTCGCACTGACAAAAAAATCCGCGATTTATGTTGGAGCATCTAAAACCGCTGAAGGTGCTGCACAACTCTTGGAAAAAGTCCTAAAAAAAAATAAAACGTTTAGGGTTAGGGGTTATTCGAACAGTCTGGATGTGGAGTTGGGCGGGCTGTTGCATGAGAAAGGGTTTGTTGTGGATTTGCACAAACCAGACGTTGAGGTTTCTACATTTGAACTTGACGGTATAACCGTCGGGATAAACTTACCACTCAAAAAAAACTTTGA
>CAZEGI010000046.1:0-2540 GCA_964512105.1 uncultured archaeon
GCATTCCTCAGCATTCTTTTCGGTGGGTAGGGTCGGGTCTCGTTTTTGTACCTGTACGTCCTGCAGCCGAAATACGGTTTTTTCTTTTCGGGATGAACATCCTCGCCGTTTATCCGTACCGTCGGGCTGCCTATGAACCTGTGCTTTATCGTGTCCTCCTCGCTCTTTATCTGTATGCGCTTTATGCTGGCTTTGATGTCGAGTTCGTCCAGAAGTTCCTGCAGAATCTCATCCGTACGTTTCCACCACTTGCAGCCACCGAAATAAAGCAGTTCGATTTTCATTTACTTACATCCATTTATCTTATTAATCAAAGTTTAAAAATTATGTTAGTTCTTTCGATATTATGTCTATCATATCCACGAGTTTGTTAATCTCTTCATTTGTATTGTAAAGGTAAACTGAAGTTCTTACCAAGCCCTCACAACCGAGCGTTTTCATCAGCGGCATGGCGCAGTGATGCCCCGACCTTACCATTATGTTTGAATCGCTTAAAATGGATGCGATGTCGTGGGGATTCATTCCCTCAACGTTGAACGAAACGATTCCTGCGTGATTTTCCAAATTTTTTGTGCCATACAATTTTAAACCATCAATACCCGCTAATTCAGTTACAATTTTTTTCGTCAGTTTTTTCTCATGCCCTTCGATTTTTTCAACTCCAACCCTCTTCAGATACCTCACGGCCTCCGCGAGTCCGATGCATCCCGCAATGTTCGGGGTTCCGGCTTCCCACTTTTCCGGCGGTTTCGCGAGTTTGTAATTATCCGTCGAAACTTCACTTATTGTCCCTCCGCCCAAAACCGCCGGCTCGAGTTCTCCAGCAAGTTCTTCGCGCATGAACAAGCATCCGGTTCCCGTTGGTCCGAGCATCTTGTGCCCGGAAAAAACCATAAAATCACAGCCGAGTTTTTTCACGTCCACTCTCATATGCGGAACGGACTGTGCGGCGTCCACGAGGAACAACGCGTTGTTTTCCCTTGCGAGTTTTCCGATTTTTTCAACCGGATTTATCGTGCCGAGGACGTTTGAAACGTGTGTGACTGCAACGAGTTTTGTTTTTTTGCCGATTTTTTCCTCAAGGTTTTTTAAGTCAAGGTTACCCTCTTTATCGCATTTTACGACCTCAACCTCAACGCCTTTTTTCCTCAGCCTCAGCCATGGAAGAAAATTGCTGTGGTGCTCGAGTGCAGTTGTAACGACCGTGTCCCCCTTCCCGAAATCCAGACTCAGGGCAACGAGGTTCACGCCTTCCGTAAGATTTTTCGTCAGCACGAGCTCGGTGTTTTTTGCGTTGATGAATCTTGCGATTTCGTCGTGCGATTTTTCGTATTTTTCGGATGCAATGCTTGACAACCTGTGCACCCCGCGGTGTATGTTTGCGCGGTATTCATGGTAATACTCCATCATCACGTCAACCACAGGTTCCGGCGTGAGCGAGGTGGCTGCGCTGTCTAAATATACAACACCCGATTTCAGTATCGGGAAATCTGCGCGGATTTTTTTGATATCCATCTTTCTTCCCTAGGAAAAAATGTGTGATATAAGTTTCTATTCGATACTATTAATATGCACGTAGTGCCCTTTCGCGTAGATGGTGTAGATATAACCGACTTTTCTGCATTTCGTGAACTTGCGCCCATGGAGTTGAGGCGCGGCAGACTTCCCCCGAGATTGGGTAGAATCCAAGACTGGATTGATAAGCGGTTTCCGATTGAGAACTTCGGCTGGGGTGTCGGAGAAAATGATTGGAACCTTGTTTTGAGTGGAGATGATTTTGCATTAGATGTTCGAGGTTCGCAGCGTTATGTGTGCAACAATGCCGTGAGGGAAGTATGCGAGAAACTCAGGGCCGAAGGTTTACCTGCAGATGTGTTCAAGATGGAGGTATTGTTTGACTTTAGGGAAGTAACAGATGCTACAGGGGCGCCGCAATATAATGTAAAAGCGGTAAACAATTTCATCGCAAAACGACTGTCGATGGTGAGGAATGGTTCATCGGCGTAACGCCCCTTGACCAGAACCTTTTTGGAACCCGCCCCCCGACGAGACTCAAGGACAAACCACCAGGCCTATTAATAATACTATTCTCAAAGCCCGTAGATTCCGGCGGTCTTCTTACGGCCGGGGATTTGATGCGTTTTGAGGGCGAAATGCAACCTATGTTAAATGGACTCGAGGGAGGCGTTAATTTGGCAGACGATGGCAAGGGGATAGTATACAAGGTGTGGGGTAATACGCCCGCATTAGCCGAAAATCCGATAACGTTTGAGTGTGACGAGGCAGTAAGGATGCAAGTATCGATTCCCCGAGATTCAATAGGAACCATCCAACGTAGAATTCAGGGGTTGGTTTCTGCCGAGACGCAGGAGGGTGAGGCAGCCCTTAGGACTATTCTCGAAGATGCCGGACAGGTTGATGATTGGTTGTGCCTTCGCGATACCGAAAGACATGGGGAGCTCACGCAAAACGGATTAAAATTGCTCAGAAATTTCATCCTAAAAACACCATTAAAGTAACTCGATGCATTTCCGTATATT
>CAZEGI010000047.1:0-1771 GCA_964512105.1 uncultured archaeon
CCATGCCTGCAGGACCGAGGATTGGGAGGCCACCAGGGGGTGGAGGAACTAGTATAGATGATTTGGACATTTAGACGTATAATGAACCGCTTGTTGTATTTAATTTGAATTTTTTACGTACTCCGTAGGATATCGTGATGTCGGGATCATTTATTTGTTAAAGCTTCCAGAACTCAGATAGGTTTTTCTTCAGCATGCCTGCGCGGTGTTCAAACTCCTCTCTTGCTGTTGCTCTTGAATCCGTCGAGCGTTCTTCAAATTTTATCTGCTCGTTGTTTATCCCTGCAATGAAGTTGAACGCGCATTTCGGAAGCGCATCAAGGTCGTATCCGCCTTCAAGTACTGCGAAAACATTTTTGAATTTTTTCCTGAGGATTTTTCCGAGTTGGTGGTATGTGTTGTAGCTCAACCGTAAGTCGAGAAGAAAGTCCGAGTGATGCGCGTCAAAACCCGCGGAAACCGCGACAATATCCGGTTTGAACTGCTTGGCAACCGGCATGAACGTGTTCACCGCCTTCATGTAGATGTCGTCACCGCTTCCCGGCGGGAGTGGAACGTTTATTGTGTATCCCAGACCCTTGCCTTCGCCGATTTCATCAACATCCCCACCACCCGGGAACGCGGGGGACTGGTGCAAAGACCAGTACAAAACTTTATCCGTGTAGTAAAAAAATCCCTCAGTCCCGTCACCAAGGTGGCCGTCAAAGTCAAAGATGAACACGCGTTTTCCTTCGTTTACGAGTTTCTGCGTCGCAATGGCAACGTTGTTGAATATGCAGAAGCCGCTTGAATGCGTTGGATGCGCATGATGGCCGGGCGGCCGGACAAATGCGAAATCTCCGGTTTTCGAAGCCATGATTGCAGCACCGACCGCGTGAACGGCGGCTTTGTAAGTCCCTTTGGAAGTCATGGTGTCTGGGTCTAGGTGCATTCCCGCCTTGCACATTTCCTTCACGTGCTCTATGTAATCTTTGGTGTGAACGAGTTCTAGATACTTTTCTCCGCTCTCGATTTTCGTTTCCGGCAGGTCGCCGCACGCTTCCAGGCGTTTTTTGTTTTCCGGGTGCATTCCGGTGTCGTGCTCAAGGAAAATTTTGTTGTAGAGGATTTTCATATCAGGTCAAAGATGGGATATAATGATATAAGCAATAAATACAAAAATTAACATCATGATAACAGACATTGCAGTTCCGTTTATCACGATTGCTCTCGCGGAACTCGGTGATAAGACGCAGTTGTCGGTTTTGCTTTTGTCGTCAAAGACGAAGAAGCATTTTGAACTCCTGCTCGGCGTTATGTTGGCGTTTTTCATGGTTGACGGGGTTGCGATTCTTGCCGGGTCATGGGTCACGGGTGTTTTGCCCATGAGCACGCTGAAGCTTGCTTCTGGTGCGATTTTCGTATTTTTTGGAATTTTGATTTTAAAAGACCATGAAAAAAAGGATGACAAAAAACGATATTCAAAAAACCCCTTCCTTTCCGGTTTTGTGCTCGTGTTCATGGCGGAGTGGGGCGACAAGACGCAGATTGCTGCCGCGATTTTCGCGACGGAATACGACGCATGGATGGTTCTGGCCGGAACGCTCCTTGCTTTAGCGCTTCTATCCGCGATGGCCGTTTATTTTGGAAAGTTCATTTCGAAGAGGATTAGTAACAGAGTAATTACGAAAATCGCAGGCATCGTGTTTTTACTGCTGGGTTTGTCGTTCCTATTGGTTTAGAACATATTTTTAACCCGCTACGTTAAAGTTCTGTAATTACACTCGAAAAT